>CALRWS020000081.1:0-3014 GCA_943371935.1 Chitinophaga pinensis | reverse complement strand
CACGGTGCGGTGGCGGGTCGGACGTATGAAGCGCCGATCGGAGAGGTCGAGCAGACGATGGCGGCGATCTGGGAAGAGCTGCTGGGTCTGGAGCGCGTGGGCAGGCACGACCACTTCTTCGAACTGGGCGGGCATTCGTTGCTGGTGATCGGCTTGATCGAGCGGATGCGTCAGTCCGGCCTGGATCTGGATGTGCGTGCCGTCTTCATGACGCCCACCTTGAGCGCGCTGGCAGCATCGCTGGCCGGCGACGGCACCGCCAGCGGACAGCCTGAAATCGCTCCGAATCTGATCAACGAGGACACGATAGCCATCACGCCCGACCTGCTGCCGCTGGTGGCGCTGGATCAGCAGGAGATCGACGCCATCGTGCGTCGCGTGCCCGGTGGCGTGTCGAATATCCAGGACATCTACCCGCTGGTGTCGCTGCAGGAAGGCATCCTGTTCCACCACCTGCTGGAAAACGAAAGTGGCGGCGACACATACGTGTTGCGCACGGTGTTGGCTTTCGACAACCGCGGTCGACTGGATGGTTTTCTCAATGCCCTGCAGCGGGTGATCGACCGTCACGACATCCTGCGTACCGCCGTTCATTGGCAGGACTTGAGCCGACCGGTGCAGGTGGTGCATCGACGGGCAACGCTGGCGGTCGATGAATCCGCATTGGCGGCGAACGAAGCCGTCCTGCCGCAACTGCTTGCGCGCACGGATCCGCGCCGGATGCGCATGGACCTGCAGCGGGCGCCGATCCTGGCCGCGCGCACCGCGTTCGATCCGGAAACCGGAGAGTGGTTGCTGGCCCTGGTCAATCATCACGTGGTGTGCGATCACATCGCGCAGGGATTCATCCTGTCGGAGATCCAGGCGCTGCTCCAGGGCCAAGGCGACCGCTTGCCGGTACCCAAGCCATACCGCAACTTCATCGCCCGGGCGCAGATGACCTCGCAGGCCGAGCACGAGGCTTACTTCCGCGAGCAACTAGGGGATGTGGACGAACCGACGGCCGCTTTCGGCGTGCTGGATGTACAGGCTGACAGCGGGCAGTTCGAAGAGGCGCGCGTGCGGTTCGAAGACGCGCTGTCGCAGCGTATCCGGGACTGTGCGCGGCAATATGCGGTGACGCCGGCGGTCTTGTTCCATGTGGCCTGGGCTCAGGTGCTGGCGCACTGCAGCGGCCGCGGCGATGTCGTGTTCGGCACGGTGCTGTCGGGGCGCCTGCAGGACGCGGGAAGTGCCGAGCAAGTCGTCGGAATGTTCATCAATACCCTGCCGATCCGGATCCCGGTGGCCCACGTGGGTGTGGGTGAAGCGGTTCGCGAAACGCAGCAGCGTCTGGGCGGTTTGTTGAACCATGAACAGGCGTCGTTGGCGCTGGCGCAGCGATGCAGTGGCGTGCGGCTGCCGTTGCCGTTGTTCACCACGTTGCTCAACTATCGCCACAGTCATGAACTCAGCAGTCCGGACGATCTGGCGGCACTGTTGTCGGCATGGGAAGGCGTGCGGGTTGTCGACGGGCATGCGAGCACGAATTATCCGCTCTCGGTCTCCGTGGATGATTTCGGGCAGGGATTTGGCCTGACCGTCTTTTCGGTACCCGGTATGGGAGCGGCACGTCTGGCGAACTATGTCGAAAACGCCATGGTTGCATTGCTGCACGCGCTGGACAGTGATGAACGACAGCCGCTGCAAGGGCTTTCGATCCTGCCGGAAGACGAGCGTGAACAACTGTTGGTGCGCTTCAACTCGACACAGGTGGACTACCCGCACGCCGCGTTGATTCAGGATCTGTTCGAAGCACAGGTCCTGCGCCGTCCGGAGGCGACCGCGCTGGAGTACGAAGGGGAGCGGTTGAGCTACGACGTGCTGAACCGTCGCGCGAACCGGGTGGCCCATCGCCTGATCGCGCTGGGGGTGAAGCCCGATGATCGCGTTGCGATCTGCGCCGAGCGCAGCGCGGCAATGGTGACGGGCATGCTGGGGATCCTGAAGGCCGGCGGTGCTTACGTGCCGCTGGACCCGTCGTACCCGGCCGATCGTCTGGCGTACATGCTTGCCGACAGCGCGCCGGTTGCGGTGCTGACCCAGACGGCCCTGCTCGAAAGCTTGCCGGTCCTTGCATCGGAAGTTCGGCCATCGATCGCGCTGGAAGATATCTGGGAGTCATCGGCGGACGATCACGCATCCAACCCGACGATCGAGAGCCTGACGGCGCGGCATCTGGCCTACGTCATCTATACCTCGGGCTCGACCGGTCAGCCCAAGGGCGTGATGGTCGAGCACCACAGTGTCACCAACTTGGCGGTGAGCAACCCTCATGTACCGATCACGCAGGAAGACTGCGTGGCGCATTGCTCGAACCCTGCTTTCGACGCTTCGACCTGGGAGGTCTGGTCGGCCTTGCTCAACGGCGCACGGCTTCTGGTCATCCCACAGCCGGTAGTGATGGAGCCGCATGCGCTGAACCAGGCCCTGGTCAGCGGCGGTACCACGTCGCTATGGCTGACGGCGGGTCTGTTCAACGAGTACGCCGGCGCACTGGCGCCGACCTTTGCGGGTCTGAAGTACCTGATCACGGGCGGAGACGTGATGGATCCGCGGGCTGCGGATCGTTTACTCGGCGGTGCCGCACCGGAGCATCTGATCAACGGCTACGGACCGACCGAAACCACAACGTTCGCGACGATGTTCGATCTTGCCAAGCGTTCCCAGGAAAAGAGGTCGATCCCGATCGGCGCGCCAATCTGGAACGTTCGGATCTATATTCTCGGAGCGCAGGGCGAGCCGGTGCCGGTGGGGGTGGCTGGGGAGATCCACATCGGCGGTGCGGGTGTGGCGCGCGGGTATCTCAACCGTCCGGAGCTGACAGCGGAGCGGTTCGTGAAGGATCCGTTCTCGAACGAACCGGAGGCACGGATGTACCGGACCGGCGACCTGGGTCGCTGGCTGGCGGACGGCAACATCGAGTATCTGGGCCGCAACGACTTCCAGGTGAAGATCCGGGGGTTCCGGATCGA
>CALRWS020000080.1:0-3146 GCA_943371935.1 Chitinophaga pinensis | reverse complement strand
CGCGCCGATGCCGCCGGCCAGCAACGCCAGCATCAGCAGCGTGTTGAACAGGCTGGTCGGCCGGAAATAGATGTTGAGGTTGGCGAGGATGCCGACGAACACGATCACCAGACCCGCGGCCAGCAGCAGCCAACCCATGATCGACTTGCCGTTGAAGAAGATCAGGCCCGTGCCGAGGATGAAGGGGATCAGCGACAGGCCGAAGCCGTTGTAGCCGTAGATCATCCAGCCGCCGCCGGAGCTGACCGACACCTGGTTGGTCAGCAACCAGCCGCCGGCCACCGCGCACATCAGGCCGATGAAGAATTGTCCGATGCCGCCGGGAGTGCCGCCTGCGCCTGTCATGTGGGGTGCTCGCTCTGGAAATACGGCCGGCCGCGATCATAGCGCAGCGTGTCCGGACTCACGCGCAGGGTCATCCCAGCAACCGCAGCAGCGCCTCGCGCGGCAGCTTGCCGGTGTCGTTGCGGGGCAGGGCGTCGACGATGCGCAGCCGCCGCGGCAGGAAGATCGGGTCGACGCTGTTACGCAGGGCGTCGAGGATCGCGGCGACGTCCAGTCCCGGCGCGACGACCGCGAGCGCGGCGATCCGGCGCACGCCGGTCACGTCGCAGGCGTCGAGCTGCAGCATCACGCCGTCGATCACGCCCGGCACCATCAACAGGCGACGGGTGAGGTCGCCCAGCGAGGCGCGCTTGCCGGCGATCTCCAGCAGGTCCGACTGCCGTCCGCACAGCTGGAACCGGCCTTCGCCGCGCAGTTCGACCAGATCCGCCAGCGCCACCGGCGCGGGCAAGTGCGGCGCGATCACCAGCGTGCCATCGGGCTGCGGCTGCAGCTGCACGCCGGGCAGGCACTGCCAGAAATCGTCCCGCGCGGTGCGGCGATGGGCGACGACGCAGGTTTCGGTGGAACCGAACATTTCGCGCACTTCGCAGCCGAAGGTCTGCTCGGCGGCGGCGGCCAGCGCCTGCGGCAGCGGCGCGGTGGCGGTGACGATGCCGGCCAGCGGCGGCAGCGCGATGCGCGATTCGACCAGCGCGCGCAGATGCACCGGCGTGGTGACCAGCAGCGCCGGCGCGGTCGCATGACCGAGGGCGCGGGCGACATCCTCGGGAAAGAACGGGCGGCCGCCATGCACGGCGGCCGATGCCAGCAGCGGCATCAGTACCGACAGCTCCATGCCGTACATGTGCTGCGGCGGCACCGTGGCGACGATCGGCAGGACCTCGGCCTCCGGCCACAGGTGGCGCAGCGCGGCGGTGTTCTGCGCGGTGCTGGTGCGCAGGCTGCCCCAGGTCTTGGGGTTGGATTTCGGCGTGCCGGTGCTGCCCGAGGTGAAGCCGATCATCGCCAGCGCCCCGGCATCGACCTCCAGCGCCGGACCGTGCTCCCGCGGCAGGCGCTCGGGCAGGGCATGCATCCGCGGCGGCGCAGGCGACAGCCGCACGTCGGCGATGCAATAACTGTCGGGATACTGACGGCGCACATCCTCGATCACCGCCGGCGTGCGCGACGGCGGCAGCAGATTGATCTGGCCGCGCACGGCGGCGGCGCAGAACGCGACCAGGAAGCGATAGCGGTCTTCGCATAGATTGATCGCGAAAGCCGCCTGCGGCAGGCCGGCGGCGACCCCGCGGACTTCGGCGAGGAAGGTATCGAGCGCGATGTGACCGTGGCCATCGAAGGCGAAGCTGCGGCCGGCGGGGCCTTCGGCGAGCGCCACCCAGCGTGGCGATGGCGCGTCGGGCATGGCCCCGCTGCCCGTGGTTTCGATCGCTGCCGACATATCGTTGTTTGTCTCCCGCTGGTTACGCCCAGGCACCGATCGGTGCCCGCCCCTGGCTTAGCTTACGCTGGGCGGCCTGACCGCCTCAAACCGACGCGCTTCGTGAACAGTCTGGAATTCGACCCGCCGCAGCTCGCCGCCTTGCCACCCGGCCCGGTGTCCTGCGCCTGGTGGCCCTATCGCCGCGGCGACGATGCCGAGCGCCGCATCCGCGGCTGGCTGGGCGATCTGTGGGCGCTGCCGCCCGCAGCGATGACCATCGCCCGCGACAGCCACGGCCGGCCATTCCTGGAGGCCGGCGCGCACCGGGTCGATCTGAACTGGAGCCACAGCGGCGACTGGCTGATCGCGGTCTGCGCCGAGCGCGCGCGGGTCGGCGTCGATATCGAATGGCTGCGCCCGCGGCCCAGGGCGCTGGCGCTGGCGCGGCGGTTCTTCACCCCGGCCGAAACCGCGGCGCTGGCCGCGATGGCCGACGACCCGGCGCAGCTGGAGCACGGCTTCACCCGGCTGTGGTGCGCGAAGGAGGCGGTGCTGAAGGCCCACGGCCGCGGACTGTCGTTCGGGTTGGAGAAGCTGCAGTTCGCACTGGACGACGACGGCCCGCCGCGGCTGGTGGCCTGCGATCCCGCGCTGGGCGCGCCGGAGGACTGGCGGCTGCATGCCTGGACGCCGGTGCCGGGGTATCTGGCAACGCTGGCATGCAAGCAGATTCCCTCGTAGAGCGGCCTTCAGGCCGCTGGATCGTTCGCCGCGATCTTCCAGCGGCCTGAAGGCCGCTCTACAAGGTCGATCCACCGGCCGATCCACCAGCGCCCGCCGTGTTCGTGCGTGCTCTCGGCGATAATTCCGCGCATGACCACCCCCGACCTCCCCATCGCCGCCCGCGCGGACCTCGATGCCGGCCTGCAGGCGCTGCAGCTCGATCCTGCGCTGGCCGCGCCGCTGGCCCGCTATCTGACGCTGTTGCTGCGCTGGAACGCCACCTACAATCTCACTGCCATCCGCGACCCGCGCGAGATGGTGACCAAGCACCTGCTGGACTCGCTGGCGATGGCGCCGTTCGTGGCCAATGTGCCGACCCTGGCCGACCTCGGCACCGGCGCGGGGCTGCCCGGCATCCCGCTGGCGATCGCGGTCCCCGGCCTGCACGTCACCCTGGTGGAATCGGCCGGCAAGAAAGCCCGGTTCATGCGCGAAGCCATCCGTCACCTTGGCCTGACCAACGCCGAAGTGGCCGAATCGCGGATCGAGGCATTGCACCGGCCGGGCGAGTTCACGGCGATCACCGCCCGCGCCCTGGCCACGCTGCCCCAGATCCTGACCTTGGGCGGGCATCTGCTGGCCCCCGGCGGGG
>CALRWS020000079.1:0-3230 GCA_943371935.1 Chitinophaga pinensis | reverse complement strand
TTGTAGTCGCTGTCGATGAACCAGCAGGCGATGCCGTCGGCGCCGTCGCTGCGGACTTCGCCGGTGTTGGGGTGGAAGACATCGACACCGTTGACCTTCACCGTGATCTGGCCGTTGCCGGCGTCGAGGATGTCGATGTCGGGTTCGCCGAAGATCACGAACAGGTTGCCTTTGCCGGTGTTCTTCAGGTCTTCGGCCATGTGCAGGTCGGCGTTCATGCGCGCCTTCAGCACCGGGATGCGGCCGAGTTTGTCGAACTCGGAGGAATGCGCGTCGTAGTTGAAGGCGCAGGCGATCAGCACGTCGAAGCCTGCATCGCCGGCTTCGCGCGCGGCAGCGACCAAGTCGGGGCGGGAGACGGTACCGAACTCCGGGCCGATGAAGATGGCGGCGCGTTTTTCGGTGTCGCCTTCAATGTATCGGCCGTCGGCGCAGACGAGATATCCCGGCCATGGGGTGAGCGCGGTGAAGTCGATCTTGTCGGTCTTGTGCGCCTGCTGCACGCCAGCGGTGCGCAGGTTGTCGAGGATGATCTGCACGAAATCGCGCACGGTGCCGTAGTCGCCGCGGGCATCGCGCACGCCGTCGATCAGTTCGTCGTTCTCGTCCACGCCCAGCACGCGGTGCGGCGACAGGCTTTCGACTGTGAACGGGCCGGCCACGCGCACTTTCTTCCTGTCGTCGTAAGGTTTGTCGTAGAGATATTCGAACTCGGCCTTGGCCGCGATGGAGGCATCGATCTCGCGCTGGCGGGCGATGCGTGCCTGCCACCAGCTCGCTTGCAGCGTCTTCGCAGCATCCGGCCACTTGCTCTCGACCTCGCGCGGTACCTCCCATTCTTCCCACGTCTTCTTGAGCGCCGCGTTCAACTGCTGACGCAGCGGCTCCAGCACCTGCTGATGCTTATCCCAGATCACGTCGATCTCGGCGTTGTTGGCGATCGACTTCAGGGTGATATGTGGCACGCGCTCGTAGACGAAGCCCTGACGGACATTGCCGCGCACGGGCGCGCTGGACGGCGCGCTCCTCGTAACCTCGGCTTCCTTGATCTGGCCTTCGCGACTGTCTGCAAGCAGGTAGTACGGGTAACGTGCGCCCATGACGCGTGCACGCGCCAAGGCCAGCGCCACGCGCGAGGTGTCGACGGTAATCCAGCGGCGACCCCATTGTTCGGCGACATAGGCGGTGGTACCGGAGCCGCAGGTGGGGTCGAGCACGAGGTCTCCAGGGTCGGTGGCCATCAGGAGGCAGCGTTCCACAATCTTTGGAGTGGTTTCTACGACATAGCGTTTGTCTGCTGCCCCGCCGATATCCGTCCATACATTAGAGATAGCGTACGCAGCGAAGTCGTCGATTTTTCGCAAGTAACGCAGGGCATTTTTCTGCGGCAACAGGCGGCAGGCATAACCCAAACGGAGCATGCCAGGCTCGCTAGTCTTCCATCTTGTTTGCATCGTTGGCGTGAAGGTTCGACCTTCGCATTCCACCTTGAACCAAGACGCTGCACCCTCGCCCTTTTCCCTACCCATGCCAGCGGACTGGAGTTGGTCGGCAGTGAAAAGCACAGCTCCATTTGCGAGCTGCCCGATCTTCTCATCGGCGTTGGCAGCGCGCCTATAGCCATCAGGAAAAACCAATGAGTTGTAGTGAGCCGCGCCATCACCTCCAGCCAATTTTTCCCGATAAATCTGTCTGTATTTACATGCTTCCTTGCTTTTGCAGAACCAAACGACATAGTCCGCAACGCCTGAAAGGTAATCGTTAGTCGCCGAGGTTGTCTTCGTGAAAGAGATCAGGGCGATGCAATTTTCATCCCCAAACACCTCATCCATAACTGCACGCACGCGATGCACATTTTCATCACCAATCTGCACGAAGATAGAACCCGATTCGGTCAGTAGATCGCGCGCCACCGTCAGTCGATCCCGCAGATAAGTCAGATATGAATTAATGCCATCGCGCCACGTATCGCGAAACGCCTTGACCTGCTCCGGCTCGCGGGTTATGTGGTCGGCGTTCCCGTCCTTCACATCGCGACTGGTGGTGCTCCACTGGAAGTTGCTGTTGAACTTGATACCGTAGGGCGGATCGAAATAGATGCACTGCACCTTGCCGCGCAGGCCTTCGCGTTCGGCCAATGAGGCCATCACCGCAAGGCTGTCGCCCAGAATCATGCGATTGGCCCAATGCGCGTCGTGCTGGTAGAACTCGGTCTTGGCGTTGTCGTCGGGCAGGCCGTTGAAATCGGCGAACAGATCGACCTGATCCTTGATCACGCCGACGCCGCGCTCTTTCGCCTCGCGCTGGCGCTCGCTCTCGCGCTTCAACTCGTCCACCAGCACCTTGGGGTGGACTTTCTCCTGGATGTACAGCGGTGGGGCATGCACGATGAGATTGGACCAGTCCTGCTCGTCCTTGCCGCGCCAGACCAGCTGCGGGTCCAGATCGCGATTGCGACGTTCGTACTCCACCCGCACCGGACGCTGGTCGTCCTGCGCCATCACCGACTGATATTCGGCCGTCGGAATGTTCTTGCGCGTGGCCTCGTCGTGTTTGAGGGTTTCGACCGCCAGCGGGGTTTTGGTTTTCTTGGTGGCCATATCAGTTATCGAGTCCGTCGGGGTTCTTGAGCGACTTCTTGTCTTCGGCGCTGAGACGGCGCTCGATCTTCCTCACGTCTTCCGCAGGCGGCAGTGCTTCCGGGCGGATGCCGCGTTCCAGCAACGTATTGCGCACGGCCTGATTGTTGCTGATGTGTTCCTGCGAGATAGCACGCTCGCTGTCCATTTCATGCTGACGCGCGTTGAAGATGGTGATCTCCGCCGCGAAGTCTTTGGCCTTGAGCAGAATGGTTGGCGCGAAGTCGGCCAGCGGCCGGCTGTCGGGCACTTTCCACTTCGCTTTCATCGCCTGGGTGGATTTTCCGAACAGCGCCTGATCGCCCTTGCTGCGGATCAAGGCGAAGTCCTGATTGCCGCCGGTCTGTTCGTAGATGACCTGCGACAGTTCCTTTTCGGTTTCGGTCAGCTTCTTGCGCGCGAACACCCGCTCGGCGTCCAGCAGACGCTGCTCGATCAATTCGGCGCGACGGGTCTGGATGGCGAAATAGGTCTGGGCAAACGCGATCTCCTGCTTCTTGGGGTCGCCGTTCTGGGCGATGAGATAGCAGGCGTAGCGGGTGAGCATCATGTCGTCCACCTCGCGCTGGCTGCCGGAACCCAGGTCGACCA
>CALRWS020000078.1:0-3655 GCA_943371935.1 Chitinophaga pinensis | reverse complement strand
GCTGAAGTGCACGAACACCAGCGGCGCACCATTGACCTTCCAACCCGAAACCTCGCGCGTCACCCGGCGCTGCGGCAGATTCCAATAGGCCACGTTGTAGCCGGGATGATGCAGAACCAGCGTCGACGAGATGTACGAAGGTAGCAGGTCCGCCCATTTCTGGTCGACGAACAGACCGTTCGGCACATCGATCACACACTGGTGCTCCAGCCGGCGCGCCCACCAACGCACGATCTCGCGCACACGCTCGGTGCCATTGAGCGCGACGAAACCAAGGTTGAAGGTACCGAGTTGAAGCATCTTGATGTCGTCGATCTCGACGTTTTCCGCCGGATCCAGCACGTGAGGCGTCAAAATCGCGTCCGCATCCACGCCCAGACGCGACACTACATCGGTCAACGGCGACACCACCAGAATGTCCGGATCCAGATACACCACGCGTCGCTCGCCGCGCTCGAACAGATACTCGAAGACCGACGGTTTGATCGCCGTATTGAGTTCGGTGATGTTGTAGCGCTGGATCATTCCGTCCAGGCCGGGGATCGCCAGGCGCTCCAGCTCGATGATCTCGAACGGCTCCGTTGCCGGATCGATCATCCCGTCGATGCGGTCGCACAGCGCCACATAGAACCGGGCATCCGGATGATGCTCACGCACCGATGCATGCAACGTCCGCGCATACGCGAGGAAATTCTTCGCGCATATGGTGAAAAAAACAGGTGGCTGTTGCGACGTCATACCGAATTCCATCCGGGTGGCGCGATGCGCGGATAACCGTGGCAAACCGAAGCAGCTCTCATATCGATCACCTCAATCCAGTCCGAAATGCGTACGCAGGCTTCCGGCATACGCCGCCGCCGCCCTGCGCACGGATTCGCTGACAGGATAGATCCGCTGCGTGATCGCCTGCACGGCGACCACCTCATCGTAGTGACGTTGCGCCGCCAGAGTGCCGGTCACGCTGCTGCCGTGGAATCGATGGCGATTGAGCACCTCCGGCACGAAATGGATGCGACCGTTGCGCAAAAGATGCACATAGACCAGCCAATCGCCGGCGATGCGGTATTCGGCCAATTCATCGATATGCCGTTCGAGCACGTCCAGCAGCGGTTCGCGCCGGAAAAGCACAGCGCTGACGTTCGGGATGGTGTTCTTGATCGCGAGCCCCTGCTCGACCTCCTCCGGGCCGGTGGCCGTGAAGGGCGCACGCCAACGGGTCGGAGAAAGATCGTCGGTGTAGCCCAAATAGTCGGTCGCAAGCGTGTAGCCGGCGGCATCGACGCGGGATGACTGCGCGTAGGCCATCACGATGCCGGCATCAGCACGCATCGCCGGCAGCAGAGCTTCGATCAGGCGGGGATCGGCAGCGTCGTCGGCCTCGGCGATCCATACGAACTCGCCGGACGCGCGACGCGCGCCAGCAAGCCATTGCCGGAACACCGAGCCGGAATTCCCGTCGTTAAGCACGATCACCGGCTCGGGATTCGTATACATCCTCTGCAGTCTCAAGACCTCGCCACTGCCATCGGTAGAGGCATCGTCGAGCACGACGATCTCCGCCATCGCATGGCTCTGTTGGGCAATCGTATCGATGCGTTCGGGCAAATAACGCGCGTAGTTGTAGTTGGGCACGACAGCGGAAACCTGAGCCACATCCAGGCCTACCATCGCCAACAGATCAAGCGCATAGCGTCGGAACCCGAACTGCCGATCGATCAGCTCGCGGCCCGCGGCACCGAGCTGCGTACGCAATTCGCGGTCCGCGACGATGCGAAGCATCGCCTCGGCATAGGCCTCCACATCGAAAGCGGGCACGGAAAATCCCGAATGACCGTCCACAAGGTCAGCGCAGCCACCAGTGCCGGCGAAGGCGACGACGGGAACATTCACCGCGAGACTTTCAAGTACCACAGAGGGGAATGGGTCCTCGCGGGAAGTCAGTGCATACACGTCTGCGCCGGCAAAATAATCGTCGGTGTCGAAATCGAGACCGACGAAGTGGAAGCGGTTGCCGAAGCCAGCTCCGGTCATTTGCGCCTCTATCGAAGCGCGCAGTGCGGCATCCGCATGCCCCACCCACACGACGTGGAAATCGGGGTTGCGGTCACAGGCCAATAATGCGGCCTCGGCGAGCAGATCAGCGCCCTTGCGCAGATCCGCGTAACCGACGCACAAAGCGATGGCAGCATTCCGCGAAATACCGAGGCGGTCCCGCAACCGTATACGCGGCTCTGACATGTCGCCGAGTCCGCGAAAGCGGTTGCGCATATACAGACCCTGCGGGCGCATCACTATCTTGTGGGCGATAAACGACTCGCCGAGCTGCGAGAAAAGACCGTCGCGCACGGCTGTTGCCGGCACTACCATCCGCTCGCTGGCCTCGGCCAAGGTCACCAGTGCATCCTGCAGCCCGTAACTCGCTATCAGGCCGGGCAATTCGTGTATCAGCGAGACAATGCGCGTTCCGACGGCATGAAAGGGCGCTATCGCGCAGCCGCTGACTGTGGTATTCGCGATCATGCGAACATAACCGCGCGAATGCAGATCCGATGCCAGCATGCGCAACGCGTCGCCATCCATCGTGTAGAGGCGGTGCATCGGAGCCAAAGCCGTGAATTGCGGCTCCAGCCAACCCGGTCCCTGCATCAGCACTTCAACCTCCATGCCGATCTGCAGGAATTCGCGAAGCAGGCTCAGCGCCAGATACTGCGCGCCATGCGCCTGCGCGTCGTGCGACATCAACAGGATGCGCCCGCGGGCCGGCACCGCATCCCGACGATGGACCGAAGGCGGTTGCGCACCTACGGCGACTGCGGCCGGCCCAGGCGGCGGCAACCAGCCTGCAGCATCTGCCGCGATGAGTTGGCCCGACCATTGAGCGGCGATCTGCGAATGCAGCGCTCGCACCTGTGCAGATAATTGCGCGGCAGTTTCCGCACGCGCGGCGACCACCCGGTGCGACCACTGCGCGGCGACTTCAGCACGGACAGCATTCAACTTCGCTTCGGTTTCAGCGGCGAGCTGCGAACGCAGCGACTCGAGTGCGACGGCCGGCGCCATGTCCGCCGGTGTGGGCGTTGTTGACGCAAGCACTGACATGGCAGGCGCCGGGAGAAAATCGGCCGTCCGGGCTTCCGGCACCGACAATGCGGCGGCAGCAATCGGCATGGAAGACTTGCCGGCGTGCGTGTCGACTGCATGCATGCGATTGAGCTCGCGCGCGGTCTCGCGCATGAGCTTCAAGCCGCCGCGCCGGTAGACCGATGCTACCTTCGCAGCCATCGCAGCCCAGCCGCCTGCGTGCGCGCGTGCGCGCTGTAGTGTCGTCCAGACGTTTGCGAATCGATTCGATCGGCGCGCGCGCGACGAAGCCGCAAAAGCCGGTGTCGCCTGCCCAGCGGGAGAGGTGATCGATAACGATGGTAAGGAAGGCTTCGGCTCGGGCGTATGTTCGTTCACGCCCGATGCGCCGTGCCAACTGAACGCATACGGCAACTTCGCGTACTCCGCATGGCCGTTCGCGAACACCCGTTCGCGATACTCGCGCAGCAGTTCCGCCGCCTCCCCCGCCGCTTCCATCGTGAAGTTAGGACTATGGCGCGAAAAGACACGTTCATCGTAAAGATTGTTGCCGCTGAAGTGCACGAACACCAGC
>CALRWS020000077.1:0-4223 GCA_943371935.1 Chitinophaga pinensis | reverse complement strand
TGGTCCGCCACCGGGTGTCCGGACACCTCACAGGCGGTTTTCGCCTTGGAGACGACATTCAGGAAGTTGTCCCATTTGCTGTACCCCAGCAAGTGCTGCAGGTCGCGCGCCAGCCAGAATTCGATGCCGCTGTCGGTCTGCTGCGCGTGGCCCTCGAAGGTCTCGGTCATTGCGTGCACCAGATCGGTTCTCATACGGCGTCCCTCTGCGGCTGTGGCTGCGTGGCTACGACGATCATCCGGTCGAACTCCGCCTCGATCTTCTTGGCGAAGTCGGCCTGCATCTGCCAGACATCGGTGAATTCGGCGAACGCCCAGCGCCCGTGGCTGCCCAGATGGTTTACGCCGGGAATCCAGTAGGTGTCCATCGTCGATTTCTTCTCCTTGGCGTCTTCGCGGCGATAGCCCTTGATTTCGACGACGAGGTTCAGCAAGTCGTCGTCGCCGTGGCCATCGTCCACACGGACGATGAAGTCCGGGCGATAGATGCGCATCTCCGACCCGTAGCGGTACGGCACTTCAAAGCCAAGGCTGTGGTTTTTCACGTAGGCCTTCACGCGCGGGTGCTGCTCGGCGACGCGGCAGAACTCGCCCTCCCAGTCGCTGTCGAGGATGACCCAGTTGAGATGGCACTTCGGCGGCGGGCCGCTGGTGTCGTAGCGGTCGGTCTTCGAGGTATTGAAATTGACGTGCGTTGTGCTGCCGGTGGTGTTGTAGGGATCGAGCACGGCTTTGATCGGCCGGGTGTCCGCTGATTTACGGGTAATGGCGTGGGCAATGCGATTGGCTGCCATGTCGGCCAAGGTCTTGTACTTGAGCTGCGCCGGATAGGTGCCGCCTTTGCACACCAGATGGTGATCCAGCCATTCGCGGACGATGCTTTTGAGCTGGCCGAACAGATGCAGCTGCGGATTGCCGTCGGGATCGCGATATTTGCTGAGCAGCAGATGCGAGGTGAGCTCATACACCACCTGCAGTGGCCGCACGTTGCCGGTGTGGACGAGATTCAGATCGACGGTCTCGCCGATGATGCCGGCGTTGCGGGTCTCGGTGGCGCCGACCAGCTCGGGCGTGAGTTCGAGCGTGGAGTCGTCGTTGAAATTCGCGCTGAGACGCTCCTCTGGTAAATCGGCGCGGTAGCCCTGCACGCGCGGAAAACGGATTTCGAGGTAATCGCGATCTGGGCGCACGGCCTTGACCTGGATGGTTTCGCGCGGTTTCTGCGGCGGCGCGACCACCGGCTTGGCGTTGAAGTCGAACGGGATGCCCAGCACGTCGGCGTATTCGACGTTGAACAGGCCGTCTTCGTTGAGTTCGTAGGATTGACGGCGCAGAGCGCGGCCGATGACCTGCTCGCACAGCAGCTGCGTGCCGAACGCACGCACGCCCAGCACATGGGTGACAGTGCTGGCGTCCCAGCCTTCGGTGAGCATCGACACCGAGACCACGCAGCGGATGGAGTCGCCGAGCCGGCCGGCCTTGCCGACGGTGTTCATCACTTCGCGCAGGATGCTGGCATCGTCGAGGGTCTTGCCGGCGCGAAGTTCGTCCGCAAGCCGGCCACCGCGCTCGTAGATTTCGCGCTTGAACTGATCGATTTCCGGGCCCGCCATCTGCCGGAAGGTGTCGTCCAGCGCATCGCCGGATTCGAGCTGTGTGCTGTCGATCAGCAGGGTGCGCGGGCGGCCAAGCGGGCCGCCGTTCTCGTCGTAGTTGCGGAACAGCGGCAGGCGGCCTTCGACCAGATGCGGATTGCCATCGGCCTGTTGCTGCATGAATCCCGAGATGTAGTCGTAGACCAGCTTCGACGTGGAGGTGTTGTTGCAGACCACAATGAAACACGGCGGCACGGAGATTTTCGCCTCGGCCCACAGCGCATAGGTCTTTTCGTAGTGGCCGTACAGCGCCGCGAGCGCGGTCTGCAGTTGGGTGGGCAGGTCGAGCGGGTTTAGCCCTTCGGCTTTGCCGCGGCCTTTTTTGGGCATCTTGGCGCGGATGTGTTCCCAAAGGTTGCGGAACATCGGCATCTCGACGCCGGGGATGTTGTCGGCGATCGGCACGCGCGGCAGTTTGACGATGCCGCATTCGATGGCGTCCATCAGCGAGAAGTCGCTCATCGTCCACGGGAACAGCACGCCTTCTGCGTAGCCCGATCCGCGCAGGAAAAATGGGGTGGCGGACAGATCGAATACGCGCGCGACGCCCAGCTTGCGATTGACCGCTTCCAGGCCGGAGATCCAGAGCCTCGCGGCTTCGTTGTTCTCTTCGGCTTCCTTGCGGTCGTCGCCCTTGAGGTCTTCGTCCTCGATGGCGCCGGGTTTTTCGCGATAGCAGTGATGCGCTTCGTCATTGATCGCCAGAATATTGCGCATGCCCATGAGGTCGGGCATCACCCGCTGCAACATCTGGCCCTCGGTTTCCAATGTGTTGAGCGCATCGCCACCTCGTCCTTGCAACAGCAGGCGCCCGCCTTTGGACAGCGGCATGCGTTCGCGCAATTTGAAGGCGTGATAGTTGGTGATGACGATCTTCGCCCGCTCCAGGTCGGGCAGCATGTCGCCGGGAACCAGTTCGCGACTGGCGTAGTAACTGTCCGGGTCGTTGGGCTGCAGCACGCGCAGGCGGTCTTTGATGGTGATGCCGGGCGCGACGATGAGAAACCCACGGGTGAATCGTTTGCTGCTGGGCCGGCGGACGGCGTTGATGGTCTGCCATGCGATGAGCATGGCCATCACCGTGGTCTTGCCGGCGCCAGTGGCCAGCTTCAATGCGAGACGGGACAGTTCTGGATTGGCATTGAGATTGGCATTGGCCAGATGTTCGATAAAGCGCTGACCGCTCTTGCCTGCATTGGGCGCGACCTCGGTCATCCAGATGGCGGTTTCGACGGCTTCGATCTGACAGAAGAACGGGCGGATGCCGGTGAACGGATGATTGCGCCAGTGCTGCAGCAGCCTCGCGGTTTCGGGGGTGACGCGCCAGTCGTTCGGATTGGGCAGCGCCCGCCAACGGTCCACCTCCTCGCGAACCGAAGTGATGATCCCGGCGTGGTCGTACTGCTGCGATTCGTTTGAGAGGCCTTTGCCCTCGTCGAACGCAAGCGACTGCTGGGCCTTGCGCTTGCGCGGCTTGGGGATGGGGGTGAAGAAGTCGGCTTTGCGGCGCGAACGCTTGATCTGCTGGGTCGGCTGCCCGGTGTCGTCCAGTTCCCAGTGTTGCGTCGGGTAGGCATAGGGAGAGTTGAGAATCGGTTTCTCGAAGAACTGGTCACTCATGGTGTTCTCCGCACCCTCTTCGCCTTTGAATCCATGCACCCACTGCTGCTGCCATTGTCTTTCCCCTGTTCTTCTGACCGGGATGTTACCGGAGCGCGTGATTTGGCGCGGCTGGGCTGTCGGATAAGACAGGGTCGATAGAACTGATTGCAGCGTGGCGTCACACCAAGAGCGCCCCTCATCCGGCCTGCGGCCACCTTCTCCCCGTGCGTGGCACGGGGAGAAGGAAAGCGGAGCACGGGATGGTGATCTCCTTCTCCGCGCCTGCGGGAAGAAGAGCCTGCCCCGGACTTGATCCGGGGTGGCGCGGAGCGACGGATGAGGGGCGGGATTGCGGCGGACGATCAGATTGACCCTCTGCGCGCCCTGCCCTACAGTCGGCGCAGGTGCTGAACACACCTTCATTAGCTAGGCGGAATACCGCACCCGACAGGCAGGCGGTTTTTTTGTGCCCATCGTTTCTGCATACGTGCATGCGGTGGGCAAGTTTCACCTATGGCCGGGTGTCCGCAGCGATACAAGACCCTCACGGGGAAACCTGCGGGCGGGCCTAGCACCGTGTTCAAGCACCCGGCCGCCCTCTCTTGAACAAGAGGGCGAATTCGAACACTCAAACGCTAGGAAACTCATATGACCAAGACCACCCGCCGGCGCGCTGCGCCGTTGCCTTCCGTAGCGGCCACGCCGGCCGCCTGCCCCGCTTCCGATGCCTCGACCGACGAGGCCCATCCGCAACGCCACATCACCGTGTTCGGCACCGCGCGCGATCTGCGCCACGACGGTTCCCGCACGGGCACGCAGTGGTCGCCGGTGCTGCGCCTCAGCGGCCGGTGGCTGCAGCGCGCGGGGTTCGACATCGGCCAGCGCGTGCGTGTGCGGGTGGATGCGGGGCGGCTGGTGATTGAGCCGGTGGGGTGAGGCTGCGTCCCTGACGGGCCGGCGATGGGCA
>CALRWS020000076.1:0-4341 GCA_943371935.1 Chitinophaga pinensis | reverse complement strand
ACTCAGACGCTCGCCTTCGTACTCCACCGCATCCGCGTCCGGCTGAAGCGCCGCCTGCGCCTCGAACACCGTGTGGATCAACGCTTCCTCAGGAAACGCCGCTTGCGTCGCGTTGAAGTCGTACAACACCTGCCTGCGTTCGTCGGCCGGCAAGATCGCCAGACTCCTGACCGGAATCTTCGAATCCGTCTCCAGAGCACCCACCAATGCGTCGATAGCCGCCGCCAGGTAGCGAACCATACGTGCCGGATCGATACCCGCGCCGCACTGCACTACCAATGCAAATGCCCTCCCGAAATCATCCACCGACATCGTCACTGGATAGTTCGTGCGCACTTTCTCGCTGAGCATCCGCATTCCCGTCCCCGTCCATGCGGGGGGAAGCGCGCTGTCGTCGTCGAAATTGTGGCGGTAATTCAGCAACGCAGTGAACAGGGGCAGCGGCGGTTGAATGCCGCTGCATCGTTGAGCCAGCGCCAGCGGCGTCTGTTCATGGCGAAGCAGCTGCGCAAAGCGACGATGCGTATCTCGCACCGCTTCGTCCGCGACGACACCGCCGAGAGAAACCCGGATCGGCAGTGTGTTGATGAACATGCCGACGACGTGCTCGGTGCTTTCGGTTTCCTGTAAGCGACCCGACAAGACCGTGCCGAACACCACATCGTCGCGGCCACTGCACTGCGCCAGTACCTGCGCCCACGCCACGTGAAACAGCACTGCGGAGGGCACGCCCTGTCGCCGCGCGCTTTCGCGGATGCGCTGAGCCAAGGCATCGCTGAGCCGCAGATGCGCCTCCTCCACATCGCCGCTGCCGTCGGCCTGCACGTCCAGTACGCCGAAAGGCGCTGTCGGCTCGTCCACGTCTCCAAATTGTTCGCGGAAGTAAGCCTCGTGCTCGATTTCCGTGGTTTCGAGGGTTCGCGCGATGAAATCCCTGTAAGGCATGGGTGGCGGGAGAGTATCGCCGTGTCCTTCCAGAAACGCCTGAATTTCCGACAGGATCAGATCCTGTGCGATGTGGTCGCACACGATGTGATGATTGAGCAGCGACAGCAACCACTCGTCCGACTCCGGATCGCGAGCGATATAGGCAGCCAGGACCGGCGCCTTCCGCAGGTCCAGGCGGACCCGTCGCGGATCGGTCTGAGCCAGCAATTGGGTCATGCCATCCTCGTTCGACGACAGGTGCAATTCGGTGATCGGCAGCACGGCATGTCTGAGCACGACCTGTACCGGTTTGCTCAAGTCCTGCCAGTACACGGCGCTGCGCAGAACATCGTGGCGGTCGATCACCTTCTGCAGAGCATCCAGGAATGAATCCAGCCGGGTTCGACTGTCGAATGCCACACCTGAACACAACAGATAGGTGTCGCCGCCGCTCCCGCTTTCCAGCAGATGGTGGAAGAGGATGCCTTCCTGCAAGGGCGCCAGCGGATAGATGTCCTGTATGTTCGATACGCCGCCGGGAACGCCATCGACGATGTTGTCGATCTCGTCTTGGGTCATGCGCACCAATGGCAGAAGGTCCGGCGTGATGGATGTCGACGCCGGCGTGATCAGGTTCGGCGCCACGCGTACACGCCGGGCAGACTTCGATGCATCCAGTTCCGCTGCCAACGCGTGCAGGGTTGGCGCCATGAAGACTGTGCGGACATCCGCACTCAGACCATGTCGGCGCAGGCGTTCGATCAGACTGATGACCTGCAGCGAGTGGCCGCCCAGCTCGAAGAAATGATCACGGCGACCGACCCGATCCAGCCCCAGCAACTCTCGCCAGATGGCGGCGATGGCGCTCTCGGTGTCACCGACAGGAGCCTCGAATTCCCGGCTCACCATGGCCGCCGGATCAGGTGCGGGTAATGCCTTGCGATCGAGCTTCCCGTTCGGCGTCAGCGGCAATGCCGGCAGACTGACGAATGCGCTCGGAATCATGTACTCGGGCAGCTCCTGCAGCAGTTGCTCACGCAGTTGCGCTACCGACCACTGCGAGCTTTCCTGCGGCACTACGTACGCCACCAGGCGCTTCTCGCCCGAAGTGGCATGTTGGGCGATCACCACCGATTCGCGGATGCCCGCGCAAGCCGACAACCTGGCTTCGATCTCACCCAGTTCGATGCGGAACCCTCGCACCTTCACCTGGAAGTCGTTGCGACCCAGGTATTCGATATTGCCGTCCTCGCGATAGCGGGCGCGGTCCCCACTCCTGTACATCCGGGCCGAAGGATCCGCACTGAACGGATCGCGGACGAAACGATCGGCGGTCAGATCTTCCCTGTTCAAGTAACCGCGCGATACGCCGTCGCCACCGATGTAGATCTCGCCGGCCACGCCCAGCGGCACCGGCTGCAGGTGCCCATCCAGGATGTAGATCTGCGTGTTGGCCAGCGGACGTCCGATCGTTGCGCTGGCCATCGATGCATTGAGCGCATCGTGCTGCACATAGGCTGCCGTGCAGGAGACGGTGGTCTCGGTGGGACCATACGTGTTCACTACCTTCACCGAAGGCGGTCTGATCGCGTCCCATGCCTGCAGCTTCTGCGTAGACAGCGCATCTCCCGTGACGTTGAACAGTCGCAGGCGCCCCCAATGGTGGCGCGCCCTTTCCGGGTCGCGTTGCCATTCCGTTACCAACGTGTGCCAGTGCGCCGCCGTCATATGCACGACGCTGGGCGACGAGGTGTCGTCCGACCTCGCGGAGCCGAAGATGCTGGTGGTGGGCTCCAGACTCGCGCCCACACACAAAGCCGGGAAAATCTCCTCCACCGAAATGTCGAAGTTCAGCGAGTTCTGCTGAAGCACGCGGTCGCCAGGCACCAATTCAAACAAGCGCGCGGCATCGATCGCGTAATTGACCAGGTTGCGGTGCTCCACCATCACGCCCTTGGGCTGACCGGTCGTGCCAGAGGTATAGATCACGTATGCCAGATGCCGGGGCGTCAGGCCCGTCACGATGGGATTGTGATCCGGAAGCGCTGCCAGTGGGGCCGTATCGAGCACGATGACTGGAAGATCCGCACCATTCGCGCGTGCATGCGGCGCAACGTCCTGCAGGCTCGACTGCGTCAGCAACGCGATCGGCCGGCTGTCGTCCAGCATGTACGCCAGCCGGTCGGCCGGATAGGCCGGATCCAGAGGCACGTAGGCGCCACCGGCTTTCAGGGCACCGAGCATTCCGATCACCATCGCGATGCTTCGCTCGGTGCACAGCGCTATCCGATCATCAGGCTTCACGCCCAGCTCGATCAGGCGATGCGCCACTTGGTTCGCGCGACGGTTGAGCTCGCCATAGGTCAGCTGCAGGCCTTCGCATACGAGCGCAATCGCATCGGGCTGCTTCTCCGCCTGCGCTTCGAATATTCCATGCATCATGGCGCCGCGCGGATACTCGGTTTGCGTCGTATTGAACTCTGTCAGCAACTGGTATCGCTCGGCATCGCTCAGCAGCGGCAACTCGCTTACCCGCTGGTCGACGTTCGAGACGAACGCCTGGAGCAGGACATCCAGGTGCCCTGCCAATCTCTCGATTCTCTCCCGGTCAAACAGATCCGTGGCGTACACCAGAACCGCACGGAGGGTTTCTCCGTCCTCGATCAACGACAGGGTCAGATCGAACTGCGCGGTGGTGCTTGGCGTCTCCTGCAGCGCCAGCGTCAGTCCGGGCAGCACAAGCTCGCCCTGCGGGGTGTTCTGCAGGTCCATCGAGACCTGGAACAGCGGGCTGTGGCTGAGGCTGCGTTCGGGCTGCACCGCTTCGACGATCTGCTCGAACGGCAGGTCCTGGTGCGCGTATGCGCCCAGCGTCGTCTCCCTGATCTGCGCCAGCAGCTCCGCCACGCTCGGGTCCGACGACAGGTCCACCCGCAGCGCCAGCGTGTTCACGAAGAACCCGATCAGCGGCTCGATCTCCGCACGCTGGCGGTTCGCCACCGGGCTGCCGATCACCACATCGTCCTGACCACTCAGTCGCGACAACAGCGCCGACCAGCCCGCCAGCAGCGTCATGAACAGCGTCGTGCCGTGACGCTGCGACAACGATCGCAGCGATGCGCTCAGCTCCGCCGTCAGCCGAACGTCGACATGATCGCCCGCATAGCTCTGCATCGCCGGACGCGGTCGGTCGGTCGGCAGCTCCAGCAGTGCCGGCGCTCCGATCAGATGTTTGCGCCAGAAACCGAGCTGTTCCTCCAGGACTTCGCCCTGCAGCCACTGCTGCTGCCAGGCCGCGTAGTCCGCGTACTGGATCGGAAGTTCGGGCAGCGGGTCGGGCTGGCCCTGGCTGTACGCGCTGTACAGCGCGCTGACTTCATTGACCAGCACCCCGATCGACCAGCCGTCGGACAC
>CALRWS020000075.1:0-4763 GCA_943371935.1 Chitinophaga pinensis | reverse complement strand
TCACCTGCTGGTGATCGCGCTGCTGGGGGCGATCGGGCAGGACAAGGGCGATCTGGCGATCGCGCTGGAGCGCGAGCAGGGCGCGTCGGTGCGGGTGAGCAATGAGTACTACTGGACCGCCCGCGCCTATATTCCGGCCTGGCTGCACGCGACCGGCCGGGTGAAGAAAGTTACTCGATCCCCAGCTTCTTGAGCTTGTAACGCAGCGCGCGGAAGGTGATTCCCAGCGCTGCGGCGGTCTTGGTCTTGTTGTACCGATGCTCCTGCAGCGCCTGCTGGATCGCGTTGCGTTCGATCTCCTCGATGTACGAGGGCAGGGCGCTGGTGCCGGTGTCGCGCGGGTTGCCGCCGCGCAGATCGGCGCCTGGAGGTGTATTGGCCTGCGGCGGCGCGGGCGTCATTCCGGCGATCGGTTGCATCGCGGCCTGCGGCGCGGCTGCAGCGGCGGCCGGAATCTGCGGTGCGCTGGGCAGGCGCAGATCGCGGGCGTCGATGATTTCGTCGTCGGCCATGGCCAGCGCGCGCTCGAGGATGTTCTCCAGTTCGCGGACATTGCCCGGGAACGGATAGATTTCGAGCGCGCCGACCGCGTCCGCCGACAAGGTGGGCGCGCGCCGCTTCATGGCGTAGGCGAGGCGTTTGAGGATGGCATCGGAGAGCAACGGCAGGTCGCCGGTGCGCTCGCGCAGCGCGGGCACGTCCAGTTCGATCACGTTGATGCGATAGAACAGGTCGTGGCGGAATTTGGCTTCGGCGACCAGGACGTCGAGATCCTTGTGGGTCGCCGACAGGATGCGCACGTCGACCGGAATCTCGGCGTTGGCACCGACTGGGCGAACCGTCTTTTCCTGGATTGCCCGCAGCAGTTTGACCTGCATCGACAGCGGCAGCTCGGCCACTTCGTCGAGGAACAGGGTGCCGCCGTCCGCGGCCTGGAAGAGGCCGGGTTTTTCGGTATGCGCGCCGGTGAAGCTGCCCTTCTTGTGGCCGAAGAACTCGCTTTCCATCAGTTCGGTAGGAATCGCGCCGCAGTTGACCGGGATGAACGGTCCGGCCGCGCGCGAGCCCTGCGCATGGATGGTGCGGGCGACCAGTTCCTTGCCGGTGCCGGATTCGCCGCTGATATGCACCGGCGCCTGGCTGCGGGCGACCTTGGTGATGGTATCGCGCAGGCCAACCATCGCCGGCGAGTCGCCCAGCAGCAGAGTCGCGCCCTCCGGATTGGCCTGGCGGCGGGTGTTGAGATCCAGCGCCTGACGGACCAGGCCGCGCAGCACGGTGAGATCCACCGGTTTGGTGACGAAGTCGAAGGCGCCGCTTTTCAGCGCTTCCACCGCCGCTTCGACATTGCCGTAGGCGGTGATGACCGCGACCGGCGTGGTCGGGAAGCGGGTGGCGATCTCGCTGACCAGCTCCAGCCCGGAACCGTCGGGCAGGCGCATGTCGGTCAGGCACAGGTCGTAGGCGACCGTGCTCAGCATCTCGCGTGCCACTGCCAGATTGGGAGCCGTGTCGGTGCGCAACCCCATTCGCCCCAGTGTCACCACCAGAAGCTCACGGATGTCATGCTCGTCGTCGACGATCAGCGCACTGCGTTGCTCAGCCATATTGCCCTCCTGCGTCAACTTTAGTCCATTTGCGGCAGTTGTAACAGCCGCAGAGCCGATCAGGCGATACGATCGAGACGTTCAATCGGACTTTCGACCCGGCTCCTTACCGGGAGTCAGGCAGGCAGCAGCGTGTGCTGCCCGGGCATGCTGATCCGGAAGCAACAGCCGCCGCCGGGCAGGGGCACGTGGTCGAGCGAGGCGCCGTTCGCGCGGCACAGTTCGCGGGCGATGTAGAGGCCCAGGCCGGTGCCGTGTTCCGATGTGGTGAAGAACGGCCGGAACAACTGCGGCACCACCGCATCGGGAATGCCGGGGCCGCGATCGATCACGTCGATCACCGGCGCGTCGTCCAGACGGTAGGTATGCAGTGTGATCCGCGCCGCTTCGCCGGGCAGATGGCCGTGACGGCGCGCATTCTGCACCATCGCGGTGAGCACCTGATGCAGGTGTTTCGGATCGACCAGCGCCGGAACCATCGGCTGCGGCGCGGCGAGCGTGATGTTGTCGGTCTCGTCCGGCACGCTCTGCTTGAATTCCTCGATGAAATTGCGCAGGAACGAAACCAGTTCGATGTGCTCGGCAGTGGCGCGTTCGCGCCGCGCCAGCCCCAGCACGCTTTCGACGATGCTGTTGGTGCGCATGCACTGCTGATGGATGATCTGTACCATGCGGCGGTCGACGTCGGGCAGTTCGCGCGACTCCTCCAGCAACTGCGCGGCGTAACTGATCGCCGCCAGCGGATTGCGGATCTCGTGCGCGAGGCTGGCCGAGAACCGCCCCATCGCCGCGAGCGTCAGCGATTCCGCGCGGCGCGACACCAGCGATGTGTCGTCGAGGAAAATCAGGGTGTTGTCGCTGTTGGCCAGCAGCCGGGCGAAGCGCGGCACCACCTCGAACTGGTCGCCACCCAGGCGCAGCGGAGAGTCGTTGCCCAGCCCGTTGCGCAGCCATTCGCTGAGCCGCAGCGCCAGTTCCGGCGCCGCCTCGGCAAGACTGCGGTTGCCGGCCGCGCCTTCGCCCAGCAGGAGCATCGCCGCTTCGTTCGCCAGCCGGATCTGCGCCTCGCGGTCCACCAGCAGTACGCCGGTGCGCATCCGGCGGATGATGAGTTCGTTGATTTCCGCCAGCCGCACCGCTTCGGCGCCGCGTCGCGCCGCCAGGGCCTCGGTGGCGCGCATCTGGACCCGCAACTGATGGGTCAGGGTGGCGATGGCGAGGAAGCTCACGGTGAACATCATCAGTTCGGCGATCGGCCGCGGCTGCTGCTGTTCGACGAGGAGCGTCCAAAGGTAGCCGGCGGCGAGGCCTGCCGAGGCCAGGGCGGCCACGCTCAGGCCCATGCGCAGCGACAGCAGCAGCGATGCCGAGCCGACGTTGAACAGCAGCATCAGGGCCACGCCGGAGGTCGCCGTGGGCACCGCATACGCGACCAGCGCGCCGATCACGATGTCGATGCCCACACCGATCAGGGTCGGCATCACCACGTTCTTCGCCTTGCGGGCGTGGAACACCAGAATCAGCGCGAGGACGACATAGGCCGCCGCCACCGTCGCCACCAGTCCTTCATGGCCGGCCTGCGGCTGCAGCGTCGCGATGGGGCCGAACACCAGCAGTGCCAGCACCCCCGCCTCAAGCACACGGTACAGCGCGAACAGATAGAGTTCGCGCCGCTGGTAGTCCTGGGTCGGCTGGGTGGCGGTGGCGGAAGGGCTCAAACCCGGGTCCTGGTTGGCGATGGGGCGAGTATAGGCGTCCGACCCGATGTCCGGCCCTGTTCCGGGCCTATTCCGGCCCGGGTTGGCTGTCGCTCCACGCATGGGCGACAATAGCCCGCTGTCCGCACCGGACCGGTCCCATAGGCGGCCCGGCCCGCCCGCGACCCCCGCACCCGCGTGCGACACGTCTTTCCCGCATGGAACCCACATGAATTTCCACGAATATCAGGCGAAGCAGTTGTTTGCCGACTACGGCATCGCAGTCCCGGCCGGGCGCGTCGCGCGCACTCCGGAGGAGGCCGTCGACGCGGCCAAGGCCATCGGCGGCGATTTCTGGGTGGTGAAAGCCCAGATCCATGCCGGCGGTCGCGGCAAGGCCGGCGGCGTCAAGCTCGCCAAGACCTATGACGATGTCCGCGCCTACGCCAAGGGCATGCTGGGCACCAGCATGACCACCTATCAGACCGCCGGCGTCGCCCTGCCGGTCGACAGCGTGCTGATCACCCAGGCCACCGACATCGCGCAGGAGCTTTACCTGTCGGTGCTGGTCGACCGTTCCACCAAGGCGGTGACCTTCATCGCGTCTGCCGACGGCGGCGTCGAGATCGAGAAGACCGCGGTGGACAATCCCGACGCGATCAAGACCCTCGACGTGAACTACGTGCAGGGCCTGCAGCCGTACCAGTGCCGCGACATGGGCTTCGCGCTGGGCCTCAACGCCAAGCAGGTGGGCCAGCTGACCAAGATCATGCTGGGCCTCTACAAGCTGTTCAACGAGAAGGATCTGGCGCTGGTCGAGCTGAACCCGCTGGCCATCCTCACCAACGGCGACCTCGCGGTGCTGGACGGCAAGATCAATTCCGACGACAACGCGACCTTCCGTCATCCGGAACTGGCCGCGATGCGCGACATCCGCCAGGAAGACGAGACCGAAGTGCTCGCCAGCCAGCACGATCTGAACTACGTGACCATGGAAGGCAATATCGCCTGCATGGTCAACGGCGCGGGCCTGGCGATGGCCACGATGGACGTGATCAAGCTCAACGGCGGCGAGCCGGCGAACTTCCTCGATGTCGGCGGCGGCGCCAACAAGGAGCGCGTGACCGAGGCGTTCAAGCTGATCCTGCGCGATCCCGACGTGAAGGCGATCTTCGTCAACATCTTCGGCGGCATCGTCCGCTGCGACATGATCGCCGAGGGCATCATCGCCGCGGTGAAGGAAGTCGACGTGAAGGTGCCGGTGATCGTGCGTCTGGAAGGCACCAACGTCGAAAAAGGCAAGGAACTGCTGAAGGCGTCCGGCCTCGCGATCATCCCCGCCGACGACATCAACGACGGCGCGAAGAAGGCCGTCGCCGCCGTCGCCGTCTGACACCTTTTCATTCGTAGCCCGGGTAGAGCGCAAAGCGCGAAACCCGGGGTTCTTCGCGAACATCCC
>CALRWS020000074.1:0-4839 GCA_943371935.1 Chitinophaga pinensis | reverse complement strand
AACCTGCTGTTACCCGTCGCGACTTGCGTCGCTCCCACACAGAGGTTGCGAACATCCGCCTCAGCGGTTATCGAGCCTCAACAACAGATCCCGCCACGGCGTGAGCTTCGTGCCCAGGCCGGCGATCACGCCCAGCGTATTCGCAAGCGCGTCCGCGCGGTCCATCATCCGGTACTCGGTCAGCGCGCCCTGCGCGTATTCCAGACCGATCCCCATCAGCACCAGGGCAACGCCCACGCTGAGCAGCGAACGCCAGCGCGGATACAGCTGTACCGCACCGGCGGCCAGCGCGGCATAGGTGAGGAAGTGCTCGACCTTGTCGGTGCCGGAAGGCAATTGGCCGAGGTCGGGCACCGGGACCAGCGACAGCACCACCACCAGCGCCACCGCGACGCACCACAGCGCGGACCACAGCAGCGGCCGGCGGAAGGGTTTCAGCGAACGGCCGACGCGCGGCGCGCGCGTTCTGTTGTCGATGTTCACGTGTGGCGGCTCACAGACGAAAACTCAGGTCGCCGACCAGGAAGGCATGGTCGAGGCTGGATTTGCGCGCGAACCCGATCGCCTGGAAGCGTTCGCCCATTTCGCCGGGCAGCGTGAGTTTCTTCGCCTGCTGGCGGAACGCGTAGCGCGCGACCTCGTCGGCAGTCTGGCTTTCGTAATCGCCGAGACGCTGGTCGAGACCGTTGCCGATCAGGAAACTCGCCTGCGAACAATAGCCGGAGAAATCCAGCCCTGCACCGGCGCAGGCTTCGGCAAGCGCGGTGAAATCGACCGACACGGTGACGTCCTGCAGGCCCACGCGGGCGAAGACGTTGTCGGTCATGCGATGGCGATGGAACGCGCGCAGGGTGCCATCCTCGCGGCGCGGGTCGTAATATTCGCGGCGCGGATAACCATAATCGATCAGCAGCAGCGCGCCGGCATCGAGCCCGCCGATCACCGCCTGCAGCCAGTACGGCAACTGCGGCAGCACTTCCGAGCGATAGCCATCGCGGAACGGATGCTCGCACTGGCGTTCCACATGACGCACCGCTGCGCTCAGCAGCGCGTCCGCGGGACGATCCACACGGACGAACGCGTCGTGCGCGTCCAGCGCGACGTGTTCCTCATAGATTTCGCCTTCGAGCACCGCGAAGCGCGAGGTCGGCAGCGCATCGATCACTTCGTTCGCGAACACCACGCCATTCCAGGATTCGTCGATCGGGCTCTGCAGCCATTCCACGCGCGCAAAGATCTCCGGCGCCAGCCGCGCCTGCAGCCGCTCGCGCTGGCGTTCGCGCAGATCGGCGCTGGGTTCGAGAATCGCGTAGCGCGCCGGCATGGCGCCGGTGGTGAGCAGGCGTCCGATCGCGGCTTCGGCGAATGCGCCGGTGCCGCCGCCGATCTCCAAGAACACCGCATCGTCGCCGAGCGGACGCAGCACCGGCGCCAACGCATCGGCCACGCATTCGGCGAACAGCGGGCCGAGTTCCGGCGCGGTGACGAAATCGCCGCCGGGCCCCAGTTTGGTGGCGCCAGCGCTGTAGTAGCCTAGTCCCGGCGCGTACAGCGCCAGCTCCATGAACCGCCAGAACGGAAGCGCCCCGCCGTTGGTCGCGATCTGATTCCGGATCAGCGACGCCAGACGCTCGCTGTGCGCTCTGACATCGGAGTCGGGATCGTCGTCGTACTGCATGCGGCAGCTCTGGTGCGATGGGCGCACAGGATAACGAATCCCGATGCCCGCGGCGCTTCGGCCGCAGCGCGGGGATCGATGCCGGAAGCCGGGTTCACTCGTCGCGCGTTTCCTTGCGGATCTCCCTGCGCGCGAACCACCACAGGTAGAAGCCAAGACCGACGATGAAAGCGAGGCCGCCGAGGGTCATCCAACCGACCGGCTTGGTGAACAGTTCGGAGAGGATGGGATGCATGGCGGTACTCCAGTCTGGATTGGCGCGAGCTTGCGCCGACGACGGGCCCGGGCTTTTGACTATGATCAAATGCAGCCGAATCGATCCCGGAAACTCCGAATGTCCTCACCCCGCCCCATCGCCCTGGTCACCGGCGCCGCGCGTCGCCTCGGCGCCGCCATCGCCCGCCGCCTGCACGCGGCCGGTTACGACCTCGCCCTGCATTACCGTCATTCCGCGGCGGACATGGCCGCGCTGGTCGCGCAGCTGGAGGCCGAGCGTCCCGGCAGCGCATTCGCCCTGCAGGCCGATCTGGCCGAATACGACCGCCTGCCCGAACTGGTGGCGCACACGCTGGGCCGCTACGGCCGGCTGGATGCACTGGTCAACAATGCCTCGGCGTTCTCGCCGACGCCGCTGGGCACCATCACCCCGGCCGACTGGGACGCGCAGTTCCTGATCAATGCCCGCGCGCCGCTGATCCTCGCCCAGGCCGCCGCGCCGCACCTGAAGGCCGCGCGCGGCGCCATCGTCAATCTGGTCGATATCTACGCCGAGCGCCCGCTGCGCGATCACGTCGTGTACTGCATGAGCAAGGCCGCGCTGGTGGCGGCCACGCGCGCGCTGGCGCTGGAACTGGCGCCGGAGGTGCGGGTCAACGCGATCGCGCCCGGAGCGATCCTGTGGCCGGAGGAAGGCAAGGCCGAAGCCGCGAAGTCGGCGTTGCTGGCGCGCACGCCGCTGGCGCGCACAGGCAGCGAAGACGACATCGCCGACGCGGTGCTGTGGCTGCTGCAGGGCGCCGGCTACACCACCGGCCATGTGCTGCCGGTGGAAGGCGGCCGGCTGCTGCACGGCTGAGCCGGCTTATCGATCCGGCACAGGGCGGGCTTCAGCCCTTGTAGGAGGGGCTTCAGCCCCGAGCTTCTGACCTTCGCAACCCCGACCACACGCTCAATGGCCGGCCGTAAAGCTCGGGCCTGAAGGCCCCCCTACGAACGGATGAAGCGCTCAGCGCTTCGGCGCGAACGCGGTGTCCAGCGACAGGCCGCGGAATTCGACCGGGGTTTCGCGCGACACCGCATACCGGTACAGCGCGGCGGAATAGATGCCGCTCAGCGCCGCCTGGGTCACGCCCAGCACCAGCACGCCGATTACGAACACCACCGCCACGCCGATCGCCAGGCCCAACGACGCCTGCCACGCGAGGAACGTCGCAGCGATGCCGACCAGCACGACGAGCGTGGTGATCAGGCCGAACGCCGCGCCGATGCCGACGTTGCCGATGGCGTTCTCGCCCCAGGTCTTCTTCAGCAGGGCGACGCTTTCCTTCAGCGCGTCGATCGGGCCGACGTTGCGATTGACCAGCACCGGCACCACCAGGAAGGTCGCCAGCGTCCAGGCCATGCCCAGGCCGCTGCCGATCAGGCGCACGATGATGTTGTTGTCGCGGTTCTTCAGCGACTGCAGCAGCACGCCGACGGTGGCGGCGATCGCGGCATAGCCGAGGATCGCCGGCAGCCGGGCCTTCGCGGCGCGGATGCCGTCGGAGAAGGTCGGATCGCCGCCTTCCAGCCGGATCGTCGCCGCGGCGACCAGCGCACTGTTGAAGAAGATGATCACGCTGTACTGGCAGAAATAGAACACGAAGCCGATGATCGCGCCGAAGACATTGAAGCCGTCGGCGAACAGTTTCAGCGCGAAGATCGGCAGCGCGAAGGTCGCCAGCACCAGCAGCGTGGCCAGCGAGGACAGGATCGGGAACAGCATCAGTTCCTTGTCGGCGCGCAGCACCGACGCACTGGCCTTGACCAGCCCCCAACTGCGCGAAAATTTCTCGAACATCGCCTGCGTCCTCCCCGGACAGGTGTGTGGAGGCGTCATCGTGGGGCGGATGCCTGCGCCCCGCAAGCGCTGGAAGTCACCTCCTGCAGGTGCGATCCGTCACCTTCCGACGTTCGGATCGAACACCGCCACGAACGGCACGTCGCGCTCGGACGAATCCGCCCACAGGTCGCCAAGCGTCCGCCCGCTGAGCGGATCGACAAAGTCGGGCGCGATCTCCGCCAGCGGCATCAGCACGAACGCATGCTTCAGCTCGTCGCGCGGCAGTTGCAGATGGTCGGGGCCCTCCAGCACCAGGTCGTCGTAGAACACGATATCGATGTCCAGCGTGCGGTCGCCGAAACGCGGGCCGCTGCGATCGCGTCCGTGTGCGTCTTCCAGCGCGTGCAGCCAGTCGTTGAGCGCGACCGGATCGAGATCGCTGTCGATCGCCGCCCCGGCGTTGAGGAAATCCGGGCCGCTGAAACCGACCGCCGGGAAGCGATAGACCGCCGACGCGGATATCTCGCCGAAACGCTCGCGCAATGCGTCGAAGGCCGAGCGCAGATTGTCTTCCGGCTGCTGGTTGCTGCCGAGACTCAGGAGGGCCATGCCCATGGGTGCGTTCCTCAGGGGCGGCTGCGTTCGATGATCACGCCGACCGCGCGCGCGCCGCGCACCGCGCCGGGCTTGCTCAGCTTCAGGCGCACGTGCGACACCGCGAATTCGGTCAGGATGATCTCGGCGCAGCGTTCGGCCAGGGTTTCGACCAGACCGAACGACGATGCCGAGACGTATTCGATCAGACGCTTGCTCACCGCTTTGTAGTTCAGGGTGTCGGCGATGTCATCGCTCGCCGCCGGCTTGCGGTTGTCGAACGCCATTTCGATATCGAACAGCAGCGACTGGCGGATGCGGCGCTCCCAGTCGTAGATGCCGATCAGCGTCTCGATTTCGAGCGCTTCGATGAAGACCTTGTCCATGAGCCGGGCGTCGGGATCGGAGGGATGGGCATGTTAACCGCTCCATGTATTCCCGTAGAGCGGGCTTCAGCCCGCTGCTTCCCCCCCTCCCATTCGCGCTGCGCGCGAATCTCCCTCCCCCGCATGCGGGGGAGGGCTGG
>CALRWS020000073.1:0-5264 GCA_943371935.1 Chitinophaga pinensis | reverse complement strand
GGGCTGAAGCCCGCTCTACGGGATACTTCTGCGAAGCAGGTCATGTCCGTACCTGGAAAAATCATTTGACGCGCCGCCCACGGATCGTTTACACCTGATGTCATGCACCGCCGCACCGCCATCGCCGCTTCCTTCATCCGCGTTCCGCGCGGAACGACGGCTGTGATCACGATGATCGCAACCACCACCGGTACTGGCACCGGTACTGGCACCACCAGCGGTGCGGGCTGCGGCAGCGAAACGGAATAACCCCTTCGACCTTCGCCCCGCATCCCATCAGGGTCGCGGGGCGAATGCCCGCGAACCCAGGGCCGCGGGGCTCCCCAACGGAGCCTCATCATGGATTCGCCCGCACCACACCACCGCAATGCCGACGACCGTGCCGCGGATCGCGCGGATGCGGCTTATCGCGCGCATAAATTCGGCGGCAGCAGCGTCGCCGATGCCGACCGTTATCGCCATGTCGCCGATCTGTTGCAGACAGCGCCCGAGCCGCGAGCGGTGGTGGTTTCGGCGATGCAGGGCGTTACCGATGCGCTGACCGAGCTCGTGCAGTCAGCGGCCGCCGGGCACGATTGGCAGGACGCGTGGTCGACGCTGCGCGACAAACATCTCGCCGCAGCCCACCGTCTCGACAGCGACGACAAGCATGCATTGAAGGCGTGGCTCGATGGCGAGTTCGCCGCGCTGTCCGCGCTGCTCCAGCGCATCGCCGAAGACTGCGCGCAGACATCGGTTCCATTGCCTGCACACGATTTCGCTGCAGTGCAATCACTGGGCGAGGTATGGTCGTCCCGGCTGCTGCAGGCCGCGCTCGGAGGCGAGGCGGCAGGCTGGGCGCAGTTGGACGCGCGCGACGTGCTGGTGGTGCATCCGGGCGAACTCGGCGTCGGCGTCGACTGGGCGCAGTCGCGCGAACGCTTCGCCGACTGGCGCGCGCGCCATCCGCAGCGCGACGTCGTCATCACCGGTTTCGCCGCGCGCGACGGCGCGGGCCGCATCGCCACGCTCGGCCGCAACGGCAGCGATTATTCCGGCGCGATCTTCGCGGTGCTGTTCGGCGCGGAGGAGCTCACCATCTGGACCGATGTCGACGGCGTGCTCAGCGCTGATCCGCGGCTGGTACCCGATGCGGTGTGCCTGCCGTCGATGTCCTACGCCGAAGCCTGCGAACTGGCCTATTTCGGCGCGAAAGTGCTGCATCCGCAGACGATGGCGCCGGCGATGCAGGCCGGCCTGCCGATCCTGATCCGCAATTCGCGCAATCCCGCCGCGCCGGGCACGCGCATCGCCGCCGACAATGTTCTGTCGGTCAGCGATTCGCCGCTCAAGGGCCTCAGCGTGGTACGCGACATGGCGGTGCTGGAACTCAGCGGCGCCGGCCTGATCGGCGTGCCCGGTACCGCCGAACGCATGTTCGCCGCACTGCACGCCGCCGGCGTATCGGTGACCATGATTTCGCAGGGCTCCAGCGAACACTCGATCTGCTGCGTGGTGACCGCCGCGCAGGCCGAACGCGGGCGCGATGCGGTTCGCGACGCATTCGCGGACGCCATCGCCAATGGCCAGGTCGAAGGCATCGACGCCACGTCCGGCATCGCCGTACTCGCCGCGGTCGGCGACGGCATGGTCGGCATGCCCGGCGTATCGGCACGGTTGTTCGAAGGTCTGGCGCGGGCGCGCGTGAACATCCGCGCGATCGCCCAGGGCGCGAGCGAGCGCAACATCTCGGTCGCGGTCGCCGATGCCGATGCCGTACGCGCGCTGCGCGCTGCGCACAGCGCGTTCTGGCTGTCGCCGGCCACGCTGTCGGTGGGCCTGATCGGCCCCGGCAACGTCGGTCGCGCCCTGCTCGCGCAGCTGGCGGACGCGCTGCCGCGTTTCGCCGACGAATCGAAGATCGAGCATCGTCTCGACCTGCGCCTGCGCGCGCTGGCGAGCAGCCGCAGCATGGTGCTGAACGGTGCGCGCCTCGATCCCGCCACCGCGGTCGATGCACTGGCTGCAGACAGCGCCGAAGCGCTCGATCTCGACCGGTTCGCCGCGCACGTCCGCGCCGAGCATCTGCCGCACGCGCTGATCGTCGACTGCAGCGGCAGCGATGCGGTCGCCGCGCGCTATCCGGAATGGCTGGCGATGGGCATCCATGTAGTCACCCCCAGCAAACACGCCGGCAGCGGCGACTGGGCGCGCTACCGCGCGATCCGCGACGCCGAGAAACGCGGCGGGCTGTTCCGCTACGAAGCCACCGTGGGCGCCGGCCTGCCGGTCATCCAGACGCTGCGGTCACTCCTCGACACCGGCGACGCGCTGACCGGCATCGAAGGCGTGCTGTCGGGCACGCTGGCATGGCTGTTCAATCGCTACGACGGCAGCGCGCCGTTCTCGGAACTGGTCGCCGAAGCGCGCGCGCTCGGCTATACCGAGCCCGATCCGCGCGACGATCTCAGCGGCACCGATGTCGCGCGCAAGCTGGTGATCCTGGCCCGCGAAGCCGGCGCGTCGCTGTCGCTGGCCGATGTCGACATCGAGAGTCTGGTGCCCGAAGCGTTGCGCCAGGTGTCGCGCGACGAATTCCTTGCGCGTCTGCAAGAGCTCGACGCGCCGATGCAGGCGCGGCTGGACGCGGCGCGCGCACAGGGCCGCAGCCTGCGCTATCTGGCGCAGCTCGACGCCGACGGCGGCGCGCGCGTCGGCCTGGCGATGCCCGAACCCGGCCACGCCAGTCTCTACAGCCGGCTTACCGATAACCTGATCCAGTTCCGCACCCGGCGCTATGCGCACAACCCGCTGGTGGTACAGGGGCCGGGCGCCGGCGCCGACGTGACCGCGGCCGGCGTGTTCGGCGATATCCTTGCGATCGCACGCACGCTCGGAGCCCGCGCATGAGTTCCTTTCCGGCAGACGCCGAACCAGCGCAGGGATCGGAGCGGCATACCGGGAACCGCCACGAAGCCCGCGCGTTCGCGCCCGCGAGCGTCGGCAACATCGGTGTCGGCTTCGATCTGCTCGGTCACGCCATCGATGGTCCGCGCGATATCGCCATCGTCCGCCGTATAGACGCGCCTGAAGTCCGCATCCGCGCGATCCGCGGCACGGTTGTCGGGGCGGACGCACTCCCACTCGATGCCGAACGCAACACCGCCGGCCGCGCCCTGATCGCGCTGCGCGAAGCGCTGGCGCTGCCGTACGGGTTCGAGATCGAACTGGAGAAAGGCATTCCGCTGGGTTCCGGCCTGGGCGGTTCGGCGGCGTCCTGCGTCGCCGCGCTGATCGCCGCGAATGCGGTCCTCGATGAGCCTCTCTCGCGCGACGCGCTGTATCCGTTCGCGCTGCAGGGCGAAGCCGTGGCCAGCGGCAGCCTGCATGGCGACAACGTCGCGCCGATGCTGCTCGGCGGCGTGGTGCTGGCGACGCAGGACCGGATGATCCCGCTGTCCGTGCCCAGCTGGCTGTACGCCGTGGTGACGCATCCGGATCAGGTGCTGGAAACCCGCCGCGCGCGCGCCGCACTGGCCGATCCCTATCCGCTGTCGCAGTTCGTCGTGCAGTCCACGCATCTGGCGCTGTTCCTCACCGGCCTGCAGCGCGGCGACGCGCGGATGATCCATGAAGGTCTGAACGACGTACTGGTGGAACCGCGCCGCGCGGCGCTGATTCCGGGCTTCGCCGCGGTGAAACAGGCCGCGCTGGATCACGACGCGCTCGGCGCCAGCATCTCCGGTGCCGGCCCCAGCGTGTTCGCGTGGTTCGCATCGAAAGCGAAAGCCGAAGCGGCCGCACCGGCGATGCGCGCTGCGTTCGCCGCGGCCGGCTACGACGCCCGCGCCTACGTCTCGCCGGTGGCCGCACCGCGTGCGGAGGTCATCCCGTCATGACGCCGACCCTCGACCTGATCACCATCGAGTTCATCAGCACCCGCGGCAACACGCCGGCGACCGCGATCGACGATGCCTTGATCGCCGGCCTCGCGCCGGACGGCGGGCTGTACGTGCCGGCGCGGATTCCGGCGTTCGAAGGCGAATGGTCGTCTTCGATGACGCTCGCCGACACCGCGACCCGCGTGCTGGCGCCCTACTTCGCCGGATCGCGGCTGCGCGATGCGCTGCCGGCGATCTGCACGCGCGCCTACGATTTCGACGCGCCGCTGGTGGCGATGCGCGGCGACGGCGATTCGCTGTTCGAACTCTTCCACGGCCCGACCGCGGCATTCAAGGACTACGCCGCGCGTTTTCTCGCCGAAGCGCTGGCCGGCCTGCGCGCCGACCACGCGCCGGTCACCACCATCCTGGTCGCGACCTCGGGCGACACCGGCGCCGCGGTGGCCGGTGCGTTCCATCGCCGCCCCGGCTTCGAGGTGGTGATCCTGTATCCCGACGGCCGCGTGTCGCCGCGACAGGCGCACGGACTGGAGTGCTGGGGCGACAACGTCCGCACCTTCCGCGTCGACGGCAGTTTCGACGATTGCCAGCGGATGGCGAAGGCTGCCCTTTCCGATCGCGATCTGCGCGAACGCATGGCGCTGACCTCGGCCAACAGCATCAGTCTCGGCCGGCTGCTGCCGCAGGTCGCCTACTACGCGCATACCGCGCTGGGATTTCACGCACTGCACGGCGAGGCATTGAACCTGATCGTACCCACCGGCAATCTCGGCAATGCCGCGGCCGGCTTCGTCGCGAAACGGATGGGCTTGCCCATCGGCGACATCGTGCTGGCGACCAACGCCAACGACGTGCTGCCGCGTTATTTCTCCGGCGGCGACTATGCGCCGGAGGCGACCAAAGCCACGCTGGCGAACGCGATGGACGTCGGTGCGCCGAGCAATTTCGAGCGCCTGCGTCACTGGCACAGCGACGATGCGTCACTGCGCGCGGCGCTGTCGGCGCATGCAGTGAACGACGCGACCATCCGCGCAACGATCGCGGCCGCGCCGGAACGCCACGGCATCGTGCCCTGCCCGCACACCGCCTGCGGCCTGCACGTTCTCGAAACGCTGCGCGCGCAGGGCGATACGCGACCGTGGACCGTGGTGGCGACCGCGCATCCGGCGAAATTCGACAGCATCGTCGAACCGCTGGTGGGACATCCGGTCGCACTCCCGCCCGCGCTGGCAGCGTGTCTGGCGCGACCCGCGCACGGCGAAGCGCTGGCGGCGGACGACGCGGCGCTGAAGGCGACGCTGCTGGGGGATTGAACCGTTAACCAGCCCGTAGAGCGGCCTTCAGGCCGCTGCGTCACGCGTGGAAAGGCAGCGGCCTGAAGGC
>CALRWS020000072.1:0-5766 GCA_943371935.1 Chitinophaga pinensis | reverse complement strand
ATCGCCGGCAGTTCGTCCAGCGGCAGCTCCGCATAGTTCATGACGCGCAGCAGCATCGGCAGGTTCAACGAGGCCACGCGGCGCGCCGGCGTGCCCAGCCGCGCGAGCTTCGACGCGAGATTGCTGGGCGAAGCGCCGTAGAGATCGGTGAGGATCAGCACCCCGTCGCCGCCGTCGACCCGGCGCAGCGCGGCGCTGGCCAGCGGCAGTGCGGTGTCGGGATCGTCGTCGAACCCCAGCTCGAACGCTTCGGTCTTCAGCGGCAGCTGACGCAACAGCCGGGTCGACACCTCGACCAGTGCGTTGCCGATGCCAGGATGGGTCACGAGGAGGATGCCGACGGTCATGTCGACAACTTAACAGACGGAGATGACGCGCCGGAAGCGGGCGAACGCGCTCAGGCGGCGGATTCGTCCAGCACCGCGTGGAACAGCGTGTTCAGCGCTTGCACTGCACCGGCCGGTCGCGTGCTTTCCGGGTGCATCGTTTCCAGTCGCGCCAGTTGCTGCTCGACGAAGGCGTTGATTCCCGGCACCGGGTCGCCCAGCCCCATTTCCGGCGCGCCGCGCTTGCGTTCCAGCAGCGCGTGGATGTCCGCGCGCAGCGCGGGACGGTCGTCGATCAGGTGCAGCAGCCTGTCGAATTCGATCGGCGCCGGGGTGCCGTAGCGTTCGAGCCACAGCACCGACAGCAGCGGCCGCAGCGCGTAGAAATACTTCTTCAGCGACACCTGCTCGGCGCGCAGATAGGCGCGTTCGGTGGTCTTGGCCATGCTGCGGTAGTGATACATGCCGCTCTCGACCGAATAGACCGACGGCAGCAGGGCGCGAGCCTGTTCGGCGAAGCCGCCGCGCTCGATGTAGCGGATCGGCGACTGGATCCATTCGACGAACGCCGGGTTCGATTTCCAGAACAGCCGCAGCGCCTTGCGCAGGTCCCAGCCGTTGAGGTCGATGTCGTCGACGATGGCGTACTCGATCACGTCGCGGCGCTCTTCCAGATCAACCGCCTGGTACCAGCGCGGCGCGTGCGTATAGATGAAACGCACGTCGTAGTCGGAGTTGGGCGAGGCGAAGCCCCAAGCGCGGCTGCCGGATTCCACCGCGAGCAGGATGCGCACGCCGTGCTGCTCTTCGGCGCGCGCGAGCCGCTGCATGATCTCGGCATGCACGTCGTCGGGAATGGCGGGGTGGCCTGGCGGGGCGATGTTCATTGCGGCGGGCGTCAGCGGTGGAGGTCGGTGGTGGCGAAGACGGTGATTTCCTCGCGATCGTGATACAGCTGGCGGGCGCGCACGGTCAGCGGCTGGCCGGCTTCGGCCTCGAAGCGTTCGAGGCACTGGCGGGTTTCCTGCCAGCGCTTCTTCATCGGCAGTTTCAGATTGAAGACTGCGTGCCGGCACCAGCCTTCGCGGAACCATTCGGCCATGCGCGCGGCGACGCGGCTGGGCTGTTCGACCATGTCGCAGACCATCCAGTCCAGCGGTTTCGCCGGATGCCACGAGAACCCGTCGGCGCGCAGATGCTGCACCAGACCGGTGTCGATCACATGCTGGCGCAGCGGGCCGTTGTCGACCGCGGTCACCTGCAGGTTCTGGCGCGCGAGCACCCAGGTCCAGCCGCCGGGCGCGGCGCCCAGATCAGCCGCGCGCATGCCCGGGCGCAGCAGGCGTTCGCGCTCGTCGGCGCTCAGCAGCACCAGCAGCGCTTCTTCGAGCTTCAACGCGGACCGCGACGGCGCATCCGACAGCAGTTTCAGGCGCGGGATGCCCAGCGGCCACGGCGCGCTGTCGTGCGGGTCGCCGACGGCGAGGAAGGCGTGGTCGCCGTCGACGAAACACACGTGCAGCCGCGGCAGGCGATGGTTGTCCTGCGCGGCGAGCAGCCCGGCCTTGCGCAGCGCCGGACGCAGCGCATTGCCGAAGCTGCGCGCGAGTCCGGCCAGCGGTTTGGCTTCGTCGGAATCGGGGTGTTCGACGACGATGGTGCCGAAACGCGCGATATCGATGCCGGCGAGTGCCTCCAGCATCGGCGCGATCCGGTCTTTCGGATCGAGATCGCGCAGCTCGGCGATCAGCTGCAGTTTCTGGCGCGCGAAGATCAGCTCACGGAAGGGCAGGGCCTGGGTCAGCGCCTGGCCGTCGTCGCCGAGGAACACGGCGTAGCCGCTGTTGCGCTCGGTGCGCGCATAGCCGCCGAGTCCGCGCCCGGCGGCGCGTTCGGTCAGTTCGGCGGCGAGCTCGGGCTCGAAGCCCGGGCGGCAGTAGCAGAGGAGGCCTTGTGCGTTCAATACCGCGACCCGCCGCGCGCGCTGTAGGCGCGCAGCGCGTCGCAGGCGACGTCGCGTTCGATGTCGCGGGTCACCGCGATGCCGCGTCGTTCCAGCTCGCCGATCCAGTCCGCCGGCAGCGGGCCTTCGTCGAATTCGGTCAGCGCCATCACGTCTTCGGCGCGCGCGCCGATCAGCAGGCGGTCGATGCCGGCCCAGATCGTCGCGCCGTAGCACTGGCAGCAGGGCTGCGACGAGGTGGCGAGCACGATCGGGCCGCAGGGCGCGTCCTGTTCGTCGCGGTTGAGCCGCGCGCGCTGGGTACGCTGCTGCGCGAGCATGTAGGCCATCATTTCCGCGTGCGCGACCGAGCAGCTGTGCGGCAGCACGCGGTTCACGCCGACCGCGACGATGCGGTGGTCGGCGCCGAAGACCGCGGCGCCGAACGGACCGCCGCTGTCGGCTTCCACGTTGCGCACCGACAGCGCGATCGCCAGCGCGACCTTGTCGGCGTCGCTGTCGTAACTGCGCGCGGTGTCGACGAACTCATGGACCCAGGCGGGCAGGGTGAGGTGGACTTGGGCGTAGAGCATCAGGGCATCGTCCTCATCACATCGCCACCGCGCCGCTGGTGATGTTCTCACACTGCCCCTTCACACACTGGCAGCCGCTCACTTCCTGGAAACCGCAGATCGATGCCATGCCTTTTTGCTCGCACTGGGCGCGGACCGCGGCGGGATCGGTCTTGGTGTCCTTGTTGACGCACATCGGATACGCACCGCAGCAGTTGCCGACGTCTTTCACCGCGCAGTCGCTGTTGGTGTTGCAACTGCGGCCCAGTTCATCCGCCGCTTTCGGCGCGGGTGCGGTTTCCATCGCCGCGGGCGCTTGCGCGACAGGCGTCGCGACGGGCGCGGGTTCGACGGCGACAGGACGCTGCTGCGCGGTGGGTGTGTCCGGTGCGCTCTGCGACGATGTCGGCGCGGCGCAGCCGGCCAGCAGCAGAACGACTGGCAGCAGAGTAGCGATCACGAAGTGACGTAGACGCATGACGGTTCTCCTCGAAGTGGATCCCGGTCGCACGGGCGCGCGACCGGCCTGGCTCAAGCGGCCTGACTCAAGCGGCTTGACTCAAGCGGCTTGACTCAAGCGTTAGCGGCCCAAGTGTCGCGCAGGGTCACGCTGCGGTTGAACACCGGCGCGTCGCTGCGGTGATCGAAACGGTCCGCGACGAAATAGCCGATGCGTTCGAACTGGAAACTCTGCTCGGGCGCGGCGTCGGCGGCGGCCGGTTCGACATAACCGCGCACGCTGCGCCGCGATTCCGGATTCAGATAATCGCGGTAGGTTTTACCTTCGTCATCGGTATCCGGGTTGGCGACGGTGAACAAGCGATCGTACAGCCGTACTTCCGCCGCCACCGCGTGCTGCGCGCTGACCCAGTGGATCGTGCCCTTGATCTTGCGGTCGGCGCCGGGCATGCCGGGGCGCGATTCCAGATCCAGCGTGCCGCGCAGTTCGATGATCTCGCCCGCGTCGTTCTTCACCACGTCGTCGCAGCGCGCGATGCCGGCGCCGCGCAGCCGCACTTCGCCGCCGGGGATCAGTCGCTTCCAGCCTTTGGGCGGGACTTCGGCGAAGTCTTCGCGCTCGATCCACAGTTCGCGGGCGAACGGCACCGTGCGCTGGCCGAAGGCTTCGTCCTTCGGGTGGTTCGAGAACGTGAGGTGTTCTTCGTGGCCTTCGGGCAGATTGGTGAGTACGAACTTCACCGGATCCAGCGCCGCCATGCGCCGCGGCGCGCGGCTGTCGAGATCCTCGCGCAGGGTGTTTTCCAGCACCGAGTAATCGATCAGCGAATTCTGCTTCGACAGGCCCAGGCGCGCGACGAACAGTTTCAGCGCGTCGGCGGTATAGCCGCGGCGGCGGATACCCTGCAGCGTCGGCATGCGCGGGTCGCCCCAGCCGTCGACCAGGTTTTCTTCCACCAGGGTCATCAGCTTGCGCTTGCTCATCACCGTGTAATTGAGGTTCAAGCGCGAGAACTCGATCTGCCGCGGCTTGCTGGCCTCGAACGGCAGGCCGCGATCGGTCAGCGATGCCAGCAGCTCGGGATGGTCCGCCAGACCCACCTTGTCCACGCACCAGTCGTACAGCGGGCGGTGATCCTCGAATTCCAGCGTGCACAGCGAATGGGTGATGCCCTCAGCGGCGTCGCTCAGCGAATGCGCGTAGTCGTACATCGGATAGATCGGCCAGTCGTTGCCGGTGTTCTGGTGCTCGACGTGCTTGATCCGGTACAGCGCCGGGTCGCGCAGATTGATGTTGCCGCTGGCCATGTCGATCTTCGCGCGCAGGGTACGCGCGCCATCGGGGAATTCGCCCGCACGCATGCGCCGGAACAGGTCGAGATTCTCTTCGACACTGCGATTGCGGAACGGGGATTCCCGGCCTGCTTCATGCAGCGAGCCGCGATAGGCACGGACGTCATCTGCATTGAGGTCGCAGACGAAGGCATCGCCCTGGCGGATCAGTTTCTCGGCGGCGAGATAGAACACCTGGAAATAATCGGAAGCGTGACGGAGTTCCGCCCACTCGTAGCCGAGCCAGCGTACATCGTCCTGGATGGCGCGGACGTACTCGGGGTCTTCGCGGGCCGGGTTGGTGTCGTCCAGACGCAGGTTGCAGCGGCCGCCGAATTCCTCGGCGATGCCGAAGTCGGTCCAGATCGCCCGGGTGTGTCCCAGGTGCAGGTAGCCGTTGGGCTCCGGCGGGAAGCGGGTCCGGACGGCGGTCTGCCTGCCGCTGGCGAGGTCGTCGCGAACGATCTGGCGAATGAAATCCTGACGGCGTTCGGCGACGGCGTCGGTGGAGGGAGTGTCCGTGCTGTGTTCCGGGGTCATCGACGATGCAGGCTGCGAAAACCGCCAGTTTAGAGGTTGCGCGCCGCTTTGGGACGCGGGCGGGCCGGTGGTGAGCGTTCTAGTGGGCGAATCGCTTCGCCGCAAGTGCCTGAAGTGGGTGCGGGATGTTACTGTGGCCGGCGAAAAGGGGCGCCGGACCGGATGAATCGAGGCGCGTTCATGGCGACCACATCGACACCAAGGGGGCGGGCGATGGGCGATACGGCCGATCGGCCTGTGGTTATGCAATCAGGTCCGCAGCGCGGATCGGGCATCGGCCGCGTGGACGCGGCGTGTCGGCGCTGCGCTGGCACCACGATGCCATCATGGATCAGGACGATCCGGGCCGTCGTGATCACCGTTTGACCATGGCGTTCCCGCACTGGGACATCCCACAGCACTGGTTACGCTCCATCGCGATGGTGGCGGTGTTCCTGCTGGGTCTGTATGCCCTGTCGCCGGGCCATGCCGAGCCCCCGGTGGAGCCGCCGCTGGCGCTTCGGCTGTCGGCGCTGCCCGATGCCGGCGGCCGCCTGTCGGAGCTGGGACGCGATGGTCGATCGCTGCGCCTGGGCATCTCAGAGGACATGCGCGA
>CALRWS020000071.1:0-7171 GCA_943371935.1 Chitinophaga pinensis | reverse complement strand
GGTCAGGCTCACTTCTTCCGAAGTGAACCTGACCCCGCGGTTCGACCGCTCACGGCGCGTTCTGCCCGAGATAATCCAGCGCCACCTGCAGCATCGCGCGGCTGCCGACCTGCAGCGACTGCTCGTCCAGCAGGAACTGCGGCGAGTGGTTGATCGGTGCTTTCGCCGGATCGATATCGGGCGCAGTGGAGCCCACGAAGAAGAACAGCGTCGGCGCCACCGTCGAATACTGCGAGAAATCCTCGGCCACGGTCACCAGCGGCATCTCCACCACGTTATCCGCGCCCAGCGCGCGCACCAGTGAAGCGCGGCCGCGTTGCGCCAGCGTCGCATCGTTGATCGTGGCCGGTGCGTTGTTGACCACCTGCAGCTCGGCGCTGCCCCCGCCGGCATGCGCGAAGTCCTCGGCGGTGCGCCGGAAACGCGCGATCACGTCTTCGCGCACCGCGGGATCGAACGTGCGCAGCGTGCCCACCAGCTTTGCTTCGTCGGGAATGATGTTGAAACGCACGCCGCTCTGAAATTGACCGGCGGTCAACACCACCGGCGTGGCCGCGATATTGACCTGGCGCGCGATGATCGATTGCGTGCCCAGCAGGATCTGCGCGCCGATGGTGATCGGGTCGACGCCATCCCACGGCCGCGACCCATGCGTCTGCTTGCCGCGCACGGTCAGCGTCCACTCGTCCGCGCTCGCCATCAGCGCGCCGCTGCGCGTGCCGACCTTGCCGACCGGCAGCCCTGCCCAGACGTGCAGACCGAACACCGCCTGCGGCTTGAATTCCGAGAAAATCCCCTGCTTCAGCATCAACGCCGCACCGAAATCCTGCCCGGCTTCCGGCGGGCCTTCCTCGGCGGGCTGGAACACGAACATCACCTCGCCCGGCAGTTCGTCCTTCACCGCCGCCAGCGCCGACGCCACGCCCAGCAGCATCGCCACGTGCGCATCGTGACCGCAGGCGTGCATCACCCCGACCGGCTGGCCGCGATAGGTGCTCACGACCTTCGATGCGAACGGCAGACCGGTCTGCTCGGTCACCGGCAACGCGTCCATATCGGCGCGGATCGCGATGCGCGGCCCGGGCTTTCCGCCCTTAAGGATCGCAGTGACGCCGGTGGACGCGATCCCGGTACGCGGCTGCAGACCCAACGCCCGCAACTGATCGGCAACGAGCTTCGCGGTGCGGACTTCATGCGTACCCAATTCCGGATGCTGGTGCATGTCGCGCCGCCATTCGACCATTTTCGGCTGGTGGTCCTGCAGAGCTCGCATCGCTGCAGCGTCCCGCGCATGCGCGTGGGTCGCACTGCCCAAGAAGAGAACGATGGCGATGCGCAAGCTGATACGGCGGACGAAGGGCATGGGCGGTCGATCCAGGGACAATAACCGGATGGTAGCGCCCGACTCGGCAACCCGTCAGCGGGATCGAACGTCGGCGCGCGGTTCGCACGCGCCTCGCGGGCGACGATAACGAAGCGACCCGCGATTACTCCACCGTCACCGACTTCGCCAGATTGCGCGGCTTGTCCACATCGGTGCCGCGCGCCAGCGCCGCGTGATACGCCAGCAACTGAACGGGAATGGCATGCACGATCGGCGAGAGCAGGCCGACGTGGCGCGGGGTGCGGATGACGTGGACGCCTTCGGATTCGGTGAAGTGGCTGTCGGCGTCGGCGAAGACGTACATCTCGCCGCCGCGGGCGCGGACTTCCTGGATGTTCGACTTCACTTTTTCCAGCAGCGTGTCGTTCGGTGCGATCACCACCACCGGCATCTCCGCATCCACCAGCGCCAGCGGGCCGTGTTTCAGCTCGCCGGCAGGATAGGCTTCGGCATGGATGTAGGAGATTTCCTTGAGCTTCAAGGCGCCTTCCAGCGCGATCGGGTAGTGGATGCCGCGACCGAGGAACAGCGCGTGCTGCTTCGGCGCGAAGCGGTCGGACCACACCGCGATCTGCGGCTCCAGATTCAGCGCATGCTGCACGCTGCCGGGCAAATGGCGCAACGCTTCGAGCAACTCGGCTTCCTGCTCCGCCGACAGCTTGCCCTGCACTTTCGCGACCGTGGCGGTGAGCACGAACAGCGCAACCAGTTGCGTGGTGAAGGCCTTCGTCGAGGCGACGCCGATCTCGGCACCTGCACGCGTGTAGAACAGGAGTCTGCTGGCGCGGGGGATCGCGCTTTCGGGCACGTTGCAGATCGACAGAGTTTTATCGTGGCCCAATGATTTCGCGTATTTCAGCGCTTCCATCGTGTCCAGGGTTTCGCCGGACTGCGAGATGGTGACGATCAGTTGGCGCGGGTTGGCCACGACCTTGCGATAGCGGTATTCGCTGGCGATCTCGACGTTGCACGGCAGGCCGGTGATGGCCTCGAACCAATAGCGCGCGGTCAGGCCGGCGTAATAGCTGGTGCCGCAGGCGAGGATCTGCAGGCCTTCGATGTCGCGGAAGATTTCCTCGGCGCCCTTGCCGAACAATTCCGGCGTGAAGCTGCCGCGGTCGATGATGGCCTCGATGGTGTCGGCGATCGCGCGCGGCTGCTCGTGGATTTCCTTCTGCATGAAGTGGCGGTACGGGCCGAGTTCCAGCGAGGCCAGCGACACGTCGGACACGTGTACGTCGCGCTGCACTTCGGTATCGGTGGCGTCGAACACGCGCACGCCGGTGCGCATCACTTCGGCGGTGTCGCCTTCTTCGAGGAAGATCACTCGGCGCGTGGCCTGGATGATCGCGGACACGTCGGAAGCGATGAAATTCTCGCCTTCGCCCAGGCCGATCAGCAGCGGGCAGCCCATGCGCGCGCAGACCATGCGCTCGGGTTCATTGCGGCTGACCACGGCCAGCGCGTAGGCGCCTTCGAGCTCCTTCACCACGCGCTGCAGCGCATGCAGCAGGTCGTCGCCCAGGGTCAGATAGTGATGGATGAGATGGGCGATGACTTCGGTATCGGTCTGAGATTCGAAGGTGTAGCCCAGCGCGCGCAGGCGTTCGCGCTGCTGCTCGTGGTTCTCGATGATGCCGTTGTGCACCAGCGCCACGCCGTGGCTGATGTGCGGATGCGCGTTGTGCTCGGTGACGCCGCCGTGGGTGGCCCAGCGGGTGTGGCCGATGCCGAGGTCGGCGCTGAACGCCTCGCTGGCGGCCGCGCTTTCCATCTCCGCCACGCGCCCGGTGCGACGCACGCGGCGGATGTCCTGGTCGCCGACGATGGCGATGCCCGCCGAGTCGTAACCGCGATATTCGAGCCGCTTCAGACCTTCGATGAGAACCGGTACCACATCGCGATTCGCGATCGCGCCGACAATGCCGCACATGTACTCGTTACCTTCTGATTGGGCCTGCGTAGTGTAACGGCGAAAGCCCCGGCGAGCGTCCGCGCGGACGCGTCCGGACAGCCTGCGGATACTCTTTTCAGAAAATTAAATTCATACAAAACAACGACTTGACTTTTTTTCAGCCAAGCCTGCAGAACACAGCGCATCACTCGACCACCGCGAGCCGGCGCCGCTGCCTGATCTGCCCGAAGCCCACCGTGCTGACTCCGATCAAGAGCAGCTGCCTGGTGAAATCGAGGCATCCCGGCCCCAATCTGCGATCGCACCCAAGTCCGTTTCGCCTCGCATGAGCGGTTCGTTTCGTGCCGAATATCCCGCAATGGCTCTTCACCGAGCATCGGCATGAGTTGACGGGGCGGCTGCCATTTCGAGCATGATGTATAAGACGCGAGGAAGAGAACCGCGGCAGAAGACGAACTGCGACTGGTTGTGCCGCTGAGCGGACCGGGCTCGGGAGGCCCCGGGTCGATGTCAAGTCAAGCATGCAGATTCCCAGTCACGCTTCCGCATGCATCCTGGCACGAACAACACATGTCGGCCTTCGACCTGGAATCGCGACAGGGCGCGATATTCCTGCCGGAAGGGCATGCCGGCATCCATTCGAGACTGTTGCCTATGACGCGACATGATCGGCCACGTTTGCAGTTGCTGTATCCGTCGTTGGGAGTACGCCACAGGTGCTCAAGCGAATCGCTGTGTTATGACCGACCTCGTGTGCGATCACGGCTCCGCAGCATCTCCCGCAATCGAACTCTACTGCGTTACGATTCGCACATGAGCACGATCCTTGTCATCGACGATAACCCCGCTGTCGCCACCGCCTTGGAGACGCTGTTTGCGCTGCACGACATCGATACCCGCGTCGCCGCCAGTCCGGAAGCCGGTCTGATCGCATTGCGCCAGTCGCCGGTGGATCTGGTGATGCAGGACATGAACTTCGAGGACGACACCACCTCCGGCGAGGAAGGCGTTGCGCTGTTCCGCGAGATCCGCGCGCACCATCCGGATCTGCCGGTGATCCTGCTCACCGCGTGGACGCATCTGGAGGCAGCGGTGGAACTGGTCAAGGCCGGCGCTGCCGATTATCTCGCCAAACCGTGGGATGACCGCAAATTAATGGTCTCGGTCAACAACCTGCTGGAGCTGTCGCAGACGCGCCAGCAGCTTGCGCGACGCGACGCGGGCGATCGCCGGCGCCGCGCGGCGCTGGACGAATACGAGCTGCGCGGCTTCGTGCATGCCGATCCGTTGACCGAATCCACCCTCGCCCTCGCCTGTCAGGTCGCGCGCTCCGATCTTCCGGTGCTGATCACCGGGCCCAACGGCAGCGGCAAGGAAAAGCTTGCCGAGATCGTCCATGCGAATTCCTCGGTGCGCAGCGGGCCATTCATCGCGTTGAACTGCGGCGCGCTGCCGGCGGATCTGATCGAGGCCGAATTGTTCGGCGCCGAGGCCGGTGCCTACACCGGCGCCAATCGCGCACGCGAAGGCAAGTTCGAAGCCGCCGATGGGGGAACCCTGTTCCTCGACGAAATCGGCACGCTGCCGCTGGCAGGCCAGGTGAAACTGCTGCGCGTGCTGGAAACCGGGCAGTTCCAGCGCCTGGGCAGCAACCGCGAGCGCGCGGTGAAGGTGCGCGTGATCAGCGCGACCAACGCCGATCTGCCGGCGCTGATCGCCGCGGGCCAGTTCCGCGAAGATCTCTTCTATCGATTGAATGCGGTAGAAGTGCGCCTGCCGGCGCTGATGCAGCGGCCGGACGACATCCTGCCCCTCGCGAAACACTTTCTGCCTGCCGACAAATCGCTCGACAGCGACGCGGAGCGCGCGCTGGTCGCGCATCGCTGGCCCGGCAATGTACGCGAGCTGCGCAACACCGTGCAGCGCGCTGCGCTGCTGTCGCGCGGCGCACGGATCGGCGTCGGCGATCTGGGCCTGCCTGCGACGGCGATCCCACAGTCGCCTACAGCTTCCGATACCGGCGAACCGGACCGCGCTACGATCGAAGCGGCGATCGCGCGTGCCGGCGGCGTGCTCGCGCAGGCCGCCGGCGATCTGGGCATGTCGCGGCAGGCACTGTACCGGCGGATCGAACGCCTTGGCATCGTGCGCAGCTGAAGCGATCCTGATGCGCTTCTTCAACCACGTTTGATTGAACATGCACGTCCTCCGCGGCCTGCCATTGACGATCCGACTCATCGTGCTGGGCACACTGTGCGTGGTGCTCACCTCGCTGTCGGCCACCCTGTTCACGCGCTGGCTGCCGGAGTGGGCGGCCGCGGCGCTGTCTGCACTCGTCGGCAGCGTGCTGCTGGGCACACTGATCTGGCACATGATCTCACCGATGCGTGCGTTGTTCCGTGCTCTGGCTGGCACCGTGGCCAGCTATCGGGAGGGCGATTTCAGCTTCGGCATCACTTGGAACAAGTACAGCGACCTGATCGAACTGGTGAACGCGCACAACGCCCTGGGCGATGCGTTGCGCGAACAGCGGACGTCATTGGTACAACGCGAGCTGCTGCTCGACACCATGGTCCAGAACACGCCGGTGGCGATGGTGCTGGTCGACGATTCGCAGCGCATAGTGCTCGGGAACATGGCTGCGCGGAAACTGATCGGCGAAGGCCAGCGACTGGAAGGCCAGAGCTTCAACTTGATCCTCGAACGCGTGCCGCAAGCGCTGCGCGATGCGTTCGAGCGCGGCGGCGACGGCATCTTCGCGGTCGGCAACGAAGACAACGAAGAGATCTTCCACCTCTCGCGCCGCGAGTTCCGGCTCAACGGCCGCAGTCATGAGCTGGTGCTTCTGCGTCTGCTGACGGCCGAGCTTCGGCGCCAGGAAGTACAAACCTGGAAGAAGGTGATCCGGGTGATCAGCCACGAGTTGAACAATTCGCTGGCGCCGATCGCATCCTTGGCGTATTCCAGCGCGGAGCTGCTCCGCCGCGGACAGTTGGAACGGCTGCCGAACGCACTGGCGACGATCGAGGAACGCGCGCGCCATCTCGAAGGCTTCATCCGCGACTACGCGCACTTCGCGAAACTGCCGGCGCCACGGCTGGAACCCGTGCAATGGGGCCGTTTCTTCGCCCAGTTGCGCAGTCAGGTCGAGTTCGCCTGGAGCGGACAGCACGACGACGGCGTGGCCTATCTCGACGCGGCGCAGATGGAACAGGCGCTGTTGAATCTGGTGAAGAACGCGCACGAGTCGGGCTCGGCGCCGGGAGACGTGCAACTGCAGCTGCGCAAGCTGCCGGAACACTGGCGGATCGATATCCTCGACCGCGGCAGCGGCATGAGCGAAGCGGTGCTGGCGCAGGCGCTGCTTCCGTTCTATTCGACCAAGCGCCACGGCACCGGCCTGGGACTCGCGCTGACCCGCGACATCATCGAAGCCCACGGCGGCCATATCGCGCTGCAGAACCGCGAGGGCGGCGGGCTGTGGGTCAGCATGACCCTGCCGGCGCGATGACCTTTCTGAACCTCGGCCCGTAGAGCGGCCTTCAGGCCGCTGCTCTATGGATTCGCATTGATATTTGAAGGGCGCAGCGGCCTGAAGGCCGCTCTACGAGCCGCTCTGCGAATCGGTCTTTGGTTTTTTCACCGGCCGTTTCCAGCCGTCGAGCGTGACCTGCTTCGCGCGCGCCAGGGTGAGCTTGCCGTCGGGCGCTTCCTTCGAGATCACCGAACCGGCGGCGATGGTCGCGCCCTTGCCGATCCGCACCGGCGCCACCAGCGCCGCGTTCGAGCCGATGAAGGCGCCGTCCTCGATGGTGGTCGTGGATTTGTTGGCGCCGTCGTAATTGCAGGTGATGGTGCCGGCGCCGACGTTG
>CALRWS020000070.1:0-7830 GCA_943371935.1 Chitinophaga pinensis | reverse complement strand
ATCGACGTCACCGTCATCAAGGACGGCTGGCACGGCGACACCAGCCGCATGTATTACGTCGGCACGCCGTCGGTCATGGCGAAGCGCCTGGTCGAAGCGACCCGCGAGGCCATGTTCCGCGGCATCCGCGTGGTCAAACCGGGCGCGACCCTGGGCGATATCGGTCACGCCATCCAGACCTACGCCGAGGGCGAACGCTTCTCGGTGGTGCGCGAATACTGCGGCCACGGCATCGGCCGGATCTATCACGAAGACCCGCAGGTGCTGCATTACGGGCGTCCGGGCGAGGGGCTGGTGTTGAAGCCGGGCATGACCTTCACCATCGAGCCGATGATCAACGAGGGCGCCCGTCATACCCGGCTGATGCCCGACGGCTGGACCGTGGTCACCAAGGACCGCAAGCTCTCGGCGCAGTGGGAACATACGGTCACCGTGACCGAGACCGGCGTCGAAATCCTCACCCGCCTGCCCGGCGACGACAACGACCTCTGAGCCCATGCCTGTCGCCGTCCCCACGAGCCCGGCCGGCGGTTCCGTTGCTTCGATGCCCGATGGCCCGGATGGCGATGCCGCATGGGCGGCCGCGACGCGGTCCGCGCTGGCGCAGGCCGACGCCGATCTGGCGGCGCGTTTCGACCGCGGCGACGATGTGGATGCGCTTGTTTCCTCGCGCGCTTCGGCGGTCGATGGTCTGATCCGCGCCGCCTGGATGCGGTGCCTGCCGGGCGAGGCCGGGCTCGCGCTGTTCGCGGTCGGCGGTTACGGCCGCGGCGAATTGTTTCCGCAATCCGATATCGATGTGCTGGTGCTGGCCGACGACGCGATGCAGCAGGCGCATCGCGATGCCTTGGCGCGATTCCTCGCGCTGCTGTGGGACGCTGGCCTGCAGGCCAGCCAGGCGGTGCGTTCGCCCGCGCAATGCACCGAGGCCGCGGCCGATCAGACTGCGCTGACGGCGATGATCGAATCGCGCGCGCTGGTGGCCGACGCGGCCGCGTCCGACGCGCTGCGCGGCGCCGTCGCCCCCGAAAAAATCTGGCCGGCGCGCGAGTATTTCCAGGCCAAACGCGCGGAACAGGCGCAGCGGCATGCGCGGTTCGGCGATACCGCCGACAATCTCGAACCGAATCTGAAGGACGGCCCCGGCGGCCTGCGCGACATCCAGACCCTGCGCTGGATGGCGCAGCGGCTGCTGGGCAGCGGCAATCTCGAATCGATGCTGGCGTTCGGGCAGATCGGCGCGGTCGAGTTCGACACGCTCGAACGCGAACGCAAGGCGCTGACCCGCCTGCGGTTCGGCCTGCATCTGGTCGCGAAGCGGCGCGAGGAACGGCTGCGTTTCGATTACCAGAAACTGCTCGCCGCGCGTCTGGGCCACACCGACGACGCCGACAATCTCGCGGTCGAACAGATGATGCAGGGCTTCTACCGCAGCGCCGGCCGGGTGCTGCGCATCAATGACCGCCTGCTGCAGCGTTTCGAGGAACAACTCGAAGGCGAGGGTGAAGTCCGGATGCTGGACGCGCATTTCGAACTGCGCCGCGGCTATCTCGCCGCGCGCGACCGCGCCTGGCTGCAGCAGGGCGCGGCGCAGGCGTTCGAGCTGTTCGCCGCCTGGGCCGCGCATCCGGAAAGCCGCGGCCTGCATTCGATGACCGCATGGGCGCTGGCCGAAACCCTGGTGAAGATTCCCGCGTACCAGGACGCGCCGCAGGAACTGCGCGAACGCTTCCTGCAGCTGCTGCGCGGGCCGCAGCCGGTAAAAGTGCTGGAGCGCATGGCGCGGCTGGGCGTGCTGGGGCGCTGGATTCCCGCGTTCGCGCAGGTGTCCGGGCGCATGCAGTTCGATCTGTTCCATGTCTACACCGTGGATCAGCACACGCTGGCGGTGCTGCGCAATCTCGCGATCTTCGCCAGCGCGACGCCGGACGAGCGTTTCTCCACCGCGCACACGGTGTGGCCGTCGCTGCGCAAGCCGGAACTGCTGCTGCTCGCGGGCCTGTTCCACGACATCGGCAAGGGCCGCGGCGGCGATCATTCCGAACTCGGCGCGGTCGATGCGCGCGAATTCTGCCTTGCGCATGGCTTGTCGGAAGCCGATACCGCATTGATCGAATGGCTGGTGCGCAAGCATCTGCTGATGTCGGTGACCGCGCAGAAACAGGACATCACCGATCCCGACGTGATCCATCGTTTCGCCGGCGAAGTCGCTGACCGCCAGCGTCTGGATCATCTCTATCTGCTGACCTGCGCCGATATCGCCGGCACCTCGCCCAAGCTGTGGAATGCGTGGAAAGACCGGTTGCTGGCCGATCTGCACACCGCCACGCGGTTCGCGCTGCGTCGCGGCCTGGAACATCCGGTCGCCGCCGAGGAACGCATCGTCGAAAACCAGGCCGCCGCGCGCGTGCTGCTGATCGACGACGGCTTCGACACCATGACCATCGAGGCGCTGTTCGCACGGATGCCGCGCGAGAACTTCCTGCGCAGCCGCCCGGACCAGATCGCGTGGCAGGCCACGGCGCTGCGCGGCGCAGTGGCGGGCGCGACCGTGGTGCGGGCGCGACTGCTGCGCGGCGAAACCGGCGGCTACGAAGTCTTCGTGCATACCCATGATCGCGACGGACTGTTCGCGGCGATCGTGATCACCCTCGACCGCCTGGGCTTCGCGATCCAGCAGGCCCGCGCGCTGGATGGTCCGCAGCACAGCATTTTCGATACGTTCCACGTCCTGCCGAGCGACCCGCAGCACGCGCTGTCGGTGGAATACGTCGAAGCGGCGCTGGAGCGCGCGCTGGCCGGCGATCTCGACCGTCTTCTGCCCTCGCGCCGCACCCAGCCGCGGCACCTCAAGCATTTCCGGATCGCGCCGCGCATCGGGCTGGAACCTTCGTTCGATGGCGTGCGCACGCGGATGAGCCTGATCTGTACCGACCGCCCCGGACTGCTCGCCGACGTGACCCATGTGCTGCGTCAGCAGCGCGTCCGCGTGCACGATGCGCGCATCGCCACGTTCGGCGAGCGCGCCGAGGATCTGTTCCTGATCGCCGACGCCGACGATCGCCCGTTGAACGACGCGCAATGCGAAGATCTGAGCATTGCGCTGCGTGCCGCGCTCGACAGCGCAGCGCCTGTGTGATCCACACGCCGTTTGACCCGGATCGATCGGATCCGGGTTGCCGCCGACTTACCTACTCCGACGACGAAGATTCCCCCATCGCATGAATATCGCTTCCGCCACCGAACTGCAGTCCCTTATCGACAACGCCTGGGATCGTCGCGCCGAACTCGGCGCCGATGAAATCGCGGCCAGCGTCCGCCCCGCCGTGGATCGCGTCATCGCCGGACTGGAAGCCGGAGAGTTCCGCGTCGCTGCGCCGAACGGCGAGGGTGGCTGGACCGTCAACGAATGGCTGAAAAAAGCGGTGCTGCTGTTCTTCCGCACCCAGGAAATGGCGCTGATCGACGCGCAGCCGGCGCCGTTCTGGGACAAGGTGCCGTCGCGGTTTGAAGGTTTCGACGAGGCGCGGTTCCGTGCGCTGGGCGTGCGCGTGGTGCCGGGTGCCATCGCGCGTCGCGGCGCGCACATCGCCAAGGACGTCGTGCTGATGCCGAGCTTCGTCAACATCGGCGCCTACGTCGGCGAAGGCACGATGGTCGACACCTGGGCCACGGTCGGCAGTTGCGCGCAGATCGGCAAGCACTGCCACCTCTCGGGCGGCGCCGGCATCGGCGGCGTGCTCGAACCGCTGCAGGCCTCGCCGACCATCATCGAAGATCATTGTTTCATCGGCGCGCGCTCCGAAGTGGTGGAAGGCTTCGTCGTCGGCCATCACAGCGTAATCGGCATGGGCGTGTTCCTCGGCCAGAGCACGCGCGTCTACAACCGCGCCACCGGCGAAGTGTCGTATGGCTCGGTGCCGCCCGGCAGCGTCGTCGTTTCCGGCCAATTGCCGGCCGCCGACGGGACGCATTCGCTGTACTGCGCGGTGATCGTGAAGCAGGTGGACGAGAAGACCCGCAGCAAGACCTCGATCAACGAGCTGCTGCGCGGCCTGGCGGATTGACCGATTGTCGTTCACCGGTTGTCATTGGCCGGTTGTCATGACCGGTTGTCGTAGAGCGGAGCGAAGCTCCGCTACGGACTATCCCGCTCGCGGATAGGTAACAGCGGAGCTTTGCTCCGCTCTACATGAAGGTGTTTCGAGATGACCACGCTCTACGGTTTGAACAATTGCGACACCTGCAAGAAAGCCCGCAACTGGCTGAAGCGCTTCGAGATTGTTCACGATTTCGTCGATTACCGCGACAACCGGCAGGCGCCGGAAACGCTGGTCGCATGGAAGGACGCGGTTGGCGGCTGGGAGTCGATGATCAACAAATCCTCGACCACGTGGCGCACGTTGCCGGAGAACCGCAAGTCGCCGGCTTCCGACGCCGAGTGGAAGCTGCTGCTGAAGGAATATCCGCAGCTGATCCGCCGGCCGGTGGTGGTCACCGACGATGGCGCCGTGAGCCAGGGTTTCAGCGACAACGGTTTCAAGAAGCGGTTCGGAGTCGGATGATGTCGGACGTGCTCGATCTCACCTGCGACCTCATCGCGCGCCGCTCGATCACCACCGAAGACGCGGGCTGCCAGGCGATGCTAGCCGCGCGTCTGGAACGCGCCGGTTTCCGCTGCGAGCATCTGCGCTACGGCCAGACCGACAACCTGTGGGCCACGCACGGCGACGGTGGTCCGGTGCTCATGCTGCTCGGTCACACCGATGTGGTGCCGCCGGGCCCGCGCGAGGCGTGGGCCAGCGATCCCTTCGAGCCGGAGATCCGCGACGGCCTGCTGTATGGCCGCGGCGCCGCCGACATGAAGGCCAGCGTGGCTGCGTTCGCGATCGCGCTCGAACGTTTCGTCGCCGCACATCCTGATCACCCGGGCACGGTGGGCATGCTGCTGACGTCGGACGAAGAAGGCGACGCCATCGACGGCGTGCCGAAGGTCGCGCAGCTGTTCCGCGAACGCGGGCAGCGCATCGACTGGTGCATCACCGGCGAGCCGTCGTCCAAGGCTGCGCTCGGCGATCTGTTGCGCGTCGGTCGTCGCGGCACCTTGTCGGCGACGCTGACGATCAAGGGCGTTCAGGGCCACGTCGCCTATCCCGAAAAGGCGCGCAATCCGATCCATCAGGCGATGCCGGCGTTGGCCGAACTGGCGGCGCGGCGCTGGGACGAGGGTTACGAGAATTTTCCACCGACCAGTTTCCAGATCAGCAATGTGCATGCCGGCACCGGCGCCAATAATGTGATTCCGGGCGAACTGCAGGTGCTGTTCAATCTGCGCTACAACCCGACCTGGCGCGCCGAACAGCTGGAGCGCGAATGCGAGTCGACGCTCGCGGTGCACGGACTGGAATACGCGATCCGCTGGCACCGCGGCGGCGAGCCGTTCTACACCCCGGAAGGCCCGCTGCGCGCGGCCGCGCGTGATGTCCTGACCGCGTTTTCAGGCGCGGCGCCGGAAGAGAACACCGCCGGCGGCACGTCCGACGCGCGCTTCATCGCGCCGCTGGGCGCGCACTGCGTCGAGATCGGCCCGGTCAATGCCAGCATCCACAAGGTCGACGAACATGTGTCGGTGGCCGATCTGGAGCGTTTGCCGGATCTGTATTTCGCGCTGATCGAAAAGATGTTGATCGCCCGGTAAAGCGATTCTTCGTAGAGCGGCCTTCAGGCCGCTGTTCCTGTCATCCCGAACGCATGTGAGGGATCTGCTGTTCTTTCCAACGGCCTGAAGGCCGCTCTACGTGCCGCTTTTTATTCCGTGCTTGCAAATGTCGTCGGATCCGGGTTAGGGTTGATCCATGACCTCGCGTCCCGCCACCGGCCGTACCCTCAATCGCAACAATAATATTGCGAATAATCGTGCATGCACGATGCGGGTCGGCGAACAGGCATAGCGGATCGAAACAAGCCCAGTTCCCAGAAACCCGCGCCGGAAGCGCGGGTTTTTTTGCTTTCGGCGCCAGACAATCCTCAAGGAGATATACCGATGTGTTCGATTCTCGGCGTTTTCGATCTTCGTCCCGGCGCCGATCTCGGCCCGCTGCGACCGCTCGCGCTGTCGCTCTCCGCGCGGCAGCGACATCGCGGCCCCGACTGGTCCGGCGTGCACGTGGAGCCGAACGCGCTGCTGGTGCATGAGCGCCTCGCGATCGTCGATCCCTCCGGTGGCGCGCAGCCGCTGCATTCCGAGGACGGCGATCTCACCCTCGCGGTGAACGGCGAGATCTACAACCATCGCGCGCTGGAAGGCGCATTGCGCAAGCCGTACGCGTTCCAGTCGGGTTCGGACTGTGAAGTCATCAATGCGCTGTATGCGGAAAGCAAGACCCGCGAGGGCAGCGACATCGGCACGTGGCTCGATCGCCTCAACGGCATCTTCGCGTTCGTGCTGTGGGATCGCGCCGCGGCCCGTTTCGTCATCGCCCGCGACCCCATCGGCGTGTGTCCCCTGTACTGGGGACACGATGCCGACGGCCGCGTGTGGGTGGCGTCGGAAATGAAGGCGCTGGTGCGGGTCTGCGACGACGTGGCCCAGTTCCCGCCGGGACATTATTTCGACAGCGCCGACGGCCAGCTGCATCGCTACTACGAACGCGCCTGGCGCGACTACGACGCCACCGCCGGCGTGCAGGTGCAGGCACGCGAACTGCGCGAGGCCTTCGAAGCCGCGGTGCATCGCCAGCTGATGAGCGACGTGCCCTACGGCGTGCTGCTGTCGGGCGGGCTCGATTCCTCGCTGGTCGCGGCCTGCGCCGCGCGCTTCGCCCGCCGCCGCATCGAGGACGGCGACGAGAGCGAAGCGTGGTGGCCGCGGCTGCATTCCTTCGCCATCGGTCTGAAGGGTTCGCCGGACCTCGCCGCCGCCGAAGTCGCGGCCAAGGCGCTGGGCACCGTGCATCACGGCTTCACCTATAGTTTCGAGGAAGGCCTCGACGCGCTGCCGGAAGTCATCAAGCACGTCGAAACCTACGACGTGACCACGATCCGCGCGTCCACGCCGATGTTCCTGCTCGCGCGCCGGATCAAGGCGATGGGCGTGAAGATGGTGTTGTCGGGCGAGGGCAGCGACGAGGTGTTCGGCGGCTATCTGTATTTCCACAAGGCGCCGAACGCACGCGAATTCCACGCCGAAACCATCCGCAAGCTGGATGCGCTGTACAACTACGACTGCCTGCGCGCGAACAAATCGATGATGGCCTGGGGCGTGGAAGCGCGGGTGCCGTTCCTCGATACCGAATTCCTCGACGTGGCGATGCGGATGGATGCGCAGGCGAAGATGGTCGATCCGTCGTCGCCCACCCGGCGCATGGAAAAAGCGGTGTTGCGTGAAGCCTTCGAAGGCTATCTGCCCGAAGAAATCCTGTGGCGGCAGAAGGAACAGTTCAGCGACGGCGTGGGCTACGGCTGGATCGATGGTCTGAAGGCGCACGCCGAGGCGCAGGTCAGCGATGCCGATTTCGCGCAGGCCGGACAGCGCTTCCCGATCAACACGCCGCAGACCAAGGAAGCGTTCTTTTATCGGCGGATTTTCGACGAAGCGTTTCCGGGCGACGGCTGCGCGAATACGGTGCCCGGCGGCAAGTCGATCGCGTGCTCGTCGCCCGCCGCGATCGCGTGGGATGCTTCGTTCGCGAATGCCGCGGACCCGTCGGGTCGCGCGGTGGCGGGTGTGCATCAGGCCGCGCTGGAAAGCGCCTGACGCGTTTCGTAGGAGGGCCTTCAGGCCCGAGCTTTTCCCGGCATTGTGGCAACGACAAAAGCTCGGGCCTGAAG
>CALRWS020000069.1:0-9265 GCA_943371935.1 Chitinophaga pinensis | reverse complement strand
CGCGCCACGTCCGCAACGTTCGCCCGGGGAAGCCTGTCAGAAGCGACAGGCGGCCCGGCAGCGGAAACAACGCATCATGCAGGTCGAGGTCCGGTCTCGGTTCGGGATCACCGGGGGCACCACGATTGCATCGCCCGCGTTCACGGCATTCAATGACTGCGCCGAATACCGCGAACACTCCGCCGCGCCAGCGGCCGACACGAGGGTATTGCCGCCATGAACCTGCGCGATCTGAAGTATCTGGTTTCGCTCGCCGATCACAAGCACTTCGGCCGCGCCGCAGCGGCCTGCTTCATCAGTCAGCCGACGCTGTCGACCCAGATCAAGAAACTCGAGGATGAACTCGGCGTCTCGCTGGTCGAGCGCGCGCCGCGCCGGGTCATGCTGACGCCCGCCGGCCGCGACGCCGCGGAACGCGCCCGGCGGATCGTCGCCGACGTCGAGGAAATGAAGGAAGCCGCGCGCCGCAGCCAGAACCCGGAAGCCGGCACGGTGCGGCTGGGCATCTTCCCCACGCTGGGGCCGTACCTGCTGCCGCACGTGGTGCCGCGGATCCGCGAGCGCTTCCCGCAGCTGGAACTGCTGTTGATCGAAGAGAAGACGGAAGTGATCCTGCGCCAGCTGCGCGAGGGCCGGCTCGATGCCGGGGTGCTCGCGCTGCCGCTGCACGACGATCAGCTGCATCTGGAATTCCTGTTCGAGGAACCGTTCATGCTGGCGGTACCCGGCTCGCATCCGCTCGCGAACGCCAGGTCGCTGACGATCCAGGATCTCGCCCACGAGAGTCTGCTGCTGCTCGAGGACGGCCACTGTCTGCGCGATCAGGCGCTGGATGTCTGCCACATGGCCGGCGCCGGCGAAAAGAACGGCTTCCGCGCGACCTCGCTGGAAACCCTGCGGCAGATGGTCGCCGCCAACGTCGGCATGACCCTGCTGCCCGTGCTGTCGGTGAAACCGCCGGTATCGTCGTCGCCCGACGTGCATCTGGTGCCGTTCCGCGCACCCGAACCGAACCGGCGCATCGCCATGGTCTGGCGCCGCAGTTCGGCGATGTCGGATTTCCTGAGCAAGCTGTCGCTGGCGTTCCGCGACCTGCCGGCGGGCCTGCTGTCCACCGCAATCGATACGTTTCCGGAGCGTGCTGCGCAGATGCCGCGTGCGAACGCCGTGGATTGAAGATCCGGGCATCGATGGTTCAAGCCTGTTGCTTCTGCCGTCATCCCCGCGCAGGCGGGGATCCATGCCTCCGCGCCATCGAATGGAACGCATGTGGCTTCACCTGCCCGGGCATGGGCCCCCGCCTGGGCGGGGACGGCGGGCTAAACCGATAGAATCTCCTTCAGTATCCGCGGGAAGTCGACATCGTGAATCTGAAAGGCTCGAAAACCGAGGCGAACCTCAAGTCCGCCTTCGCCAGCGAATCCCAGGCCAACCGCCGCTATCTGTATTTCGCGCAGAAGGCCGACCTGGAAGGCTACAGCGATGTCGCCACGGTGTTCCGCTCCACCGCCGAAGGCGAGACCGGCCACGCGCTCGGCCATCTGGAATACCTCGAACAATGCGGCGACCCGGCGACCGGCCTGCCGTTCGGCGCCACTGCCGACAATCTGAAATCCGCGATCGCCAGCGAGACCTACGAGCACACCGGCATGTATCTGGACATGGCCAGGGCGGCGCGCGACGAAGGCTTCGACGAGATCGCCGACTGGTTCGAGACGCTGGCCAAGGCCGAACGCTCGCACGCCAACCGGTTCCAGAAAGCGCTGGATGAACTCGGCGAGTGATGCAGGCAGGTCGCGAATACGCAATCTTCGGCTCGCGTGCGAACGATCATGTTTTCCGACCGATGCGTCACTTCGATCAGGCGGCCACCGGCATCGGCGCGCATATCGGGCCGCACCGCTGAACCCCCGGCCCTGCGGTTAAACTTCGGCCCATCCGGCTCCGGAATCGCCCATGCTCCGCTGGCTCCTGTTGTTCATCGCGATCGCCGCAGCAGCCTGGTGGTGGGCGACGCCTTCGGCGAACGTGTCCTTCGCATCGTCTGCGGCAGCGTCCGCCACACCCACGCTGAGCGTCGTCGCCTGCGTGCCACCGGCGCGGCTGGCCGGCGACGACGGCGCGGTGCAGAGCGATGCGCCAGGCGGCATGGCGCCGTTCGCGCTGGCCGACGCCACCGCGAAGCCGCTGGCCGGTTTCAGCGTCGCGGCGCGGGTGCTGTCGCGCGAGGACTACGGCAGCGACCGCGAAGCGGATTTCTCGCCGGTGGATCTGGCCCTGGGCTGGGGGCCGATGCGCGACGACGCGGTGCTGTCGCAGCTCGATATCTCGCAATCCGGGCGTTTCTACCGCTATCGCTGGCGCGGCGAACCGCCGATCCCGCCGGACGACATCGTGCGCAGCAGCGCGAACATGCATCTGGTCCCGGCGAACTCGGCGGTCGCCGATGCGCTGGACGCAGTGGATGCCGGCGACCGCGTGCGCATCGACGGCTGGCTGGTGCAGATCGACGCGAACGACGGCTGGCGCTGGCGCAGTTCGCTGACCCGCGACGATTCCGGCGCGGGTGCCTGCGAACTGATCTATGTCTGCGGCGTCACCCGGCACTGATCCCGGATGCCACCCGACCGGCGCTCCGGACCGGGTGCGCAGAGGAAACGCTCTGTGCCGCTACCGCCTCAGCGCGCAGCGCCCTTGGCGCCAGGCGCTTCGGGCATGGCGGAGCTGTGATGACTCATGATTTTCCACACGCCATCGACCTTTTCGTAGAGATAGGTATAGCGGGCCTGGACCTTGGTCGGCTTGCCGTCCTTGGTGAGGGTGAAGGTGTAGACGCCGGCATCGAGCGCGGTGTCGGCGTCCAGCATGCGGATCTCGCGATAGTTGATCGTGCCCTGCGGTTTGGCCTTCAGGAAATCGACGAAATAGCGCTCGATGGCGGCCGGGCCGACGCGGACTTCGTTGGACACCGTCGGCTGGAGGATGCCGTTGCTGGCGTACAGCGCCGTCACCCGCTTCGGGTTTCCGGTCGCGAGCGCGGCATTCCAGGTGTCGAACAGCGAGGCGATCTCGCGCGCCTTCGCATCGGTCGGCGGCTTGGACGCACCGACATATTCGCGAGCGGCGGCATTGGCGGCAACGAGGGACAGGGAAACGCTCAGAAGGACGGGCATCAATCGCATCGCGGAAACTCCGTGGTGAACAAGGGTGAGTCGGTCCGCAGCGCGGCCCGATGGATGCAGTGTGGTCTTGCGGCCGTTGGCGGCCATCCGCTGATCGGCATATGCTTGGCTATGCCGGACAGCAGACCAACCACCGCCGATGCGCCATTCGCCGTCAGCGCCGGCGAGTGGCGCGATACGCTGCGCCGGGATCTCGGCGCCACGGCGCGCCTGCGCTGTATCGTCGATGCCGCCACCGCCCTACAATCCAGCCCGGAACTCGCCCGCGAACGTTTGCTCGCGGCGGCGCTCGCCTGCTGCGACGGGCGCGACGGCGCCTTGCTCGGACTGCGCGGGGAGCGCTGGCAGGTGCTCGCCAGCCACGGGAAAGCCTTGCCGCCGGGCGCCAGCCTGCCGGGCGCGTGGGGCGGCTCGCCCGAGGATGTCCTGGCCGCACGCGCCGGCCGGGGGATCGACTGGGGGCTGGGCCTTCCCGCCGGGATGCGCCCGCTCGAAGCCGCCGTGGCGGTCGCGGGCCAGAGCATCGGCGTGCTGTCGCTGGCGCTGCCCGCCGACCGGCACCCCCTGGAGGACGAAATGGACGCGCTGAGGACGATCGCCGCGATCGCCTGCATCCTCGTCGCCGAACCGGCCACCACGCAGAAACGCATGCGCCGCGCCGAAGCGACACGGCTGTCGGCGCTGACACGGCGCGAACGCCAGGTACTGGCGTTGTTGCCGCGCGGGCTGACCAACGCGGCGCTGGCGAGCGAACTGGGCATCGCGGCCGGCACCGCGAAGATCCATGTCGAGCGGATCCTCCACAAACTCGGGCTGACAGACCGGACCCAGGCGGCCGTCTATGCCACGCGTCACGGCGTGGGCGTATGACCGGCCCGCTGCGCGCGCTGCGCACCTGGCTGGGCGGCTCGATCACCCGCAAGAGCCTGGCATCGATCCTGCTGCCCCTGCTCTTGCTGGTGGTGGCGGCGATCGCGATCGACCGGCTGGAACAACAGACGGCGCGCGCCGAGAACGATGTGCGCCGCACGCTGCAGGTACTGAGCGACCTGCATGAGGCGCACAGCCTGCTCGCGGAGACCGCCGCTGCGGTGCGAGGCTATCGACTGGTGCGGCGCGACGATTTCCTCGATCCCTACCGTCTGGCGGAACCACGCCTGCTCGCCCTGCTCGATCGCCTGCAGCGGGAGATCACCGACCCCGGACAGGCCCGGCGCATGGCGCAGGTCCGCCCCCTGTTCGAAGACAAGATGCTGGGCTGGCGCGAACTGCTCGCGCCGCAGATCACGCCCGAAGCGGAGCGACGGCAGCTGATCACAGGCAAGGCCAAACTCGACATCCTGCGCGCCGAACTGCGATTGATGCTCAACTACGAACGCACGCAGCTGGAACTGCGCACCCGCACCGCGCAGCGCCTGCGCCATCGCAACCTGGTGATCACCCAGATCGCGGCGCTGCTGGCGGGCCTCGGCGCGATCGCCGCGGTCGCGTGGCTCACCTCGGGGCTGGCCCGGCGCGCGCGGCAGCTCGCCGCCGACGCCGCGCGACTCGGCGAGGGACATGCCCTGGACACCGGCGAACGCAGCGGCGACGAACTCGGCCAGGTCGCCCAGCGGCTGGCGGACGCGAGCCGCCTGCTCGCGGAACGCGCCGCCGAAACGCAACGCGCGCGCGACGAGGCCGAAGCCGCGAATCATGCGAAGACCGAATTCCTCTCGCGCAGCAGCCACGAATTGCGCACGCCGCTCAACGCGATCCTCGGCTATGCGCAGGTGCTGTCGCTGGATCTGGAAGGGCGTGATCTCGAAGGGCGTGGTCTCGAAGGGCGTGAAGGCCATGCACATGCGCAGCGGATCGTCTCCGCGGGACGGCATCTGCTCGGGCTGATCAGCGAATTGCTGGACATCGCGAAGATCGAGGCCGGCCATCTGGATCTTGCACCCGAAGCGGTGCCCGTGGCGGGCGTGATCGCCGAAGCGGCCGCACTGGTGCAGCCGAACGCCGAGGCGCGCGGCATGCGCCTGCGCATCGAGGCCGACGACGCCATGGCCGTGCGTGCCGATGCGCAGCGGTTGCGCCAGGTGCTGGTCAACCTGCTGTCGAATGCGATCAAGTTCAACCGCGAATGCGGAGAGGTCCGGGTGGTCGCCGCGCGCGACGGCGACCGCGTGCGGATCGGCGTCTGCGATCAGGGCCCGGGCGTTCCGGTCGAACTGCGGGAGAAACTGTTCGTGCCCTTCGAGCGCCTGGGCGCGGAACGTTCGGCGGTGGAAGGGACGGGCATCGGTCTGGCGCTGAGCAAACGGCTGGTGGAAGCGATGGACGGCGAGATCGGCTTCGGCGATGCGGTGGGCGGCGGCGCGGAGGTCTGGGTCGCGTTGCCGGCCACGGCGGCCACGGCGACGACGCCCGCGATCGGACGTGGACGGCAGGCGCAGTCCGCCGCCGTCGCGCGGCGGGTGCTGAGCGTGGAAGACAATCCTTCGAATCAGGCGCTGATCGAAACCCTCCTCTCGCGTCGGCCACAGCTGCACCTGGACCATGCCCAGACCATGGCCTCGGCGATCGAAGCGCTTCACGCGCACGTACCGGATCTGGTCCTGCTGGATCTGCATCTGCCGGACGGACGCGGCGAGGCACTGATCGCGCGGATCCGGGCGGAGCCGAGGCTGGCGCACGTTCCGGTGGTCGCGATCACCGCCGACGCCACCGACGCGACGCTCGCCGCAGCCCATGCCGCGGGAGCGGCGGACGTATTGACCAAGCCGATCGATGTCGCCCGCTTCTACGCCATGCTGGATCGCCTGCTCGCATGAACCGCGAACAGGTCCTGGGCAGCCGCATCCTGATCGTCGACGACGAGGATGCGAACCTGCGCCTGCTGGAAGACCTGCTGGCGCGCGAGGGATTCCACCAGGTCGTCGCGACCTCCGAACCGCAGCGCGTCACCGACCTGGTGCGGGCGTTCGAGCCAGACCTGATCCTGCTGGATCTGAAAATGCCGCAGATGGACGGCTATGCGGTGCTCGAGGCACTGGGGCGCATCCTGGGCCCGCGCGATTTCCTGCCGGTGATCGTGCTCACCGCCGACCCCAGCCGCAGCGCCCGGCATCGCGCGCTGGGGCTGGGCGCCAAGGATTATCTGACCAAACCCTTCGACACCTTCGAAGTCGCGCTGCGGGTCTGGAACGCGATCGAAACCCGTCTGCTGTTCAAGGAACTGCGGGCACTGGTGCCGCGCCAGACCGCGCCTCCACGGTGGCGCGCCGGCGAATGAGGCCTACAGCCCGGTGGGACAGCTCACCCCGGTGCCGCCCAGTCCGCAATAGCCGCCCGGGTTCTTCGACAGATACTGCTGGTGCTCTTCCTCGGCGTAGTAGAAGGTCGGCGCAGGATGCAGGATCTCGGTGGTGATCGCGCCGTAACCCGCCGCGGTCAGCCCCGCCTGGAAGGCATCGCGGCTGGCGATGGCCGCGGCGTACTGCGCTTGGGTGTCGCAATAGATCGCCGAACGATACTGGGTGCCGGCGTCGTTGCCCTGGCGCATGCCCTGGGTGGGATCGTGGCTTTCCCAGAAGGTCTTCAGCAGCGACTCGAACGACACCAGCGCCGGGTCGTAGACCACCAGCACCGCTTCGGTGTGCCCGGTTTCGCCGCTGCAGACTTCGCGATAGTTCGCGTTCGGCGTGAAACCGCCCGCGTAACCGACGGCCGTGGCGAACACGCCCGGGATCGACCAGAACTTGCGCTCGGCGCCCCAGAAGCAGCCCATGCCGAACTGCACGCGGGCCAGGCCTTCGAAGGCATCGCGCAGCGGGCGGCCGTTGACGTGATGGACGTTGCGCAGCGGCATCGCCTCGGCGCGGCCGGGCAGCGCCCGCTCGGGCGACGGCAGGCGCTGTTTGTGGGCACCGATGCCCAGCAGGGATTCGAACATGGACGTACTCCGAATGAATGCATCACAGAGGCCGCGATCGGGCCGGAGGTTGCGCGTCGGCGCGATGCGACAGGCATCCGAGATGCGGGCGAACGTCGCCGAATCAACCGGGCCGGGACAAACCCCGCCCGGAACGATCCGGACGATCAGGCCTTCGCCGGCCGCGACGGTGCGAACACCGCCGGCGCCACGCTGACCCGGTTGCGGCCCGCGCGCTTGGCGGCGTACAGCGCCTTGTCGGCGCGCTCCACCGCGGGCTGCGGCTGGGTTTCGTAGGCCAGATGGGCGGCCACGCCGATGCTGACCGTGAGCCGCAGCGACTGCCCCTGATGGCGCACTTCGGTGTTCTCGATGGCGCTGCGGATGTCCTCGGCGACGGCGCGCGCCATCTCGATCTGCCGGTCCGGCAGGATCACCATGAATTCCTCGCCGCCGTAGCGGCCGAAGATGTCCTCGTCGCTGAGCTGCGCATCGATGACCTTGGCGATCTCCTGCAGGCAGTGGTCGCCGCAGGCGTGGCCCAGCTGGTCGTTGACCGCCTTGAAATGATCGATGTCGACGAACAGCACCGAGAGCGGCGCACCCTTGCGGTGCGCGTGCTGGAAGGTGCGCGCCAGCGCCTGGTCGAGACTGCGGCGATTCAGCGCGCCGGTCAGCGAATCGATTTCGGCGGTGTGGCGCAGATGCAGCGCGGCCACGGCTTCGTCGGCCTGCAGCAGCGCCAGCCGCGCCAGTTCGCGGACGATGGTCAGTTCCTCGGGATGGAAGACGGTGGCGCCGCTGCGTTCCAGCAGGATCAGCCCCCACGCCGGCGCGCGCACCGGCAGCGCGACCAGGGCCTCGATCGCCACCGGCGTGCTTTCGCCGGTCTTGGTCACCGGGCGCTGCTGCTCGATATTGCCGGCAAGTTGGCGGCGCAACGTCTGCAAGCGGTCGCCGATGGTCGCTTCGATGTCATCCAGATACGACGCCGGCTGCACCACCAGGGTGTCGCGGCCGTGGTAACCGCGGGCCACCGCGACCGCGGTGGTGGTGGGCACCAACCGACGCAGGTGCTCCAGCAGGTGGCGGAACACGATCGGCTGGATGTCGTCCTGCGCGGCGCCGCGCAGCGAGGTCTGCAGCGCGGTCAGCAGTTCTGTGCGCACCGCCTCGCGATACATCCGGCGCTCGGAATCGGCGCGCGCGCGCTGTTCGCGATCGCGCTGCTCGCGGTATCTGCTGATCCGGCTGATCAGGCCCACGCTGACCATCGCCGCGCAGAACATGATCGCCAGCTGATAGCCGTAGTCCGTCCACAGCGAGCCCGCGACCACGCCACTGGAGGCCAGCTCGCCGGCCAGGGTGGCGGCGGCGATGCCCAGGACCGAGATCAACACGGCGCCCGAGAACGGCACGCGCCGGCGCCAGGCGTTGCCCAGCACATACAGCGCGATGAGACAGCCGACCGCCCAGGCCGCCGGCACCAGCCAGACCGCGAGCGGGTCGAAACGCTCGCGCCAGGCGGCCAGCACCGCCGCCAGCAGGGCCAGCAGGACGCAGAGCTGTCGCACCGCTTTCGTCAGCCGCGGGCTGCTTTGTTCGCAATCGGTGTAGCGCAGCAGGATGCGCAGCGAAGCGACCACGAACAGCAGCGCGATCGCATGCAGTCCGGCGGCGCCCAGTTGCTGGAACAGGCCGATGGGGTCGATCAGGTAAAGATGGCCATTGAAGGCGGCCAGCAGCAGGCCCGCGGACAGGCAGAACACGAAGAACGACAGGAATCCGCCATCGCGCGACGCGAAGAACAGCGCCAGGGTCATCAGCCCGAGCGTGAACAGGCTGGCGTAGACCAGGCTGGTGAGGACCGTCGCCTTCTGGATGTACTGGTTGGCGCGTCCTTCGGAAATCAGTTCGGGACGCAGGGCGGCGCTGCGCAATGCGGTGGCGCTGAGTTCCAGGCGGATCTCGCCTTCCCAGGTGGACGGCAGGCGGAACAGATAGCCCACCGGCAGCGGGCCTTCGGCCGCCCGCGGCGACAGGAAACGGCGGCTGCCGCCATCCCAGGCGTTCTCGACCCGCAGCCGCACCGATTCCACCGGCGTGCGCGGTATCCAGATGACCCAGTGCGGCGATTCCGCGGTGGGCGGCGGCAGCACGAACCGCA
>CALRWS020000068.1:0-10438 GCA_943371935.1 Chitinophaga pinensis | reverse complement strand
CGCGACAACAGCGCCGACCAGCTCCCCAGCAGCGTCATGAACAACGTCGTGCCGTGACGCTGCGACAGCGAGCGCAGCGATGCGCTCAACTCGGGCGAAAGGCGTACATCGACGCTATCGCCGCGGTAGCTCTGCACCGCCGGACGCGGTCGGTCGGTCGGCAACTCCAGCAGCGCCGGGGCCCCGCCCAGGTGCGTCCGCCAGAAGTCGATCTGGCCTTGCAGCACGTCACCCTGCAACCATCGTCGCTGCCACGCGGCATAGTCCGCGTACTGGATCGCAAGCGCCGGCAACGGGTCGGGCTGGCCTTGGCAGAAGGCGCTGTACAGCGCGCTGACTTCCTGTACCAGCAGGCCCATCGACCAGCCATCGGACACGATGTGATGCAAGGTCACCAGCAGCACATGCTCCTGCTCGGTCAGGCGCAGCAGGCGGCCTCGAACCAGCGGGCCTGCCGACAGATCAAAGGGCGCGCGCGCTTCAACGGCGCTCAATTCGGTTACCGCAACCGCTCTGGCTGCGTCATCCAACCCGCTCAGGTCCTGTTCGCGCAGAGAGAATCCGCTGCCTTTCGGCGCGATCACCTGTCGGGGCGTTCCATCGATGCTGACGAAAGTCGTACGCAAGCTCTCGTGACGCGCCACGATCCGGTCCAGGCTCGCGCGCAGCGCCGCCCGGTCCAGATCGCCGCTCAGACGCAGCGCCGCAGGAATGTGGTACGCCGCCCCCGCGGCATGATCGAGCTGGTCCAGGAACCACAGCCGCTGCTGCGACCACGACAGCGGCAAAGCCTCGCCGCGATCAACGCGCGTGATGGGCGCCGTCGCCACGAAGCTGGGAGCGAGCCTGGCACGGGCGAGCTTCAGCAGGCGTTCCCTCTCCGCAATGGAGAGCTTGTTCAGCGTTGTGCGTTCCATCTCGTTTGACCTTCTCTATTCCCGTTCCAATTCAAAAGCAGCCGCCGAAAAACACTCGTCCCACGTTATCCAGTCCCTCTTGCACGACGCTCCGCCGACCCAGGGCCGAGCGAAGCCATCGTGCATTGTCCGAACACACGTCGCGTCTTAATCAGCTACCGGTGCTTCATTCATGTCCATGAGAACATCCAGCAGCTCGGATTCGTCGAACTGCGCGAACTGGCGCTCCATGATGATCTCAGCCAGTGCGGACAACTGCGGCGTAATGAAGATATCGCGCAGATCCAGATCCACCTGCAGGATGTCCTTGAGTCGCACCGCGACCCTGACCGCCATCAGCGAATGCCCGCCCAGTTCGAAGAAGTGATCGTGGCGACCGACGCGCTCCAGCTCCAGCAATTCCTGCCAGACCTCCGCGATCGCCGATTCCACCTCGCCAACCGGCGCCTCGAAGGCCCGGCTCGCCACCGAGTCCTGGTCGGGGGCCGGCAATGCCTTCCGATCCAGCTTGCCGTTCGGCGTCAGCGGCAACGCGTCAAGGCTCACGAACGCGCTGGGCACCATGTACTCGGGCAGCTCGCATGACAGTTGCTCGCGCAACTGCGCCGCCGACAACGACACACCGGCTTCCAACACGACGTAAGCCACCAGCCGCTTGTCGCCGGTGGCGTCTCCGCGAGCCACCACCACGGCCTCCCGGATGCCTTCACACCCCGCCAGCTTGGCCTCGATCTCGCCCAGCTCGATCCGGAACCCGCGGACTTTCACCTGGAAGTCGTTGCGGCCGAGATACTCGATGCTGCCGTCCGGCCACCAACGACCCACGTCGCCGGTCTTGTACATCCGCGCGCCGGCCTCCCCGGAGAACGGATCCTCCACGAATCGCTCCGCTGTAAGCGCTTCACGATTGAGGTAGCCGCGCGCCAGACCGACACCGGCGATATACAGCTCGCCGATGGCTCCCACCGGTACCGGCTGATGTTGCGCGTCCAGGATGTAGATCCGGACATTGGCCAGCGGCCGACCGATTTGCGGACGGTCCCCCGCACCGTTGATCTCCAGGAGCGAACTGTCGACCGTGCACTCGGTTGGACCGTACACGTTGAAGAACCGCACCTGATTGGAGCGGCTCAATCGCTGCCAGGTATTGATCGCGATAGGTTCGCCACCGATGAGAACGGCCTTGGGACGATACGTGGCGTGCTCCATCAGACCTGCGGCGAGCATCGACTCCAGCTGCGCCGGGGTGCAATCGAATGCGTCGATCCGATTGTCGGCCAGGAAGTTCAACAGCTCGCGTCCATCCGCACGGGGCGCCTGCGGGATGATCACCAGGCAGCGACCGGCCAGCAATTGCAGCAGCGACTTGATCGATGCATCGAAAGACAGCGAGGCATTAAGACCGACCCGATCGTGCTCGCCCAGTGCACCGAAAATGGAGCGCTCCAGTTCCATGCGGAGGTTCATGACGGAGGCATGTTCGACCATCACTCCTTTGGGTTGCCCGGTCGAACCCGAGGTATAGATCACATAGGCCAGGTGCCGCGAAGCAAGGCCCTGCACCTTCGGGTTGCCCAGGAGCGTCGAATCCGCGAAGTCCTGCTCCAACGCCAGCACCGGGCGACCCGGGGTCGCCAGCATCGGCAGGCGATCGCGCAGCGCCGACTGGGTCAGCACCGCAACCGGTGCGCTGTCTGCCAGCATGTAGGACGCGCGATCGGCGGGATAGAACGGATCGATCGGCACATAGGCGCCACCCGCTTTCAGGATTCCCAACACGCCCACCACGATCTCCAGACTGCGTTCGGCGCAAATCGCCACCCGATCATCCGGCTTTACGCCCAGGGCGATCAGACGATGCGCGACCCGATTCGCTCGTTCGTTCAATTCAGCGTAGCTCAGGCGATGTCCGTCGTACTCCAGTGCGTTCGCCTGCGGGTTCCGTGCCGCCTGCGCCTCGAACAGCGCATGGATCAACCCTTCCTTCGGATAGTCCGCGTGTCGCGCATTGAATTCCACGAGCACCTGTTCGCGCTGCTCCGGCGACAACAGCGGCAAGCCACTGATCGCGCGCGAGTCGTCGGCCACCATCGCCTCGAGCAGGGTAACGAAATGCCCCATGATCCGTTCCACAGTGCTGCGGTCGAACAGGTCGGCCGCATAGATCACGCCGCCGGTCAGCCCATCGGATGTTTCGACCAGGGACAAAGCGAGGTCGAATCGTGCGGGCTGCCGCTGCGTGCTTTCGATGCCGGACAGCACCAATCCAGGCAGCCCCACTTCGCCGCCGCTGGGCGTGTTGTTCAAGCTCAGCGATGCCTGGAATACCGCGTTGTGACTCAAGCTGCGCTCGGGCTGCAATAACTCCACGACCTGTTCGAATGGCAGCTCCTGGTGCGCGTAGGCACCCAGCATCGTCGCCTTGATCTGCTTCAGAAGCGACGACACGCTCGGATCCGCGGACAGGTCCACGCGCAGCGCCAAGGTATTCACGAAAAAGCCGATCAGCGACTCGATCTCCGATCGCTGGCGGTTCGCCACCGGGCTGCCGATGACGATGTCGTCCTGGCCGCTCAACCGGGACAGCAGCGCCGACCAGCCCGCCAGCAACGTCATGAACAAGGTCGCGCCGTGACGGCGCGCAAGCGCATTGAGGCTCGTGCTCAGTTCGCGCGACAGGCGGACCGACACGTTGTCGCCGTTGTAGCTATGCACGGCCGGCCGCGGCCGGTCGGTCGGAAGCTCTAGGAGCGCGGGAGCGCCGGTCAGATGGTCGCGCCAGAAATCGAGCTGTCCCTGAAGCACTTCGCCCTGCAACCACTGGCGCTGCCAGGCCGCATAGTCCACGTACTGGATCGGCAGCGGTGGCAACGGATCGTCCTGCCCCAGGCTGAAGGCCGTGTATAGGATGCTGACTTCCTGCACCAGCACGCTGATCGACCAACCGTCCGAGATGATGTGGTGCTGGGTCACGAGCAGGACGTGCTCGTGCTCGGCCAATCGCAGCAACCTGCCGCGAATCAGCGGACCGCTCGACAGGCTGAAAGGGGCGCATGCCTCGCTGCGAGCCAGCTCCGTCACGGCAGTGGCTTGTGCAGTCTCCTCCAGTGCGCGCAGGTCGTGCTCGATCAGCGTGAACCCGCTGTCCCGCGGCGCGATCACCTGTTGCGGAGAACCTTCGATGCTCGCGAACGTCGTGCGCAGGTTTTCATGCCGCGCCACGATCCTGTCCAGGCTCGCTCGCAGCGCACTCCGGTTCAAGTCGCCGCTCAGCCGCAGCGCGGCCGGGATGTGATAAGCCGCACCCGCAACATGGTCGAGCTGATCCAGAAACCACAGACGCTGCTGCGCCCACGACAAGGGCAGGGCCTGGTTGCGGTCCACCGGGATGATCGCGTCCTGCGAAGACGACGCCGCGCCGGCCACGGTCCGCGCCAACATCGATAGCGTCGGTTGCGCGAATACTTCGCCCAGTGCCACTTCTACTCCCAGCAGCGCGCGCAGACGCGTCACCAACCGCACGGCCAGCAACGAGTGCCCGCCAAGTTCGAAGAAATCGTCGTGGCGACCGACGCGCTCCAGACCCAGCAATTGCTGCCAGATTTCCGCGATGACCTGCTCGACCCCACTCATCGGCGCTTCATACTCGCGGCTCGCCACCGCGGCATGATCCGGCGCCGGCAGCGCCTTCCTGTCCACCTTTCCATTCGCGGTCAACGGCAAGTTCGGAAGGCTCACGAATGCGCTGGGGATCATGTAGTCCGGTAATTGTCGCGACAGGCGCTCACGAAGTCCGGAAGTGAGCAGTTCCAAGTCGACCGCGTCGGCGACCACGTAGGCCACCAGCCGCTTGTCGCCCGCTGCATCCTCGCGCGCGATGACCACCGCATCGCGAATACCCGCACAGGCCGAGAGCTTGGCCTCGATCTCGCCAAGCTCGATCCGGAAGCCGCGGATCTTCACCTGGAAGTCGTTGCGGCCCAGATACTCGAGATTGCCGTCCGGCAGCCAACGTCCCACGTCGCCGGACTTGTACATTCGCGCGTCGGCATCCCCGGAGAACGGATCCCGAAGGAACCGCTCCGCCGTCAACTCCGGATGATTCAGATAGCCGCGAGCCACACCGGCACCGCCGATATGGATCTCGCCGGCCACCCCGACAGGAACGGGCTCGCCATGATTGCCCAGAATGTAGATCCGCGTGTTCGGGATGGGCCGCCCGATCGGTACGGCGCCCTGCAGCAAGACATCCTGATTTCCGTCGCTGACGAATGTCGTGCAGCCCACCACCGTCTCCGTGGGTCCGTACTCGTTGACCACGATCGCGTGGGGCAGCACGTTCTCGCGAAAGCGCTTCAGTGCCCTGACCGTCAGTTGCTCTCCGCCTACGACCAGTCTGTGCGCGGTTTCGGTCACTACGGCATCGCCCAGATTCGCGAGCACGTCCAGGTGCGCGGGCGTGAGCTTGAAGAGCCAGGGTTCCGGCCGGGCGCAGTAACTCAGCAACTGCGCCAGACATTGCTGGTTGTCCTCCGGCAATAGCACGACCGGCCTGCCCGCCAGCCAGGGCGCGAGGAGCGTGGTCACGGTGGCGTCGAAACCCAGCGGCGTGGCCACGAGAGCGCCCTGGATGTCGTCGGTCAGATAGTGGGCCTGGGCGTGCACGAGGTAGTTGACCACGCCCTGATGGGGGACCATCACGCCCTTGGGCTGCCCGGTCGATCCCGAGGTGTAAATCACGTAGGCAAGATGCCGCGGATTCAATCCAATTGCGGCAGCATCGGGATTGTGATCGGGCTGGCGCGCGATCAAAGGCTCGTCATCCACCACCACGACGCGCAGCAGGCTCAGCGCAGGCAGATCGTCCTCCACTGCGGCCACTGTCAGAAGAGCGACCGGCAGATCGTTCTTCAGGATATCCGCCAGGCGCTCTGCGGGATGGGTCGGATCCAGCGGCACGTACGCGCCGCCCGCTTTGAGGACACCGAGCAGGCTGACGACCATCTCGACGCTGCGATTCATGCAGATCGCGACCCGATCATCGGGCTTCACCCCCAGCGACCGCAGGTAATGCGCTACCTGGTTGGCGCGGCGGTTCAATAGGTCGTAGGTCAAGCTGTGCTCGCCGTGCACGAGCGCCAGCGCATCCGGATTGGAACGTGCCCTTGCCTGGAACAGTTCGTGGACGAGTTCGTCGCCCGGGTATTCCGCTCGCGTCGCGTTGAACCGGGTCAACACCTGTGCCCGCTCGGCCTCCGGCAATATGGCCAGGAGACGCACGGGCGACATCGGCGCGTTCGCCAGCGCTTCGACCAGCTTTTCCATGGCCGTTTCCAGGTAGCGCAGCAGGCGCTCCCCGTCGAGAGCAGGCACATGCAGCACGGACAGGCCCAAGGCCTGGCCCCAATCCTCCACGGACACCGTCAGAGGGTAACTGCCATGCGTCTTGCCCGAGGAAATCAAGCGCAGACCGTCCCACGCAACGGCCGCCCCCGCGTCCTTGGGGCTACCGCTGCCGTTGTTGTAGCGATAGTTGAGCAACGCGGTGAACAACGGCAGTCGCTGGGAGACGCCGCTGCAACGTTGCGCCAGCGCCAGAGGCGCCTGTTCGTGCGCGAGGAGTTCGCTCAGGCGGGTATAGGTGTCCCGCACCGCTTCCAGAACGCTTACTTGCGCCAGTCGAATGCGAACCGGCAGCGAATTGATGAACATACCGACGACCTGGTCGGCCGCGTCCGAACCCTGCAGGCGGCCGGACAGCACGGTGCCGAATACGACATCGTCACGGCCGCTGCACTCGGCCAACACCTGCGCCCACGCGACATGGAACAGCACCGCCGGCGTGACGCCATGCCGGCGCGCCGTATCCCGGATGTCCTGCGCCAGGCTCTCACCGAAGAGCAGGCGGGCCTCCAACTGCTCGCGGCCATGATCCTGCACATCGAGCACGCCGAACGGGGCCGTCGGCTCGTCCACATCGCCCAGTTGTTCGCGGAAGTAGGCCTCGTGTTCCGCTTCGTCGATTGCGTAGGTCTGTGCAATGAAGTTGCGGTACGGCAGCGGTGCGGGCAAATCATCGCCCTGCCCCTGCAGCAATGCCTGGATCTCCAGCAGGATCAATTCCTGGGCGACGTGGTCGGACACCATGTGGTGGTTGAACAACGCCAGCAGCCATTCCCCCGTCTCCGGATCGCGCGCCGCATGGGCGGCCACCAACGGCGCCTGCCGCAAGTCCAATCGCATCCGTCGCGCATCCAGACGTCCCAGGAACTGTGGAATCGCCTCCTCGTCCTTCGACAGTTCGTGCTCGGTGACCGGCAGCGTCGCGCGGCGATGCACGACCTGCACCGGCTTGCCCAGCCCCTCCCAGTGCACCGAACTGCGGAGGATGTCGTGACGGTCGATCACGGTTTGCAGCGCACCAAGGAACGCCTGCAGCCGTTCGTGGCTGTCGAACGCCATCACCATCCGCAGCAGGTAAGTGTCGGCCTCGCCACCCAGAAGATGGTGGAAAAGAATGCCTTCCTGCAGCGGCGCCAGCGGATAGATGTCCTGGACATTCGACGCGCCCCCTGGAACCGCGTCGACGATGGAATCGATCTCCTGCTGGGTCAGACGCACGAGCGGCAGCAGCTCCGGGACGATCGCCACGGTAGATTCCGTGATCAGGTTCGGCGCGACACTCGCGCGCTCGGGAGCGTGCTCTGCCTGCGCCAACTGTGCCGCCAGTGCGCTCAGCGTCGGCGCCATGAAGACCGTGCGCACATCCATGTTGAGCCCGCGCTGCCTCAGGCGTTCGATCAGGCTGATGACGAGCAGCGAGTGCCCGCCAAGTTCGAAGAAGTGGTCGTGCCGGCCAACCTGTCCGAGGCCCAGCAGCTCCTGCCAGACATCGGCGATGTCCTGCTCGATCTTGCCCTGCGGTGCTTCGTAGACCTGCGCCTGGATGGCGGACTGATCCGGCCCTGGCAGCGCCTTGCGGTCGAGCTTGCCGTTGGGCGTCATCGGCAACGCGTCCAGCAGGACGAACGCACTCGGAATCATGTGCTCCGGCAACTCGCGCAAGAGCAGTTCGCGCAACTCAACCATCGACACGGCTGCGTCACCTTCGTCCGGCACGACATAGGCCACGATCCGGTTGCCGTTCCCCGTGTCGTCCCGGGCGATGACCACCGCGTCGCGTACGCCGGCGCACGTCGCCAGCTTGGCCTCGATCTCCCCGAGTTCGATGCGGAATCCGCGGATCTTCACTTGGAAGTCGTTCCGGCCCATGTACCCGATGTTGCCGTCCGGAAGCCAGCGCCCCAAGTCGCCGGTCCGATACATGCGCGCATCGGGCTCTTCACGGAACGGATCGGGGACGAACTTCTCCGCCGTCAGCTCTGGACGATTCAGATACCCGCGCGCCACGCCTGCGCCGGCGAGGTGGATCTCGCCGATGACGCCCACGGGCACAGGCTCGCCCGAACTGTCCAGGATGTAGGCCTGCGTGTTCGCGATCGGCCGACCGATCGGCACCTCGTGCGCGACCGATGTCGAGGAATGATCAAGGTCGATCGCGGTGGCGTAGACCGTCGCCTCGGTCGGACCGTAGGTATTCAGAATCCGGCAGCCGCGCATTGCGGGAACCGAGAACCACGCGGACAGATGGCGCAATTCGAGTTTCTCTCCGCCCACCACCACCAGCCGCAGCGGTGGGCCGACCAGGCTGTTCCCGCTTTGGGCGGACTGCGCCCACTGGTGCCAGAAGGCGGTTGGCAGGCCGACGATCGTGATGCGATGTGTGGCCAGGAATGCCGCGAAGGCTTCGTCCGGCGCGACCATGTGCGCAGGCCGCAACACGACGGTGGCACCGGCGGAAAGTGCAGGAAACAGTTCATCGATCGAGCTGTCGAACGAGTACGACGAGAACTGCAGGACCCGATCGCCCGATTCGAGCCCGGAATTCAGAACATGCGTGTGGATCAGGTTGGCCACGTTGCCGTGCTCGACCATCACGCCCTTGGGTTGCCCGGTCGAACCCGAGGTATACATCACGTAGGCCAGGTCCTTGGCCGTCAGTCCGGCGACCACCGGATCGGAGTCCGGCACGGGTGACGCAGTTTCCGTTTCCTCGTCCAATATCAGTGTCGGCACCGCAGAGTCGCGCAACAAGGGCAGCCCCTCCACAAGCGCGGCCTGCGTCAACAGTGCGACCGGTGCGCTGTCGCCGAGCATGAAGGCCAGACGATCGACCGGATAAGCCGGGTCCAGCGGCACGTATGCGCCGCCGGCCTTGAGGATGCCCAACAGTCCGACCACCATGTCGATGCTGCGTTCGGCGCAGATCGCCACCCGGTCGCCGGGCTTGACGCCCAGTGCGATCAAGCGATGGGCCACGCGGTTCGCACGTCGATTCAGCGCACCGTAGCTCACGCGCTGTTCTTCGAAGACCAGAGCGACGGCATCGGGCTTTTGCGAAGCCTGCGCTTCGAACAGTGCGTGGATGGTCCGATCCCGAGGCAGATCCACCTGCGTGGCATTGAACCCCGCAAGCACCTGTGTACGCTCGCGTTGCGAAAGCAGGGGCAAGCGGCTCACGACCTGCGTCGCGTCCTTGACCATCGCGCTCAGCAGCGTCTGCCAGTGGCCGAGGATCCGTTCCGCCGTGCTACGGTCGAAAAGATCGGTCGCATACTCCAGCGTGCCGGTAATGCCCTCGTCGCTTTCCGTCAATCCCAAAGACAGGTCGAAATGCGCGGTGCTGTGCGCCGAATCGACCCGCGACAGCTCCAAACCGAGAAGATTGAGGCCGGTCTTGCCCGGCACGTTGTTCAAGCTGAACATCACCTGGAATACCGGGCTGTGGCTCAGGCTGCGCACCGGCTGCAGAGCTTCCACCACCTGCTCGAAAGGCAGATTCTGATGCGTGTATGCGCCCAGGGCGGTCGCTTTGACCTGATCGAGCAACTCGGCCACGCTCGGGTCGGACGACAAGTCCACCCGCAGCGCCAGCGTATTGACGAAGAAGCCGATCAACGGCTCGATCTCCGCACGTTGGCGATTGGCCACCGGGCTACCGATGACGACGTCACGCTGGGAGGTAAGACGCGACAACAGCGCCGACCAGCCCGCCAGCAAGGTCATGAACATTGTGGTGCCATGGCGCTGCGAAAGGGAACGCAACGCGGCGATCAACTCGGCCGTCAGGACGATCCCGACGCGGTCGCCCCTGTAACTCTGCTCTGGCGGCCGCGGCCTGTCGGTGGGCAGCTCCAGCAATGCTGGCGCACCCGACAGATGGTTACGCCAATAGTCGATCTGCCCCAGCAGCGCGTCGCCCTGCAGCCATTGTCGCTGCCACGCCGCGTAGTCCGCGTACTGGATCGCCAGCGGCGGCAGCGGATCGGCCTGCCCCTGACTGAAGGCCGCATACAGGGCGCTGACTTCCTTCACCAGCACCCCCGTCGACCAACCATCCGAGATGATGTGGTGCTGGGTCACCAGCAGCACATGCTCGTCCTCGGCCAGACGCAACAGCC
>CALRWS020000067.1:0-11566 GCA_943371935.1 Chitinophaga pinensis | reverse complement strand
GGCGCGAGGACGAGCGCCGCGCCGGCCGCCGGCACGGTCGCACGCTGTCGATCAACTGGCCGCTGTGGGCCAGCGGCGGGATGGAGATCGCCGGTGGCGACGCGTCGGTGTTCGGGTTCTCCGGCATGCAGGCGCTGAGCGTGGCCGAGGGTCTGCAGACGCTCGACGCGCTGCGCCTGAGCGACCGTGCGCAGGTGTTCGTGACCGTCGGCGATCCCGACCGCATCGCCCGCGCGCTGCGCCTGCCCGGGATGCGGCGTGAAGCCCCGGCCCTGGCACCCGCGCCCGTGCAGGCGGATCCCGTGTCGCCGCCCGTCGCTCCGGCTGTTGCTTCGCAGACACCGCTGCGCGCGGTGCCGATGACTGCGACCGCCGTCTCGCGGACGCCGCTGCGCGTGGTGCCGACGCCCGTCCCCGCACTCATTGCCGCGCCCGCCCGTCCGGCCGCCGATAGCGATCGTCGCCTGACGCATGCGCTGGACCTGGTCGCCACGCATCTGGCGAAGATCCTCAAGACCGTTCCGTCCAGCATCGACCCCCAGCGCACGTTCGAGCAGGCCGGCATGGAGTCGGTGCTGCTGCTGGAATTGCACGACGCGCTGCTCGGCACCTTCGAGACGCTGCCCAAGACCGCGCTGTTCGAATACGACACGCCGTCCGCGCTGGCGCAGTACCTGCTGCGCCATCACGCGGATGCGCTGGGCGCCACGTTGGTGGTCGGCGACGCGACGCCCGCGCCGCAGGCCGGCGCGATCCCGTCGCAGGCGCTGGCGGTTGCGGCAGTGTCGGTGGTTGCCCCGAACGCGCACGCTCCTGGCGCGCACTCGCTGACCGCCACCGCCAGCGTGCGGACGCTGCCGCTGGCGCGTGCCGGCCGCATCGCCGCACCCGCCGCCATCGGAGCGCCGCCCGCCGCCGAAATCGCGGTCGCGGTGATCGGGGTGGCCGGCGAATTCCCGCAGGCGCCGACCCTGGACGCCTTCTGGCGCAACATCCAGGCCGGGCACGATTGCGTGGTCGACATCCCGGACACGCGCGACTTCGGCGATGCACGCGGCGTGATCGCCGGCGCGCGCGGCGACATCCGCGGCCGCGGCGGCTTCCTGCAGGACATCGAGCAGTTCGATCCGTCGCTGTTCCGCATGAGCCGGCGCGACGCCGAGAAGGCCGACCCGCAGTTGCGCGTGCTGCTGCGTACCGCGTGGCGCGCGATGGAAGACGCGGCCTATACGGCCGATGCGCTCGCCAGCGACTCGGTCGGCGTGTTCATCGGTTCGATGAACGAGGACTTCACCTGGGTCATGTCCGAACTGCAGGCGCGCACCGGCAACTACCTCGCGCCCGGATCGGTCGCCAGCGAGCTCGCCAACCACATCTCCTATGTGCTGAATTTCCGCGGCCCCAGCCTCACCCTCGCCACGGCGTGTTCGTCCTCCCTCACCGCCGTGCATCTCGCGCGCCAGGCGATCCTCGCGGGCGAATGCGACGTCGCGCTGGCCGGCGGCGTCAACCTCAGCCTGCATCCGAGCAAGTACCAGATGCTGCAGGACATGAAGGTGCTCTCGCCCGACGGCGACGAGCGCACGTTCGACACCACCGCCAACGGACTGGTGCCCAGCGAAGGCGTGGGTATCGTGATGCTCAAGCGCCTGGACCGCGCGCTGGCCGACGGCGACCGCATCCACGGCGTGCTGCGCGCCTCCACCATTTCGCATGCGGGCACCGGCGCGGGCCAGTACATGCCCAACATCCGGGTGATGGAGGACACGGTCGCGCGCTGCGTGGCCGCGTCCGGCCTGCAGGCGGACGACATCGGCTGCATCGAGAGCCACGGCACCGGTACCGAGCTGGGCGATCCCATCGAACTGAAGGCGCTCGCCAACGCGCTGCGGCGCACCACCGACGCCGAGGCGTTCTGCGCCATCGGTACCAAGGCCAACATCGGCCACATGGAAGCCGCCTCCGGCGTGGGTTCGCTGATCAAGGTGCTGCTGGGCATGCGCCACGGCCGGCTGTCGCCGTGCGCCAAGCTGCGCGAGGTCAACCGCAATTTCGATGTGGCGCAATCGCCGTTCGTATTTCCGACCGCTGCGGCCGACTGGCCGAGCAACCGTCGCGGCACGCGCGCGGCCGGCATCAACGCCTTCGGCATGGGGGGCTCCAACGCGTTCGTGGTGGTCGAATCGCATGCTCAGGCCGTGGCCGACGCGCACGCCGGCGGTCCCGCGCTGCTGGTGCTGTCCGCGCGTAGCGCCGATGGCCTGCGTCGTTATCTCGCCGACGTGGTCACCATGCTGCGCGACGACCCCACGGCCGCGCCGTTCGCCGACATCGCGTATTCCAGCCAGATCGGCCGCGTCGCGTTCGATCACCGCGTGGCGATCGTCGCCGACTCGCGCGAGGCCTTCGTGTCGCTCGCCGATCGCTACCTCGCCTCCGGCGGTGCGGGCGGCGGCGTGTACGCCGGCGTCGCAGGCGGACCCGAGGCCTTACCCGAACTGCTGGCGGGCGAGGAGGGCCGCGGCTTCATCGACGCGCTGCTGCGCGCGGGCCAGCTCGACAAGCTGGCCGGGCTGTGGGTGCGCGGCTGCGGCATCGACTGGCGCACGCTGCACGCAGGCGCGCAGCGCCGTCGCACGGCGCTGCCGGGCATGCCGTTCGAGCAGTTGGACTGCAGTCATCGCAACCTGCTGGACGACGCCCGCGCACCACGTGCGCGGGTGCGCCCGGCGCCAGCGGTGGATGCCTTGGCGCGGGTGGAGATCGTGACCGAGGACGGCGCCTCGCTGGGCTGGTTCGCGCTGGACCACAAGACGATGGACGTGCGCGCGGTGTTCGGCGAAGACGGCCCGGCGGCCGGCGACGACGCCGAACGTTCGCGCGAGGCGTTCTGGCGCGAGACGCTGTCCAGCGGCCCCGGCACCGCGTTCCGGCTGGCGCCGGCGCTGCTGAAGTCGGCGACCGACGCACCGGGCGACGCACCGGGCGAGGCCGACATGTCCGGCGAACCGCCGGTCGAATCGCTGCACGAGGTGTCCGAGCAACTGGACAGCACCCTGGTGGCTGCGCTGCAGACCAGCACCCATCGCGAGCAGGTGGATCTGCAGACGATCGTGGCCGCGGCGTGGGCGATCCTGGTCAACCGCTACACCAAGGCGCCCAGCGCGCAGTTCGGCGTGCTCGGCGCGTTCCGCACCGTGCGCGACCAGCACGCGGGCGAAGGCGGCGGTCTGCCGAGCCTGGTGCCGGTGCGCGTGCGCACTGTCGGCCGGCAGAAGATCGCCGAATGGCTGGCGGGGCTGCAGCACGATCTGATCCGCAAGCACGCCTACGTCAGCCCGTCGCTGGAAACCATCGGCCGTTGGGTCGGCGAAGAGGATCTGTTCGACAGCGTCGTGGTGTTCGAGACCTTCGACGCGTCGATCTCCTCGGCGAGCGATCGCGCGGTACGCGAGACGCGCCAGCACCTGGCGTCCGAACTGCTGTCGGAACAGGCGCGCGCAAGGCTGGAACTGGTGGTGTCCGTGTATGCTGACGGCGTCGAATTGAGCCTGCTTTACCGCTCCGACGCGCCGCATTACGAACAGGCGGGGATCCTGTTGGAACAACTCGTCGCGCTGCTGGAAGGCCTGGCGGCGCATCCCGATCGCAATCCGGCGGCGCTGAGCATGCGCACCCGGCGCGATGCGCGGGAAGGATTCTGGAAGGCGCTGGAGAACGCCGCGCCATGACAGACGCCACGACAGACGATACGAAAAGTGCGATGAAAAGTGCAATGAAAAGTGCGACAGGAGACGTCACGACGCTGCAACCGGCGTTGTGTCTCATTCCTTCGCAGGAAGCGTCGGCGCAAGCCGGCACACGGATTCGGGTAACGGACGCAAGGTTCTAGGAGCAAGGGAATGCAGGTATTCATGACAGGCGCCAACGGGTTCGTTGGGCTCAACGTCGTTTCTGCGCTGGTCGAGGCGGGGCACACGGTGACCGCGATGGTTCGACCCAACGCGACCACGACGTGGCTGGAACCGTTCGGCGTGCGCATCGTGCGCGGCGGACTGGACGACCCGGCCGGGCTGGCCGAGGCGATGCGCGGGGCGCAGGCGGTGATCCACACCGCCGGCAACACCAGTTGCAACAAGCGCGACCTGCCGGCGCTGCAGGAAGTCAACGTGCGCGGCACGCGGCACGTGGTGGAGGCGGCGCTCGCCAACGGCGTGGACAGTCTGGTCTACACCAGTACCACCTCCACCATCGGCGCGAACCACGGCGCCGCTGCGCCGTCCAGCGAGGACACGCCGCTGGACGGCTACCGCGCGCGCAGCCCGTATGCGGTAACCAAGCGCCGCGCCGAGGACATCGTGCTGTCCGCGCACGCGCGCGGTCTGCGCAGCGTGATCCTCAACCCGGCTGAGGTGATCGGCGCCTACGATCACACCATGCAGTGGGGCCGCATGGTGCTGGCCGCGAACTACGACCAGGTGCCGTTCGTGCCGCCGGGCGGGGGCAGCTTCTGCAGCGCCGCCGACGTCGGCCGCGCGCACGTGTCGGCGATCACCGCCGGACGCTCGGGCGAACGCTACATCCTGGCCGGCCACGACGCGACCTACGCGACGTTCCTCGCCACGCTGTCGGAAGTGCTGGAAAAGCGTGTGAATCTGCCCACCGCTTCCTACCGGCGGCTGTACCTGAAGTCCGTGCTGCAGGAGCGGCTCGCGCCGCTGCCGCTGGGCAAGCCGCCGGTGGAGGCGTACCGGATGAAGGTCTTCAGCCACGCTTATTACTTCGATTCGTCGAAAGCGGCGCGCGAGCTGGGCTACGCGTCCGCGCCGCTGGACCGCATGTTGCGCGACTGCGCGCAGTGGTACCGGCAGAACGGTTTCATGGGCGCCTGACCGCGCTGCTGCGGAAATCGCGTCATTCAAAACACAACAACGAGGAAGTTGAATACATGGATTCCAGGGCACTGATCGAACTCGAAAGACAGCCGTTCAAACAGCGGCTTGCGCACCAGTACGCCGTCTATCTGAAGGAGCTGGAGCACGGCTACATGGCCGGCCGCGAAGGTCACGGCCCGGTGGACCGGCGGATGAAATACAAGGAGCTCAACGGCGACAACTTCAATGAAGTGCTGGTGTTCGGTTCCAACAGTTACCTCGGCATGTCCAACGATCCCTACGTCAAGCGCAAGGTGATCGAAGCGGTGGAGCTGTACGGCATCGGCACCGGTGGCTCGCCGGCGTTCTCCGGCTACACCAAGCAGCACAAGGATCTGGAGCAGCGCCTGGCCGCGCTGGCGGGCCACGAGGACGCGGTGCTGCTGCCCGGCGGCTACATGGCGAACCTGTGCTGGGTCAACGGCCTGATGAACCGCAACGACATCATCGTGTACGACAAGCACAGCCACGCCAGCGTGATCAACGCGATCAAGATGACCGGCGTGCCGTTCTACACCTTCGACCCGGACAACCTCGATGCGTTCGAGGAACTGCTGGAGCGCATCAAGTCGCGCGCCAAGCCCGGTGTGCAGGTGTTCTCCACCGTGGAGGGCGTGCGCTCGGTCGACGGTACGGTCATCGATCTGCCGCGCTACCTGCAGGTCTGCAAGCGCCACGACGTCATCACCATTCTCGACGACGCGCACGCGCTGGGTACGGTCGGCAAGACCGGCCGCGGCACGCTGGAGCACTTCGACGTGATCGGCCAGGCCGACCTGCGCATGTCCACCTGCAGCAAGGCCATCGGTGCGCAGGGCGCATTCGTGTCCGGCAGCAAGGAGCACATCTTCCTGCTGCGCAACTTCTCCTACCCGTACCTGTTCACGTCGGGCCTGGCGCAGCCGACGATCGCCGCGATCTCCGCTGCGCTGGACCTGATGGAACGCGAGCCGGAGCGGGTGACCAGGCTGCACGAGAACGTGCGTTACATGCAGGACCAGCTGGAAGCGGTGGGCCTGAAGATCATCCGCGGCGAGTCCGGGATCATCCCGGTGTTCATCGGCGCCGACGGCATGGTCCGCAAGATCAACCGCCAACTCTACGCGCGCGGCCTGTTCGTCAACATCATGGAATACCCGATGGTGCCGCCGGGCCTGGAGCGTCTGCGCCTGTCGGTGATGGCGACGCACACCCGTGAGGAGATCGACACCGCGGTGTCGATGATCGCGCAGGCCGCCCGCGAATTCGGCTGCCTGTAATCCGCCGCACGCAAGCATTCACGGACATCGCCGCGCGCCGCGCGGCGACTGACACATTGACCCGATACGCTGGAGAACACGCGACATGGAAACCAAGACTCAAACGCTGAAGGCCGTACTCGACGCGATCAACGAGATCAAGAAAACCGGCTTCGACCCCGAGTCCGTCGACCTGGATTTCTACCTCGGCGGCGACCTGGGCGTCGATTCGCGCGAGATGCTGGAGATCTGGTACGAGCTGGAACAACGCCTGGACATGCGCGTGCAGGACGAGGAGAAGCGCGACCTGTACACCCTGGGCGACGTGGTCGCGCTGGTGGAGTCCAAGACCGCCAAGCCGGCGGCTGTCACTGCCTGAAAGCGCACATCGGCGCGGTGGATGAAGGAATCACGACAGGACATGGAAGCGAGACGATGACGACGGTATGGGCCTTTCCCGGGCAGGGATCCCAGCGCAAGGGCATGGGCGCAGCGCTGTTCGAGCGGCATGCGCCGCTGGTGCGGCGCGCGGACGAAGTGCTGGGGTATTCCCTGCGCACGTTGTGCGTGGAGGATCCCGACGGCGTGCTGGGGCAGACGCGCTATACCCAGCCGGCGCTGTTCGCGGTGTCCGCGCTGACCTTCCTGGACAAGCGCGACGCCACGGGCGCACCGGACGTGTACGCCGGGCACAGCCTGGGCGAGTTCAACGCGCTGTTCGCGGCCGGGGCGTTCGACTTCGAGACCGGCATCGCGCTGGTGGACAAGCGCGGCAAGCTCATGTCCGAGGCCCCGCGCGGTGCGATGGCGGCGGTGATCGGGCTGAGCGAAGACGCGGTGCGCGACCTGCTGGCCGCGTCGCCGTTCGCCGACATCGACCTGGCCAACATCAATTCGCCGACACAGATGGTGATCTCCGGCGACTACGACCAGATCGGCGCGTGCGAGCCGATGTTCACCGCGGCCGGCGGGCGCTTCGTGCGGCTCGACGTCAGCGCTGCGTTCCACTCGCGCGCGATGCGCGGGGTGGAGTCCGAATTCGCCGCGTTCCTGTCCGGTTTCGAGCTGCGTCCCCTGTCCGCCGAGGTGATCGCCAACTGCACCGCGCGCCCGTATCCGGCCACCGGCTACGCGGACCTGATCACCCGCCAGATCACCCATCCGGTGCGTTGGTACGAGTCGATGTCGCGGCTGCTCGCGCGCGGCGTGGACACCTTCGCCGAGGTCGGACCCGGCGACGTGCTGTCGGGGCTGTTCGTGAAGATCCGCAAGGCGCCGATGGCGCTGCCGGCGGAGGACGCGGGCAGCGACGATGCCGGCATCGCGACGCCGGCCGCGCCGGTACGGCCGAAGCTGGTCTTCATGTATTCCGGACAGGGTTCGCAGTACTACGCGATGGGCAAGGAGCTGTACCAGACCCATGCGGTGTTCCGCGGGGCGATGGACGAGTGCGACGCCATCTACGGCCGGCTCACCGGGCGCAGCATGGTGGCGGAGCTCTACGACGACGCCAACCGCCATCGCGACCTCACCGACATCCTGCTGTCGCATCCGGCGCTCTTCAGCATCGGCTACGCGCTGACCCAGGTGCTGCTGGACGCCGGCATCCGCCCGGACGCGGTGCTCGGCTACAGCCTGGGCGAATACGTCGCGTCCACCGTGTCCGGCGCGATGCGCTGCGAGGATGCGCTGCGCCTGGTGGTGCACCAGGCCACGCTGGTGCGCGCGAACGCCAGCGGCGGCGGGATGCTGTCGGTGCTGGCGCCGGTCGCGCACATGCACGCCAACCCGGCGCTGTACGACGGCTGCATCCTGGCCAGCGTCAACTTCGACGGCAACTTCGTGGTCAGCGCCGACGCCGGCACGCTGCGCGCGCTCAAGCGCGCGCTGGACGCACAGTCGGTGGTGTCCTCGATCCTGCCGGTGGAGCACAGCTTCCACTCGCCGGCGATGGATGCGATCGAGGACGAATTCCGGCGCTTCGCCGCGGACTTCGAGATGGGGCCAGCGACGCTGCCGGCGTATTCGGCGATGCGCGCTGGCCCTGTCGAGCGGTTCGATGCCGAGCACTTCTGGAACGTGATCCGGCGGCCGGTCGAATTCCACAAACTGGTCGGCGCGCTGCACGAGCGCGAGGCCTGTCGTTTCATCGACCTCAGCCCCACCGGGACGCTGTCGAGTTTCATCAAGTACGGATACGGCGGCCGCGTGGTGCATGCGGCTTCGATGAACCAGTTCGGCCGCGATGCGGCGACGGTCTCCAGGCTGCTGGCCGAACTGAGCGCATAGCGAAACGCGCACACCGGCGCGGCGGACGGCCGCTGCCGTTGCGCAAACATGGAGTTCGATGTCGATGGATCTGCTGCTGGATACCCAACCCGCCCCGCTCAGCCCGTATGCGTTGGATCTGCCGTGTCCGCTGCGCGACGCGACCGTGGGCACCCAGGCCGAGCCGGGCCGTCGCACCATCGCGTGCGGCGCGCTACCGCAGGCGGACGTGGTACGGCTGGTCGCGGCGTGGCACGCGGTGCTGCATGGCCTGCGCTACGACGTGGAGCCGGTGGTGACCTGTCTGCGCGGCGCCCGCGCCGGACATGCGTGGCCGGTGGTGACCGAGGCGGACCAGGGCACGACGCTGCACGACCTGCTGGTCGCGGTGCGTGCGCAGTGGGTCGATGCGTCGGCGTGGATCGAGATCGGCGACGCGGGGTATCCGGGCCTGCAGGACCAGCTGCGCTGCCACGTCGTGCAACTGGACGGCGATGCCGGCACAGCCGAGCCGGCGGATTTCGCGCTGGTGCGCGAGGGCGAGCGCTGGCGCATCGACTGCGCCAGCGAGCGCTACAGCGAGGACTACCAGCGTCTGGCCGTGGCGCTGTGGCGCCGCGCCGCTGAAGCGCTGCGCGATGCGCCGCAGACCACCGTCGCCGCGCTGTCGGGTGCTGCCGGCGACGACGCGCGCCTGCGCCCGTGCCGCGTCGACGGGCCATCGCGCCCGGTCGAAGGCGATCTCAACCAGCGCTTCGCCGCGTGCGTCGCCGCGCATCCGGACCGCACCGCGGTGATCGATGGCGACCGCCGCCTGAGCTTCGCCGAACTGGATGCGCTGTCCACACGTTGGGCGGTTTCGCTGCGGGCCGCTGGCGTCGCGCCGGGTACGTGCGTAGGCGTGTCCTTCGAGCGCAACCACGGGATGATCGCCGCGCAATTGGCGGTGCTGAAGGCCGGCGCGGCGTTCGTGCCGATGGACGCGACCCAGCCGGGCAGCCGCCTGGAGACGATGGCCGGCGACACCGCGATGCGCTTCGCGCTGGCCGAGCCGGCCTGCGCCGCGCCGCTGCGCGCCGCGCTGCCGGGCCTGCACGTGCTGGACACCGTGCAGGCGGATGCGGATGCCGCCGTCGCGCTGCCAGCCGATGCAACCATCGTTCACGCCATCGACACCGACACGCTGGCCTACGTCATCTTCACCTCCGGCTCGACCGGCCGCCCCAAGGGCGTGCAGGTCAGCCATGGCAACCTGCTCAACTTCATCGCCCAGTTGGGCGAATGGTTCGGCGGGGAAGACATCGCCTCGCAGTTCGCGCCGTTCACCTTCGACGCCTCGGTCGCCGAGATCCATTCCAGCCTGCTCAACGGCGGCGCTACGGTGCTGCTGCCGGGCGCGCTGATCGACGATCCCGACGCGCTGCAGGCGTACATGACCGCGCAGGGCGTGACGTTCGCGGCGTTCCCGCCGCAGTACGCCAAGCATCTGTCGCCGGAGAAGCTGCCGACCCTGCGCACGCTGATGACCGCCGGCTCCGCGCCGGACCACGAGCTGATCCGGCGCTGGCATCCGCACGTGAAATACGTCAACGCCTACGGCCCGACCGAGACCACGATCCTGTCCACCGCCTGGCACGCCGCGCGCGTGCCCGATCCGCGCGAACCCATCGCCATCGGCGGTCCGATCCTCAACACCGCAGTGCGGGTGGTGAACCGCTTCGGCCACGCGATGCCGCGCGGCGTGGTCGGCGAGCTGCTGATCGGCGGTGCCGGCGTCACCCTCGGTTATCTGGACCGCGACGAGCTCAACGCCGACCGCTACTGCGTGGCCGATGGCCTGCGCTGGTACCGCAGCGGCGACCTGTGCGGTTTCAACGCCGCCGACGCGCTGGTGTTCGCCGGACGCATCGACAGTCAGATCAAGCTGCGCGGCCACCGTCTGGAGCCGGGCGAGGTGGAGGCCGCGCTGACCGCCATCGACGGCATCGCGCACGCCGCGACCCTGGTGGTGGACGTGCAGTCCAGCAAGCAGCTCATCGCCTTCTGCGCCGGCACGCCGCGCCCGGAAGACGCGGTGCGCGAACGCCTCGGCGCGCTGCTGCCGGCGTGGGCGATGCCCAACCGGCTGGTGTGGGTGCCGGCGCTGCCGCTCACCGTCAACGGCAAGACCGACTATCGCCGCCTGCACGCGATGCTGGCCGAACTGGACGCCGCCGAGGCGCACGAGTCGCCGGTGGCGTTCGAGGACGCGCTGGAAGCGCAGGTCGCGGCGATCTGGGGCGACGTGCTGCAGCAGCCGCGGATCGGGCCGGACGACAATTTCATCCACCTCGGCGGCGATTCGCTGACCGCGCTGGTGGTGATGTCCGCGCTCAAGCGCCTGGGCTATCACGCCACTTCCACGCAACTGCTGGCGCGGCCGAGGCTGGGCGATTTCGTGGCCGTGCTGCGTGGTCTGGAACGCCGCGATGATCGCGACTACCGCAGCCATGAAGGCGAGGCCGCGCTGGGTCCGATCCAGGGTTGGTTCTTCGACCTCGATCTGGCGCGCCCGGGCGGGTTCTGCCAGACGCTGGTATTCGACGCCGACGAGCGTCTGGACGCGGATCGCCTGCAGGCGGCCATCGCACGTCTGGTCGACCATCATGACCAACTGCGTGCGCGCTTCGTGCACGCGCCGGGCGACGGCGCCGCGGTCTGGACCCAGGTGCTGTCCGCGCCGGGTCTGGCGCTGCCGGCGATGTGGATCGAGGACGTCGCGCAGGACGGCAATGCGGTCGTGTGGGACGCGTTGACCGAAGACGCCCGGCATCGCATGACTGCGGAGATCGCGCTGGATGAAGCGCCGCTGTTCCGGGTCGCACTGCTGCGCGGCGCTGACCGCGCGCGGGTGGTCTGGGCGCTGCATCACCTGCTGGTGGACACCATCAGCCACGCCATTCTGCTGGAGGACCTGCACGCGCTGTACCGCGCGCCGGACGAGGCCATCGAGGCCGTGCTGCCGGGCAAGAGCATCGCCTACGGCGCATGGGCCGGGAAACTGCGCACGCAGCTGGACGCCGAACTGGAAACCCGCGTGGCGCGCTGGCGGCCGGTGCTGGACGCGCTGGCCGCGGTGCCGGCGCT
>CALRWS020000066.1:0-12127 GCA_943371935.1 Chitinophaga pinensis | reverse complement strand
ATCCGGAGAAGGCAGCGGGCTGAAGCCCGCTCTACGAAGCCGCTCTACGAAGCCGCTCTACAAAGCCGCTCTACAAGCCCGGCCTAACGCGACGCATCGCCCGTCTCGCAGTTGTTGCATCCACCGCAGCCATCCGCCGATGCCTTCGGCGCCGGCGCGATGCGCTTGCCGAACGCGCGCAGCCACGCCGGCCGGTGTTCGCGCACCAGCGGCAGCGCGAGCGCTACACGCAGCCTGCGCGCGGCGTTGGGCGCCTGTTTGCGGAACACCACCCACGCGCTGGCCGCCACCGCCAGCGCGATGAGGAGGTACTGCAGCGTCAGCGAGAGTTGCGGCGACATGCTCACCCCGCGCCCAGCGCCGCGGCGACCTGATAGGTCACCAGCGATGCGATGTAGGCCAGTCCGAACAGATACAAAGCGGCGAAGCCCATCTGCTTCCACGAATTGGTTTCGCGCTTGATCGTGGCCAGCGTGGAAATGCACATCGGCGCGTAGATGAACCAGACCAGCAGCGACAGCGCGGTGGCCAGCGACCAGCCGTCGCTGATCACCGGCGTCAGCGCCTGGATGGCCGCGTCATCGTCGGCCGCCGACAGCGCGTAGATCGTCGCCAGCGAGGACACCGCCACCTCGCGCGCGGCCAGGCCGGGAATCAGCGCGATGCAGATCTGCCAGTTGAAACCCAGCGGCGCGAACACCGCGGTCATGGCGTGGCCGATGCGGCCGGCGAAGCTGTAGTCGATGGCCGGGCCCACGGCATCGGGAGGCGCGCCCGGAAACGACAGCAGGAACCACAGCAGGATGGTCAACGCGAGGATGATGCCGCCGACCCGCTTGAGGAAGATCACCCCGCGTTCCCACAGGCCGATCAGCACGTCGCGCGGGTGCGGGATGCGATACGACGGCAGCTCCAGCATCAGCGCGTGCTCGCTCTTGTCACGACGCCACTTCTTCATCACCCACGCCACCAGCAGCGCGCTGACGATGGCGGCAGCGTACAGGCCGAACAGCACCAGGCCCTGCTGGTTGAAGATGCCGATCTTCTGGTCCGGCACGAACGCGCCGATCAGCAGTGTGTACACCGGCAGCCGCGCCGAACAGGTCATCAGCGGCGCGACCATGATCGTGGCCAGGCGGTCGCGCGGGTCCTGGATGCTGCGCGTCGCCATGATCCCGGGAATGGCGCAGGCGAAGCTGGACAGCAGCGGGATGAACGAGCGACCCGACAGCCCCGCGGCGGCCATCATGCGATCCAGCAGGAACGCCGCGCGCGGCAGGTAACCGCTTTCCTCCAACACCAGGATGAAGGCGAACAGGATGAGAATCTGCGGCAGGAAAATCACCACCCCGCCGAGCCCGGCGATGATGCCGTCCACCATCAGGCTTTTCAGCGGCCCTTCGGGCATGCGCGCGCCCAGCGCATCGCCCAGCCATCCGGTGCCGGCTTCGATCCCGTCCATCAGCGGCCCGGCCCACGCGTACACCGCCTGGAAGATCAGGAACATCACCACCGCCAGCGTCACCAGCCCGACCACCGGATGCAGCAGCCAGCGGTCCAGCGCATCGTCCACGTGCGCGGTGCGGGTGGGCATGGTGACGGCCAGTGCCAGCAGGCGCCGGGTTTCGGCGTGCAGTTCGACGTGCCTGTCAGAATGCGGATCGTCCGCGTCGCGCGGCGCCGGCGGATGCAGGTGGTCGGCCATCGCATCCAGTTGGGCGAGGAGCGCCTTGCCGCCGTCACGACGCACGGCCACGGTTTCGACCACCGGCACGCCCAGTTCGCGCTGCAGCGCCTGCAGATCGATGCCGATGCCGCGGCGTCTGGCGGCATCCATCATGTTGAGTGCGACCACCATCGGCTTGCCCAGCGCGCGCACTTCCAGCGCGAACCGCAGGTGCAGGCGCAGATTGGTGGCGTCGACCACGCAGACCAGCAGATCCGGCGCCGGCTCGCCCGGATAGAAGCCGCGGCAGACGTCGCGGGTCACCGCTTCGTCCAGGCTGGCCGCCTGCAGGCTGTAGGCGCCCGGCAGATCCAGCAGCGCGAACTGGCGGCCGCCGGGCGTATGCAGCCGGCCTTCCTTGCGTTCGACGGTCACACCGGCGTAGTTCGCCACTTTCTGGCGGCTGCCGGTCAGCAGGTTGAACAGCGCGGTCTTGCCGCAGTTGGGGTTGCCCACCAGCGCCAGCCGCAGCGTCTGCGATGCGGTACTCACGGCGCAGGCGCCTCTCGCAACTGCACCCGCGCGGCCTCGCTGCGGCGCAGGGCGAAGCGGGTGAAGCCGATCTGCACCAGCAGCGGTTCGGCGCCGAACGGGCCGGTAGCGACCACCTCGACCCGCTCGCCAGCGACGAACCCCAGCTCGCGCAGCCGCCGGGCGATGGCATCGTTCGGGGCCAGATCCAGGACGGCTTCGACCTGGGCTTCGACCCGACGGGAGAGTTCGGTCAGCTTCACGGACCATCTCAAATGGGAATTGTTCTCATTCTATACCACGCCCCGCGAGTCGCGCCCCGATCATGATCAAATTCGGCCCGATCGATTTGTCCCGATCGAATTCCGCCGAAGCAGAAGGAACGCATGCCCCCGACAGCGCGGATCGTCCGGCCGACCGGATATCATGCCGGCCATCGCATTGCGGACCCGGCAGTGCGCATCCGACGGGATCAGAGGCATGACCGATTCGCTGCAGCACCATCGCAATGGCGCCATCGTCCGGCTGCGGCTGCACCGCCCGGAGCTGCACAACGCCTTCGACGCCGATCTGATCGGCACCCTGACCGCCGCCCTGGTCGCCATCGGCGAGGACCGCACGGTGCGCGTAGTGGTGCTGGAAGGCGCCGGGGCCAGCTTCTCCGCCGGCGCGGACCTGAACTGGATGCGCGGCATGACCACCGCCACCGAGGACGAAAACCGCGCCGATGCCCTGGCGCTCGCCCGGCTGATGCGCACGCTGGACGAACTGCCCCACCCGACCATCGCCCGCGTCCAGGGCGCGGCATTCGGCGGCGGCGTCGGCCTGATCGCCTGCTGCGACATCGCCATCGGCGTGCCGGAGGCGAAATTCGGCCTGACCGAAAGCAAGCTGGGGCTGCTGCCGGCGGTGATCTCGCCGTACGTCATCGCCGCGATCGGCCCGCGCCAGGCGCGGCGCTGGTTCGCCAGCGCCGAACTGTTCGACGCCACCGAAGCCCATCGCATCGGCCTGTTGCACGCGCTGGTGCCGGCCGACGAACTGGACGCCGCGGTGAACCGGCAAATCGACCTGCTGCTGAAAGCCGGGCCGTCGGCCGCCAGCGTCGCCAAGCAGCTGGTCCACCGGGTTGCCGGCGAGACCGACCGCAACCGTCTGGACCGCGACAACGCCGGCCTGATCGCCCGCCTGCGGGTGTCGACCGAAGGCCAGGAAGGTCTGGCCGCCTTCCTCGACAAGCGCAAACCCGGCTGGGCGCCCTGAGCGACCGGGCCCAGAGCCAACACGATAAGGACAGCGCACATGCTCGACCCTCCCGGATTCAACATCGACGACTCCGCAGCAAGCCGCGGGCTCCATCGTCAGGCACACGAGACATCGTTGTGATCTCGCCGGTGCTGAATCTCGACGACGTCGAAATGATCGATCTGGCCGAGCGCGCGCGTCAGCGCGGCAGCGAGATGCCGACTGCGCGGTTCGGCGGACGTATCGGCGCGATCGGCCCGAAGATCGGCGCGCGGAAACTCGGCTACAACCTCACCGTGGTCGACCCCGGCAAGGCGGCTTTCCCGAAGCATTCGCATCGCGTCAACGAGGAAATGTTCTTCATCCTCGAAGGCCGCGGCGAACTGCGCCTGGGCGATGCCGTGCATGCAGTGCGCACCGGGGACGTGATCGCCTGCCCTGCGGGCGGCGCGGACACCGCGCATCAGCTGTTCAACACCGGCGAGGTCGAACTGAAGCTCCTGGCGGTGAGCACGATGGAATATCCCGATGTCTGCGAATATCCGGACTCGGGCAAATACCTGGTCCGCACCGGCTTCGCGCCGGACGATTTCCACGCGATCGGCCGCAGCGCCGACAGCCTCGATTACTGGGATGGCGAAGTTTGAGCACGATCCATAGCGGGACGATCCACAGCGGCACGATCCACAGCGGCACGATCGACAGCAGGATGTTCGACAAGATCCTCATCGCCAACCGCGGCGAAATCGCATGCCGGGTGATCCGCACCTGCCGACGGCTGGGTATCCGCACCGTCGCGGTGTATTCCGACGCCGACGCCGATGCGCAGCACGTGCGCCTGGCCGACGAAGCGCGGCACATCGGCGCAGCGCGCCCGCAGGAAAGCTATCTGCGCGGCGATGTCATCCTGGAAGTGGCGAAGGCCACCGGCGCGCAGGCCATCCATCCGGGCTACGGCTTCCTCAGCGAGAATGCGGAGTTCGCCGACGCCGTGGAAGCGGCCGGCATCGTCTTCATCGGCCCGAAAGCCGCGTCGATGCGCAAGATGGGCAGCAAGGCCGGCGCCAAGGAACTGATGCAGGCCGCGGGCGTGCCGGTGGTGCCGGGCTACACCGGCGAGGATCAATCGCCTGCGCTGCTGCATCGCGAAGCCGACGCCATCGGTTATCCGCTGATGATCAAGGCCGCGCACGGCGGCGGCGGCAAAGGCATGCGCATCGTCCGCGACACCGACGAGTTCCTGGCGAATCTGGAAAGCTGCCAGCGAGAAGCGCGCAACGCCTTCGGCCGCGATCGCGTGCTGCTGGAACGCTACGTCGAGAAGCCGCGGCACATCGAAATCCAGATCTTCGGCGATGGTTTCGGCGATGTGATCCATCTCAACGAACGCGAATGCTCGGCGCAGCGCCGCTATCAGAAAGTGCTGGAGGAATCGCCGTCGACCTTCCTCACGCCCGAATTGCGCGAAGCGATGGGCGCGGCGGCGGTGCAGGCTGGGCATGCGATCGATTACCAGAACGCCGGCACCGTGGAGTTCATCGTCGGCCAGGACGGTCGTTTTTATTTCATGGAGATCAACACCCGCCTGCAGGTGGAGCATCCGGTCACCGAATATGTCACCGGCCTGGATCTGGTCGAATGGCAGCTGCGCGTCGCCGCCGGTGAACGTTTGCCCAAAGCGCAGCACGAGATCGCGCAGCGCGGCCACGCCATCGAAGTGCGGCTGTACGCGGAAGATCCGGAAGCCGGCTTCCTTCCTGGCTCCGGCAAACTCACGCGGCTGCGCCTGCCCGCGGCCGACGCGCACACGCGCATCGATGCGGGCGTGGTCGAAGGCGACACCGTCACCATCTTCTACGACCCGATGATCGCCAAACTCATCGTCTGGGACGAAGATCGCCCGCGCGCCCTCGCCCGCCTGCGCGACGCGCTGGCGCAGTGCGTGATCGATGGACCGAAATCGAACATCGCGTTCCTCGAACGGCTGATCCGCCACCCGACCGTGGTCGGCGCGACCATCGACACCGGCACGCTGGACCGCGATCTCGACGGCTTCATGCCCAGACCCGCGGACGCGGCCCGCGTGCGCGGCGCGCGCATGGCGGCGGCGGTGGCGACGCTGCTGCTGGAAGAAGCGCAGACCCGCACCATCGCCACCGGCAGCAGCGATCCCACCTCGCCGTGGGCCGTCGCCGATGGCTGGCGCCTCGGTCACGGCGGCCAGCGGCGTCTGGCGCTGGACGACGGCAGCGACTGCCACATCCTCACCGCGCATGGCTACGGCGGCGATTACCGGCTGCAGGACGATGCGGGCATCGTCGTCGTGCAGGGCGCACGGCTCCAGGCCGACACGCTGTTCGCGCGCTTCGACGGCGAAGGCCGGCGGCTGCGTCTGGACGCGGACGACGGTTCCGGCGCATCCTCGCGCGTGGACATGCACGACGGGGAGCGCCGCTGGCGCTTCGTGCGGGTGCCGGCCTACCAGCCGGCGAACGAACAGGCCGGCAGCGCTGGCGATCGCGCGCTGGCGCCGATGCCCGGACGGATCGTGCTGATCAAGACGCAGGTGGGGGACCATGTCGAACAGGGTCAGGAGTTGCTGGTGATGGAAGCGATGAAAATGGAGCTGACGCTGAAGGCGCCCTGCGCCGGCACCGTCGCCGAAGTCCGCGTCGCCGCGGGCGATTTCGTCGAAGCCGACGCCGCGCTGGTGTTGCTGACGCCCGCTGCGACGGTAGTGGAAGCCGCATGAGCATGTCTCTCGTGAGCATGCGCATCGCTGCGCTGTTGCTGCTGTCGCTGACGCTCTCCGCCTGCGTGACCTTCGAGCGCGCGCCGGTGGCCGAACTCGACTGCGACCCTGCGCTGGCCGGCGAATGGCGTCCGCTCAAGGACGGCAGGTCCGGCCCGCCGATCCAGGTGTCCGCCGACTGCAGCGTGCGCTGGCCCGAAGACGACGGCGGCATCTACACGACGACGCTCGGAGGCTTCGAACTCGGCGGATCGCGTTATTTCGTCTTCACCCCCACCGTCGCCGATCGCCTGATGTCGGCCGACGACGACATGCAGCGCAAGGCGCCGAAAGACAGCGTGTTCATCGCCCGCTACCGCATCGACGGCGACACCGCCCAGGTGTGGCTGGCCGATCCGGACGAAGCCATGCGTCCGGAAGCCATGCGTCCGCCTGCGAAAGACCAGGCCGCCGCCGTCCGCCTCGGCGACAACGCCCACGTCAAGGGCAGCCGCGACGCCATCGCCGAACTGCTGCGCGCGCGCGGCGACGTCATCTTCGCCGCCAAACCGGACGGCAGCGGCGTCATGCGCCTGCAGCGCGTCCCAGCGGCGGCCGCACCATGACCGACCGCGTGCGCATCGTCGAAGTCGGCCCCCGCGATGGCCTGCAGAACGAAAAGACCCTGATCCCGGCCGCGGCGAAGATCGAACTGATCGACCGTCTCTCCGCCACCGGCCTGCGCAGCATCGAAGCCACCAGCTTCGTCAGCCCGAAGTGGGTACCGCAGCTGGCCGACGCCGCCGAGGTCTACGTCGGCATCGCCAAGCGTCCCGGCGTGCGCTATCCGGTGCTGGTGCCGAACGAACAGGGCTACGAACGCGCCCGCGCCGTGGGCGTGGACGAGATCGCGGTGTTCAGCGCCGCCTCCGAAGCCTTCAACCGCAAGAACATCAACGCCGGCATCGACGAATCCCTGCAGCGCTTCGAACCGGTGATGGCGCGCGCGAAGGCCGACGGCGTCGCCGTGCGCGGCTATGTATCGACCGTGCTCGGCTGCCCCTACCAGGGCGACGTGCCGGTGGCCGACGTGGTGCGCGTGGCCAAGGCCCTGCATGCGATGGGCTGCTACGAAGTCTCGCTGGGCGACACCATCGGCGTGGGCACGCCGTCGAAGGCCGCGGCGATGCTGCGCGCTGTCGCCAGCGAAGTGCCGGTGGCCGCGCTGGCCGTGCATTTCCACGATACCTACGGCCAGGCGCTGGCCAATATCCTCAGCTGCCTGGACGTCGGCGTACGGGTGGTCGACGCCGCGGTCTCCGGCACCGGCGGCTGCCCGTACGCGAAAGGCGCCAGCGGCAATGTCGCAAGCGAGGATGTGGTGTATATGCTGCACGGCATGGGCATCGACACCGGCATCGACATCGACGCGCTCAGCGCCACCGGGCGCTGGCTGGCGCAATTGCTGGGCCGCGAGACCGGCAGCAAATTCACCCGCGCACGGAGCGGCGCCGAATGACGGACGCCTGGCCGGATCCCGCGCTGCCGCCTTCCGTCGAAATGACGCAGACGCTGGCCGCATTGGACCAGGCGCGCCAGGACACCGCCCTCGACGCCGCAACGCGCGCCCTGCTCGATCGCGCGCATGCCGCGCTGGCAGCGGCCATCGACGACACCGAATCAGAACGCCTGCGCTACACCGCGCTGTTCGACGCCGTGCCCGACCCGGTCAGCATCCTCGATTGGGACGGCACGGTGCTCGATCTCAACAAGGCCGGCATGGCCGCCTACCAGCGGTCGCGCGAGGAAATCGTCGGCCAGCCCATCGAAGTGTTGAACCCCGATCTTCCGCCGGACCACATGGTGCCGGTCTGGGAAGCCCTGAGCCGCGGCGAGACCTACGTGGTGGAAGTCGCGAACATGCGCGGCGACGGCCGGCGCTTCCCGGTCGAAGTGCATTCCGCCGGCTTCGACTACAGGGGCCGGAAATGCATCGTCGCGGTCGCCCGCGACCTCAGCAACCGCTGGCAGGCGGAAACCCGCTATCGGCTGCTGCTGGAATCGATCGATGTCGGCGTGATCCTGTTCGACCGCGACATGCACGCGATCTCGGCCAATCCCGCCGCGCACCGCGCGATCGGCGCCGAACCCGGCCAGAGCATGCACAGTCTGCTGCAGGTGAAGAACTGGACGGTCGTCGACGCCCGCGGACGGCCGCTGGGCTTCCGCGAATGGCCCACCACCCAGGCGCTGGATCAGGCGCAGGTGATCAGCAACACCGTCATCGGCCTGTACTACGTGCCCAACCAGCGGATGTCGTGGATCTCGGTCACCAGCGTGCCGGTGTTCGAAGCCGACGGCACCACGCCGGAATATGTGTTCGCGATGTTCAGCGACGTCACCACGCTCAAGCGCGACAACGTGCTGTTCGATCGCGCCCAGGGGCTGGCCCATATCGGCGGCTGGGAATGGGATCGCGGCCGCCAGCGGCTGTATCTCACCCGGGAAGCGCAGCGCATCCTCGGCCGCACGCCCGCGCCGGACAGCATCGACGACATGATCGCCAGCGTGCGCATGCCCGAACGGTCGCGGATGCGGGCCGCGATCGACCGGCTGATGGAAACCGGCGGCAGCTTCGATCTGGAACTGCAGTATCAGCGCAGCGATCACCAGCCCTGCTGGGTGCGGATGATCGGTGAAGCCGACACCGGCGACCCGGGCACGTCGCGCATCGTCGGCACGCTGCAGGACATCACCGAGCGCAAGCACGCGGAGGAAACCCTGCGGGTGCAGGCGCGCACCGACCCGCTGACCGGCCTGCTCAACCGCGACGCGATCCTGGTCGAGATCGAAATCCGCATGCAGGACCCGATGCACGGCGCGGTCGCAGTGCTCTACATCGATCTCGACCGCTTCAAGGTGATCAACGATGTGCTGGGCCACGCCGCCGGCGACGAACTGCTGGCCTCGGCCGCGCAGCGCATCGCCAACGCGGTCGGCACCGAGGGACTGGTGGCGCGCTTCGGCGGCGACGAATTCCTGGTGGTGTGCAATCTCGCCGACGACGAACAGCGTCCCGAGCGCATCGCCGCCGCGGTGCTGCAGGCGCTGGCGGACAGTTTCCGCTTCGACAACGAAGAGTTCACGATCACCGCGAGCATCGGCATCGCCCGCTCGCCGACCGACGGCGAACGCCCGCAGGCGCTGATCCAGAACGCCGACGCCGCGATGTACGACAGCAAGCGCCGCTCGCGCAACGCGTGGCAGGCGTTCACGCCCGCGCTGGCGCAGACCCAGGCCGACCGGCTGTGGATGGAAACCCATCTGCGCCGCGCCGCCGACAACGGCGAATTCCATCTCGTCTACCAGCCGCAGGTCGATCTGCTGAGCGGCCGCATCGTCGCCGCCGAAGCGCTGATCCGCTGGCAGAATCATCTGCTGGGAGAACTGCGCCCGGACCGCTTCATCAGTCATGCCGAAACCACCGGCGACATCGTGCGCATCGGCAGTTGGGTGCTGCGCGAGGCCTGTCGCCAGGTCGCGGCCTGGCGCGACGCCGGTCTGGGCATCGTGCGGGTCGCGGTCAATGTGTCGTACCGCCAGTTCGTCGGCGAGGATCTCGCCGAAGCCGTGCAGCGCATCCTCAGCGAATTCGATCTGCCCGGCGCGGCGCTGGAACTGGAATTCACCGAACGCGTGCTGATCGAGGACGCGCCCGACACCCTGCGTACCTTCGCCGACCTGCGCGAGATGGGCATCATGTTGACCATCGACGATTTCGGCGAGGGCTACAGCGCGCTGAACTATCTGCGCCGGCTGCCGATCCACGGCCTGAAACTCAGCCAGCTGTTCGTCGAAGGCGTGCCCAACAACAACTCCGACGTGGCCGTGTGCCAGGCGGTGGTCGGTATCGCCCGCAGCCTCGGCCTGGGGCTGGTCGCCGAAGGCGTGGAGTCCGAAGCGCAGCGCCAGTTCCTGCTGCGCCTCGGCGTGCCCATCGCCCAGGGCTTCCTGTTCGCCCCGGGGCTGAAACCCGACGAATTCGCCAGGCGGCTCGAACAGGGCGGCCTGCATCCTTCCTCGCACTGAGCCGGCGATGACCCGAGAATCGATACATCAGCTCCGCGTCTGCATCGCCAGCCTGCTCCTGGGCGTATCGGCAACAGCACAACTGCGGCTGTTCGAGCTGCCGTTCGTTCCTTCGGTGGTTTGTATGCTGGCTGCCATCCTGCTGTTTCCTCGCCCGCGAGCCGTGTCCGATGGGAAACCACACCAGTACCTCATTGCATTTGGGCTGCTCGTGGCCATCAATATGGCCGCGTCATGGTGGCTCGAAAAAACCGGCCAAGCGATACAGGACTCGCCTTGGCTCATCGTGCCGCTGCATGTCTGGTTGCTGTACGCACTCTCGCTGGAAGCCGCGAAAACGATACGGCTCCTGCCTGCCGCCAACCCTGCCGATGCCGCAGCGGATCGCGCAATACACACCGATGCCACATGACGCCATGACCGCAGATTCCCCCTTCCGCATCCGCCCGATCGAAGCCCGCGACGATGCCATCGTCGCCGCGATCATCCGCAGCGTGATGCCCGAATTCGGCGCCTGCGGCAGCGGTTTCGCGATCGGCGACCCCGAAGTGGACTGGATGCAGCGCGCGTACTCCGAGCCGCGCTCGGCGTACTTCGTGATCGAACGCATCGATGCGCACGGCCAAGGCACGGTGGAAGGCGGGGGCGGCATCGCGCCGCTGACAGGCGGCGACGCCGTTACCTGCGAGCTGCGCAAGATGTACTTCCTACCGGGCCTGCGCGGCATCGGCGCGGGCGCGGCGCTGATGGCGCGCTGTCTCGACGCCGCGCGCGGCTTCGGCTTCGCGCGCTGCTATCTGGAGACCCTCACCGGCATGGATGCGGCGATGCGCCTGTACGAACGCAGCGGCTTCCGCCGCATCGACGCCGCGATGGGCGCCACCGGCCACGGCGGCTGCAACACGTTCTATCTGCGCGAACTGGCGAACGACGGAGAGACGGTTCAAAATCCGTTCGATCACGCCTGAAAATCCATCGGAATCATCCCGAACATCCGCGCACCAGCCCCTGCAGAGCGGCCTTCAGGCCGCTGCTCCAGGCGCCGAGTCGCGCTTCAGCGGCCTGAAGGCCGCTCTACGAACATGATCGGCAGGATCGGCTGGTTTTGAACAGGCTCTGGGACAGGAAAGAGGAGAGGCACGGATGCGCACGCAGGGATCGTTGATCAAATGGAACGCCGACCGCGGCTTCGGCTTCATCAGGACGCGCGACAGCGGCATCGAAGTCTTCGTCCATGTCTCCGAGTTTCCGCGCAGCGGCCGCGCGCCGCAGATCGGCGACACCCTGCACTTCGAGATCACGACCGATCACGAGGGCCGCAAGCGGGCCAAAGCGGTCGCTTTCGACACGCCGTCCAGCGGCACGGGCCTCACGCTCGCGCCGATCGAACGCACGCCGGCAGCGCCCACGCCGGCAGCCAGCGATCCGCACGCGTTCCGGCATGACCCGCGACGCGACGCACGTTACGAAAGATCGCACCGCGAGAGGCCGCGCCGCGAGTCGTCGGGACTGGGATCCAAAGTCGTCGTCGGCACGCTGCTGCTCGGCGGCGCTGCGTTCGCTTACCAGAAATTCGCGTCGCTGCAGACGCCTGCCGTCGACATGCCGCAGATACAAAGCGCCCAGACCTCGACCGCTTCGACGATCGCACCGGTCCCCGCGAACAAATACGTCTGCGACGGTCGCCAGCACTGCTCGCAAATGCGTTCCTGCGAGGAGGCGACGTGGTTCATCCGGAATTGCCCGAATACGAAGATGGACGGCGAAGGCGACGGGATCCCGTGCGAACAGCAACACTGCAATTGACGCCACGTTTTTCGCCGACATCGAAACGCCGACCAACAAAAAACCCCGCCGGAGCGGGG
>CALRWS020000065.1:0-12394 GCA_943371935.1 Chitinophaga pinensis | reverse complement strand
GGTTTCGATCAGGCCGTAGTCGTACATCACGCTGCCCAGATCGAAGCGGGTGTCCAGATCGACCCGCGACCCGGCCGGGAACGTGGTGCCATCGAAGGTCACGTCTTCGCTCAACGAGGCGTCGTTGCCGGCGTCGTAGCGGAAATAGTTGAAGTGGATGCGGTGGCGCTCGGCGAAGCGGAAAGTGCCTTCGACGCGCGGCACGATGTCGTTGCCGATGTCGAAGCGGTCGCTGTCGTAGTCGTAAGTGTCGCCGGCGAACTCGGCGCGGCCGGTGATGCGACTTTCGGCATCGGCCTGCATGGCGCCGAGGCGCAGGGTGAAACGGTCGTCGTCGGCGTGCGCAGCGGAAGCGAAAACGGCGAGCGCGGAGCACAGGCCGAGGGCGAGCAGGTGTCGGTGGGTCATGGGGAGAAGTCTCTGGCTGGGGGAGTGATGAGCGCTACGACGCGCGCATCGCCCGCCGTGGCCATGGCCCATTACCGATGCGATTCGATGAAGGAAAAGTGAAAGTGCAGACCGCATTGCGCGCTTGTTCCGGGCCTGCGCGATGCACGATCCCGCCAGCCGGCGGCATTGGGTGTTTCGGCGCGGATGCGGCAGGTGCGGTGCGGGCGCCACGTGGTGTTCTGCATGATGACCCCGTCATCCCTGGCGTCGCGATCCGCGCAAAGACGAAGCCCCGGCTTGGGGCCGGGGCTTCGGAACCTGCTGTCGCCGAGGGTCGACGAGGAAGGAGCATCGCAGGTGCAGAAAATGGACCGGGTCGGACTGCCAGAAGTTCCCGCCCGGGGCTCTGGCGCTCAACGCGACGCCGCATCGGCGGGTCTCGATCCGCCGCCACACCTTGTCCTGTACATCACCATCGACGTGGAACACCACGGTGTTGCAGGCCGGCTCGACCAGCGCCAGCGGCCTGCCAACCCAGAAGCTGCCTGTCATCGCGTAACCCGCGGCGAAGGCAACGCCCATGTGCAGGCCGGCCAAACCGGGGGTCTTGCCCATGGCGGGCTCCCGGATGGATGGGCGGACAGCTTCCACCCGCGGCGAACGGAGGGGAAATCGTTTTTTGCGACCGGATCGATGGTTCTGGCCTGGCGCCGCCGGCCCTGGCCGGGGTTCACCGCGGTTGCCCCGCAAAACCGCGGACTGCTATACTTTTGCGGCTTCGCGGGGTGGTTTTCGTTCACAAACACGATGTTGGGACCGGCCACCCCGGCGTTTCCGCCTACTCCCGGGTGTGCTGCGTGCTGAATTCTGTCGCTGCTGGCCGCCGCGCCGCGTTGCGGGCGACGGCCTACCAGATGGCCGCTGTGGCGTTGGTGGCGTTGATCTTCCTGATCTCGGGCTGGCCTGCTTCGCTGGCGGTGCTCGTGGGCGGGGCCGGCGTGGTGTCGGGAAGCGCTCTGGCCGCGAATATCGCGCTGGGCGGTGGTGTGGTGACGGCGCGGGCAGCGCTGTTGAAGCTGGTGCTGGGCACCGGCCTGAAGTGGTTGGTGGTCATAACGATATTTGCGTTGGCATCGGGTGTTGGGCGCATGGCGCCGCTCCCCTTGCTCGCAGGCCTCGCGGTCGCTCTGATCGCGCAGCCATTGGCTTTGAACTTTTGTGCCAGGGTAGACCGTGAGCGCTGAAACAGCTTCGGGTGGCGGGGCCACCGAATACATCCAGCACCACTTGCATCATCTCCAGTGGCAAGTGGGAGAGGGCAAGTTCATGACCATCAACATCGACAGCGTGCTGTTCACGTTGTTGTTGTCGTCGGTGTTCCTGTTCTTCTTCATCCGCACCGCGCGCAAGGCGACTGCGGGCGTGCCCGGCAAGTTCCAGGCCGGCGTGGAGATGATCGTCGGCTTCGTCGATGGTCTGGTCCGCGAGACCTTCCACGGCCGCAGCAAGCTCATCGCGCCGCTGGCGATCACCATCTTCTGCGTCGTGTTCCTGATGAACTTCATGGACATGATCCCGGTCGACTGGCTCCCGGGCGCGTGGATGAAGGCCAACGAGCTGGCCGGCCGCGATCCCAGCCACGCCTACCTGCGCGTCGTGCCCACCGCCGACCTCAACACCACGCTCGGCCTGTCGCTGATGGTGTTCCTGCTGATCCAGGTCTTCGGCATCAGCCACAAGGGCTTCGGCAAGTTCTTCAAGGAAGCCTTCACCGCGCCGTTCCACGCCGAAGGCACGGTCATGAAGATCCTGCTCGCGCCCGCCAACCTGCTGCTGCGCGTGATCGAAGAACTGGTCCGCCCGCTGTCGCTCACCCTGCGACTGTTCGGCAACATGTACGCTGGTGAGTTGATCTTCATCCTCATCGCACTGATGACCTGGAACGCCGCGCTGTCCAGTGGCATGACCTACGTGATGGCGCCGCTGCAGTTCATTTCCGGCTTCGTCTGGACCGCGTTCCATATCCTGGTCATCACCCTGCAGGCCTTCATTTTCATGATGTTGACCATCGTGTATCTGAGCATGGCGGCGGAAAGCCACTGATTTCGAGTCATCCGGTTTTGAATCATCCGATTTCGTTTCACCTTTCATCCTTCCTTTTTTCACCTCAATAGTTGTACGGAGAACACCATGGAAAACGTCGCCCTCTACGCTGAAATCGCGAAGTTCACGGTCATCGCGGCCGGCCTGCTCATCGGTCTCGGCGCGCTCGGCACCGCGATCGGCTTCGCCATCCTCGGCGGCAAGTTCCTCGAAGGCGCCGCCCGCCAGCCGGAACTCACCCCGATGCTGCAGACCAAGATGTTCATCGTCGCCGGCCTGCTCGACGCGGTGCCGATCATCGGCGTCGCCATCGCCCTGCTGCTGATCTTCGCCAACCCGTTCCTGTCCGCGATCGCGGGCTGATCAAGCAACCCGGTCTTGGCTAGCGCCGGCGCTTCGCGCGCTGGCGTCAGGAGTACGTCATGGATATCAATCTCACTTTCATCGTCCAGGGCTTCGCGTTCTTCGCGGTGGCCTGGCTGGTGATGAAGTTCGGCTGGCCGAACATCATCGCGGCCATCGAGGAACGTCAGCAGAAGATCGCTGAGGGTCTCGCTGCGGCCGACAACAGCCAGAAAGCGCTCGCCCAGGCCGAAGAGAAGGTCAACGAAGAACTGAAGCTCGCCCGCACCAAGGCCAACGAGATCATCGACCAGGCCCACCAGCGCGCGAACCAGATCATCGATCAGGCCAAGAACGACGCCGTCGCCGAAGCCAACCGGCAGAAGGTGCTGGCCGAGGCCGAGATCGCCGCTGCCGCCAATCGCGCCAAGGAAGATCTGCGCAAGCAGGTGTCCTTCCTGGCCGTGAGCGGCGCCGAGAAGCTGCTGAAGCGCGAGATCGACGCCAACGCCCACAAGGCGCTGATCGACGAACTCGCCGCCCAGCTGTGACGGGACGAATCGAACGATGAGCCAGGCCCTCACCCTCGCACGTCCCTACGCCCGCGCCGCGTACGCGATCGCACGCGATGCCGGCGCCACGCCGACGTGGTCGGACGCGCTCGCCTTCGCTGCCCGCGTTTCCGCCGATCCGCGCGCGCAGTCGCTGCTGGGCCATCCGCAGCTCGATCGCGGCGACGCGGTCGCCCTGCTGTCGCCGCCGGTCGGCAACAGCGTGGACAGCGCGGACCTGTTCGGCAACGACCTGTTCGGCAATTTCCTCGCGCTGCTGGCCGACAACCGCCGGCTGCCGCTGCTGCCGGAAATCGCCGGGCTGTTCGAGGAACTGCGCGCCGATGCCGAACGCATCGTCAAGGCCCGGATCACCTCGGCCACGGCGATGCCAGCAGCCGAAGTCGAGAGCATCAAGATCGCGCTCAAGCGCCGCTTCGGTCGCGAGGTCGAACTCGAAACCGCGGTCGACGCCAGCCTGATCGGCGGCGCGGTGATCGATGCCGGCGACGTGGTCATCGACGGCTCGCTCAAGAACAAGCTTTCGCGGCTGCAGACGGCTCTGGCGCAATAACGATTTGTAGGGTGGGCCCCTGGCCCACCGCTCGATCAATAAACCACTGCGATATCTTCGGAATTCGTAATGGTGGGCCAAGGCCCACCCTACACAGGAAACAACGATGGCTACCTCCCAGCTCAACCCGTCCGAAATCAGCGAACTGATCAAGACCCGCATCGAGAAGGTCAAGCTTTCCGCGGAAGCGCGCAACGAAGGCACCGTGACCTCGGTGTCCGACGGCATCGTGCGCATCCACGGTCTGGCCGACGTGATGCAGGGCGAAATGATCGAGCTGCCCGGCAACACCACCGCACTGGCGCTGAACCTCGAGCGCGATTCGGTCGGCGCCGTGGTCCTCGGCGACTACAAGACCCTGCGCGAAGGCGATACCGCCAAGACCACCGGCCGCATTCTCGAAGTGCCGACCGGTCCGGAACTGCTGGGTCGCGTGGTCAACGCGCTGGGCGAAGCCATCGACGGCAAGGGCCCGATCGAAGCCAAGACCTCCTCGCCGGTGGAAACCATCGCCCCGGGCGTGATCTGGCGCAAGTCGGTGTCGCAGCCGGTGCAGACCGGCTACAAGTCGGTCGACGCCATGATCCCGATCGGCCGCGGCCAGCGCGAGCTGATCATCGGCGACCGCCAGACCGGCAAGACCGCGCTCGCGATCGACGCGATCATCAATCAGAAAGATTCCGGCATCAAATGCATCTACGTGGCGATCGGTCAGAAGAACTCGACCATCTCCAACATCGTGCGCAAGCTCGAAGCCAACGGCGCGATGGCGTACACCACCGTCGTTGCCGCTTCGGCCTCCGAGTCGGCCGCGATGCAGTACATCGCCGCCTATTCCGGCTGCACCATGGGCGAATACTTCCGCGACCGCGGTGAAGACGCGCTGATCATCTACGACGATCTGTCCAAGCAGGCCGTGGCCTACCGCCAGATCTCGCTGCTGCTGCGCCGCCCGCCGGGCCGCGAAGCCTATCCGGGCGACGTGTTCTATCTGCACAGCCGCCTGCTCGAGCGCGCCGCGCGCGTGTCGGAAGACTACGTCGAGAAGTTCACCAACGGCGCCGTGAAGGGCAAGACCGGTTCGCTGACCGCGCTGCCGATCATCGAAACCCAGGCCGGCGACGTCTCGGCGTTCGTGCCGACGAACGTGATTTCCATTACCGACGGCCAGATCTTCCTCGAAACCGATCTGTTCAACGCCGGTATCCGTCCGGCCGTGAACGCCGGTATCTCGGTATCGCGCGTCGGTGGTGCCGCCCAGACCAAGATCATGAAGAAGCTGTCGGGCGGCATCCGCATCGCGCTCGCCCAGTACCGTGAGCTGGCTGCGTTCGCGCAGTTCGCCTCGGACCTCGACGAAGCCACCCGAAAGCAGCTCGAACGCGGTCAGCGCGTCACCGAACTGATGAAGCAGAAGCAGTACGCCCCGATGTCGGTCGCCGAGCAGTCGCTGTCGATCTATGCCGTGGACAAGGGCTACATGGACGAAGTGCCGGTCAACAAGATCGGCGCGTTCGAGGAAGCCCTGCACGCCCACTTCTTCAACACCAAGGGTGACGTGCTGGCGAAGATCAACGAAAGCGGCGACTGGAACGACGACCTCGAAGCCGCGTTCAAGGCCGGTATCGAAGAGTTCGTGAAGACCGGTTCCTGGTGATGTCGTAGGGCGGGTCTCGCACCCGCCATTCGGTTGTTCCGGAACTTCTGCACAAGGCGGGTACAAGACCCGCCCTACGGGAAAAGAAGATGGCAGGCGGCAGAGAAATCAAAACCAAGATCAAGTCGGTGCAGAACACCCGCAAGGTGACGCGCGCACTCGAAATGGTCTCGGCTTCCAAGATCCGCAAGGCGCAGGACCGCATGAAGGCCTCGCGTCCGTATGCGCGCGCGATGAAGCAGGTCATCGGCCATCTCGCGCAGGCGAACTCCGAGTTCCAGCATCCGTATCTGGTCGAGCGCAAGGACATCAAGCGCGTCGGCTACGTGATCGTGTCCTCGGACCGCGGTCTGGCCGGCGGTCTCAACAACAACCTGTTCCGCAAGCTGCTCGGCGAGATCCGCGACTGGCAGCAGCAGGGCGTCGAGGTCGACGTGGTCACCATCGGCCAGAAGGCCACGGTGTTCTTCCGCCGGATCAAGGTCGACATGCTCGCGTCGGTCACGCATCTGGGCGACACCCCGCAGGTGGACCAGCTGGTCGGCGTGATCAAGGTGATGCTGGACGCGTACAGCAGCGGCAAGGTCGACAAGGTCTTCCTGGTCTACAACGACTTCGTGAACACCATGACCCAGCGCGCGGCGTTCGATCAGCTGCTGCCGCTGCCGGCTTCCGAGACCGCGGTCGCCCACCACGACTGGGATTACATCTACGAACCCGATGCGCAGACCGTGCTGGAGCACGTGCTCACGCGCTATATCGAGTCGCTGGTGTACCAGGCGGTGATGGAGAACGTCGCGTCGGAACATGCGGCGCGCATGGTGGCGATGAAGGCCGCCAGCGACAACGCGACCAAGATGATCGACAGCCTGAACCTGATCTACAACAAGGCGCGCCAGGCCGCGATCACCCAGGAAATCTCCGAAATCGTCGGCGGCGCCGCGGCGGTCTGACCCACATTCCTGTAGGAGCGGCTTCAGCCGCGATCTTTTCACCGGCTGGAAGCCATCGCGGCTTCCGCCGCTCCTACGAAACAGCAATCGAAGTTCCAGAGGACACAGTGATGAGCAACCAGGGCAAGATCGTTCAGATCATCGGCGCCGTCGTCGACGTCGAATTCCCGCGCGAGAGCGTGCCGAAGGTGTACGACGCGCTGAAGGTGCAGAACACCGAAATCACGCTGGAAGTGCAGCAGCAGCTGGGTGACGGCGTGGTGCGTACGATCGCCCTCGGTTCCACCGACGGCCTCAAGCGCAACCTGCTCGCCGACAACACCGGCCGCGGCATCTCGGTGCCGGTCGGCATCGGCACGCTGGGCCGCATCATGGACGTGTTGGGTCGTCCGATCGACGAAGCCGGCCCGGTGAAGTGCGACACCACGTGGGAAATCCACCGCGCGGCGCCCTCGTACGAAGATCAGGCCTCGACCACCGAACTGCTGGAAACCGGCATCAAGGTCATCGACCTGATGTGCCCGTTCGCCAAGGGCGGCAAGGTCGGCCTGTTCGGCGGCGCCGGCGTGGGCAAGACCGTGAACATGATGGAACTCATCAACAACATCGCGACCGAGCACTCGGGTCTGTCGGTGTTCGCCGGCGTCGGTGAGCGTACCCGCGAAGGCAACGACTTCTATCACGAGATGCAGGAATCGGGCGTCGTCAACGTCGAAGAGCATGCCAAGTCGAAAGTGGCGATGGTCTACGGCCAGATGAACGAGCCGCCGGGCAACCGTCTGCGCGTGGCGCTGACCGGCCTGACGATGGCCGAATACTTCCGCGACGAAGGCCGTGACGTGCTGCTGTTCGTCGACAACATCTACCGCTACACGCTGGCCGGCACCGAAGTGTCGGCGCTGCTCGGCCGCATGCCGTCGGCGGTGGGTTACCAGCCGACGCTCGCCGAGGAAATGGGCGTGCTGCAGGAACGCATCACCTCGACCAAGACCGGTTCGATCACCTCGATCCAGGCCGTGTACGTGCCGGCGGACGACCTGACCGACCCGTCGCCAGCGACCACGTTCGCCCACTTGGACGCGACCGTCGTGCTCAGCCGCAACATCGCATCGCTGGGTATCTATCCGGCCGTGGATCCGCTGGACTCCACCTCGCGCCAGCTCGACCCGAACGTGATCGGCAACGAACACTACGACACCGCGCGTCGCGTGCAGTCCACCCTGCAGAAGTACAAGGAACTGAAGGACATCATCGCGATTCTGGGCATGGACGAACTGTCGGAAGAAGACAAGCAGGCCGTGGCCCGCGCGCGCAAGATCGAGCGCTTCTTCTCGCAGCCGTTCACGGTCGCCGAAGTGTTCACCGGCTCCAAGGGCAAGTACGTGTCGCTGAAGGACACCATCCGCGGGTTCAAGATGATCGTCGACGGCGAATGCGATCACCTGCCGGAGCAGGCCTTCTACATGGTCGGCGGCATCGAGGAAGCGGTGGAAAAAGCCAAGAAGATGGCTGCGTAAGCAGCTGTTGTAGGGTGGGCCCCTGGCCCACCATTGCGAGACATCAGCTCTCACAAGAGCTCGATGTCACGAGAAAAGCGGTGGGCCAAGGCCCACCCTACAGGAACCCGAAATACCTATGGCCACCATCCGTTGCGACATCGTCAGCGCCGAAGCCGAGATCTTCCACGGTGAGGCCACGCTCGTCGTCGCCACCGGCGAACAGGGCGAACTCGGCATCGCGCCGCGGCACGCGCCGCTGATCACCCGTCTGAAGCCCGGCAAGGTCGTCGTGACCCAGCCGAACGGCGAAGTGCTGGATTTCGCGATCTCCGGCGGCATCCTCGAAGTGCAGCCGCAGGTCGTGACCGTGCTGGCCGACACCGTGGTGCGCGCGCAGGACATCGACGAAGCGGCGGTTCGCGCGGCGATGGAAGAAGCCGAGCGCGCGCTGGCGCACAAGGATCCGAAGATGAGCGCCGAGGAAGCGCAGAGCCAGCTGGCGATGAGCCTTGCACAGCTGAGCGCGCTGGAGCGTTTGCGCAAGAACCTCAAGCACTGAGGCCTTTGCGATCGCATCGCATCGAGACGCCGGCGAAAGCCGGCGTTTTCGTTTGCGGACGTTTCCGTAGGAGGGGCTTCAGCCCCGAGCTTTTCGAATCATGGCCATCGGAAGTTTCAGCCCGGCCATGAACCTTGATTCTCTCCGAAAAGCTCGGGGCTGAAGCCCCTCCTACAGGATCAGGCCTTGTAGACCCAATGCCGCGACAGCAGGAAACCGACCACGCCGAGCATCAGCTCGACCGCCGGCTTCGCCAGCCATGCCCACTGCAGCCCGAACACGTCGTCGATATGTCCTATCGCCCAGGTGCTGACCGCGGTGGTGCAGAGCCACATCAGCACGAACCGTCGCAGCTGCGTGCCGCCGATGCGGGTGTCGTCGCCGGCGAACGTGAACTTGCCGTTGAGCCAGAAGCCGAGCATCGCGCCGCTGATGCGGCCGCAGATGTTCGCCGCTTCGATCAGCAGCCCGAAATGGCTGAGCAGCACCATCACGCCCCAGTCGAGCAGCCACTGCACGCCGCCGATCAGCAGGTAGTGCCGGCCCTGTCGATGCAGACTCATCGCGTTGCGCCTTCCGCGAGCAACGGCGGGGTTCGCCAGAGTTCGATATTGCCCAATGTCTCCGTGCGTTCCGCACTGGTGCGTGCGAGTCCGGCACGAAGCGCGGGATGCGCAGTGTCCGCGTTCACCAGCACCCAGCGGATGCGCTCGCGTGCCAGCAACTGCGCCCAGCGCGCGCCGGACATATCCGCGTTCGCGAGCAGCGCCGCTGCGGCCAACGACGGATCATGCGGCGATACCGTGCGGCCGCGGCCGCCGAGTTCGGCGACGAAACCGCGCATGGGATCGCTAGCGAGCACGATGTCGTCGGCGCTGCGTGGAACGCGCTTCAGGAGCACGCGCTCCGGTACATAGGCAGGCAGAATCGCATCCGCATCGCCGCCGCTGCGGATCGTGCGTTTCAGCACAGCCGAATGATGCAGCCAGCTGGCATTCGCCTGGAAGGCGAGATTCAGCACGCAGACACCGACCAGCAGCCACAGCAGGCTGCGTTTTCCGAGCGTGCTTCCAGCGCCGACCGGCAGCAACACCGCCAGCAGCGCGAGGCCGGGAAAGGCATAGCGCGCGTACTGCATCGGCATCAGCGGCAGCAGCAGCGTCGCGCTGATGGCGAGCATCAGCGGGCGTCGTCCCGGCCGCAGCAATTGCAGCAGCCACAGGCCGGCGAGCGCGACCAGCACGAAACCGGATCCGCCGTCCCAGCCTTCGACATAGCGGTCGGTATCGAACGTCATCCGCCACAGCAGGTCGGGCGCGAATCCCGCATGCCAGCGCGGGTCGGTGAATTGTGCGGTCGGGAAATACGCCGAACCGAACACGTGGTTGAACGACGGCAGCACCGGATTGCCGGTGGCCAACCACGACTGCGCATAAGCCGAGGTCGCCAGCGCCGCGAACGCGATCGATGCCAGTGGCAAACGACGCCACGGCCACTGCGACCGATGACGCCATGCGGCGTAGAGCAACAGCGGCAGCGCGGCGATGCCGTGCACGGGTTTCAGCGCGCAGAGGCCGGCGAACAGCACCACCCCGGGCCACAGTCGCCCGGGCGCTTCGGTCACGACGACCGCGACGAAGGCCAGCATCACCGCCGTGGCCGCAAGTTCGGTCTGCATTCCCGCGGCGATCCAGACCAGCGTCGGCAGGCTCGCGAACAGCGCGAGTGCCAGCCAGCGTTCGTGCGCGGTCGCGCGCAGACTCGACACGATCGACCACGCCGCACCCGCCGCCAGCGCCAACCACAGCGCATTGAGCGCGCCGTGGGTTTCCTGCCGCGATAGCGTGAACACGATCCCGTGCAGGACGTCGCCGGCCCACGGCGCGAACGACCACACCTGGAATTCCGGCGCGGGCGCGTAGCGGGCCTGCTGCATCAATTGCGTCGGCAGGTCGAGGTGATAGGTCAGATCATCCATCTGCATGGCCGGCAGCCAGCAGGCGGTCGACACCAACCCCAGCAGCATGACCGCGAACGCGGCGGCGTGCGGCGCCGAGGCCACGGCTTCGCGCCAGCCCTGCGTTGTCTCTTTACTCATCTGCCGCAACGCTTTCCGCTGCAGTGCGATCACCGCGAGCAGAAGCGCCAGCCACACCCATAGGTGATGCAGCGGCAGGGTCACGACCCAGCCGGTGAGGCCGGCGATGAGCATCAGGCCGACGATCGTCGATATCGCCGCGCCGCCCGGCATCCCCGCTGGTTTGAACCGGAGACCGATGGCGAGCGCAGCCAGAGCGAGCAAGGTCGCCGCCAGGATCGGCAGCGGCCCCACGAAGAACGTGAGTGCGAGCAACCACACCGCCGCCAGCGCCGAGGCCCGCGACCAGCGCAGCCAACGCTGCAGCGGCCACGCGGCCGCTAAGGCCAGCAGTGCCAGCACGAGCGATAGTGCGAAGCGTTCGGCCGGCAACTGCCGCCAGGTGTCGTGGATCAACAGGCCGCCGACGGTCGCGACGACGCCCGCACCGGTGACCAGCAGCGGCCAGCGCGGGCACGATGCGGGCGGTGGGGTGGTGGTCGCGTCTGCGGGCATTCTGGCTCGGCGTTGGAATCGGCGGGCATCGTAGCAGCCGGTGTCGCTAAAATGCCCTGAACAACCGTCCCGGAGTCCACATGAGCACACCCCTGCACGTCGTCGTCCTCGCTGCCGGCGAAGGCAAGCGGATGAAATCCAGCCTGCCGAAGGTGCTGCAGAAGATCGCGGGGATGCCGATGCTGGGACACGTCATCGCCACGGCGAGAACGCTGGCGCCTGCGGCCATTCACGTGGTCTACGGCCACGGCGGCGACCAGGTGCGCGATGCGTTCGCGACGCAGTCCGATCTGCGCTGGGCGGAGCAGACAGAACGCAAGGGGACCGGTCATGCCGTACAGCAGGCGATGGAAGGCATCCCAGACGATGCGCGCGTGCTCGTGCTGTACGGCGACGCGCCGCTCAATCGCGCCGAGACGCTGCAGCCCATGCTGGCGATGCCCGCGCCGCTGATCGGACTCACCACAGAGTTGGCCAATCCCTTCGGCTACGGCCGCGTGCTGCGCGATGCGCAGGGGCGCGTCGCCGCGATCGTCGAAGAGAAGGACGCCACCGACGACCAGCGACGCATCCACCTGGTCTACACCGGCGTGATCGTGGCCGATGCGGCCGCGCTGCGGCGCTGGTTGAACGGCCTGAAGAACGACAATGCGCAGGGCGAGTACTACCTCACCGACGTGTTCGCCGCCGCCGCGGACGAATTCACCCCCGCCGAGATCGTGATCGCCGAGGATCCGCAGGAAACCGAAGGCGCCAACGATGCCTGGCAGCTCGCGCAGCTCGAACGCGCGTTCCAGCTGCGCGCGGTCCGCAGGCTCTGCATCGACGGCGCGCGTTTCGCCGACGTGAACCGCGTCGACGTGCGCGGCGACGTGATCGTCGGTCACGATGTCGAGATCGACGCCAACGTGGTGTTTGAAGGCCGCGTGGTGCTGGGCGACAACGTGCGCATCGGTCCGTTCTGCCGATTGAAGGATGTCGAACTCGCCGCGGGCACCGAAGTGCGCGCGCATTGCGATCTGGAAGGCGCCAGGACCGAAGGCGCAGCGCTGATCGGCCCGTTCGCGCGCCTGCGCCCGGGCACTGTGCTCGCCGACGGCGTGCATATCGGCAATTTCGTCGAGACCAAGAATGCGAACATCGGCATCGGCAGCAAGGCCAATCACCTGAGCT
>CALRWS020000064.1:0-13793 GCA_943371935.1 Chitinophaga pinensis | reverse complement strand
CGGCGCCGCGCCAGCTGCCGAAGCTGCGTTCCAGTTCGGGCATCAGCGCGGCGAGCGTGATGTCGCCCGCGACCACCAGGGTCGCGTTCGACGGCGTGAACCAGCGGCGATGCCAATCGAGCAGTTCGGCACGCTGCAGCTTGGTCACCGACGCCTGCGTGCCCAGACCGCCGCCGGGAATGCCGTAGGCGTGATCGGGGCCGTACAACAGCTGCGGCAGCAGCCGCTGCACCGCGCCGCTGGGATTCGCGCGCTGCTGTTCGATCGCGGCGAGCTGTTGTTTGCGCTGGATATCGATCATCTCCGCCGGAAACGCCGGATTGCGCGCCACGTCGGCCAGCAGGTCCAGCGACCCGCCCAGGTTGGCGCGCAGCGCGCCCATGTACACGAACGACTGGTCCAGCGAATTGCCGACGTTGAGCGTCGCGCCCAGCGCGTCGCGCTCATCGGCGAGGCGATAGGTGTCGCGGCTGGTGGTGCCTTTCAGCAGCAGATCCAGCGCAAAACGCGAGGTGCCCGGCGCGGTCGCCGGATCGGCGCTGACGCCGGCGTCCAGCGCCAGCGCCATGCGCACCAGTGGCACCGAATGGCGTTCCAGCAACACCACCTTCATGCCGTTCGACAGCGTGGCGTTCTGCATCTGCGGGAACGCCACCTTCGGCGGCGCGCCCAGCGCCGGCAGCTGTGTGCGGTCGAAATCGTCCTTGCTGGCGCGCAGGTCCGGGAACGGCTCGACGATCAGGGTCGCGTGATGGCGGCTCAGCCAAGTCTTTGCCGTGGCCTGCACCTGCGCCGGGGCGAGCGTCGCCAGATCGCGCAGCCGCTGCAGATAGGCTTCGGAATCGCCGTGATAGGTCTGGCTTTCGGCCAGCACGTCGGAACGTCCGCCGAAGCCGCCCAGCCGCTCGCTGCGGCGCGCGAACTCGGCCAGGAAACGGGTGCGCGCGCGCTGCAGGTCGGCGGGCGCCGGCCCCTGCTTCATCAGCGCGGCGAGGGTCGCGTCGAGTTCGCGCTCGGCCTGCGCCGGATCGACGCCCGGCTTCACGTCGACGGTGACGATGAAGGTGCTGGTCAGCTCGCTGACATCGACGAAGGCGCCGACGTTGGTCGCCAACTGCGTGTCGTAGACAAGCCTGCGATCCAGCGGCGAGCTTTCGCTGCCCGACAGCACGCTGGCGAACAGTTCCAGCGCATGGATGTCGCGCTCACCGCCCGGCGGCAGCGGCCAGGCGCGGTAGATGCGGTGCTGCGGCACGCGGTCCTGCATCGAGTCGCGCAGATCGCCGTCCAGAGCCGGCACCCAGGCCTTCAGCCGCGGCAGCGGCGGGCCCGGCGGGATCGCGCCGAAATACTTCGTCACCAGCGCCCGCGCCTGTTCCACGGTGATGTCGCCGGCCAGCGCCAGCACCGCGTTGTTGGGGCCGTAATAGGTGGCGTACCACTCCTTGATGTCTTCGAGCTTCGCCGCCTGCAGGTCTTCCATGCTGCCGATGGTCGACCAGCTGTAGGGATGCGAATACGGATACATCGCCTGCAGCAGCCGGTCGAACGCGCGGCCGTAGGGCTGGTTCTCGCCCTGGCGCTTCTCGTTCTGGACCACGCCGCGCTCGCGTTCCAGCATCTCCTGGTTGATGTTGGCGGCGAGGAAGCCCATGCGGTCGGCTTCCAGATACAGCGTGCGCTCCAGGCCCGAGACCGGCACGTCCTCGAAGAAATTGGTGCGGTCGGTATTGGTGGTGCCGTTGCGGTTGTTCGCGCCCAGGTCGTCCATCGCCTCGCGGAACCCGTGCGGGTAGTTCTGGCTGCCGTTGAAGAAGAAGTGCTCGAACAGATGCGCGAAGCCGGTGCGGCCGCGGCGCTCGTCGCGCGAACCGACGTGGTACCAGACGTTCACCGCCACCAGCGGCACGCTGTGGTCCTCGTGGACCAGCACCGTGAGGCCGTTGGGCAGCACGATCTTCTCGTGCTTGATCCGCAACTGTTCGACATCGGGGACCACCGGCGCGGCGGCGCGCACCGGCGCCATGCAGGCCAGCAGCAGCGCCAGCAGGACGGCGGAAAGGGCGATCGGGGAAGCGGCAGTGCTGCGCATGGAGGGCGATCCGGCGGGCCGAAAGGGGCCGGGCGGCGGCCGCCCGGCATCGAAGTCGCGGGAAGCTAACACCCGCCCCCGACGCGGCGACAGGGCCGAATGTCAGGGGCTGGCCGTCCCTCGGCGAACCGCCAGGGGCATGGCATGCGGCCTGCACGGCGGCATGCGCACCCTGCCCCGCTCCGTTAAACTGGCCGTCCGGCCCAGTGGGGCGACGCAATGACCGCAATGTCCGAGGACGACAGTAGTACCCGCGCAGTGGACGCCACCGACAAGGCGCCCATCGAAAAGAAGGCCGAGAAGCGCCGATCATGGCTCTCGCGCCTCAGCGCGGCGATCTCCGGCGAACCGGACAATCAGGAAGATCTGGTCGAGTTGCTGCGGGACGTGCAGGCCGACGGCGTGATCGACGCCGACACCCTGCGGATCATGGAAGGCGCCGTCGCCATCTCCGACATGAGCGTCGGCGACATCATGGTGCCGCGCGCGCAGATGGTGGTGCTGCCGGTGGACGGCAAATTCCTCGCGCTGATGAAGGACGTGGTCGAGTCCGGCCATTCGCGCTTCCCGGTGCACGGCGAAGACCGCGACGAGATCCTCGGCATCCTGCTGGCCAAGGATCTGCTGCGCGGCGTGGTCGCCGACAACGGCCCCAGCACGGTGCGCGAACTGCTGCGTCCGGCGGTGCTGGTGCCCGAATCCAAGCGCCTCGACATCCTGCTGCGCGAGTTCCGCCAGTCGCGCAACCACATGGCGATCGTGATCGACGAATACGGCGGCGTCGCCGGCCTGGTCACCATCGAGGACGTGCTGGAGCAGATCGTCGGCCAGATCGACGACGAGCACGACGACGCCGAAGACCCCAACGCGCTGATCGCGGCGCAGGCCGACGGCCAGTATCTGGTCGACGCGCTGACGCCCATTTCCGATTTCAACGCGCGGTTCGGCGCCGATTTCGACGACGACGAATACGACACCATCGGCGGCCTGATCACCGCCGCCATCGGCCATCTGCCGGAAGCCGGCGAAGAGCTGACCCTCGGCCGTTTCGGCTTCCGGGTGGCGCGCGCCGACGCCCGTCGCCTGCACACGCTCCACGTGAGCGTGCATGCCGCCTGATCATCGCGAGCGCCGCCGCGGCGCGGTGGTCGCGGCGCTGCTGGCATCGCTGCTCGCGCTGGTCTTCAGCGTCGCCTGCGCCGCGCAGGACGTGTCGCGGATCGGGCAGCCCGTCGCACCGCGCATCGGCATCGCGACGATGCAGCCGGGAGAGATCTTCTTCGAACGCTTCGGCCACAACGCCATCGTGGTCGACGATCCGACGCTGGCCGAACCGCTGTCGTACAACTTCGGCTTCTTCGACATGGCCGAGCCCGACTTCATGGGCCGATTCGTCAAGGGCGACATGCGTTACTACCTCGCGCGTCTGGCCTGGCGCGACGACCTGCAGTACTACCTCGACAGCGGCCGCGGCGTGAACATCCAGTGGCTCGATCTCACCCCTGCGCAGGCCAACGCCATGGCCGCCGCGCTGGCCGAGAACGCGAAGCCCGAGAACGCGCGCTACCGCTACGACTACTTCATCGACAACTGCGCCACCCGCGTCCGCGACGCCATCGACCGCACCCTCGGCGGCGCGCTCAAACCCCAACTCAAGGCGCGTTCGCAGGGCAACACCTTCCGCAGCGAAGCCGTACGCCTGGCCTCGCCCGCGCCGTGGATGTGGCTGGGCTTCGACGTCGGCCTGGGCCCGTCGTCCGACCAGCCGATGTCGCGCTGGGAAGAGGCCTATGTGCCGATGCGCCTCGCCGCCAGCCTGCGCGAAGCGAAACTCGCCGACGGCCGCCCGCTGGTCGCCCGCGAGGAACAGGTCGCGCCGCACCGCATCGCCCCCGAGCCGCCGGAATTCCAGCGCGCCTGGTGGCGCTGGCTGCTCGCCGGCCTCGCGATCGCCGCGCTGTGGTCGTGGCTGCTCTCGCGCCGCCCCAGGTCCGCCGCGGCCATCGCGCTGGTGTTCTGGAGCGTCGCCGGGCTGCTGGGCACGGTCATGGCGCTGGTCTGGCTGGGCACCGAACACCGCTTCGGCTGGGCCAACCACAACCTGATGCTGCTCAGCCCGCTGTCGTGGCTGCTGCTGCCCGGCGGCTGGCGACTGGCGCGCGGCCGGCACGCGGGGTCGCTGTTCCGGCGTGCGCTGATCGCGACCGTCGTCCTCGCCATCCTCGCCCCGTTCCTGCACTGGTCCACCGCCGTCCCCCAGGCCAACGCCCACTGGATCGCCCTCCTGCTGCCGATCCACGCCGCCTTCGGCATCGCCTGGCTGCGGAAAGACTTGTAGGAGGGCCTTCAGGCCCGAGCTTCCAATGAGCGACGACCGCTCCTCGTAGGAGGGCCTTCAGGCCCGAGCTCTCCGGAACGATCGCCGCGATCCCCAAAGAGCTCGGGGCTGAAGCCCCTCCTACAGGGCTGAAGCACCTGATGATCTCGTAGGAGGGCCTTCAGGCCCGAGCTTTTCCGCTCTCGGAAAACACCTACCTCCAACCGCGGCGTTGCCTGATTCCACAGATTCCGGCATCGATACATCCTGCCCGGATGAACCACGCACACCACCAACTACGCAAAGGCCGCGTCTCGCAACCGGGCCGGATCTACCTCGTCACCTTCTGCACCCACGCGCGCAAACCGATATTCCGCGATCACGAGATCGCTACCGATGCAGTCTCCGCCTTGCTCGAACCCCGCCATTGGAGCGATGCGCACCTCATGACGTGGGTGCTGATGCCCGATCATTGGCACGGCCTGATCCAGCTCAATAGCGACATCGCGCTATCGCAACTGATCGGCAGGCTCAAGGGCGCAAGCGCCCGCGCATTGGGCCAGCGTCATCCGCATATCGGGCCCCTCTGGCAGAACAGTTTCCACGACCATGCACTGCGCGTCGAAGAGGACGTGCCAACCGTGGCCCACTACATCCTCAACAACCCCGTGCGCGCCGGTCTGGTCGACGCCGCCGATGCCTATCCGTTTTTGGGCCGCCTGCCCCTGTAGGAGGGTCTTCAGGCCCGAGCTCTAAAGGGTCGCGGCGATCTTTCCGGAAAGCTCGGGCCTGAAGGCCCTCCTACATCGGTTCTGCAGCGCTCACCACATCCTCAACAACTCCGTGCGCGCCGGTCTGGTCGACACCGCCGACGCCTATCCGTTTTTGGGCCGCCTGCCCCTGTAGGAGGGCCTTCAGGCCCGAGCTCTAAAGGGTCGCGGCGATCTTTCCGGAAAGCTCGGGCCTGAAGGCCCTCCTACGTCGGCCCGCAGCGATCGTGCGGCCGCTTGCCCCGCCCGCCCCATCCCGGCAAGCTGCCCGCCATGAACAACCCCGCCCCCGCACCGACGCTGCCGCAATGCGTCGTCAACTGCGCCGTGTACCGCAACGGCGAGCGCACCGACATCAGCCTCGACCAGATCAGCGACGCGCTCGCCATCGACGACGGCAGCTTCGTCTGGGTCGGCCTGTACGAACCCGAGGAAACCCTGCTCGACAAGCTGCAGGAAGAATTCGGACTGCACGACCTCGCCATCGAAGACGCCCAGCACGCGCACCAGCGCCCGAAGATCGAGGCCTACGGCAACTCGCTGTTCCTCGCCGTCCACACCGCGCAACTGCTCGACGGCCATGTGCGCTTCGGCGAAACCCACGCCTTCGTCGGCCCGCGTTTCCTGGTCACCGTGCGTCACGGCGCGTCGCTGTCGTACCGCCACGTCCGCGCCCGTTTCGAACGCGAACCCGAACTGCTGGCGCAGGGCCCGGCGTTCGCGCTGTACGGCATCCTCGATTTCATCGTCGACAACTACCAGCCCATCGTCAACGAATTCCGCGACGAACTGAACACCCTCGAACACGACATCTTCGCCGCCGAATTCCGCCGCGACACCATCGTCAAACTCTACGAACTCAAGAAGGAACTGACGCAGCTGCGGCTCGCCGTCGCGCCGCTGCAGGACATCCTCGCCCAGCTCACCCGCACCCAGATGACCCAGGTGACGGAAGAAGCCAAACTCTATTTCCGCGACGTCCTCGACCACGTCGTCCGCCTCAACGACATCATCGACACCCTGCGCGAAATGCTCAGCGCCGCCATGAGCGTCAACCTCTCCCTGGTCACCATCAACCAGGGCGAAATCGTGAAGAAACTCGCCGGCTGGGCCGCGCTCCTCGCCGCGCCCACCCTCGTCGCCAGCTGGTACGGCATGAACTTCGAATTCATGCCGGAGCTGCACGGAAAATACAGCTACGCGATCCTGATCGGCAGCCTCGCCACCGTGTGCTTCACGCTGTACCGGTATCTGAAGAAGGTGCGGTGGTTGTAGGCATCGCACCCAATACCGCCCCCGTAGGAGGGCCTTTCCCCTGTAGGAGGGCCTTCAGGCCCGAGCTCCTGCCCTGGGCCACGAACACCGGATGTGCCATGCGAACCAACACAACCCCTGCCATCCTTCCAACTCATGCCTCGAATGTTTTCCCAAGCCTGATCATCGCCATGCTGGCGTTTCCATTCGCCGCATGCGCCGAAACGCCGCTTGCCAAACCGGTCCATGTGCCTTTGGAAGACGCCGACTGCTTCGCCGTCTCCACACTCGCGGAAAAACGCGCCTGTCTTGCGGAACAGTCCGATGTGTTCATCGATAAATGCGAACGCATGCGCCCCATGTCCTGCAAACCCTATCGCGACATGCATTACGCAGAAAGAACGCTACAAGAGGCGGAAGCCGACCTCATGAAATCCGCGCAGCAGGCGTATGGCCTCTATATCAAAGACGATCCGGCATACCTCGATGACCTCGCCGCACATTCACGGGACGCGAACACTGCCTGGCGGGCGTACCGCGACGCGCAATGCGCGCTGGAACCGCTCGCGCAAGGCATGGCGCGGGGCGAGTCCGAGAATCTCGCCGAAACATGCAGGCTTGCGAAAACAAAGACCCGCATCGCCGAACTTGCAGCGCTGAAAGCGTCGACCGGGCAATAGAAGAGCTGCGTTTTGCCCATGCCGAGTATCGGCAACGCCTTCAAATTCATCGAACATGACCCATCCAACGGGAAAGCATCGGGCCTGAAGGCCCTCCCACCATGCGCTGTCACCCGCATCGCTAACCTCTGTCATCCCGAACGCGGGCGCAGCCCGTGGAGGGACCTGCTGTTGCGTTCCGTAGGAGGGCCTTCAGGCCCGAGCTCTCCCCGAACGTTCGCCGCAACCCATTTAGAGCTCGGGCCTGAAGGCCCTCCTACACAAGCCTCACGAGCTCGGGCCTGAAGGCCCTCCTACAATTTCACGTCGGCATCGCATCCCCGTCCGCCGCGTCCGGAACAGCAACGTTGGAGCAATGCACTCCGACGCCGCAGCACCCACACACCGGCATCGATGAAAATTTCACCATCGCCGCACCTGAAAGCCCCACGCGCGCGGCTGCCGAACCCCAACGTCGCAGCAATTTGCCCCGGCACCGAAGCACCACAACACAAACATTGGTGAAATTTTCACCATCGCCGCGGCTCAGAGCCTCATCGTCGATGCTCTCGAACACCTGCGCCGAAGCTTTCCGCCCCGCCGCCGCAGCTCCAAGCCCCATCGGCAACGCTCCGGGCAGCGCATCCGCCGCCCGGAACGCCGACCCTTAACCGCCGGCCGCTGCCGGTGGCTCCGCACGCCGGGCGGTCTTGCCGAACCGCGCCGACAGCGACTGCCGCAGCCCTTCCAGGCCCTGATTGCGGCCCGAGACCTTCAGCAACGCATAGCCTTCCAGCGACGCGATCATCACATCGCTGCCCAGCGCCATTTCCGAATCCTCGGCGCGCTCGGTCAGCCGACGCAGCCGCGCCAGCCGCGGCCGCAGCACATCCACCGCCGCCAGATCCGCACGCGCCTCGACCAGATCGAAGCTCGGCGGAATCACCTGCGGGTTCTGCGCCAGCACCGTCAGCGTCTGCCGGCAGAACGCCTCCGACTTGTCGCCCATCTTGGTCAGCCCCCGCCGATCATCCGGCTGCAGCGCCACCAGCCCCGTCAACCGCGCTTCCAGCGCCGACAGCGCCGCGTCGATCGCCTCCAGGTCGTCGGCGCTCAACGCCAACGACATCAGGTTCTGTGTCATCCCTCGATCCTCCTGTTGATGCCCGGGACCGTTCCCGGAGCGCAGGCAGCATCGCGGAACGATGGCGAAGTGAATGTCGGTGCATACCGCAATGGCGGGTAGGGATTTTCCTACAGGGCAGCGTCTCACTCACTCCCCACAACACGCACCGTTCTCCTTCTCCCCGCGCAGCGGGAAGAAGGTGGCGCGAAGCGCCGGATGAGGGGCGCTCTTCGCGCAGCGCATCGCCGCACGCCACCCAGCCGCCCCGCTGTCCGTAGGAGCGGCTTCAGCCGCGAGCTCCAAACCAACCTGACCGCGCAACCTTCGCAGCGCTGACGGACATACAGGACGCAATTCGCTACTACTTGACCTCGATGCTTCGCATCAACGCATGTACGTCTTCTGCGGGCATCGCCAGACGCGGCAATGAACGATCATCGATGCCGCCCGCAGGCGCAATCACGTAACTCGCGCCGATCCGGGTCAGCACATCCACGCCGTGCAGGCGATACACACGTTTGTCGTCATCGCCCTTCGCAGGCAAAGGCACGCAGGCATGGCCGGGCAGCGCCTCCTTCACGATGGCGCAACCGCGCGCGCTCAGCACCAGATCGACCTTGCGCATCATGCCGAAACCGTAGGCGGAGGCGGCGCCATCGAGCAGCGGCGTTGCCAATCCTGCACACAGCAAAATCACGACGCTAGTGACAATGCGGATTTCTACTACCATCACGCCACGCCCGCGCATCGTCGCGTACCACATCCAGTGCATGCATGGCACGCTTATCAACGCGAACATTGCCGAGAGCATCCAGGCCGCCGTCGTTTCCGGCCACGCATCGAACGAAGTCAACAGCACCATCCACGCTGGCCACAGGAACAGATACAGAACGAGCAACAGCGCGAACTGCGGGAGTCTCGCGCGCATTCGACGCATCGCACGTGGCGACAGGCCGATCTGCATCCAGACTTCCACGGCAAGCGCAATCGTCATCCCCATCACCCACAGCACCATGATCGCCACACCTGCCCAGATGGACGGCAACAAGGGGGGAATCAGCAGCAGCGCCACCAGCGACAAGGCCACTGCCGACGCCGACGCCGCAAGGAACAGACCCAGCCCACCAGGCGCAACCTTCAGAGAGAAGGTCCTGCGCTTGGCGGCGCTGGCGCCAGATCCGACCACCGGGATAGGACGCCTCGACAGCGAGCGACGCTTCGGTACCTGCGCAGAGGATCTCCCTTTCGGCGGCGCGGGCATAAGCGACTGCGCGGTCCATGAAAACAGCATCCACACCGGAAACAACACCAGCAGCAGCGCGGCCACCAACCCCATCGCGACGAACAACCCGAACGCGCCCAGCACCACGCCCAGTTCCGAGAACGACAGGGCCGGCAGGTAACCGACGCGCCAGAAGTGCACCAGCAACATCAGGCTGCCGAGCAGCGGCGCCAGCCACAGCATCGAACGCGTCATAGACACCAGTCGCGCGCCGACGGGCCAGAGGATGCCGTGATTGGGATCGGTGCCCGGTTCGGCGCCCGTCCCGTTCGCGTTCGGCGCGTCTCTCATGGCGCTGCCCCGCTCACGGCGTCTCGCACAGTTCGGGCGTGGCCGTGGGCATACCCGGGTCGGGGACGAGCAGCGCGCGGGTGAGCTCGGACCGCTCGGCATCTTCCATGTACGCCTTTACGGCATGCGGATACCACAGGCCCTGCTCCGTGAAGTTGACGGCAAGCAATTGCGGTGGCGAGAGCCGCAAATCGTGGGCGATGTGGGTACATGATCTCCCGATGTCCACCGCCATGCACGTGGCACCCATCCAACTGCAGGGCACCACGCCGCCCTCTCTGGTCGCGAAGTCGCGCTTGCTCAGGCCGAGGATGAGACGCTGCGGCACCAGCGAGTAGCCCGGGTAAGGCCGCAGGCCGCACCCGGGGCTTTTGATCTCGATCGATCGCGGAGACCCGACCGCTTGCGATCGCCCCGGGTGCGCGCTGTGCGCTTACCCGGGTTACTTGCTGAATAACATCATTGGTCATCTGGATGACTCCTACCAAGCGAGAAAACTGATATTTCTGCCACGTGTCTTCATCACCTTTGCTCGTAGGACGCCGCCAGACGCGTCAACAAATCCTGGTGTCGCGATTCGAGATCATGGCTGGCGAATGTCGGCGAAGCCAAGATGCGATGAGAATTTGGAAGACTCTCGACCTTCTCATTGATATAGCGGAACTTCTTTTCCAGGAAATCAAGATTGCTCAAGAATGAATTCTTGCGCCGCGACAGCAACATGAGATTGCCAAGCCTATGAAGCCAATACGCTTGCTGTTCTTCAGTGAAATCACGGTCCCACTGGCTCAACTTTCTAGGTGATTGCGGCAGGATATGCTCGACGCTGATCTCGTCAGGAAGGTTCAACGGCGCCGCATGGCTCGCAAGTACGTACTCCAAACGTAGCAGCACATATCTTGCGAATCGGCGACCGTAAATCGCACCGTCCAGCAGGAGGGTCAATTGAGACCTATCGAAATCAAAAACTCTCGCACAGAGCACATCAGACGGAGTTGCGGACGCCTCAATGATCTTCAGCACATCGTTCATATTGTTGATGCGCTGCGTCGGGGTGAGCTGCAGAATCCAATCAGCCGAAAACTTGTTATCGATGCGTCCGACGAAATCGAGGAGCCTTTCCCCCTTGAATTTTCGATACCAAGCCAACACCGGCGGAATCCAATCCGTACTGGGCAGGCCACGTCTCATTACATTGATCCGATTGCGATAGGCATTTCCCAGCGTCGTCGGCAATCCGTCGAGAAGGATGCATTCGTCATAAGCATCGTTATAGGCTTTCACCGCTTCGAATGTCGCGATGCCCTGCGCGAGCAACGGTGGCTTCGCACCGTAGATCCGCTCGTCGAATTCCTTTAGCAAGCCTTCGCGTGCTTTGTCCTTCACATAAATCGTTCGCACAAGCGACAGGAATCGGTCGAACTCGTCTCGGCCCTTCTCACCTTCGATCTCTTCCCAATACTCCGCCCATCTGACGCGCTGCTTCTCATCCTTGATCTCGCCGAGATTCCTGGCCTTAAGAATATCGCTGTTCGAAAGAGGAATACCACGGTCGTTAAGAATGGTAAACAGGCGAAACGCATCGTCCAGATTGTCCGTAGACACGTAAATGAACAGTGCATTGTTCAACAAGTAGCCTACGAAGCGATCGAAATCTGACTCGGAACGAAATTTTTCCTTGTCATCAAAGCTCGCGTGCAATGTCCGCATGCCTCCGGCCATATTGGCCAACGACAAATTCTTGTCGCTGGCGATGTCGCCAAGATCGGCGCTTCGCGTGCCGTTATCCTTCTTCACATAGCGCTCGATGAAGTCGCCTACGTTGTCGCGGATGTCGTACACGATCCGGTTACGGCCGGGAATCTTCTTCCACTTGTTCTCTTCCTGGAACAGCATCCCGCGACAAGCCTCGCTGAGTTTCGGGTCGGTCACCCGGTCGCGGATACACGCGAGCATCAACATCAGCGTGGTCAAGCGTTGCTGTCCGTCCAGCAGCTCATATTCTTCGAAGTCGACGCCATCGACATCACGCGCGGTATTGCACAGCACCATCGAGCCGAGAAAATACTGGCCTTCTGGATTGTGCTCGCTGGCGTGATTCACATCGTCGATCAACTCGGAGATTTCGTCCTTGCCCCAGACGTAAGCGCGCTGATAGTCGGGGATGCGGAACCAGAAGCGGGAAAACACTTCCTGGATCACGACCTTGGCGCTTTCGATTTGTCCTTTCTTGCCGCTCATTGCATTCCTTCGTTTGTGATTAGTATCGACCGCGGCGCCAGTCGGCTTTTTTTAGCGAATAGGATCAGATTTTGGACCCGAATAATTGATGACCTTCACTGCAATCCGCCCCGAGTTGGGTTTGTCGAATGCGCGCGAGATGTCGCTGTTCAGCGAGTAGTCCGGGTAAGGCCGCAGGCCGCACCCGGGGCTTTTGATCTCGATCGATCGCGGAGACCCGACCGCTTACGATCGCCCCGGGTGCGCGCTGTGCGCTTACCCGGGCTACTTGCCGCTCAGACTGCCTCATAGAGCACGGCATCCAGCAGTGCGGCGCGATGGTCCCACATGAATTGCTGGTCCGGGGCATCCGGACGCGCGCTCCTGAACCACTCCATGGCCCAGACGGCCTGCAGGAATTCGAGATAGTGGCGGACAGTCGTGATGTTCTTTCCGTGCACGCGAATCAGTTGCGTACGACTACCGTTGTTCACGGATACAAACACATCCGGCCGCTTCGCTACCAGCAGACGGGATGCAACGCCGATGCTGATGCCATCAAGCGAGGTCATTCCCTCCAGCACTTCCGGCAGCACTGCCGACACGTCGCCCTGCAGAGGAATTCGGTCCAGCCATGGCGCGACCCAGTCCGCATGGTTGAAGACGATCGACATCGCATCGCCGGCCGCCGACATGTTGCCCAGCAGACCGCTGGATTCGCCCATGCCCATCACGAACCTGAGTTCGTCCGGCGAGAGCGATGCAAAGCTCCGACCGCCCGAGAATGCCCGCGCCGCGCCCACGAACTCATACTCGTACGAAGGCTTGGCACCCCTGATGGCGATGCGGAAGGTTGGACTGATCCGGCGACCAACCTGCGAAAGAATCATCTCGACATAGCCGTGCCAATCCTTCGCTAGCGATGCGATGCCTTCCAATAGCCAAGGCGCCATCGGCACGATGCCCGTCGGCTTCGGGCGCCGGGCATGGGCGACCTTGTATCGATCCAGCCAGCCGGGGTCGAAATCGAGCGAGGTCCCACGCTCCCAGCATTCATCGAAGAAACCCAGCACTTTCCTGACCTGGGCGTTGCGGCTGTCCGCCTCCAGCAAAACGTTCAATTCGGTGTTCTTCGCGAAGCCGCCTACCGTTAGGTTGGACGATCCCATCAGGACGCGGACGCTGCCGCCCTTGCGCCGACCGATGGCCAACTTCGGGTGGAACGTGCCTTCCGAATCCAGCATCACCTTCAGCTCGCAGGGCGCCGCTTCCAGGGCCTCAAGCACCCACGGCTCGGTCTGCGCGAACTGTGTGCCGATCAGGGCGCGGCCGATCTTGTCGAGCGACAGCGCCTGCCAGTGGGCAGCCTTGCCGCCCTTCGCGCCGGCCCATGCATAGCTGAGGTCGACGGCGTCGGCCCAGCGAAACAGCTTTTCCAGGGCGTCAAGCGACGCCTCGGTCGTATGCAGCACTTTCACGTCCATGTAGTTCCCCTGTCCTGGCGTTGTGGGTCGTTGTGATAGGCGTTGTCGACATGCCTTCCCGTGAATTTCCTGTCAGCTCACCTTAAAAACCTTCATCACCTCATCCCCCAGATGGTTGATGACTTTCACCGCGATGCGCCCTGACTTCGGTTTATCGAAGGCGCGCGAGGTGTCGCTGTTGAGGGTGGCCCAGGCGTCGGGGTCGATCTCGGCCTTGAGCGTGGTCTTCAGCGCTTTATACGGGTCGTTGGCGCCCAGGAAATAGGCTTGGCGGACGAAGAAGCTTTCTTCGTTGTAG
>CALRWS020000063.1:0-14331 GCA_943371935.1 Chitinophaga pinensis | reverse complement strand
CTGGCCGAGCCGATCAAGGCGATGATCGAGTCCGAGCCGTCGTTCGGATATCGCACGGTGGCGGGGCTGCTGGGTATGAACAAGAACACGGTACAGCGCATCTTCCAGCTGAAGGGTTGGCAGGTGCGCAAGCGACCGATCGGCCATCGGCCCAGAATCCAGGCGCTGCCTTCGGTGGCGCAGAGTGCGAACGAACGCTGGTCGACCGATCTATGCCGGGTGTGGGCGGGCCGTGACGGCTGGCTCGTGCTTGCGCTGGTGATCGACTGCCATACGCGCGAGCTGCTGGGCTGGCAACTCTCCCGCAGCGGCAAGGCGACAACGGCAGCAGCAGCGTTGGAGCAGGCGCTGATCGCGCGCTTCGGCAGCTTGGCCCCCGTGCCGAAGTCCTTCCTGTTGCGTTCGGACAATGGCCTGGTGTTCACCAGCCGAGCCTACACGCGTCTGGTGCGCAGCTACGGCCTGCGACAGGAATTCATCACGCCGCACTGTCCGCAACAGAACGGCATGGTCGAGCGTGTGATCCGGACGTTCAAGGAGCAGTGTGCGCACCGGCACCGCTTCGAAAGTCTGCAACACGCCAGCCGGGTCGTCGCCGACTGGATCCAGTTCTACAACCACCGGCGGCCACATCAGGCGCTGGGCATGAAGACACCCGCTGAGGCGTATGGCTTAGCGGCCTGACCTGTGCAGAAACCGCTGGGTCATTACATTGTCGTGACCTGCAATATCGTTGCGCGCAATCAGAGCAGATGCGCCACACCCGCATGCTCTTCTTCCAGTGACGTAGCCCGGCTCTCGCGGCCAGCGAGAGCCGGGGCTTTCGGTGAGACAAACGACACGCTGCCCCGGGTATCCACTTCGTGGACCCCCGGGCTGCTTGCTTGCATGGATATGCGCACAAGATGAATTGAATCAATGCATTGTGCGGGTTGAAACAATACGATGTTTCATTCGCGATTGTTTCAGTGGCGCGTGCGGCCATCCGCCGCGTGCGCGGCAGAGGCGTGGTCGATGGTTCGAAAGATGCGGGTGTCTGGTGCGGCGATGATGCGTGCGAGGCGTGGCGTCGCTCATGGTGGGCCAGGGCCCGCCATGTTTGCTCTGGCATTGGTGTGTCTGGGCCTCGGCGTTGAGGCTCTCAACACCGGCGTCGAGGCTTTGAGCTTGGGCGTCGAGGCTTTGGGCTCCGGCGATGAAGCGTTGAGCTCGGGCGTTGAGGCTCTGAGCTCCACCGTCGAGGCTTTGCACTCGGGCGTTGATGCTTTGATCTCCGGCGTTGGAGCGTTGATCTCCGAACGTCAGGCGCTTTGTGCTCCGGCGTCGAGGCTTTGAACTCCGGCGCTGAGGCTTTGAGCTCCGGCGCTGAGGCTTTAAGCTCCGGCGCTGAGGCTTTAAGCTGCGGAGCTGAGGCTTTGAGCTTGGGCCTTGAGGCTCTGATCTCGGACGTTGAAGCCTTGAGCTCCGGCGTCGGTGCTTTGCGCTCGGAGGTTCAAGTCTTCAGCTCCGGCGTTGGAGCGATACACGCGGCGTCGGGTGCGGCGACGGTGCGTGCGGGGCGTGGCTTCGTCATGGCGGGCCAGGGCCCGCCCTACGCGCTGATCTCGGGCGTTGAAGCCTTGAGCTCCGGCGTCGGGGCTTTGCGCTCGGAGGTTCAAGCCTTGAACTCCGGCGTTGGAGCGATCCGCGCGGGCATCGGGTGCGGCGATGGTGCGTGCGGGGCGTGGCTTCGTTGATGGCGGGCCAGGGCCCGCCCTACGCGTTGCCGACCATCAGCCGCGCCTGCGCGGCAATCACCATCACTCCTGCGGCGGCCGCGCGCCGTCGTAGCTCACGGCAGTGGCGCCGGTGACCTTGCCGATGCGCGCGGTCTTGTGCACGTACAGGGTGACGTCGCGCTTGAACACCAGCGGGCCTTCGACCACCGCGTCCGGGCCGATCACGATCCGCAGCTTGCGCTGTTTCATGCTGACCGGCATCCAGCCGCTGTTGGGCTTCTCGACGGTGATGCCGCCGCGGACGTGCGAGCCCACGCCGACGGTGATGTCGCCGTTGACGGTGGCGATGCCGCCGTCGACATCGGTATCGACCAGGCCGATCGAGCCGTTGACGGTCTCGACGTTGCGGGCGACCTGGCTGCCGCGGCCGGCGAAGACGCTGCCGTTGACGGTTTGTATTTCGCCGACGCTGCTCTGATCGCCCAGGCGGATGCTGCCGTTCACCGTTTCCAGCGACTTGGCCTTGAGCTTGCCGTCGGCCTTGATGCTGCCGTTGACGGTTTCGGCATCGCCGATGGTGGCGCCGCTTTCCAGATGGACGCTGCCGTTGACGGTGGCGACGTTGCCGGCCTTGGCGCCGGACTCGACGCGGATGCTGCCGTTGACGGTTTCCAGCGAGCCGTAGTCTTCGCCGGCGTGGGCGGTGATGCTGCCCATGACCTTGTCGATGCTTTTGCCGGCGAAGGCCGCGGGCGAGAACAGGGCGAGTGCGATGGCGGCGGCGAGGAAGAGTCGGGGCTGGCGCATTGAGATGGACCTCTGTGAGCGTGGGCCCGTGGGCCCGGGTTCGGAAGCGGGGATTCGCGAACGCGTGAACGGATGGGGCATCGGCGCCCCCGTGACAGGCATCATGGAGGCGCTTCGCTACAATCGCATCTGTCCTAAGTCACTGCCCCGAAGGTCACATGTCCGCTGCCGCTCACCGTCCCAAGCCCGTCGTCCTGCTGATCCTGGACGGTTGGGGGTATCGCGAGGATCCGGCCGACAACGCGCTGGCGCTGGCCGATCTGCCGAACTGGAACCGGCTGTGGGCGCAGCGGCCGCACACGCTGATCCACACCGAGGGCCGCCACGTCGGCCTGCCGGACGGGCAGATGGGCAATTCCGAGGTCGGCCACATGAATCTCGGCGCCGGCCGCATCGTCTATCAGGATCTCACCCGCGTCGATGCGGCGATCGAGGACGGCAGTTTCTTCGCCAACGCCGAACTGCGTGCCGCCTGCGATGCCGCGAAGGCTTCCGGCGGAACGCTCCACGTGATGGGCCTGCTGTCCCCCGGCGGCGTGCACAGCCACGAGCAGCACATTTTCGCGATGCTGGAACTCGCCGCGCGCGAAGGCGTGCCGCGCGTCGCGGTGCACGCCTTCCTCGACGGCCGCGACATGCCGCCGCGTTCGGCCGAACCCAGCCTGCGCGCGCTGCAGGCGACGTGCGACGCGCTGGGCAACGCGCGTATCGCCAGCGTCGGCGGCCGCTATTTCGCAATGGATCGCGACAAGCGCTGGGACCGCCTGCGTCGCGGCTGGGACGTCATCGTCGAGGCGCAGGGCGAGCAGCGCGCGCCGGATGCGCTCAACGCGTTGGCCGCCGCGTACGCGCGCGGCGAGAACGATGAGTTCGTCGCACCGACTGTCCTCAGTGGCGCGCAGCCGATGCGTGACGGCGACGCCATCGTGTTCATGAATTTTCGCGCCGACCGCGCGCGCCAGTTGGCGGCCGCGTTCGTCGATCCCGCGTTCGAGGGGTTCGACGCCAGCGTGCGCCGCCCGGCGCTGTCGCGCTTCGTCTGCCTCACCGAATACGATGCCCGCTTGCCGGCGCCGACCGCATTCGCGCCGGACGATCTGCGCAACACCCTCGGCGAAGTGCTGGCCGCGCATGGCCTGACCCAGCTGCGGATCGCCGAGACCGAGAAATACGCGCACGTCACCTTCTTCTACAGCGGCGGTCGCGAAGATCTGTACGCGGGCGAAGAACGCATCCTCGTCCCGAGCCCGAAAGTCGCGACCTACGATCTGCAGCCGGAAATGAGCTGCCCGGAACTCACCGCGAAGCTGGTCGACGCCATTGGTTCCGGGCGTTTCGACGTGGTGGTCTGCAATATCGCGAACCCGGACATGGTCGGCCACACCGGCGATCTGCAGGCCGCGATCCTGGCGGCGCAGGCGGTGGATATCGCCATCGGCGCGGTCGAAGCCGCGGTGCGCGCGGCCGGCGGCGCGCTGCTGGTCACCGCCGACCACGGCAATCTTGAAATGATGCGCGACCCCGAGACCGGCCAGCCGCACACCGCGCATACCGTCGGCCCGGTGCCTTTCGTGTATGTGGGTGCGCGGACGGACGCGTGCCTGCGCAGCGGCGGCGCGCTGCGCGACGTGGCGCCGACGATGCTGGATCTGCTCGGCCTGCCGCAGCCGGCGGACATGAGCGGTCATTCTTTGTTTGATGCCGCGTTGTCGGACGCAGGGTGATGAAAGTCCTGCGCCTGCTCGTCGCGGTCGCGCTGCTGTGGTCGCTGGCATGGCCGGCGCCTGCACAGCAGACGACCGGTGGCGAGGCGCAGCGTCGGCTGGAGACGGTCCAGCGCGAACTGAAGGACGTGGCGGCCGAACGCCGCCGGCTGGAAGGCCAGCGCGGCGCTGCCAGCCGCGAACTGCGCACGGTGGACGAGCGCGTCGCCGATTCCAGCCGCGCGCTGCACACGGCCGAAACCGAACTCGCGCGCGAGCAGGCCGCGCTGGCGCAGCTCAATGCGCGTCGCGACGCCTTGCGCGTGCAGGAGGCCGCGACGCGACGCGAACTCGCCGCGCTGCTGCGCGCCGCCCATGCGCAGGGCGACCATGCGCCGCTGAAGGTGATGCTGGCGCAGGATCGCGTCGCCGACACCCAGCGCCAGTTGGTCTATTACCGCTACCTGCAGCGTCAGCGCCTGCAGCGCACGGCCGCGCTGAGCGCCGAACTGGCCGAACTTGCGCAGATGGAAACCCGGATCGCCGAGAAACGCGCGGCGCTGGACGCCGCGCGCGAACGGCAGCGCACCCAGCTCGCGTCGCTGGCCCGCGATCGCCGCGCGCGCGCGGTGACGCTTGGTGAACTGGAGCAGCGTTATCGCGACCGCAGCGAACGCGAACAGGCGCTGGGCAGCGATGCCCAGGCCCTGCAGCAGGTGATCGGCCGGCTGCGCGCCGCCGCCGCCAGGGCTGCCGCCGAACGCGCCGCGGCCGAGCGCGCCGCAGCGCGGGCCGCGGCGGCCAAATCCGCTGCAAAGCCTGCCGCTAAGCCCGGCACGCGAGCGCAGACCCGGGCGCAGGCCAAACCGCCACGCCAGATCGCCAGCGCCGCGCCGGTGCGGGTGGGCGGCGCCGGCTGGCCGCTGTCGGGCAATCTCCTCTCCGGCTACGGCGGACGCATGCCCGACGGGCGCGCCAGCAGCGGCCTGCTGATCGCCGCCGGCCTCGGCACGCCGGTGCGTGCGGTCGCCGATGGCACCGTGGTCTTCGCCGAATGGATGACCGGCTACGGCCTGATCCTGATCGTCGATCACGGCAACGGCTATCTCAGTCTGTACGGCCACAACGAATCGCTGCTCAAGGATGCCGGCGATACCGTCAAGCGCGGCGACACCGTGGCCCGCGTCGGCAATTCCGGCGGCCTGGCGCAGCCGGCGCTGTATTTCGAGCTGCGCCGCAACGGGCAGCCAGTCAACCCCGACAGCTGGCTCAGGCGGCAGTAAACGGCTAGGGTAGGGCCGTTCATGTTCGGTGAACCCCGCGTGGCCTTAATGGTCGGACCGATCAGTTTTCATCTGGAGTTATTCATGCCGTTCCGCCCGCGCTCTTCGCGTCTGCGCCCTTCGTCCTTCCCGCGCATCCGGTCCCTGCCGGCGCTGCTCGCGCTCGCGCTGTGCGTGCAGCCGGCATTGGCGCAGGACTCGAAACCCGCCGAAAGCGAGGCCGCCAAGCCCGAGAAAACCGCCGAGCCCGAAAGCAAGGTGCCGCTGGAAGAAATCCGCCGCTATGTCAGCGTCTTCAACGTGGTCAAACAGGCCTACGTCGAGCCGGTGGAAGACCGCAAGCTGATGCAGTCGTCGATCCGCGGCCTGCTGCTGAATCTCGATCCGCACAGCAGCTATCTGGTCCGCAGCGACGCCGAGGCCTTCGATGCCGATACCAACGGCGCCTACGACGGCATCGGCGTGGAAGTGCAGCCGCAGCCGGACGGCACCATCCTGGTGATCGCGCCGATCGACGACACGCCCGCGGCGCGCGCGGGCGTGAAGCCCGGCGACATCATCATCGCGGTCGACGGCAAACCGCTCACGCCCGAAGTGGCCGACGGCAATCCGCTGCGCGGCGCCCCCGGCAGCAAGACCGTACTGACCGTGCAGCGCGAAGGCGCGGCCAAGCCGCTGGAACTCACCGTGCAGCGCGAAACCATCCGCATCAGCAGCGTGCGCGGAAGAATGCTGGAGCCCGGCTACGGCTATCTGCGCATCAGCGCATTCCAGGCCGACACCGCCAACGATTTCGAACAGCAGCTCGACAAGCTGCAGGCGCAGGCCGGTGGCAGCGCCGCGGGCGGCAAGGGCCTGCAGGGCCTGGTGCTGGACCTGCGCAGCAACCCCGGTGGATTGCTCACCTCGGCGGTGCAGATCGCCGACGATCTGCTGGAGAAGGGCGGCATCGTCAGCACCCGCGGCCGCAACCCGGTGGCGGACACGTCGTTCAATGCGACCGCAGGCGACCGCATGCGCGGTGCGCCGGTGGTGGTGCTGGTGGATGCCGGCTCCGCCAGCGCGTCGGAAGTCCTGGCCGCCGCGCTGCGCGACAACCAGCGCGCGCAGGTCGTGGGTAGCCGCACCTTCGGCAAGGGATCGGTGCAGACGGTGCTGCCGTTGGACAACGGCGACGCGGTGAAACTCACCACCGCGCGCTACTACACGCCCAGCGGAAAATCGATCCAGGCCCGCGGCATCGAGCCCGATGTGGTGCTCAAGCCGGAAGGCGCGACCAAAGCCAAGCCGACCTTCATTTCCGAAGCCGTGCTGCCGGGGCATCTGCGCGGCGATCAGGAAACGGCGGGCGCCGGTGCCGGCGATGTCCTCGAAGGCGAAGCGCCGATCGCCGCGGCGCTGGCGTTGCTGAAAAAGCAGGCTGCTCCAGCGCCAGTGAAGCCTGCGGTTGCCGAAGGGCGCTGAGATCCGCTGGCTGGAAGTCGACGAGCCAGAAGTCATCAAGCCAGAAGTCATCAAGCCAGAAGTCATGTAATGACCATCGGCCGGTTCGCATCGTCTGCCTTGTCCCTAGGATGCGCTGTCGGCCCGCCGTCGCGGGCCCCGCATCCGGGGACTTCACATGCTTGCCATCCGCGACCTGAGCAAAACCTACGCCAACGGCGTGCGCGCGCTCGATCACGTCACGCTCGACATTCCGCGCGGTATGTTCGGCCTGCTCGGCCCGAATGGCGCCGGCAAATCCTCGCTGATGCGCACGCTGGCCACGCTGCAGGAAGCCGACAGCGGCACCGCCACGCTCGATGACGGCAAGGGTGGCACTATCGACATCCTGCGCGACAAGGACGCGGTGCGCCGTCAGCTGGGCTATCTGCCGCAGGATTTCGGCGTCTATCCGAAAGTCAGCGCGCTGGATCTGCTCGAACATTTCGCGGTGCTCAAAGGCCTGACCGACCGCAAGCAGCGGCGCGAAGTCGTCGACGGCCTGCTGCAGCAGGTGAATCTGTGGGACGTGCGCAAGCGCAAGCTCGGCGGATTTTCCGGCGGCATGCGCCAGCGGTTCGGCATCGCGCAGGCGCTGCTCGGCAACCCGCGGCTGGTGATCGTCGACGAACCCACCGCGGGTCTCGATCCCGAAGAGCGCAACCGTTTCCTCAACCTGCTGGCCGAGATCGGCGAGAACGTGGCTGTGATCCTGTCCACGCATATCGTCGAGGACGTGACCGATCTGTGTCCGACCATGGCGATCATGAACAAGGGCAAGGTGCTGCTGACCGGCCGTCCGACGGATGCCATCGGCGCGCTGGAGGATCGCGTCTGGCGCAAGGTGGTCGCGAAGGACGCGCTGCCGCACTACGAGAAGAATTTCACCCTGTTGTCGACCCGCCTGGTCGGCGGCGAACCGGTGATCCACATCCACAGCGATGTTCCGCCGGGCGATGGTTTCGAGCGCGTGGCGCCGGACCTCGAGGACGTGTACTTCCAGCGTCTGCGCCAGCACGCCAAAGCCGCCTGAGGATCACGCCATGTTCGAGTTCTTCAGATTCGAGCTGCGTCAGCAGCTTCGCTCTCCGCTGCTCTGGCTGATGGCGCTGTTGTTCGCGGCGATGGGCTTCGCCGCGGTGGCGAGCGATGCCGTGCAGATCGGCGGCGGCATCGGCAACGTCCATCGCAATGCGCCGGTGGTCATCGTCCAGTTCATGAGCGTGTTCACGCTGCTGGGCATGCTGTTCGTCGCGATGTCGATCAACGGCGCGCTGTTGCGCGACTTCGAGCAGGGCACCGCCGAACTGATCTTCGCCAGTCCGATCAAGCGTCGCGATTACGTCGCCGGCCGCATCGGCGCGGCGGTGATCTGCTGTCTGGTGCTGTACGCGGTGATCGCGCTCGGCCTGTTCGTCGCGCAATTCATGCCCTGGATCGAACCCGAGCGGCTGGGGCCGGTCACGCTTGTGCCCTATCTGTGGGCGCTGGGCGTGATCGTGCTGCCCAATCTGCTGTTCATGGCGGCGCTGCTCTCGCTGTTGGCCATCGTGACCCGCAGCGTGCTGTGGGTGTATGTCGGCGTGCTCGGCTTCATCGTGCTCTACATCATGAGCGGCGTGCTGCTGCGCGATCTCGACAATGTGTGGGTCGCCGCGTTGAGCGAGCCGTTGGGCATCCGCGCGTTCGGGCGCACGATCCGCTACTGGGCCGCCGAACAGCGCAATGCCGAGGTGCCCGCGATCAGCGGCTACATCCTCGGCAACCGCGCGCTGTGGGTCGGTATCGGGCTTGCGCTCTTCGCCGCATGCTTTGCGCTGTTCAAGCCCCAGCGCACCGGTACCGGCCGCAGTTTCCGCAAGAAGAAAGTCGCGATAGACGCGTCTGCAGGCAACGTCACCGCAGCGCCGCGGCAATTGCCGCGAGTCGTGATTGCGCACGGAACTGCCACCGGTTTCGCGCAGTTCCTGCGTCAGCTGCGCTTCGATACCTCGGGCGTCCTGCGCGGCATTCCCTTCATCGTGATGCTGCTGTTCGCGATGGCGAATTTCATTCCCAGCGCGATCCTGGCCCAGACCCTCTACGAAACGCCGATCCATCCGGTGACGTCGCAGATGCTGCAGGCGTTGCAGGGTTCGTACAGCTTCGTGTTGATCATCATCGTGCTGTTCTATGCCGGCGAACTGGTCGGCAAGGAGCGTGGGGTCAAGATCCATGAAGTCACCGACGCCATGCCGGTGCCCAACTGGGTGCCGCTGGCGGCCAAATTCGGCGCGCTGATCGCGGTGATCTGCTGCTTCCAGCTGTTGGGTGGCATCACCGCGATCCTGATCCAGCTCGCCAAGGGGCATACCCAGCTCGAGTTGCTGGTGTACGCGAAAACCCTGGCGCTGGATGGCATCTGGTTCGTGCTGATGGGCGGCTTGGCGCTGTGCCTGCAGGTCTTCACCAACAACAAGTTCGCCGGCTATGGCCTGGTGATCCTGGTGCTGGTCGCGCAGGCCGTGCTGGGTGCGCTCGACTTCACCCACAACCTCTACAACTACGGCGCTTCGCCCGCGGGCCCGTATTCCGACATGAACGGATTCGGCCATTTCCTCGGCGCGAAACTGTGGTTCCAGGGCTACTGGGGGCTGTTTTTGCTGGTGTTGCTGCTGTTGTCCGCGGCGCTGTGGGTGCGTGGCGTCAGCGGCGGCGCGCGCGAACGCCTGCGACTCGCGCGCGCCCGCATGCGCGGACCGCTGGGCGTGGCGACGGCGTTCGCGCTGCTGGCGTTCGCCGGCACGGGCGCCTATCTGTTCTGGAACACGAATGTTCGCAACCAATTCCTGTCGCCGGACGACATCCTGGACCTGCAGGCGCGGTATGAACGCGAATACAAGCAATACAAGAGTCTGCCGCAGCCGAAGATCGTCGCCACGCAGGTCGAGGTCGACCTGCGTCCGGAAACCCGGACGATGCGCGCCAGCGGCGTCTATCGGGTGCGCAATTCCCATGCGAAGGCGATCTCCGAGCTGCATATCGGCATGGATGACGACAAATCGCTGATCAGTATCGACATGGGCGGCGCCGAACTGGTCAAGCACGACGAGGATCTGGGGTATCGCATCTACCGGCTGAAAGCGCCGATGCGGCCGGGCGAAGAGCGCGACATTGCCTTCAAGGTCGAATTGGCGCCGAACGGCATCACCAACGACACTGCGCAGACCCGCATCGTCGAGAACGGTTCGTTCTTCGACAGTCGGGTATTCCCGTCGTTCGGCTACAACGAGGGCGCCGAAATCGTCGATCGCAACGAGCGCCGCAAACGCGATCTCGGCGAGCCCAGACGCATGCCGACGCTGGAGGATCAGGCGGCGCGCGCCGCCAACTACATCACCGACGATGCCGACTGGATCGATTTCAAGACCACGATCTGCACCGCGCCGGACCAGATCGCGCTGTCGCCCGGCTATCTGCAGAAGGAATTCGTCCGCGACGGCCGGCGCTGCTTCAGCTATGCGATGGATCGGCCGATGCTGAACTTCTACTCCTACCTGTCGGCGCGCTGGCAGGTGAAGAAAGGCATGTACAAGGACATTCCGATCGAGGTCTATTACGACGAAAAACATCCGTACAACGTCGATCGCATGATCGAAGCGGTGCAGAAGTCGCTCGCGTACTACGAGGACAATTTCACGCCGTACCAGCACCGTCAGGTCCGGATCATCGAATTCCCGGGCTACGCGACGTTCGCCCAGGCGTTCGCCAACACCATTCCGTATTCGGAATCGATCGGTTTCATCGCCGATCTCAGCGACAAGGACGCGATCGACTACGTGTTCTACGTCACCGCGCACGAGATCGCGCACCAGTGGTGGGCGCATCAGGTGATCGGCGCCAACATGCAGGGCGCGACAGTGATGTCCGAGTCGCTGGCGCAGTATTCGGCGCTGATGGTCATGGAGAAAGAGTACGGCCGGGCCAAGATGCGGCGCTTCCTGAAGACCGAGCTGGACGGCTATCTTTCCGGTCGCGGCGGCGAGGCGGTCGAGGAACTGCCGCTCTACCGCGTGGAGAATCAGCAATACATCCATTACGAAAAGGGCTCGCTGGTGTTCTATCGCCTGCGCGAAGAGATCGGCGAGGCGGTGCTGAATCGCGCGCTGAAGACATTCCTGCAGGACAAGGGCTATCAGCAGCCGCCTTACACCACCTCGGTCGAACTGTTGGACTACATCCGCGCCGAGGCCGGCCCGCAGCACGAACGCCTGATCGCGGACTTGTTCGAGAAGATCGCCTTCTACGACAACCGCGTGGTGGAAGCCAAGGCGAAGAAGCGCGCCGACGGCAAATACGAGGTCGTACTCGATCTGCATGCCGCCAAGCTGTATGTCGACGGCAAGGGCAAGGAAACGTCGGCGAAGATCGACGACTGGGTGGAAGTGGGCGTATTCGCGCGCGGTCCGTCGGGCGAGGAGGAAGACGAGAAAGTGCTGTATCTCAAGCGTCACCGCATCGCCAGCGGCCAGCCGACAATCACGGTCGTAGTCGATGCGGAGCCGTATGAAGCGGGTTTCGACCCCTACAACAAATTGATCGACCGGGTGTCGGCGGATAACCGCAAGCGCGTGAGTCTGTAGGCCCGGGACGGCTGCGACCGCGCGCGGGATGCGCACGGTCGTAGCCGATTTTCATGCTGGGTTTGATCGATCGAGCCGCGCCCGATCGCCGCTTCAGCGCGGCTTGGTCGGCATCGGGAACGGCGTGACCACTTTCTCGCCGCTGGCGGCGTCGTGGATGGTCGACGGCCCTTTCTTCTCGACTTCCTCGATCCGCACGATGCTCTGCATCGGCAGGTGCAGGACGCGGGTGTCGCCGAACTCGTCGCGCAGCCGTTCTTCGGTGGGGTCCACCACCAGGCCTTCGTGGACGTCGAAGACCAGATCGGCGACTTCGGTGAAACCCCACAGGCTGCCGCTGTTCACGCGCCGCGCGTACAGCGCGTAGAGCTTGCCGTGGTTATGGAAGGTGACTTTGTAGAGGGTCTTGGCCATGGGGGGAGTATAGAAGCAGTACGGAACCGCGACTCAATAGCCGCGGCTGTGGCGCAACCGGCGCGCGATCCCCGCGCGCGCGGCCAGCGCGAAGACCACGCCGAACAGGAAGCCGGCGATGTGCGCGCTCCAGGCGACCGCGCCGAAGGCCGGGCCGATGTACGCGAACACCACCTGCAGCACCGCCCACACCCCGATCAGCAGCGAGGCCGGCGCGCGGATGAATTCCAGGAACAGCCCCAGCGGCACCACCACGCCGAGCTTGGCGCGCGGAAACAGCGCGAGATAGGCGCCGATCACCGCCGAGACCGCGCCGCTGGCGCCGATCACCAGCCGTTCGGGCGAGCCGATCATGAACACAGCGGCCAGATTGGCGATGGTGCCGCCGAGCAGGAATAGCACCAGGAAGCGCCACGGGCCCATCGCGCGTTCGGCGGGTAGGCCGAAGATCAGCAGGAACACGAGGTTGCCGAGCAGGTGCGCCCAGTCGGCGTGCAGGAACATGGCCGTGAACAGCCGCAGCCAGCGCTCGTTCGCCCACAGCGACCACCAGGTATCGGCCAGCGCCGGGCCGCCGGTCAGCGCCCCCCATTCCTGCAGCAGCGCCCGCTGGGTGGCTTCGGGACGCGTGCTCGCCCACAGATAGGCCAGCCACAGCGCGGCGAACACCAGCGGTGTCGCCCAGCGCAGGCCGGATTTGTGGCGGGTCGGAAGCTGAACGAACATGTCAGATAAATGCCGGAACTGCATGAAAGCATGGGAGATATCAGGATAGCGCTTGTTAGCTTTCAGTTAACGGCCGGGTTATAGTGCATACGGCGTCGTACGTCGGGAGGGGGCTTCCGGCAGGAGCGGAACGGGCAAGGGGAACTGCCCGGCCGCACGGCGCAGCCCAATTCCTGTCTACGGAGACGCAAGAACAATGCACACCCACAATCGTTTCATCCAGATGTCCGCGCTCGCGCTCGGCATCGCCGGCGCGCTGGCCTTCGGCCAGGCCCAGGCCTCGGGCTTCCAGCTCAAGGAAAACAGCGTCAAGGCCATGGGCCGCGCGTTCGCCGGTTCCGGCGTCGCCACGGGCGATGCGTCGGTCGTCGTGAACAATCCGGCCACCATGACCACGTTCGAAGGCACCACGATCCAGTCCGACGTGACCGTGGTCGATCTCAACGCCAGCTTCAACGGCGGCGGTTATGCCGCCAACGGCACCCCGCTGGTCCGTCCGCTCACCGGCAGCGACGGCGGCAATGCCGGCGGCGCCACGCCGATCCCGGCGATGTCCATCATCCACAAGTTCGAAAACGGCCTCACCGTCGGCGCGATGGTCAGTGCGCCGTTCGGCCTGAAGACCGAATACGACCGCGGCTGGGTCGGTCGCTATCACGCGCTCACCTCCGATCTGAAGACCGTCGATCTCACCCTCTCCGCTGCGTACGAAATTGTGCCGGACCGCTTCTCGGTCGGCGCCGGTCTCATCTACGAGCGCGCGGAAGCGGAACTGTCGAAGGCCGTTGATTTCGGCTCGGCGCTGGCGTTCAGCAGCGTTCCCGGCTTTGCGCCGCAGTCCGCCGACGGCGAAGCGGTCATCACCGGCGACGACACCGGCATCGGCTATATCTTCGGCGTGAACTTCCGTCCGACCGACAAGCTGGCCATCGGTCTGTCGCACCGTTCCGAGATCGACCACGATCTGCAGGGCGAAGCCGACTGGACCGTTCCGGGCAGCGCCCGCACCGTTCTCAACGGGATCGGCCGCAGCGCGCTGTTCAACGACGGCAAGGCCAGCGCCAAGCTGACCACGCCGAGCGTCACCAGCTTCAGCGTGTCCTATCAGGTCAACGACAACCTGGCGCTGATGGGCGATTTCGCCAAGACCGACTGGCATTCGCTGAAAGAGATCCGCATCGACTTCGTCAATCCGGATCCGGATTCGGTCGAGGACTTCAGCTGGGACGACACCCGCTTCTGGTCGATCGGCGCCGAGTACAAGCTGTCCGAGGCGTTCACGATCCGCGGCGGTTACGCCTACGACGAAACCCCGACCACGTTCGCCACGCGCACCCCGCGCCTGCCCGACGAAGACCGTCGCTGGTATTCGTTCGGCCTGACCTGGAACATGAGCGAGCACGTCGAGATCAACGCGTCGTACACGCGCATCGAGCCGGATTCGCCGAAGGTCGGCATCATCGACGCTGCCAACCGCCACACGCTGTTCGGCGACTACGACAGCGACGTGAATCTGTTCGGCATCTCCGGCCGCTACAGCTTCTGATCGCAGTTGTCCCGCGTCACGCGAAAAACC
>CALRWS020000062.1:0-15976 GCA_943371935.1 Chitinophaga pinensis | reverse complement strand
AACGCCGAGAACTGGATCGCATGCCGCGCCAGATAGCGCTGCAGCGCGGCGGGATCCTGGATCGTCGCGTCGTCCAGCAGATGCAGTTCGGCGCCGGCCAGCAGGCTGCCGAACATCTCCCCCGCCGACGCATCGAAGGTGTAGGGCGCGAACTGCGTCACCCGATCGCCGGCACCGAGCACACAGGCCTCGGCGCACCAGTAGCAGAAGTTGACCAGATTGCGGTGCGACACCAGCACGCCCTTCGGCGTCCCGGTCGTTCCCGAGGTGTAGATCACGTATGCCGGCTGAGAAGACGCGAAACCTGCGCTGTCCAGGTTGTGCCGCGGTTGTGCCGCCAGCTCGGGCGCCAGCGCTTCCAGCGACAGCGCAGGCACGCCAGTCGTTGCGGCATCGATCGCCGCGGGCTCGATCGACGTGGCCCCGTGCCTGAGCAGCAGCCGCGGACGCGCGTCCGACAGCATGAACGTCAACCGCTCCGACGGCGCATCCGGCGCCATCGGTACGTACGCGCCGCCGGCCTTCAGCACCCCCAGCAGCGCCACCATCATCCCGATGCCGCGCTCCAGCGCCACTGCCACCAGGCTATCGCGATCGACGCCGCGCGCACGCAGCAGATGCGCCAGTTGGTTCGCGCGTGCGTTGAGTTCGCCGTAGCTCAGCCGCGCATCCCCGAACACCAGCGCCGTCGCCTCCGGCGTTCGCGACGCCTGCCACTCGAACAGCGCGTGTACGCATTGATCCAGCGGGTAATCGCGCGACGTGGCGTTCCATGCATCAAGTGCAAGTGATTCTTGATCGGCAGTCGGACTCGACGGTCCAGACATCACCGGGCGCGCGGCTTCCTTGATTCCATTCGACACGTCACTTCTCCTTGAAAACATCAATTCCGTTGAAAAACAGAAGACGGATCCCTGTCCGCCGCTGCACCCAAGAAGTCGTCTAAAACCTCCCGGTGATCTGTAATCCTTGACGGATGCCTCGCCAACCCTATCCCAGCGACATCACTCGCGAACTGATTGAACGTATTCGCCCGCTGCTGGAAAGCGCGCAGGCGACGACCCGACCGCGGAAGATCGATTCTACAAGGTCTTCTGTACAGTCTTGTACCTGTTCCGGACCGGCTGCCATTGGCGGGCGTTACCTCACCATTTCCCCAGAAGGCAATCGGCGTATGCCTATTTCAGGGTCCGGCGTGAGGTCGATGCAGAGGGAAGGAGCCTGCTGGAGCGGACATCAGAAAAAGCGGAATCAGGCAGAACGCTTGCGGATCTCCGCCAACAGCGCCCGCGTCACCGGGTCGTCGGCCTCGGCGTCGCCCTGCAGTGCAGGCAACAGTTTGTTCGCAACCTGCTTGCCCAGTTCCACGCCGAACTGATCGAACGCGTTGATGCCCCACAGCACCGACTGCAGATACACGCTGTGTTCGTACAGCGCGATCAACGCGCCCAGCGAATCCGGCGTGAGCGCATCCAGCAACAGCAGCGTGCTTGGACGATTGCCGGCATACGCGCGATGCGGGTCGTCGCTGGCCTGGCCGTTGGCGAAGGCTTCGGTCTGCGCGAGCAGATTCGCCAGCAGTGCGGTGTGATTGTCGGCATGCGCATGATCGGCGCGGATCACGCCGATGAAATCGGCGGGCACGATCTGCGTGCCCTGGTGCAGCGCCTGGAAGAAACTGTGCTGGGTGTCGGTGCCCGCCCCGCCCCACCAGACCGGTACGGTGTGGCCGCTCAACGCCGCGCCGTCGAGTCGCGCGGATTTGCCGAGGCTTTCCATCACCAGCTGCTGCAGATAATTCGGCAGCAGGCGCAGGCGTTCGTCGTACGGCAACACCGCCTGGCTGCCTGCGTGCATCGCATTGCGGTTCCAGATCGCGGTCAGCGCATGCCAGACCGCCATGTTGTCGCGCAGCGGCGTGGCCAGCACGTGGGCATCCATGTCCGCGGCACCGGCGAGCAGGCGCTCGAAACCGTCCATGCCGATGGCGAGCGCGATCGGAAAACCCACCGCCGACCACAGCGAATAACGGCCGCCGACCCAGTCCCACATCGGAAGGATGCGGCTTTCGTCGATGCCGAATGCGGCCGCGCGCGGCACGTTCGCGCTCACCGCATACACGCGACTGTCGTCCTGCAGCCACTCGCGCACCACGGTGCCGTTGAGCAGGGTTTCCTGGGTGCCGAAGGTCTTGGAGATCAGGATCGCCGCGGTGCGCGCGGGGTCGAGCTGCGACAGGGTACGGCGCACCGCATTGCCATCGACGTTGGAAACGAAATGCACGCGCAGACGCGGGCCGCCATCGCCGTCATCCAGCGCATCGGCGACGAGCCGCGGACCGAGATCCGAACCGCCGATGCCGACGCTGACCACATCGGTCACGCCGGAGGCGATGAGCCGGTCGACCATCGCCGCCATGCGCGCGCGCGCGTCGCGCGCCTGCGCGGTGGCTTCGAGCACGTGCGCGGCCACGGAAAGATCGCTGCGCAGCGCGGTATGCAACGCGGCGCGGCCTTCGGTGACATTGACGATGTCGCCGTCGAACAGCCGTCTGAGCGCCGACGCGAGATCCGCGGTTTCGGCGATGGCGAACAAGGCCTCCAGCGCCGGACGGTCGTAGTGCTGGCGCGCGAAACTGGCATACAGCGGACCGGCGCGGACGGCGAATGCCTGCGGGCGCCCGGCGTCGTTGGAGATGAGCTCGGAAATCGGCGAATGCCGCAGGCGTTCCGCATGCGGATGCAGCGCCTCAAAAACGGTAGCCTTGTGTTCGGTCATGACGGGCCCATGGGCATTGCCTGCGCGATGCCGCATCTTGCCAGATCGTCGGCGCGCATCGCCATGCAAACGAAAACAGCGTCCGGATCGTGCGATCGTGTCCCGCCGCATGACCGAATTGCACGGAGTCACGGACGCGGAAAACGCATCGGCGAAGCAGCTCCGGACAGGGATTCGACCTGTGGTCCGCGGATAAGCCATCGCAAGACCCGTCCATTGCCTTCCGAAAGAAGCAGGCGTCGAAGACAGGTCCCGCGGCGGTCAGCGATGCATCCGCGGTGCGTCAGCCGAGATCGAATTCCAGATTGTCGATCAGCCGCGTGCGGCCCAGACGCGCCGCGATCAGCGCGACCCGCGGACCGCGGGCTGCATAGCGCGCCGGTTCGATCTCGGGCGCGGCCAGATCCGGCGTGCGGATCGCGGCGTAATCCACCGAAAACCCGGCATCGCCCAGACGGATGGCCGCGCCGGTTTCGACCGAGATCCGCGACACCCCGGCCAGCAGCTGCGCGCGCATGTCGAGCAGCGTGCGATGGATCTCAGTGGAGATCACCCGGTCCTCCGCGCTCAGATATTGATTGCGCGAACTCATGGCGAGGCCGTCGGGCTCGCGCACGATCTCGCCGCGCAACAGCGTCAGCGGATAGGCCAGATCGGTGACCATCTGCTGGATCACCGCGACCTGCTGGAAATCCTTCTTGCCGAATGCGGCCAGATCCGGCTGCACCTGGTTGAACAGCCGCGCGACCACAGTGCAGACGCCGTCGAAATGCCCGGGACGGTGTGCGCCTTCCAGCACGTCGGCGACGCCCGGCACGCGCATGCGCACCGCGAGGTCGACGCCGAACGGATACATCGATTCCACCGTCGGCAGCCACAGCGCATCGCAGCCGGCAGCTTCGAGCCCGCTGGTGTCGGCTTCGGGCGTGCGCGGGTAGCGGGTGAAGTCTTCGTTCGGCCCGAACTGGGTCGGATTCACGAATACGCTGGAAATGATGCGGTCCGCGTGCTGTCGCGTCAGTTCGACCAGCGAATAGTGGCCCGCGTGCAGATTACCCATGGTCGGCACGAAACCGATGCGCAGCCCTTCGCGGCGCCAGCCGAGGATGCGTTCGCGCAGATGGCCGAGTTCGGTGATGGTTTCGATCATGATCCGCAGGAGACCTTATTGATATGCGTGCTGCGCATCGGGAAATGACCCATCGCGCACCGCGGCGCAATACGCCTCCACCGCGCCGGCGACCGAGCCGCCATCGGCCAGGAAATCCTTGACGAATTTCGGCCGGCGATGGCCGTTGTCCAGGCCGAGGAAATCGTGCAGCACCAGCACCTGGCCGTCGCAGTGCGGGCCGGCGCCGATGCCGATGGTGGGGATGGGGCTGGCGGCGGTGATCGACTGCGCCAGCGGGGTCGGCACGCATTCCAGCACCAGCAGTGAGGCGCCGGCGTCGGCCACCGCCTGCGCGTCCTCGCGCAGCTTCGCGGCGGCCAGCGCCTCGCGCCCCTGCACCTTGAAGCCGCCGAAACGCAGTACCGACTGCGGGGTGAGGCCGAGATGCGCGGAGACCGGGATCTCGCGCTCGACCAGGAAACGGATGACGTCGAGCTTGTGCGGGCCGGCGCCTTCGAGCTTGACCATCTGCGCGCCGGCCTGCAGCAGGCGGGTGGCGGCGTCGAGCGCCCGTTCGGGCGTGGCGTCGGCCTGGAACGGCAGGTCGCTGATCAGCAGCGCGCGCTGCAGGCCGCTGGCGACCGCGGCGGTGTGATACGCGATGTCGTCGACCGTCACCGGGAGGGTCGAAGCGTGGCCTTTCACCACCATGCCCAGCGAATCGCCGACCAGGATCAGGTCGGTGCCGCTGCGGTCGAGGACGCGGGCGAACACCGCGTCGTAGGCGGTCAGCATCGCCAGTTTGCGGCCGTCGCGCTTGGCATCCGCCAGCGCCGGCACGGTCCAGGGCTTGTCTTCTCGAATGGCCATGTGCATCCAGGAGTGGGCCGGGGGAAGAGGCCGGAGGGCGCTAAGCCTAGCAGGTGCGGCGGACGCTTTCCGGCGTTTCAGCGTTCCGGCAGCAGGGCGATTCCGCCCCGTTCCGCGCTGCCGAGCGCCCGCCGGGCGCTGCCGCGGCCGGGGATCTCGATGTCGTCGACCAGATCGAGCAGCGGCATCAGCGCGAACGCGCGTTCGTGCAGGTGCGGGTGCGGCAGACGCAGGCCGGGCACGTCCACTTGATCTTCGCCATACAGCAGGATATCGAGGTCCAGGGTCCGCGGACCCCAGCGGCCGCTGCCGTCCGCGGCGCGCTCGCGGCCGAAGTCGCGTTCGATGCTCAACAGTTCGTCCAACAGGACCCGCGGCGGCAACGCGGTCTTGATGGACGCGACGGCGTTGACGAAGTCGGCCTGATCGGTCTGGCCCCAGGCCGGCGTGCGGTAGAAACGCGACACCGCAAGCAGTCGGCTGCGGGGGACGGTCATCAGCCGATGTACCGCCGCGCGCAGCACGCCCACGCTTTCACCGACATTGCCGCCAAGCCCCACATAGGCGACGACTGGGTCGCGGCGCGCCGCGACCGCGGGTGCGACATCCGGGGAAATCAATGCCCGGCCGCCGCCGGACGACGGCGACGGCGGCGACGCGGACCGCGTGCTTCGGCGGCCTCCTCTTCGGCCAGCGCCGGGCGCAGTGCGGCCACCGCCAGCGCATGTTCGGGGTCGTGCTGGGCTTCGGCCCAGAACGCGATGTCTTCGGCATGGCTGTCGGATGCCACCTGCCGCAACAACAGGAAATCGTAGGCCGCGCGGAACCGCGGGTGGGCCAGCATCCGCACCGCGCGTTTGCGCTGACGCTGCGAGAACCTCGACTGCATCAGCCAGATTTCCTGCATCGGCAGCGAGAATCTGCGCGGCAGGGCCACGGTATTGAGTTGATGCACGGTGACGCGGTCGGCAGCGTGGCGCTCGGCTTCGGCGACGTGCATGCCCTGCGCCTGCAACATCGCCAGGGTGCGGCAATACGCGGGCCACAGCAGCAGCGCGAACAGGAAGGCCGGCGATACCGGCTCCTCGGCAGCGATGCGGGTATCGGTGGCACGGAGGCCTTCCAGCAGCATCCGTCGCAGCGCACCGCTGCGGTTCGACGCCAGCGCGACCGCGGTCTCCGGCAGCAGCGCCGGCAGCAGGCCGTGGGCTTCCAGGCCGAGGAAGCTGGCCTCGGCATGGCCGGACAGGAACAGCTTCAGGCACTCTTCGAAGAGGCGCGCCGAAGAGGCTTCCTTGAGCAGCGGCGCCAGCCTGGGTATGGGATCGGCGCTGGGCGGATCGATGCCGAAGCGCAGTTTCGCCGCCAGCCGCACCGCGCGCAGCATGCGCACCGGGTCCTCGCGGTAGCGCGTCTCGGGGTCGCCGATCAGCTTCATCACCCGGTTGTTGACGTCCTCGAAACCGCCGAGATAATCGCGCACCGAGAAATCGGCGATCGCGTAATACAGCGCGTTCGCGGTGAAATCGCGACGCACGGCATCGTCCTCGATGGTGCCGTAGACGTTGTCGCGCAGCACCCGGCCTTCCACATCCTGCTCGCGGTCGCCGCTGCCGTCGTCGGTGTTGGCGCGGAACGTCGCCACCTCGATGATCTCGCGGCCGTAGACCACGTGCGCCAGCCGGAACCGGCGACCGATCAGGCGACAATTGCGGAACAGATGCTTGACCTGTTCGGGCGTGGCGTCGGTGGCCACGTCGAAATCCTTCGGATGCTCGCCCAACAGCAGGTCGCGTACCGCACCGCCGACGAGATAGGCACCATACCCGGCTTCATGCAGCCGATAGAGCACGCGCAGGGCGCTGGGACTGATGTCCTTGCGCGAAATCGCGTGCTGATCGCGGGGAATGGTGCGCGGTGCGGTCGGCAGGAATGAAGGGTCGGTCATCGGCGCTCGGAGAGTGATGTGCACGGCGGGCCGGAATTGGTCACGACGCCGGTTGACCCGCTATACTAACAGCCTGTCGGCATCGCCCGTTCGGCCAAGCCTACCGGCCATCGAACATGGCCTTGCCGGCTCATCGCACAAAGCAATATCTCAAGCGAAGCTTCATGCTCCCTTCGTCTAGAGGCCCAGGACGTGGCCCTCTCAAGGCTAAAACACGGGTTCGAATCCCGTAGGGAGCGCCATATCGAAGCCTGCGTCGAAGACGCAGGCTTTCTTTTTGCCATTGCAGGCGCACCCGCTCCTCCCGGGCCGCACCGACGAATACGAGGCCGCGACCGGTTTCGCCTTGTGCCCGCCTCGCTTTACACTTGCCGCTCCTCGCCTTCCGGGTCGAACCATGCCTTTCGTCGTCACAGAAAACTGCATCAAGTGCAAGTACACCGACTGCGTCGAAGTCTGCCCGGTCGATTGCTTCCACGAAGGCCCGAACTTTCTGGTGATCGATCCGGACGAGTGCATCGACTGCACCCTCTGCGAACCGGAATGTCCGATCAACGCGATCTACCCGCAAGACGATGTCCCGGCCGGGCAGGAAGCCTTCGTCGCCCTCAACAAGGAGCTGGCGGCGTCCTGGCCGGTCATCACCACCCGCAAGGACGCGATGGCCGACGCCAAGGACTGGGAAGGCAAGCCGGACAAGCTGCCGCTGCTGGAGCGCTGATCCTGCAGGCTAATCCTGCAGGCTAATCCTGCAGGCTGACCCTGCTGCCGGCTGATCCCGCAGAGCGCTGGGCCGGCGGCATCTTCACGGTCTCCGCAAACGGAAACGGGCACCTCGCGGTGCCCGTTTCGCTTTGCGGCGATGCGCTGGCGTCAGCTGCCGCCGAGCGCCGTCTTCACCGCGGCGATCAGCTTCGCGGCGCTGTCGCTGTCGGCCGGCAGGCCACGCGGATCGACCGCAGAGACCGTGCTCCGGCCCTCGGCCTCCGTGATGCGGACCAGGAACTTCTGACCTTCGTAGTCGACGTCGAACGCGCCCAGCAGCTGCGCACGGCTGGCGATGGTCAGCCCCGGCGTGGCCGCGAGCGCTTCGCCGACCCGCGAGAACGTCGCGGCGCGGTCGCCGGCGACGGTGAACGCCAGCGCGCGCGCCGAAGGATCGCCGGAAGGCAGCGACGAACGCGTCACCGAACCGCTGGCGGTCGTGGCGAGACTCCGCTCGGCCTCGGCGGCATCGAACGCCGGCGGGAATTCCAGCGGGCGTTTGTCGGTGTCCAGCGAGTAATAGTCCTTCTTGCGGAACCAGCCGCAGCCCGACGTACCGAGGACGGCAACGGACATCGCAACGACGATCGCGGCCATCGTGGCGCGGGAGAGGGCATGACGGAGGTTCGAACGGATCGGTGACATGGGGTCTCCTGGAGAAAACGGTGCGGGCGCGAGGCCTGATGAACGAAATGCGGCGAGGGTGTTCCGGCGCTCAGCCTGCGTGGGCGATGCGATCGGGGGGCATGGCGAAGGCGCGCTCGATCCCGGCGATGCGGGCGGCGATGGCGTCGGCCATGGAAGTGTGGGTTGCGGACAGATCGGTGAGCGGCAGGCGCAGGCCGCGACCGTAGCCCTGGCGGGCGAGAATCGCCTTGAGCGGAATGGGGTTGGGTTCGATGCCCATGAAATCGAAGATCGGCTGCAGTTCGGCGTCGAGGGCTTCGGCTTCCGCACGGCGACCGCCGCGGGCCAGATCGCAGAGCCGGCGCATCGCCGCCGGCAGCGCGTTCGAAGCCACAGAAATCAAGCCATCGGCGCCGGCAAGCATGGCGCGGGCGGCGGTGGGGTCGTCGCCGGACAGCACGGCGAACGCGAGTGAACGCAGGGCGAGCAATTCGGTCATGCGCCCGGGTTCGGTGCGCGCTTCCTTGATCGCGACGATCCGCGGGTGCGACGCCAGCTCGGCGACGGTCGCCGGCAACAGATCGCAGCCGGTGCGGCCGGGCACGTTGTACAGCACCACCGGCAGGGCGCCATCGTCGGCCACCGCGCGGTAATGCGCGATCAGGCCCGCCTGGGTCGGGCGGACATACGCAGGGGTGACCACCAGCGCGGCATCGGCGCCGCAGGCGGCGGCGCGGCGGGTCAGTGCGATGGTTTTCGCGGTATTCGGCAGACCGGTGCCGGCCAGCACGGGAATGCGTCCGGCCACCAGCGCCACCGCACGGCGCAGCAGCGTCTCGTACTCATCGTCGCCGAGGGCATTGGCCTCACCGGTGGAGCCGGCGACCACCACGCCCTCGGTGCCGGCATCGATCTGCGACTGGAGCAGACGATCCCAGGCGTGGAGGTCGAGGTCGCCAACGAGGTCGCCGGACGCCGTGAATGGCGTCGCCAGCGCAGTGATACTGCCGGACAGATGCACGCGGATGCCTTGGAGTGACCGATGATTCTGGAGGGGCGACGCGGCCGTGGCCGCGTCGTAGCAGCGGGATGTTACTTGGGAAGGTCTGAACACTCCATCCTTCGCAAGCGGGGCACAGGTGTCGAAGGCGGAGAGGCAGCATGCGATCTGCAACCTCCTCCGCCATTGAAATCAACGGCTTGCACCCCAACCCGTATCCGCTCGGGCGCGAGCGGACCAGACCGGCAGCACGCGTCGTCGAGTTTGCTTGCGGGTCGAAACCGCCGCCCAGTATGCTGCCCGCAGTCCGGACCGCGCGCGGCGCGACCCGACTCCGCTGCAACGATCCTGCCGGCGCGACTCGTTAGAATGGTCCGGCTGGAACAATCTCCACGGGTTGCGCAGGTCGGAATCGTGCTCCCGAACCCACTCTCAACACTTCCCTCGCCGCGGACCTCACCTTGACCGAATCTGTTACCGCCACCGCCCGACCAGCGCCGAACGAGAATTACCTGCTGATCAACGCCTACACGACCCATCCGCAGTCGCCGCTGTTGCTGGTGACCCGGCGGATCGCCGACAGCGGCTGCAATCTCGTCGACTCGCGCCTGTCCACCGTCGGTCGCGACGTCTCGGTTACCGCGCTCGCCGTCGGCCCATGGGACGCCATCGCCAAACTCGAAGCCATGCTCACGCGGCTGGAGCGCGAGGAAGGCATCAAACTGATCTGGTACCGCACCGGCCCGAAACCGGTGCAGTCGAACCTGCTGCCGTACATCGTCGAAGTGGTGGCTGCCGACAAGCCCGGCATCCTGTATCAGCTGGCGGATTTCTTCGACCGCCAGGGCATCACCATCGAAAGCCTGCACTGCGCCCGCTATCGCGCGATGCAGACCGGCGCCGACATGTTTTCCGCGCAGGTCACCATCGGCGTGCCGGCGGACATGCACATCGCGGCGCTGCGCGACGATTTCCTCGAATTCTGCGATCACCTGAATCTCGACGCCATCATGGACCCGATGAAGTTCTGACGATGACCGAAGCCGGCAAAGCGCTGCCCAAAACCACCCTCGCCCTGCCCCTCGCACTCTCGGACGGCAGCACCGCAAAGCTCTCCGGCTACGCCGGACAGTGGCTGGTGCTGTATTTCTATCCGAAGGATTCCACCCCGGGCTGCACCACCGAAGGTCTCGACTTCAACGCTCTGCTGCCGGAGTTCGCCGAACTCGGCGCCACGGTGCTGGGTGTGTCGCGCGATTCGGTCAAGTCGCACCAGAATTTCTGCACGAAACAGGGCTTCGATTTCCTGCTGGTGAGCGACGGCGATGAAGCGCTGTGCAACGCCTTCGAGGTGATCCACGAAAAGAACATGTACGGCAAGAAGGTGCTGGGCATCGTGCGCAGCACGTTCCTGATCGACCCCAAGGGCAAGCTCGCCGCCGAATGGCGCGGCGTGAAGGTGCCCGGCCATGCCCAGGCTGTCCTCGACGCGCTGAAGGCGGCCCGGGCGCAGTGATTCCGATGTTCCCGCAACCAGGCCATCGCCCCGCAACACGGGTCGCGGTGGCGTTCGTTTGTCCGCGATTTCTTCTTCCGCCCCGTCGCACGACCTCTCCCCACCACGACTTCCGCAACCGGTAGCGCATACGCATGATGACCAAAGGCAAGCGCATCTACGTTCTCGACACCAATGTGCTGATGCACGACCCCACCGCGCTGTTCAAATTCGAGGAACACGATGTCTTCCTGCCGATGCAGGTGATCGAGGAACTGGACAACGCCAAGAAAGGCACCTCCGAAGCAAGCCGCAACGCACGCCAGGTCAGCCGTTTCCTCAACGAGCTGATCGAAGCCGAAGGCTCCGACAGGATCGCCTCGGGCCTCACCCTCTCGCGCCCGAAAGGCCTGCAACTGCGCGCCGCCGACAGCATCGGCAAGCTGCGCTTCCAGACCGGCAGTTTCGATTCGGCCAAGCGCTTCGGCGCGGTGATGCCGGACAACCAGATCCTCGGCGCGATCCTCATGCTGCGCGAGGAAGAGCCCACGGTGCCGGTGGTGTTCGTCTCCAAGGACATCAACCTGCGGATCAAGGCATCGATCGCGGGCATCGTGTCCGAAGACTACGAGAACGACCGCGCGCTGGACGATTTCAGCCTGCTCTACACCGGCTCCACCGCCCTGCCCGAAGATTTCTGGCAGCGCTACAGCGACGGTTTGAAATCGTGGACGGAGAAAGGCCGCACGTTCTACAAACTCGCGCGCCTCGCCGACGACGAGTGGTACCCGAACCAGTTCGTGTATCTGCCCGGCGACGACGAAGCGGAATTCCGCGTCGCCAAGGTCGACGACGGCTTCGTCGAGCTGCAGATCGTCGACGATTTCCGCAGCCATCAACATGCGGTGTGGGGCATCACCGCGCGCAACCGCGAGCAGAATTTCGCGATGAACGCGCTGATGGACCCGGAAATCGACTTCGTCACCTTGCTCGGCACCGCCGGCACCGGCAAGACCCTGCTGGCATTGGCCGCCGGTCTGGCGCAGACCATGGACCAGCAGCGCTACCGCGAGATCATCATGACCCGCGCGACGGTGAGCGTCGGCGAGGACATCGGTTTCCTGCCCGGCACCGAAGAGGAAAAGATGACGCCGTGGATGGGCGCGCTGACCGACAATCTCGAAGTGCTGATGCCCAACACCCAGGACGGCGGCAGTTGGGGCCGCGCGGCGACCAACGACCTGCTGGCTTCGCGGATCAAGATCCGCTCGCTGAACTTCATGCGTGGCCGCACGTTCTTGACCCGCTGGCTGATCCTGGACGAAGCGCAGAACCTCACGCCCAAGCAGATGAAGACCCTGATCACCCGCGCGGGCCCGGGCACCAAGATCGTCTGCCTGGGCAACGTGGAGCAGATCGACACGCCCTATCTCACCGAAACCACCTCCGGCCTCACTTATGCGGTCGACCGCTTCAAGGGCTGGGCGCACAGCGCGCATATCACCCTGAAACGCGGCGAGCGCTCGCGGCTGGCGGATTTCGCTTCGGAAGTGCTCTGAGCCACATCGCGCAGCTTCCTGCCGCGCCCGCAGCGAAAACCCCGCCGGATGGCGGGGTTTTCGTTTGCGTGGAACGCAAACCGGCAATGTGTCGGCGCCCGGGTATGCGGCAACAGGTCGCGTTGACCGCATAGGACACGATGCAGTGCGAGATTCATCAATTCGACATCACCGGCGCTCGCCGCACGCTCCAGATTGGCCATATCGGCGCCTGCAAGCGTCGGCCCCATCCTCGACGCCCATTCAGCAGAGCTCATCCTGTAAGTTTTGGCAGCCTCTGGCGACCACTCGCGCACGATATCTTCGGCGAGTTCGGCACGCATCGATTCCGGAGCCAGACCAGTCGTGGTCGAACTCCACCATGCGACGCCAGCGGCTGCGGCGGGTATCGCGACGATCAACGAGACGACGGAACATTCCAGGATTGCCGAACGCATAGAACCTCCCTTCTCCATTGAGTGGCTTGCTGTTTGCTTCGCCTGCAGTACACCTGTCGTACAAGTGCGCCGCTATTCGTTGATACCCCTCACAACAGCGCTGCGCAATGTGCGATATCGATGACATCATCCGTAAAACAGGCATTTTTTTGCCCGCAGTCACCGCGCATCCGGATAGCGGAAGCAATCGTCGATGCCGCGTTGTGAGCGCTACGGGACAAGTTTCGCGACCGCGTGAGTGTTTTTTTCGATGTTCCACCGATGGCAAGGAGCCTGAGATGCCGACGTTGAACGAAAGAGTCCGCCGCGCCCGAGCCCTGTCGGGGATCACCCAGTCGATGCTCGCCAGAAAAGTCGGCGTGCACCGCAGCGCAGTCGCGCAGTGGGAGAGTCCGATCGGCCACACGCCGTCGATGGAACATCTGATCGCCATCGCCATGCATACCTGCGTCAATCTCGAATGGCTAGGCACCGGTCGCGGCAACCCGTCGGCGGCGAACGAACCGATCGACGTCGATCGCGAAGACGATCGCGCCATCGACGCGCTGGAGGCGCATTGCCTGCGCGCCTTGCGGCGAATGCCGAGGCGTCTGCGCGAGCAGGTCGTGGCGGTGCTGGCAGCGGCCGCACGCTGACCACAGCCGCTGCGCACGGCGCTACCATGGCAGTCCGGGCGCCAAGACGCCGACGACCATGGAACGCCATGCTGCGCAGAAGCGATGAGGTGCTGATCCGCGAACTTGCGGCGACGGATGTCGACGCGCTGTTCGAGACCGTCTCCGCCTCCTTGCCCACGCTGTCGCAGTGGCTGCCTTGGGCGAACCCCGGCTATGCCCGGAGCGACAGCGCCGCGTGGATCGCGCACTGCCAGCGCACATGGAGCGCCGGCGTCGGCTATCACCTCGGCATCTTCGATGCGGCCTCGGGCATCCTGCACGGCGGCGTCGGTTTCAGCGACGTGAACACGATGCGCCGTTCGGCGAATCTCGGTTACTGGGTCGCCGACGCCGCACGCGGCCGCGAGGTCGCGGTCACCGCCGCACGATTGGCCGCGACCTGGGCCTTCGAGGAACTCGGGCTGCAGCGCATCGAGATTCTGGTCCAGCCCGAAAACACCGCCAGCCTGCGCGTGGCGGTGAAGCTCGGCGCGGTCTGCGAAGGCATCGCCCGCAACGGCATCATCATCGACGGCCAGCCCCACGAGGCCATCGTGCATTCGCTGATTCCCGGCGATCCTGTTCCGGCCTGATCGCCGAATGCAGTCGCGAACGGCACGAAAACCGGCCAAGCGACAATCGATGCCGCACAACCTGTCAGTTTTTACAGGCTCGCGCACGGACGAAGCCTGCGACTTTGACCGGATCGAAACTTCGGTCAGAATCGAGCCATGACGAACTCCCCCCGACCCGTCTCCGTTCTCACCATCGCCGGTTCCGACTCCGGCGGCGGCGCCGGCATCCAGGCCGATCTCAAGACCTTCGCCGCACATCGCGTGCACGGACTGAGCGCGATCGCCGCGCTTACCGCGCAGCACACCCGCGGCGTGAACGCAGTGGAAGTGCCCGCAGCCGCGTTCCTGCGCGCACAGATCGACACCTGCTTCGAGGATTTCGAGATCGGCGCGGTCAAGATCGGCATGCTCGCCAACAGCGACACGATCCATGTCGTGGTCAAGGCGCTGGACCAGCACTGCCCGCGGCATATCGTGGTCGACCCGGTGATGATCGCTACCTCCGGCGCCAGACTGCTCGCCAAGGATGCGATCGACGTGCTGCGCAAGCGGCTGCTGCCGATGGCCACGCTGATCACGCCGAACCTGCCGGAAGCGGAACTGCTGCTGGGTCGCGCCATTCCCGACCTCGACGCGATGCGCGAGGCCTGCGACGCGTTGCTGGATCTGGGCGCCGGCGCGGTGCTGCTCAAGGGCGGCCATCTCGCCGAAGGCGCTGAAGTTGAAGGGAATGACGTGGTCGACCTGTTCTGCGAACGTCGCGAGAGCGGCGGCCGCATCCGCCGCGAAATCCGCCATCCACGGCTTGCGGTGAACGCGCACGGCACCGGCTGCACGCTGGCCGCCGCGGTCGCCGCCCGGCTCGCACTGGGTGCCGAGCTGGCCGATGCCTGCCACGCCGCCTCCGATTACGTGCACCGCGCGCTGCAGTCCGGCATCCGCCCGGGGCGCAGCGATGTCCTCGTGCTCGACCACTTCGGCGCGGCTGAACGGTCTTGACCCCGCAGGGCGGCACCGATTCCGAGTTGCCCGCCGAGGGCGACGGCGTTCCAGTGACCGCCGCGGACGGCCACCGGTTCCGACTGTTGCTGCGCACGCCGGCCGAGCCGGTCGCCGTTCTGCTCTGGTTGCCGGCCCTCGGCATCGCCGCCCGTCACTATCTGCCCTTCGCCGAGACGCTGGCCGCGCGCGGCATCGCGGTCTTCGTGCACGAATGGCGCGGCCACGGCACCAGCAGCCAGCGCGCCGGCCGCGGCAGCGACTGGGGTTACCGCGAGCTGCTGACCATCGACCTGCCGGCCAGCGTCGAACGCATCCGCCACCAATACCCGACCCTCCCCAGCATCGTCGGCGGCCACAGCCTGGGCGGGCAGTTGGCCGCCTGCCTGCTGGCGCTGCAGCCGCAGACGGCCGAGCGTCTCTGGGTGGTCGCCAGCGGCTCGCCGTTCTGGCGGGTCTACCCGCGCCCCCGAAAGTGGCTGCTGCCGCCGAGCTACCGCTTCCTGTCGTGGCTGGCGGACCGCAACGGCTCGCTGCCGGGACGCAGCATCGGTTTTGGCGGCAGGGAAGCACGCGGCGTGATGCGGGACTGGGTGCGCACCGGCCTCAGCGGGCGCTATGCGGGCAAAAACATCGAGATCGATCTCGAATCCGCCCTCGCGGGCATCCAGGTCGATATCGATGCGGTCCTGCTCGCCGACGACTGGCTGGCGCCGCGCGCATCGCTGGATTTCCTGACCGGAAAGATGCGCCCGGGCGAGGTGCGAGTCGAAACGCTCGATGCCCACAGCCTCGGCCAACGCGCCGATCACTTCGCGTGGATGAAACGGCCGGATGCCGTCACGGCCGCGCTGGCGGCTGGGCTTCAACCCGCGACGTAACCGTCCGGGTTCGCCGACTGCCAGCGCCAGGCGTCGCGGCACATCGCATCGACATCCAGTTCCGTGCGCCAGCCCAGCAGCCGCTCCGCACGCGCCGGGTCGGCGTAGACCTCGGCGACATCGCCCGCGCGGCGGTCGACGATGCGATAGGGGATGTCGCGCCCGCTCGCCGCCTCGAACGCGCGCAGAAGCTGCAGCACGCTGATGCCGCGACCTGCGCCCAGGTTCAACGGCAGATGCCCACGCACCTCCTCCAGCGCTTCCAGCGCATGCGC
>CALRWS020000061.1:0-17649 GCA_943371935.1 Chitinophaga pinensis | reverse complement strand
CTACGCCGCGCGCGATTACACCGGCATGGACAAGCGCTGATCGCTTCGCCTCCGCAACGAAAAACCCCGCTAAGGCGGGGTTTTTCATGACCCTCCCGTAGAGCGGAGCGCAGCTCCGCTACGGCACTGTCCAAGGTGGAGCAGCGGAGCTGCGCTCCGCTCTACGGGAGGGTCATGAAAAACCCCGCCTTAGCGGGGTTTTTCGTTGCGGAGGCGAAGCGATCAGCGCTTGTCCATGCCGGTGTAATCGCGCGCGGCGTAGCCGGTGTAGATCTGACGCGGACGACCGATCTTGGCTTCCGGATCGGTCTGCTGTTCCAGCCAGTGCGCGACCCAGCCGGCGGTGCGGGCGATGGCGAACATGACCGTGAACATTTCGGTCGGAATGCCCAGCGCCTTGTAGATGATGCCCGAGTAGAAATCGACGTTCGGATAGAGCTTGCGCTGGACGAAGTATTCGTCCTTCAGCGCAGCCTCTTCCAGACGCATCGCCACTTCCAGCAGCGGATCGTTGACGCCCAGTTCGGCCAACACCTTGTGACACATCTCGCGGATGATCTTGGCGCGCGGGTCGAAGTTCTTGTAGACGCGGTGGCCGAAGCCCATCAGGCGGAAGCCCGATTCCTTGTTCTTGGCCTTGTCGATCGCCGACTGCACGTTCTCCGGGCGGCCGATCTCTTCCAGCATCTTCAGCACGGCTTCGTTGGCACCGCCGTGCGCAGGGCCCCACAGCGCGGCGACGCCGGCGGCGACGCACGCATACGGGTTGGCGCCGGTGGAACCGACCAGACGCACCGTGGAGGTCGACGCGTTCTGTTCGTGATCGGCGTGGAGGATGAACAGCAGATCCATGGCCTTGGCGGCCATCGGGCTGAGCTCCAGCGGCTCGCTCGGCACTTCCTTCATCATGTGCAGGAAGCGGGTGACGTATTCGAGATTGTTCTTCGGATACCGGATCGGCCAGCCGATGGAATAGCGATAGCACGCGGCCGCGATCGTCGGCACCTTCGCGATCAGGCGGATCGCCGCCATGCGGCGATGTTCCGGATCCTCGAGGTCGAGTTCATTGTGATAGAAGCTCGCCATCGAGCCGAGCATGCCGACCAGCATCGCCATCGGATGCGCATCGTGGCGAAAACCGAACAGGAAGGTGCGGAACGCCTCGTGCATCATCGTGTGATGCGTGACTTCATGCTCGAACTTCGCGGATTCCTGCTGGTTCGGCAGTTCGCCGTTCATCAGCAGATACGCCACTTCCAGGAAGCTGGAGTGCTCGGACAGCTGCTCGATCGGGTAGCCGCGATACATCAGCACGCCGTTGTCGCCATCGATGTAGGTGATGGCCGAGCGGCACGACGCGGTGGCCATGAAGCCCGAGTCGTAGGTGAACAGGCCGGTTTCCTTCGGCAATTTCGCGATATCGACGCACGAATTGCCGAGCGTGCCGGTGTGCACCGGCAGGATGACCGACTTTTCGCCGGCCGTTACGGTGACCTGGGTGGGAACTGACTGTTTGACAGCAGAAGAATCCGGTTGAGACACGGCGCACTCCCATGAAACTTGAATGACGTGAACATCGGCCCGCGGACGGGCTGCTGAACGCTCGGGGAAGGAAGCCGCAACCGAAGTCGCGACAGTCGCGGATTATCGCACAACGCGATTCGAGCACCGGCTCTGGACTTTGGTCGAATGAGCATTCATGCGCGATGCGCGGACACGACGAAGACCGCCTGGTGGCGGCCTTCGTGGAATGCATGCGGTACGCGGCGCGGACGTGAGGCCGCTTCGAAAGCGGACCGGTTCGCGCAGACGCGATTACTTGCCGTAACGCTTGCGGAACTTGTCGACGCGACCGCTGGTGTCGATGAGCTTGTGGTGACCCGTGTAGAACGGGTGCGACGCGGACGAGATATCGACCTTGATCAGCGGATATTCGTTGCCGTCTTCCCACTTCACGCTTTCCTTGCTGCCAAGGGTCGAGCGGGTGAGGATCTTGAACTCGGAGGTCACGTCCTGGAACACGACCTGACGGTATTCGGGATGGATGTCGGCCTTCATGGCGGGACCAGAGTTGAGCGGAAAGCCGGGCATTATAGCGGCCTCCCCCGCCGCGACTCAAGCCTCGGATGATCCAATCTGCGGCCGCGCCGATCGGAGGCCTCAGCCGGCGCCTAAAGCCTTGCGGATCAAGGCTTCAAAGGCCGCCTGGTCGTAGGCCATCAGGATCTCGGCATTGTCCGGGCGCCCGCTGCGCCGGTTCCAGTCCACCACGGTCGCGCCACGGGTCTCGGCCCCGGTCAGTTCCACCCGCAGCGGCCGGACCGCACGTTCGCGCACGCCCTCGGGCGCCACCAGCAGGGCCATGGCCAGGGCGTCGGCGGCGTGCCAGCGCTCGCCGCGCAGGCCTGCGGACCATTCACGGGTCTTCCGCGAGATCGCTTCGTAGAACTTCGCGCGGGGATGATCGGCCTGCAGCCAGCGCTCGACGTCGCTATGCAGGAAGCCGTGGCGGATCACCGCCTCCCAGTCCGCGACTTCGATCACCTTGCCGGCCGCAGCGAAAGCATCGAACACCAGATGCGCGGCCTCGGGGTCGAAACCGATGTTGAACTCGGCCATCGGCGTGGTGTTGCCCTGCCCGGTGACCGCGCCGCCCATCACCACCATCCGGCCGACGCGCTGCGGCAGGCTCGGATCGAGCTTGAGCGCCACCGCGAGATTGGTCAGCGGCCCGAGCATGCAGACCACCAGCGAACCCGCATGCACGTGCGACAGGCGGATCATCGCCAGCGCCGCGTGCTCGGCCTCGGCCTGTTTCGCCGCAGGCGGATAGTCGATATCGCCGAAACCGTCGCGGCCGTGGACGTACGAGGCATCGGGCGCGGGATGCAGCAGAGGCGCGTCGCAGCCGGCGAAGACCGGCACATCGACGCCGGCCACTTCGCACAGCTTCAGCGCGTTGGCGACGGTGTGACGCAGGCCGACGTTGCCGGCGGCGATGGTCAGCGCGACCACCTCGTGATGCGGCGAGTCGAAGGCCATCAGCAGGGCGAGCGCGTCGTCCACGCCCGGGTCGGTATCGATCAGCAGGGGTAATGTGTTGGTCATCCATGGATTATGCCGGCTGTCGCGGCGTGGCGCGACGACGGCATGCCGCGGCAATGGGATCGGACGATGGCATCATGCGACAGCATCAGCCGATCCGGACAGGAACCGCCATGACCGCCCTCGTCACGCCTTTCTTCCACGCCGACAGTTGCACCTGGAGCTATGTCGTGTCCGACCCCGCGACACGTCGCGCCGCCATCGTCGATCCGGTGCTCGACTTCGACGCCAAATCGGGCCGCACCGCGACCACGTCGGCGCAGGCGCTGGTCGATCACGTCCGCGCGCATGGATTCGAGGTGCGCTGGATCCTCGAAACCCATGCGCACGCCGATCATCTCAGCGCCGGCCACTGGCTGAAATCGCAGTTCGCCGATGCGGTGCTCGCGATCGGCGAAGGCATCCGCACGGTGCAGAAGACGTTCCGGCCGATCTTCAATCTGGGCGAACATGTCCCGGTCGACGGCTCGCAGTTCGACCACCTGTTCGCCGACGGCGAACGTTTCGCGATCGGCGGCCTCGAAGCCGAGGTCGTCGCCGTGCCGGGCCACACCAGCGACAGCGTGGCCTACCGCATCGGCGATGCGCTGTTCGTCGGCGATTCGATCTTCATGCCCGACGGCGGCAGCGCGCGCTGCGATTTCCCCGGCGGCGACGCGCGCACGCTCTATCGTTCGATCCAACGCCTGTTCGCGCTGCCGGGCGGCACCCGCGTGTTCGTATGTCACGACTACGCGCCGGGCGGTCGCGATTACGCCTGCGAAACCACCATCGCCGCGCAGAAGGCGGGCAACGTCCACGTGCGCGACGGCATCGACGAGGACGCTTTCGTCGCCGTGCGCACCGCGCGCGACGCGACGCTGCCGATGCCCGTGCTGCTACTGCCTTCGGTGCAGGTCAACATCCGTGCGGGCCGGCTGCCGGAGCCCGAGGACAACGGCGTGCGCTATCTGAAACTGCCGATCGATCGACTGTGAGCCGACCGGCCTCGCGCCGGTTCAGCCGCCCGCGGGACACTGCGACGGGTCGCCGTCTTCGCGCGCGGCGACGCAGCGCTGCGCCTGCGCCTGTTCGATGACTTCGCGCGTGCGTCCCTCGATCGATTTCATGCCGGCGCTGCGCCCGAAGTCCAGCGCGGCGGACACAGGCATGCCGCTCTGGGCCATCGCCACCGCCAACAGGCCGCCGACGCGATTGCCGCTGGCGCAATGCACCAGCACCGGGCCATCGGCTTGCGCAAGCAGCCTGGACAACGCCGCCGCATTCTCCGACGTGATGTCGGCAGGCCCCGAGACCGGCAGTTCGACATAGCGCATGCCCGCAGCGGCGACCTCGGCACGCTCATCGCGGCCCTGCAGTTCGGCCTGCGGACGCAGATTGATCACGGTGCGGATGCCGGATGCGGCGAGCGCGGACCAGTCGCCGGTCGCCGGCTGGCCTGCAACCACAAGCCCCTCGCGCGGACGCAGCAGCGCGACGCCGGACGTGGTGGCGACGGCGGCATCGGATCCGGTCGCGGATACCGGGGCGTCTTCCGTTGCGGAACCCCATGCGCTGAAGACCATCGCCGGCAATGCCACGACGGCAAGGGCGACCAGAAGAACACGCAGCGGAAGTCGAGACATGGGTATCTCTCCGGAATGACGGGGTGATGGCTCAACGCGCGTGCATGCGCGCCCAGCGGGCGATGTCGGCGGCGCCCATCGCGCCGGAATGCCGTGCGATTTCGCGCCCGCTGCGAAACAGCACGAGTGTCGGAATGCTGCGGATGGAGAAGCGCGCGCCGAGCGCGGAATGCGCCTGCGTGTCGACCTTGGCGAGCCGGAAGTCGGGCTCCAGCTCGCCCGCCGCAGCTTCGAAATGCGGCGCCATCATCAGGCAGGGCTGGCACCAGGGCGCCCAGAAATCGACCAGCACCGGCAGGTCGGACTGCACGACATGACGCTCGAAGCCGTCGACATCCAGCGCGAGCGGATGCGCGGAGAACAACGGCACCTTGCAGCGCCCGCAGACCGGCGCATCGCCGAGGCGCGCTGCGGGTACGCGATTGAGCGCATGACAGGCAGGACAGGCGATGCGGACACTGGTGTCTGCGTTGGACATGGCATCAACCCTCGGAGGCCACGGCAACGGCCGCGGCGTGGCGGCGCACGTGCGGCGCCGATACGGGCAGGATGTGGGTGGCAGCTCCACAAGCCAAGGCCCGGACTCGTTTCAAGAGTGTCGCGGCACGGAGCCGGAAACCGGCATGACACTGCGAGCGCCAGCCGATCGGCATCTCTCGCCCCAGAATCACTGGCCCCAGGATCACTGGCCCCGGCATCACGCGCCCGGCGTATGCGACACACCGTCGGCATCGACGATGCGCACGGCGACATCCACGCCGTCGCGCACGCTCTGGGTGACGACGCAGAACTGTTCGAACTGGGCGATCACCCGGTCGAAGTGCTCGAGATCGGCGGCCTTGTCGGACAGATGGATGACGACCTCGGCGCGCGGGATCCGCCAGCGTCCCTCGGCGTTGCGTTCCTTGCGGGCGACGATCTCGGCGCGGATCGGGCCGGGGTCGTTCTTGAATTTGCGCAACGCGAACAGCAGGCTGGCGCCCAGGCAATTGACGATGCTGGTCAGCAGGATCGCGGAGGGATTCGGCCCGGCGCCTGCGCCCAGCGGCGCGGGTTCATCGGTATGCAGGGCCTCCAGGTCGGTGCCTTCGAAATCGATCTTGAACGCATAGGGGCCTTCCTGCTCCAGCAGGATGCGGATGTCTGGGGAGTCGGTCATGGCGTCTTGTCCTTCGCGGCGTTGCGGTTCAACAGAACGTAATACAGCAGCGGGATGACCACCAGCGTCAAGACCGTGCTGACTAGGATGCCGAAGATCAGCGACACCGCCAGCCCGTTGAAGATCGGATCGTCGAGGATGAAGAACGCACCCAGCATCGCCGCCGCCGCGGTCAGCACGATCGGCTGCGCGCGCACCGCACAGGCCTCGATCACCGCATCGCCGATGGCCCGCCCTTCCGCCACGGACTGATTGATGAAATCCACCAGCAGGATGGAATTGCGCACGATGATGCCGGCCAGCGCGATCATGCCGATCATCGATGTCGCGGTGAACTGCGCGCCGAGCAGCGCATGGCCCGGCATCACGCCGATCACGGTCATCGGAATCGGCGCCATGATGATCAGCGGCACCACATAGCTGCGGAACTGCGCCACGATCAACAGATAGATCAACACCAGACCCGCCGCGTAGGCGATGCCCATGTCGCGGAAGGTTTCGTAGGTGATCTGCCACTCGCCGTCCCACTTGACGGCATAACCTGCGGTATCGGCAGGCTGGCGGATGAAGAATTGCGACAGCTTGCGGCCTTCGATCGCGTTGTCGGACACCTGACCGACGACATCGAACATCCCGTACAGCGGGCTGTCGAGGTCGCCGGCCTCGTCCCCCATGACGTACACCACCGGTAGCAGATCCTTGTGATGGATCGCGCCGTCCCACGGCGCACGCACCACGTTCACCAGCTCCGATAAGGCCACCGTCTGCCCCTGGCCGCCCTTCACCGGCAGCGAGAGCAGGCGGTCGAGCCCGGCCTGATCGGCGATCGGCGTGCGCAGCCTCACCGGCTTGGGATAACGCGACGCGCCGTCCTGCACGTACGTCGCGTCGTAGCCGCCGACCGCCGCGGCCAAGGTGCTGGCGATAGTGGCTTGATCGACGCCGAGCCGCGTCGCACGTTCGCGATCCACAACGATGACTTCGCGCGGCGACGGCGTTTCGACCGTGGTGTCGATGTCGACGATACCCTCGGTCCCGCGGAAGCGCTCCGCCAGCGCCAGCGCGATTTCGCGGCTGTGCGCGTAGTCCGGCCCGTAGACTTCCGCCACCAGCGGCGACAGCACCGGCGGACCCGGCGGCACTTCCACCACTTTGACCGATGCGCCGTAACGCTGGCCGATCGCCGCCAGCTTCGGCCGCATCGCGCGGGCGATGTCGTGGCTCTTGCGGTCGCGATGATGCTTGTCGACCAGATTCACCTGCAGGTCGCCGACATTGGCGCCGCTGCGCAGGAAATACTGGCGCACCAGTCCGTTGAAATTGATCGGCGCGGACGTGCCCGCATACCCCTGGAAACTCAGCACTTCCGGGAACGCCGACACCGCGATGGCCAGATCGCCCAGCAGTGCGTTGGTGGTTTCCAGCGTGCTGCCTTCGGGCATGTCGACGACGATCTGCACCTCCGACTTGTTGTCGAACGGCAGCATCTTCAGCACGACCAGTTGGAACACGGCGAGGCTCGCGGCCGCCAGCACCAGCGCGACCATCCCGCCGAACAGCCAGCGACGACGGCGCGGCGCGCGGTCGTTGGCGACATGATCGTTCGCGACATCTGCACTGCCCAGGAACGGCGTCATCGCCTTCGAAAACAAACGATGCAGTCGCGAATCGCCGTTGTCGGCATGCGCCGCATGCGGCTTGAGTAGTTTGAGCGACAGCCACGGCGTGACGACCAGTGCCACTGCGAGTGAAATCACCATGCCGGCGGACGCGTTGATCGGAATCGGCCGCATGTACGGCCCCATCAGGCCGCTGACGAACGCCATCGGCAGCAGCGCCGCGATCACCGTGAACGTGGCGAGGATGGTCGGCCCGCCGACTTCGTCGACCGCCGGCGGAATCGCCTCGCGCAGGGTCTTGCCGCCGCGCGCCATGTGCCGGTGAATGTTCTCGACCACGACGATGGCATCGTCGACGCGGATGCCGATCGAGAAGATCAGCGCGAACAGCGACACGCGGTTGAGCGTGAAGCCCATCGCCCACGATGCGAACAGGGTCAGCGCGAGGGTCAGCACCACCGCCGCACCCACCACCAGCGCCTCGCGCCTGCCCAGCGCGAACAGCACCAGCAGCACGACCGACATCGTGGCGAAGAACAGCTTCTGGATCAGCTTCTGCGCCTTGTCGGTCGCGGTCTGGCCGTAGTCGCGGACGACGTCGACATGCATGCCGTCGGGGATCAGTTCGCCGCGCAGTCGCTCGATGCGTTCCGCGACCGACGCGGTGATGTCGGCGGCGTTGCTGCCGGGCTTCTTGGCGATGGCGATGGTCAGCGCGGGCGCGATGCCCGCCTTCGGCCCGGCCATGCCCGCAGGCGCGCCGTGCCAGACATAACTGGCGGGCACGTCGATGCCGGCGCGCACGTCGGCGACATCCGACAGCATCACCGGCTTGCCGTCGTGGACGCCGAGGATGAGTTCGGCCACCTCGTCGCGACCCGCCAGAAAGCGGCCTGCGGTCACCGGCGTGGCCTTGTCGCCGCCGACGCGCTCGCCGACGTGCCGCACCACGTTCGCGGCCTGCAGGGATTGCGCGATCTCGCCGACGGTCAGTCCGAACGCCGCCAGGCGGGTGGGATCCAGCGTCACCGCGACCACGCGATCCGGTGCGCCGATGGTGTAGACATCGCGGGTGCCCGGCGTGCGCTTGATTTCGGTTTCCAGCGTGCGCGCGACCGCCGCCAACGATTCGACGCCGGTCGACGGATCGTCCGACCACAGCGTCAGCGCCATCACCGGCACATCGTCGATGCCCTTGGGCTTGATCAACGGCTGGCCGATGCCGACGCCCTGCGGCATCCAGTCGGCATTCGAAAAGACCTGGTTGTAGAGGCGCACGATCGCCGGCTGGCGCTCCACGCCGACGGTGTATTCGACCGTCAACACCGCCATCCCGGGCCGGCTGATCGAATAGACGTGTTTGACGCCTTCGATTTCCGACAGTGTTTTTTCCAGCGGATAACTCACGAGTTGTTCGACATCGCGCGCGCTCGCGCCTGGAAACGGCACGAACACGTTCGCCATGGTCACGTCGATCTGCGGCTCTTCCTCGCGCGGCGTGATCATGACTGCGACCAGACCCAAGATCAGCCCCATCAACGCGAGGATCGGCGTCAGCGGATTGGCCTGGAACGCGCTGGCGATGCGACCGGAGAAACCGAGCCGCGGCGATGCTGCCTCACTCATGGCCGGCACCGGCGGCACCGCGCTGACGGATCAGCGCCTGCAGTGCGGCCTCCGGATCGAGGGCGACGACATCGCCCGCGCGCAGACCGGCCAACACTTCGACGTTGTCGCCTTCGCGCGCGCCGGGACGCAGTTGGCGCAGGGTCAGCGTGCCGTCCTTCAGCACGTAGACACCGGTGAGCTCGCCGCGACGCACGATCGCCTTTTCGGGCACTCGCAGCGCCGCATCGCCGCCGTGGATCCCGCTGTGGATAGGGAATATGACTTTCGCGGTCGTGCCCGGCGCGACCGGCGTCGCCATCTGCGGCAACAGCACGCGCACGGTCACGCTGTGACTCAGCGGATCCGCGCCCGGATAGACGACGACCTGACGCGCATCCACGGACACGCCGTCGTCGAAGACGACGCGGGCACCGGGCTGGGCGCGGATCGCGTCGGCTTCGGACTGCGGCACCTGCACTTCGATGCGCAGATCGTCGGGCGCATACACCGTCAACAACGGCTGCCCCGGCGCGACCGCTTCTCCCGGCTCGACGCGACGCGCGGCGACGATGCCCGCATAGGGCGCGCGCACGATCGTGTAATCGGCACCCTGCCCCGCGGCCGACAGTTGCGCTCGCGCGGCATCGCGCGCGGCGTTGGCGGCATCGCGCGCGGCGCGCGCCTGATCGAGCTGCGCGCGGGACACGTAGTTGTCCTTCGACAACGATGCGAAGCGTTGGTAGTTGCGCTCGGCCTCGACTGCGGAAGCTTCCGCGGCGCGCAGCTGCGCACGCGCTGCATCCACGCCCGCCTGCTGCTCGACCACGGACAGCCGCAGCAATATCTGACCGGCGACGACGCGATCGTTCACATCGACCTCCACCGCCGTCACGCGGCCGCTGGTCTGCGCCGACAGCGCCGCTTCGCGCACGGCTTCGACCACGCCGTCCCGACTGCGACCGGCCTGCGAATCGCCGGCAGCGACGACATGGGTCTCCAGCTTCGGCAGCGGCGCGTTGTCGCGTGCGACGTCATCGCCGCCGCACGCGGCCAGCGACAGCGTCAGCGCCGCAGCGATGAGCACGCGCGCCGGGGATTTCATTTGAAGGCGCATCCGCCACCCACACCCATTTTCTTGAAGAGGATGGCCGCCGGGCAGAACCCGGTGAAGCTGGCCTGCACCAGATTCAGGCCGATGAAGGCGGTGAACACCCACCACCACGGCGAAACGAAATGCGTGAGTGCCAGGCTGATCAGGATCATCGTGCCGGCGAAGGCCATGACGGCACGGTCGAGGTTCATGTTCATGTCATTGCTCCAAAGCAGTGGGTGGATCACGTTTCAAGCGTCATTTCAGCCGGTCGATGCCCAGCGCACTCAGCACGTATTTTTCGTAGATCGGCTCGCTGGTGCCGTGGCGCATCTTGTAGAGGAAGTATTTTTCGAAGGCGACCTTGGCCAGATGCACCCACTTCCCCGATTTCGTCCAAGTGACGTTGCGCGGCGGGATCTGCGGCAGCGCGACGAAAGCCATGCCGGTGTCGCCCATGTCGGCGAGGCAGACCGCGTTCCACGTGCCTTCGAAGGTCGCGGGCTCGCCCTTGAGCTCGGCCGCGATGTTGCGGACGATGGTGGTGACCATCGATTCGATCATGAAGCCGGTCTTCGGCGCGCCGGTGGGAATCGGCGTGACCTCCACGGGCGGGATCGCCACGCACACGCCGGCGGCGAAGATCCTCGGATATTTCGGACTGCGCTGATGCGCGTCCACCAGCACGAAACCACGAGGATTGCAGAGGTTTTCGACCGCCGCCACCGCATCCACGCCGCGGAACGCCGGCAGCATCATCGAATACGCGAACGGCAGCGCGTGTTCTTTCACGGGCTGTCCGCTGTCGTCGTGTTCGACGACGTGCATCTCGCCCGCCTGCACGTCCGCGACCTTGGCGTTGGTGATCCATTTGATGTGACGCTGGCGCATTTCCGATTCCATCATCCCCTTGGAATCGCCGACGCCGCCCAGCCCCATGTGGCCGATGTACGGCTCGCTGGTGACGAAGGTCATCGGCACCTTGTCGCGCAGCTTGCGCTTGCGCAGGTCGGCATCGAGGATCATCGCGAATTCGTAGGCGGGCCCGAAGCAGCTCGCGCCGGCCATGGCACCGACCACGATCGGACCCGGCGTCTTCAGGAATTCCTGATAGGCATCCCAGGCGCGCAGTGCGTGCGGCGTGGTGCAGACCGACTGCGTGTGGCCGCCGTGCGGGCCGCTGCCCGGCACTTCGTCGAACGCGAGCTTGGGACCGGTGCAGATCAACAGATAGTCGTAGTCGATGGCTTCGCCGCTGCCGGTGTGGATGCTATGGGCATCGGCGTCGATGCGGGACACGCCGTCGTCGCGGAAGACGATGCCTTTCCTCGCCAGATGCTCGCCGGCCTTCAGGGTGATCTCGCCGGGTTTGCGCCAGCCCACCGCCACCCAGGGGTTGGACGGGGTGAAGCTGAAGCGATCGCCATCGCCGATCACCGTGATCGCGTGCCCTTTCCCAAGGAATTCGCGCAGTTCATACGCCGCGCTCATCCCCGCCAGACCCGCTCCGATCACGACGATGCTGCTCATGACGCCTCCCGGTTAACTTGATTGGATTCTAATTTAGAATTATCTTAATTAGAGTTTGCTAGACTGTCAACCATCATCAGGAGACCGCAATGCACTACACCGCCCAGGATCTGGTCGCCCAAGCGCGGGCCGTGATCGAGGAAATCGACAGCGGACGCCTGCGCGCCCTGCAGGCCGACGGCGTGCCCGTCATCGACGTGCGCGAGCCCGAGGAATTCGCCGCCGGCCGGGTGCCTGGCGCGGTGAACATCCCGCGCGGGGTGCTGGAATTCCAGGTCGACGGCCATCCGGCGCTGAATTTCAGGACCGATCCGCATCTGTCGCACCGCCGCGAACCGGTGATCCTGTATTGCCGCACCGGCGGGCGCTCGGCGCTTGCGGCGGAGGCATTGCGGCGGCTGGGTTTCGATCGCCCGCTGTCGCTGGCCGGCGGCTACACGCAGTGGCTGGATGCCGGCGGCGCCGTGGAGGGCGCCTGAGCATGGCCAGCGCGTCGAAAAAGAAGCCCGCGGCGACGCCGATGGGCGCGAAGATGCAGGCGCAGGCCGAGCAGGCCGCGGAACTGCTCAAAGCGCTGTCGAACCCCCAGCGGCTTCGGGTGATGTGCCTGCTGATCGACGGCGAACGCACCGTGGGCGAGATCAACGACGAAGTAGCGCTGAGCCAATCGGCGCTGTCGCAGCATCTGGCGGTGCTGCGCGACGGCGGCTGGGTGCAGACGCGGCGCGAATCGCAGAACGTCTATTACTCGGTGGCCGACGGTCCGGTCCACAAAATCATCCAGACATTGCACGACATCTATTGCCCGACACCGGGCGCGGGCGACGAGGAATCGGCCTGAGATGGCTCAGGCGCTGGCGTAACGCGCGGCGCCGCCGATCCAGCGTTGGGTAATGCGCTCGGCCAGTTCGGGCGATACCGTCATCAGCGCTTCGCCGATCCGCTGCACAGTGGGCAACAGCGCGGCATCGCGGCCGAGGTCGGCGATGCGGAACGCAGCGAGGCCGGTCTGACGCGTACCCAGCAGTTCGCCCGGGCCGCGCAGCTGCAGATCGCGTTCGGCGATGACGAAACCGTCGTTGGTTTCGCGCATGGTCGCCAGCCGCTGCCGCGCCATCTGCGACAGCGGCGCCTGGTACAGCAGCACGCAGCTCGACGCGGTGCTGCCGCGCCCGACACGCCCGCGCAGCTGGTGCAACTGGGCGAGACCCAGGCGTTCGGCGTTCTCGATGATCATCAGCGACGCGTTGGGCACGTCGACGCCAACTTCGATCACCGTCGTGGCCACCAGCAGTTGCACCTCGCCGGCCTTGAACGCGGCCATCGTCTTCTGTTTCTCGCCGGCCTTCAGCCGTCCATGCACCAGCGCGATCCGCAGTTCCGGAAGCTGCTGCGTCAACGCCTCGAACGTGCTTTGCGCGGCCTGGGCGACGACTTCGTCGCTGTCGTCGATCAGGGTGCAGACCCAATACGCCTGCCGGCCTTCGGCGCAGGCGCCGCGGATACGTTCGATCAATTCCGGACGACGCTCGGCGCTCAGCACGACGGTCTGCACCGGCGTTCGCCCCGGCGGCAGTTCGTCGATCGCGGAGACATCCAGGTCGGCATAAGCGGCCATCGCCAGCGTGCGCGGGATGGGCGTCGCGGTCATCACCAACTGATGCGGCACGTTGCTGCCGGCGCTGCCCTTGTCGCGCAGCGCGAGCCGCTGATGCACGCCGAAACGATGCTGTTCGTCGACGATGGCCAGCGCCAGGTCGTGGAACGCCACGCCTTCCTGCATCAGCGCATGCGTGCCGACGACCAGTTGCGCCGCGCCGCCGGCGATCTCGGCGAGCACCGCCTCGCGCGCCTTGCCGGTGACCTTGCCGGCCAGCCACACCACGCGCACGCCCAGCGGCTCCAGCCAGCCACGCAGATTCGCGAGATGCTGCTCGGCCAGCAGTTCGGTCGGCGCCATCAATGCGGCCTGATGACCCTGTTCGATCGCCAGCATCGCCGCCATCGCCGCGACCACGGTCTTGCCGCTGCCGACATCGCCCTGCACCAGCCGCAGCATCGGCACCGGTTTGGCGAGATCGTCGCGGATCTCGACGAAGACGCGCTGCTGCGCCTTGGTCAACGCGAACGGCAGCGCCTTGCGCAATTCGGTCACGCGCTTGCCGCCGCGCAGCGCGGGCGCGGTGTGCGCCTGCATCGCGATGCGCTGCCTCCGCAGGCTCAGGTGATGAGCGAGGAGTTCTTCCAGCGCCAGCCTGCGCTGCGCCGGATGCGTGCCCGCCAGCAGCGCCTGCAGATCGCTGCCCTGCGGAGGACGATGCAGTGTCATCAGGGCGTCGCGCAGCGTCGGCAGCCCTGCGCACAGGGATTCGCGCGCCAGCACCTCGGCCGGCAGGAGTTCGAGCGCGCTGTCGTCCGGCAGACGCTGCAGCGCCTGGGCGATCAGCTTGCGCAGCACCGCCGGGCCGATGCCTTCGATGGCGGGATAGATCGGATCGAGCCGGTCGCTGAGCGCAAGCTCATCGGCCGCGCCCAGCACGCGATAGCTCGGATGCACGATCTCCAGACCCTGCTGACCGGGACGCGGCGTACCGTACACGCGGACCCGCGTGCCGTGCGCGAACTGCGCGATCTGCTGCGAACGGAAATGGAAAAAGCGCAGCACCAGCGTCGAATAGGAACCGTCGCCGATGGCGACGCGCAGCATCGGCCGGCCACGAAAACTGCGCTCGACCGCTTCGACCGTGCCTTCGACCTGCGCCGGCAGACCCGGCTGCAGCATGCGGATCGGCGTGAGTTCGGTGCGGTCCTCGTATTGCCGCGGCAGATGGAACCACAGGTCCTGCAGGGTCACGAGGCCCCGCGCGGCGAGCTTTTCGGCGACAACGTCGCCGACACCGCTGAGCCGGGTCAGCGGCTGCGCGGCGATGTCATCGATCGGGTTGCGGCTGGGCATGCGCGATGACGCGGGCTGGATCATTCACGGCGCGAATACGCCTGTCGCGACCATGCGCCGCCTGGCGATCCAGGATCAGCGCAGCACCATGATCGCGTCGACCTCGAACTTCGCGCCGCGCGGCAGCGCCGAGACTTCGATGGTGGAGCGCGCGGGATACGGCGCATCGAACGCCGCTTCCATCGCCGCATTCACCGCCGAGAATTCGCCCAGATCGGTCAGATACAGGCCGACGCGGACGATGTCGTCGAACGAACCACCAGCGGCTTCGCAGACCGCGCGCAGATTCGCGAACGCCTGTCGCGCCTGTTCGGAGATGTCGCCTTCGACGATGAGGCCGGAATGCGGATCCAGCGGAATCTGGCCGGACAGGAACACCATGCCGCCAGCGCGCGTGGCCTGCGAATACGGGCCGATGGCGGCGGGGGCGTCGTGGGAATGGATCGGTTCGCGGGGCATGAGGCTTCGCTCGTTCGGGATCGGGGACGGAAGGACCGACGCGACGGCAGACCAGAAGACTCAGGCGCGCGAACGTGTCGGACCGCGTGGGCGCCTAGTGTAGCGCCGGGGGCGGGACGCGGTCATCGCTTGCCGTGGGGTATCGTCACATCGAATCACGCCGCATCGAATCAGGCAGGATCGCACCCGGATCGACGCGCCGCGGACACGCATCACATCCGCTGCACGCCATGCACCGCGACGAGGCGGCGCACGCGGCGGATCACATCGGCCAGATGCGTGCGATCGCTCACTTCGATGCCGAAACGGATCACCGCGATGTTCTTGTCGCGGTCCAGGTATTCGACCGAATCGATATTGGAATCCGCCTGGGCGATGGCCGCCGCGACCTGCGCGAGTACGCCTGGCCGGTTTTCCACTTCCACGCGCAGCATCACCTGGAAATCGCCGCTCACCTGACGATCCCAGCCGATCGACACCCAGCGTTCCGGCGATTTGCGGTACTCGACGACGTTGGCGCAATCCATCCGATGCACCACGATGCCGCGGCCGGTCGTGTGGTAGCCCATCACGTCGTCGCCCGGGATCGGCATGCAACAGTTCGCGAACGTGACCACGCCGCGCTCGGCGCCGGTGATGAGGATCTTCTCGCCGTGCAGCGCGACGCCCATCGCGAGATTCAATCCGTCGCTCTTGTCGGGTACGCGATGCGCCAGCACCTGCGCGACCTGCGTCGGCATGCGGTTGCCCAGCGCGATATCGGCCAGCAGCGCTTCCAGCCGTGGATAACGATGGTCGGTCAGATAGGCTTCCAGCCGCGTCGACGGCACGCGGTCCAGCGATGTGTCCATCCCTTCCAGCGCGCGGTCCAGCATGCGATGCCCCAACTGCACGGCATCCTCGTGTTCCAGCTGCTTGAGCTGATGGCGGATCGCTGTACGCGCTTTGCCGGTGACCACGAATTCCAGCCACTGCGGCTTGGGGGCCGCGGATTTCGCGGTGATGATTTCCACGCTCTGACCGCTGCTGAGCTTGGTGCGCAGCGGTACAAGTTTCTTGTCGACGCGCGCGGCGACCGCATGATTGCCGACATCGGTATGCACGCCGTAGGCGAAGTCGAGGGTCGTGGCATTGCGCGGCAAGGCCATGATGTCGCCCTTCGGCGTGAACAGATACACCTCGTCGGGAAACAGATCGATCTTGACGTTTTCCAGGAACTCAAGCGACGAGCCGGTAGCCCGCTGCGATTCGATCAGGTTCGCCACCCACGACTGCGCGCGGTTCTGCGCGCCGCTGGCCTCTCCGCCATGTTTATAGGACCAGTGCGCGGCGATGCCGCGTTCGGCGATGAGGTCCATTTCCTCGGTGCGGATCTGCACTTCGATCGGAGAACCGTAGGGCCCGAACAGCACCGTGTGCAGCGACTGATAACCGTTGGCCTTGGGAATCGCGATGAAGTCGCGGAAACGGCCGTCGACAGGCTTGAACACCGCATGCACCACGCCCAGCGCGTGATAGCACTCCGGCACCGAAGGCACGACCAGCCGGAAGCCGAACATATCCATCATCTGGGTGAAGGTCTTGCCCTCGGCGCGCATCTTCGTATAGATGCTCCACGGCGACTTCACCCGGCCGACCAGACGGAACTGGAAGCCTTCCTTGCTCAGCCGCTGCGCGAACTGCGCTTCGATCTTGGCCAACGCCTCGCGCCGCACCATCGGCTGGGTGCGGATGCGCCGCGCCAGCACTGCATGACGCCACGGGTGCAGCGCGCGGAAGCCCAGATCCTGCAGTTCGGCCTTCATCAGGTTCATGCCCAGCCGCTGCGCGATCGGCGCGTAGATCTCCAGCGTTTCGCGGGCGATGCGGGTGCGCGCCTCGGCGCTCTGCGCGCCCAGCGTGCGCATGTTGTGCAAACGGTCGGCGAGTTTGATCAGGATCACGCGCAGGTCGCGCGCCATCGCCAGCATCATCTTGCGGAAACTTTCCGCGGCGGCTTCCTGGCGATCCTGGAATTGCAGCTTGTCCAGTTTGGTGACGCCTTCGACCAGTTCGGCGACGGTCACGCCAAAATCCGCCGCGATCGCATCGCGCGTCAGCGGCGTGTCTTCGATGGTGTCGTGCAGCACCGCCGCGACCAGGGTCTCGATATCGACGCCCTGCTCGGCCAGCACCGTCGCGGCAGCCACCGGATGGGTGATGTAGGGCTCGCCGGATTTGCGCATCTGGCCGGCGTGGGCATCGGCACCCACGCGCCAAGCGCGGATCAGGGTCGCGCGCTGATCCTCGGGCAGATAGTCGGCCGCCGCTTGCAGCGCACGGACGTAATCCGGCAATTCCGCAGCGGGCGCAGGCGTGGGACCGGCGATGATCGGCTCGAGTTGACTCATGCCGTCAGACTAAGGGGAAACGCCGGTAGTGGGAATGGGGAGCGTGGCATCGGAAAACGGAGCCGAAGCGGTTTGCGCGTCGCGATTTTTCCATGCCCCGAAACGAAG
>CALRWS020000060.1:0-18291 GCA_943371935.1 Chitinophaga pinensis | reverse complement strand
AGCCCGCTGCCTTCTCCGGATGCGGCAGCGGGCTGAAGCCCGCTCTACAGCCCGCTCTACAGCCCGCTTTACAGCAGCCCGCTCCAGGATCCTGATCAATGCTTGCGCGGTTTCGCGCCCTTGGCCTCGAACACTTCCACCGCGAGGCTGAAGCTGCGTTCGTCGCCGGCATGCATCGCGCCCACGCCAACGACCTGGCGCGCGATTTCGTTGCCGCGTTCGTCGCGGATCACCAGCACGATCGAGTATTCCCACGGATCGCCGTCCGCGGGGTGACGGATGGTGCCCTCGACGTGCAGCGGCACCTGCGCCGGTTTGGCCGGATGCGCTGTGGAGTCGTAGCGCAGATAGTGTTTGCACGCGGGACAGATCACCGCGCTTTCCAGGATTTTCGCCTTGCAGTGCGGGCACTCGCGGGTGGCGCCCGCGGTGCCCGGGCGCGTACTCATTCGGCGGGTTTCGGTTCCGTCGCCGGCTTGGCGTTCGACTTCTGGCTGCCGCTGTTTTCCCAGCCGCAGTCGACGTGGCCGCGGATCTTCGAGCCCGCGGCGACCGTGAGCGTGGTGGCCTTGAGGTCGCCGATCACCACCGCCGTTTCCAGCAGCTCGATCCGCGCCGCGGATTCGATGTTGCCTTCGAGTTCGCCGGCGAGGGTAACCTTCTTGGCGCGCACGCCGCCGGTGAGCTTGGCGCCGCGTTCAAGCGACAGGTCGCCCTGCACGTTGACGTCGCCCTTGAACCTGCCGGCGATGCGGACATGGCCGGAGCCTTCGATCTTGCCTTCGATGGTCAGGTCGGCGGCGATCAGCGATTCCTTCGCAGCAGGCGCGGGCGCCGCTTCGGGTGCGGTGCTGCGCGGGAACGTGGCCGGCGCGAAATCGGTATTGGCCGGCGGCGGCGCCGCGGCTTCGCGGGCTGCGAAACTGGGGGTGTCGGACACGGCGGGGGCGGCGTCTTTCTTGCCGGGATTGGACTGGTTGAAGATGGCCATGCTGGGGGACTCCGGATACGCCGATGGCGACGGCAGGATTCCTAACAATAATCCCGTCCGGGTGACATCGGTGTGACTCCGGCAGCAGAATCGCCGACGACCCTGCGGTTGGCTTCGTTCAGTTCCGGAGCGCGGCGCGCTGCTTGCGCATGTCCATTGCCCAGACCGTCAGCGTCAGACCGAGAATGCCGCTCATGATGAAGCCGAAAGCGAACACGATGCACAGCGCTGCGAAGCCGACGACAGCGATCAGGATCCGCCGTTTTCGCGACCGGGGATTCTCGTCGAACGCGAAGCCGCTACGCAGCCGATAACGCTGCAGCGCGAGCAGAAAAACGATGAATGCCAGTGCGGCACCGAAATCCTCGACCCCAAGCCATTGGTCGATCGCCACCACGACCACGCACAGCAGCGGAATCATGGCTGATCGAAGCCATGGAACATGCGCAGGCGCGGACTCCGGAAGCGCCTGCCAACGCATGAAGACCTCGTAGACGAGATATCCCAGCCATCCGATCAACATCAGCATGAATACGATGCCGATGTCATTCACGATTGACGCCGGGTCGAAGGTGTTACGGGGTGATGTGATCGCGAAGAACAGCTTGAACCCGAGCACGAGTGTCAGCGCGTAAGCGACCAACCGCGCCACCGACACCGCCCAGCGCGGTGTCGAAAACCGCGACCGGTCGCCGGCGGCGTCCCAGAATGCGATCTGGTCCTTGCGGATCGGGCCCGGAAGATCGTCCAGATTGCCGAAGTCGAGCCGCCGCAGAAAGATGCGCACGGCGCTGGGGTAACCCGGCATCAGTCCGGCCCACAGCGCCTGCGGCCACTGCAGAGGACGCGAGAGCTGTCGCAGGACGCGGCCGGCCTGACGCAGATTCGCCGCCATGCTGCCGCCGTCCTGAGCGGTGCGTTCGGCCAGCGCGCGGATCTGCCACGTCTGGATCTCCCAGGTGAGCTGCAGGCGGTGACGCAGGCGGTGGATGGTGTAGGCGTCGTAGCCCGAATGCAGATCCAGCAGCCCGAAGAACTCGGCCAGCGTGTCGAACTGGCGCGTCGGGATCGGCGGACGCTGTTCGTGCAGGCGCTGCAGCAGCCAGGGTGCGATCTGCGTCTTGTGCGCCAGCGACCACAGCGCCGGCTGCGCGTTGAGCCATGCGAGAAGGTCGCCGTCGTGACTGCGCATCGCCGATGCGATGCAGTCGTCGATCAGCGCGTCGGGATCGAACTGCGCCGATGCTTCCGACGGCACGGCGTTGGAGGATGCGATGGCGGACCTGTCGCCGTATCTGTCCGCTGCTGCGTCGAGCGCGTCCTCTGCAGCGAAAGCCGGCATGCCGAAAGGCGCGTCGGACTGCGCGCCCAGATGCTCGAAGAGCGTCTCCTCCGAGAGCGTGAGCGTCACTGCCCCGGACGGCGCGTCCTCCGCGAATGCATCGAGGTCCGCGTCGATGTCGGTGCAGGTCTCGCGCGACCGCAACCAGTCCAGCGCAGCCTGATACGCCTCGTGCAGGCGCTGGAAGCCTTCCGGGTCGTCCTCGGGGCGCGTGGTTTTCAGCTTCGTCGCGTACGCGCGCTTGACCGCGCGCGCATCGGCGTCGCCCGGAATGCCCAGGTGCGCGAACGACCAGTGCAGCTTCATACCAACTGGCTCATGTCGATGCGCTCATGTCGATCCACCGCCGAAGCAGCGCGCCAATCCGAGCAGCACGCACATGGTGAGCCAGAGCGCCATTCTCGGGCTGATAGATTCCCGATGCGCGTTGGACCGGCCGGTGCGCCGCGGGTCCGACATGACATCTTCCCAGTCGGTCCCGCTGCGCCGCGCGGTCTGGTGCAGCCGATGCAGCGGCTCCTGCAGCCGCATCGTGGTGTCGTTGACCGTGTCCAGGCCGAAAAACGCGAGCGTGATCGCGAGGTGTTCGCGGGTCAGCGGCGGCTGGTCGTGCAGGAACCACACCAGCGGTTCGGCCAGCGCGGCTTTCAGCGGCATCGAATACAGCGCCTCGTTGCGTTCCAGCCACTGCTTGAATGCCTGCGGATCCAGTTGCTCGGACTGCTCCAGCACCGTGAAGAAGAAATCCTGCTCGTCGAAATCCGCGCGCGCTTCCGCGTCCCGGCGGGCGCTGCGGAACGGCGGCATCGAGATCGGCACGCCTTCGAAGTGCAGCTTCACGGACGCATATCCGCTGGGCGCGGCGTTCGATGCGGCGAATGGTTCGGCGGTGGGCGTCGCCGGTGGGGCAGGGCGTTGCCGCAGCCATTCCAGCGCGGCCTGATACGCCTCATTGAGCTTCTGGAATCCTTCCGGGTCGGTTTCCGGGCGGACGGTTTTCAGTCGCGCCGCGTATGCGCGCTTGACCGCGCGCTCGTCGGCATCGGCCGGCAGGCCCAGCTCGCGCAGCGCCCAGCTCACGCTTGTGGATTCGACGTCATCGCTTCCAGCGCGTCCAGCGCCTCCACGAACTGCTCGCGGTTGCGCACGATCAGCGCCGCGTCCTGGGTATCGACGACGGTGCGGAACTGCATGATCCATTCCTGCAGCCGCGCGCGCTCGTGCAGGTGTTCTTCGTACAGGCGCTCAGCGCGGGCCAGCACCGCGATGTTTTCCTGCTGGTCGCGCGGATGCACTTTCAGCTCCGCCAGCGCGGCCAACCGCGCACGGATTTCTTCGGGCGTCATCAGCCCCGGGTTCTGTTCCAGCAGCAGTTCGTGCCGGCGCTGCGTGGCGTGCTCGGTCACTTCCACCTGCAGCAGGCCGTTGATGTCGTAGGTGAAGCGGACGGTCACGCCGTTCTGTTCGCTGCCGCGGCGCTTGTCGAGATCCATGCTGATCTCGCCGAGCTTGATGTTATTGACGACCAGCGGGTTTTCGCCCTGATAGATATCGATCACCAGTTTCTGCTGCTGTTCGTTCATCGGGTAGAACTGGTCTTCGCGGCTCACCGGCACCGTGCTGTTGCGCAGGATGATCGGGTGGAAATAACCGGTGTGCACCTGGCCGTTGTGGTCGCGCCGCGCGATCTGCGTGCCGAGGGTGTAGGGGCAGACGTCGGTGAGGATGATTTCCTCCAGCTTCGCATCGCGCGACTTGAGCCCGGCGGCGACGCTGGCGCCCAGCGCGATGGCCTGATCGGGATTGACGTGGCGCAGCGGCAGGCGGCCGAACATGCGCGAGACCAGTCGCGCCACCAGCGGCATGCGGCTGGCGCCGCCGACCAGCACGATTTCGTTCAATTGCGCCGGCTGCAGCTTCGCGTCGCGCATCGCGCGCTCGATCGGCGTGCGCATGCGCTGCACCAGCGGTTCGCACAGGCGCGCGAAGCGCTCTTCGTCGATCTCCCACGCATGTTCGCGTCCGTCGATCGCGATCTGCATGGGCGCGGTCGCGGCGCCGCCGATGTCGCGTTTCAGCAGTTCAAGCCGGCGCCGCAGTTGGCCGTATTCCTGCGGGCTCAGTGCCTGCCTGCGCAGCGATCGATCCTGGCAGAAGGCTTCCACCAGCACGTCGAGGAAATCCTCGCCGCCGAGGAAATTGTCGCCGGCGCTGGCGTGGACCTCGAACACGTTGTCGAAGCATTCGAGGATCGAGACGTCGAAGGTGCCGCCGCCGAGATCGAACACCAGGAAGCGGCTTTCCTCTTCGCGTGTCTGCAGGCCGTAAGCGAGCGCAGCAGCGGTGGGTTCGTTGATCAGTCGTTCCACGCGCACGCCCGCGAGTTCGCCCGCGGTGCGGGTGGCCTTGCGCTGGGCGTCGGAAAAATACGCCGGCACGCTGATTACAGCCTCTTCGATCTTCTCGCCCAGCGCCGCTTCGGCATCGGCCAGCAGCGAGCGCAATACCAGTGCGGAGAGTTCTTCCGGACGGAAGCTGCGCTCGCCGAGCCGGGTTTCGCGCGCGGTGCCCATCCAGCGTTTGAACGATGCGACGGTGTGATGCGGATGGCTGATCAGCCGGTCGCGCGCGGCCTGTCCCACCAGCACGGTGTCGCCGTCGACGCTGACGACCGATGGGGTGAGGTGATCGCCCAATGCATTGCGGAACAGGGTGCTGCCCTGTTCCGAATAGGCGCCGATGAGGGAATGGGTGGTGCCGAGGTCGATGCCGACGATCATGCGTTGATCTGCGTTCTAAGGATTACATCCGGAACACGCCGAAGCGCGCCGGTTCGATCGGCGCGTTGAGCGACGCCGAAATACCCAGGCCCAGCACGCGACGGGTATCGGCGGGATCGATCACGCCGTCGTCCCACAGCCGCGCACTGGCGTAGTAGGGATTGCCCTGGGTTTCGTACTGGTCGCGGATCGGCGCCTTGAAGGCTTCCTCTTCTTCCGGCGTCCAGACCTTGCCGGCGGCTTCCAGCCCGTCGCGACGCACTGTCGACAGCACGCTCGCGGCCTGTTCGCCGCCCATCACGCTGATGCGCGCGTTCGGCCACATCCACAGGAATCTTGCCCCGTAAGCCCTGCCGCACATCGCGTAATTGCCGGCGCCGAAGCTGCCGCCGATCACCACCGTGAATTTCGGCACGCTGGAGCAGGCGACCGCGGTGACCATCTTCGCGCCGTCTTTCGCGATGCCGGCGTTTTCGTATTTCTTGCCGACCATGAAGCCGGTGATGTTCTGCAGGAACACCAGCGGGATGCCGCGCTGGTTGCACAATTCGATGAAATGCGCGCCCTTCAGCGCGCTTTCGGCGAACAGGATGCCGTTGTTGGCGACGATGCCCACCGGATAGCCGTGCAGATGCGCGAAGCCGGTGACCAGGGTCTTGGCGTAGCGCGCCTTGAATTCGTCGAAGTCCGAGCCGTCGACGATGCGCGCGATGACTTCGCGGATATCGAACGGGCGGCGCGTGTCCTTCGGCACGATGCCGTAGAGCTCGTCGGCGGGGTAGCGCGGTTCGCTGGATGCGCGCACCGCCACCGGCAGCGTCTTGCGGCGGTTGAGATTGCCGACCAGATTGCGCGCGATCTGCAGCGCGTGGCGGTCGTCTTCGGCGAAGTGATCGGCCACGCCGGAGACGCTGGTGTGCACGTCGGCGCCGCCGAGGGCTTCGGCATCCACCACTTCGCCGGTCGCGGCCTTCACCAGCGGCGGGCCGCCGAGAAAGATCGTGCCCTGTTCCTTGACGATGATGCTTTCGTCGCTCATCGCCGGCACGTAGGCGCCGCCAGCGGTGCAACTGCCCATCACGACCGCGATCTGCGGAATGTTTTCGGCGCTCATCCGCGCCTGGTTGTAGAAGATCCGCCCGAAATGTTCGCGATCCGGAAACACCTCGTCCTGCAGCGGCAGGAACGCGCCGCCGGAATCGACCAGATAGATGCACGGCAGTCTGTTTTCGCGGGCGATTTCCTGCGCGCGCAGATGCTTTTTCACGGTCATCGGAAAATAGGTGCCGCCCTTGACCGTGGCGTCGTTGGCGACGATCACCACTTCATTACCCATCACCCGGCCGATGCCGCAGACCATGCCCGCGCCCGGCGCGGCGCCGTCGTACATGCCTTCGGCGGCCAGCGGCGCGATTTCAAGAAACGGCGAACCCGGATCGAGCAAGGCGGTGATGCGGTCGCGCGCCAGCAGCTTGCCGCGCTCGGTGTGCTTGTTGCGCGCCTTCTCGCCGCCGCCGTCAGCGGCGCGCGCCAGCCGCGCATCGAGTTCGGCAACCAGTTCGCGGTGATAGGCGACGGTGTCGCGGAATTCCTGGGACTGCGGGTCGAGTCGGGTGCTCAGAACAGGCATGGCGCGACGGGCTCATCGTTGAGAACGACAAGAATAACCGGTGAGCCGGTATCGCTGTGCCGGCGCCTGCGCGCTTGCGCAGCGTCGGGCGATCGAGAGGACGCGTCGACGCGCAAAAAAAGAAGACCCGCCGAAGCGGGTCTTCCGTGGCAGCCTCGATGGCTGCACGTTTCGGAAGCGAAGGATTACTTCTTGGCTTCTTCGGCGGCGGCGGCGGCCTTGTCGGCGACCGCGTTGGCCTTGTCGGCCATCTTGTCTGCAGCGTTGGCGGTAGCAGCGGCGGCATCGGCGGTGGCTTCCGTCGCGGCGGCGGTGGCCTTGTCGGCGGCGCCTTCCACAGCGGCCGAGGCTTCGCCGACGGCTTCGCCGGTGGCGGCAGCGGCGGCGTCCACGCTCTGCGCGGCGGCGTCGCCGGCAGCGCTGGCGGCGTCGGCGGCAGCGTTGCCGGCCTCGTCCATCGCGGCGGAGGCTTCGGCGGCTTCGGTCTGCGCGGCATCGGTTTCGTTCTTGCAGGCCGACATCGACAGGACGGCGGCGGCAAGCAGGACGTACATGGACTTGTTCATGGGTGTTCTCCCTGTAAGGGTTGGAGTGCGGTGGGTGGAAGCGGTGGCTGGTGCATGGTCCAGCGCCCCTTGCGCCGCAGTGGCGGCGCGATGACACCCGCGTTCGCGCCGCGCGCGCGAGGCGGCGGCAGCGGGCACGCTACGCAGGTTGCGTTGCCGAATCAAGCGTCCCAGCGGCGTACGGGCGCAATCCACCCGAGGCCGGGCCCGATCGTGCGGAATCCACTGCGCGGGGTTGGGTATGCGGGGAGAGGGTGGTGGCGCACTCAAAAAACGCGCACAAAAAAGAAGACCCGCCGGAGCGGGTCTTCTCGGTACGACTTTGCAGTTGCCTGCTTCGGAAGCGAAGAATTACTTCTTGGCTTCTTCGGCCGGAGCAGCAGCGGCGTCGGCAGCCGGAGCGGCAGCGGCGTCGGCGGCCGGAGCCATCGCGTCGGCAGCCGGAGCGGCAGCGGCGTCGGTCGCAGCAGCGGCAGCGTCGCCAGCGGCAGCGGCGGCATCGCCAGCGGCAGCGGCGGCGTCGCCGGCAGCGGTGGCAGCGTCGGCAGCGGCGTCGCCAGCAGCGGCAGCGGCGTCGGCGGTGGCATCGGCGGCTTCGGTGGCGGCTTCGGCGGTAGCGTCAGCGGCTTCTTCGGCCTTGTTGCAAGCCGACAGAGCGAGGACGCCAGCGGCGAGGAGGACGTAAAGCTTCGTATTCATGCTTTTCTCCAAAGGAGTTGTCTGAAAGAACATTAGGGGTCAGGCAACGCCAGTGCGCGGGGCAGTCCGGCATACGCCGGCTTGAGTTCGTTCACTGACTTACTTGGTGCTTGCCAGCACCATGAAAAAGCCGCAAGTGGACCTGCGGCTCCCTCATTCTATCAACCAATCCAGCGAAGTGAAGCCCGGCTGAATCGGTCAGTATCCAAAATCAGTTCTTCTTGGTCGCGTCGGCGGCGGCGCCAGCGGCGTCGGCAGCGGATTCGGCAGCGTCGGCAGCCTTCTCGGCCGAGTCGGCAGCAGCGTCGGCAGCTTCCATGGTGCCAGCGGCGGCGGCGTCGGCAGCGCCAGTGCTGGCGGCATCGGCAGCGGCGGCGGCGGATTCGGCGGCGGCCTGGGCGGCGTCGGCAGCGGCGCTGTCGCCAGCGGCGGCGGCTTCACCGGCGGCGCCGGCGGCTTCGGTCGCGGCTTCGGTCGCGTCGGCGGCGGAGTTCTCGGCCTGGTCCTTGTTGCTGCAAGCGGTCAGGGCGAGGCCCAGGGTCAGGGCGAGCAGAGCTTTGTTCAGGGTCATGGTAGAGATCCTCAAGTGTTGGTGATGGTGCGGTGGGCAGGGTGCCCACCAGCGCCTGGATGCAATGATGACAAGCCGTCGCCGGCTGTCAAGCAGGCGTGGCCGGTTTTTCCCGGTTTGTCCGTTACTGGCCCTTATGCCAGTTCGATTGCGACGGCGGTCGCTTCTCCGCCGCCGATGCACAGCGACGCCACACCGCGCTTGCCGCCGGTGGCGCGCAGCGCGGCAATCAGGGTCACCACCAGACGGGCGCCGCTGGCGCCGATCGGGTGACCCAGTGCGCATGCGCCGCCGCGGATGTTCAATTTTTCGTGCGCGATGCCGAGGTCCTTCATCGGCGCCATCGCGACGCATGCGAACGCTTCGTTGACTTCGAACAGATCGACGTCGGCGACGCTCCAGCCCGCTTTTTTCAGCACATTCTCGATCGCGGCCACCGGTGCGGTGGTGAACCATTCCGGCGCCTGCGCATGCGTCGCGTGGGCGACGATCCTCGCCAGCGGCTGCAGCCCGCGGCGTGCGGCTTCGTCGGCGGACATCAGCACCGTGGCGGCGGCGCCGTCGGAAATCTTCGACGAGGATGCGGCGGTCAGCACGCCTTCCTTGCCGAACGCCGGACGCAGGGTCGGGATCTTCGAGGCATCGATCTTGCCCGGCTCTTCGTCGGTGTCGACGACGGTCTCGCCCTTGCGTGTAACCACTGTAACCGGGGTGATTTCGTCCTTGAAGGCCCCCTCCAGGATGGCCTTCTGCGCCCGGGCCACGCTTTCGGACGAAAACGCGTCGGTGGCGGCGCGGTCGAAACCGTACTTGGCGCAGGCGGCATCGCCGAAGACGCCCATGGCCTGCTTGTCGTAGGGATTGGTCAGGCCGTCCCATGCCATGTGGTCGAGCAATTCGCCACTGCCATAGCGGATGCCGGTGCGCGAACCGTTGAGCAGGTGCGGGGCATTGGTCATCGACTCCATGCCGCCGGCGACCACGACGCTGGCCGAGCCGGCCTTGATGAGGTCGTGGGCAAACATGATCGCCTTCATGCCCGAACCGCAGACCTTATTAATAGTGGTGCAGCCGGCCGAGGTGGGGATGTTGGCGGCGAGCGAGGCCTGGCGGGCCGGCGCCTGGCCCAGACCGGCCGGCAGTACGCAGCCCATGATCACCTCGTCGACCTGGTCCGGCGCCAGACCGGCATGGTCCAGCGCGCCGGCGATGGCCGCAGCGCCGAGGGTGGTGGTGGGGACGCCGGTGAACTGGCCGAGGAAGGAACCGATGGCGGTGCGCTTGGCACCGACGATGACGATGTCGGACATGTGGAACTCCATGGCGGTTGCGCAGCCGCTGCGCAGGCGTTGAGCGGGTCGGCGCCGGTGGGGCCGGCCGTGGCTGCGCGGATTATGCGACTCATGTTGCACTGCCGCAAATGACACTTTCGGGCAGTGCGGCAGGAAGGTGCGGCGCCGGATGAGGGTTTGCCCGGCGTCGATGTTCGTCGCTGCGTCGTACCCTCTCCCCCGGCCCCTCTCCCGACGGGAGAGGGGGGCAGAAGCCCGATCAGTCCCCGGTGCGCAGCAGATCGGTCTCGCGCGGGCTGTGGAAGTGGCGCTTGAACGGCACTTCGCCCTGGCGGGGCTCGTCGAGTTCGCGGGCGTAGCGGTGGCCGGCGTAGACGGCGTGCGCGATCAGCCCCGGCGCCAGCGCGTCGCCGATGCAGGTGACGGTGCGGATGCCGGCGTCGGCCCATTCGGCTTCGCGGTCGCGCAGTGCGTGGTACAGCGTGTCGTCGGGCACGCGGGCGGTGATCGCGACCACGGCGGCGCAGTCCAGCATGCGGCGTTTGCCGCTCCAGACGTGTTCGAGTTCGAGCGTGCCGCTGCCGGGCGCGGTGTTCTCGAAGCCGACGATGTTGTGGCAGACGATCTGCTCGACGCCGAGCTCCGCCATCTTCCACTGGATGTGCCGGTAATCGAGGGTGTTCGCGCTCCACGAGGCGATGGTGTCGTCGGGCGTGAGATAGATCACTTCGCGGCCGTGCTTGCGCAGGGCTTCGGCGACCACGCTGCCGTAATAGAAGTAGTCGTCGTCGAAGATCACCACCGGCCCTTCGGGCATGCGGGCAACGGCGTTGTCCATGATGTCGTCCGGGGTGAAGACCGCGGTGTTGCCCTCGAAACCGGGAATGGCGGCGCCGTTGCTGCGGCCGTAACCGTCGCGGCGCCAGTGGCAGCCGGTGGCGACGACGACGTGTTCGGCGCCGAAGTCCAGCACGTCCTGCGCAGTGAGCGGCGAATCCTGGTAGATCGCGACGTTCTGCAGCTTGCGGATCTGGCCGAGGCGCCAGTCGCGCACCCGCGCCCATTCGGCCAGGCCGGGCAGGCGCGCTTCGCGGGTGACGCGGCCACCCAGTTCGCGGCGGGCTTCGGCCAGATTCACCTCGTAGCCGCGCTGGCCCAGCGCGCGCGCCGCTTCCAGCCCGGCGGGGCCGCCGCCGACCACCAGCACTTTCGCGGTCGATGTCGCGGGCGCGATCGTTTCCGGATGCCAGTCGCGGCGCCACTCCTCGCCCATGGTCGGGTTCTGGGTGCAGCGGATCGGGGTGATGGTGTTGTCGCCGGACACGCAGAGGTTGCAGCCGATGCATTCGCGGATGTCGTCGATCCGGCCTTCCTCGATCTTCTTCGGCAAAAAAGGATCCGCGATGGACGGCCGGGCCGCGCCGATCATGTCCAGCACGCCGCGACGGATCTGCGACACCATGGTGTCGGGCGACGTGAAGCGGCCGACGCCGACCACCGGCTTGGTGGTGGTCTTCTTCACGAAGTCGATGAAGGGCTCCTGCGCGCCCTCGGCGGCGAAGCGCGACGGCACCGAATCGTTGTACCAGGCGGCGACGTTGACGTCCCACAGGTCCGGCAGTTCGGCGAGCATGCCGACGATGTCCTGCGCTTCGGCGCGCTCGATGCCGCCGGGGCCGATCAGTTCCTCGGTGGCGAAGCGGATGGCGACGCCGCAGCGGTGGCCGACAGCCTCGCGGGTGTCCTCCAGCACTTCGCGCAGCAGGCGCACGCGGTTCTCCAGCGATCCGCCATATTCGTCGGTGCGGTGATTGCGGCGGCGCTGCAGGAAGTGCATCGCCAGCGACAGATCATGGCCGGCATACACATAGATGATGTCCATACCCGCGCGCATGCCGCGCAGCGCGGCGTCGCGATGCCAGCGGCGATAATCGGCGATGTCGGATTTGTCCATCGCCCGTGCCTGCGCCGGGTAGCCATATTTCGACGGCTGGTGCGAAGGCGCGATCAGCACTTCGCGCGAATACAGATTCGAGGCGGTCGGGCCGTTGTGGGTGAGCTCCACCGCCGCCAGCGCGCCGTGCGCGTGCACCTTGTCGCACATCAGCGCCAGCGCCGGAATGTCGCGGTCGTCCCACAGTCGCGCTTCGACGTACGGCGAGACATCGCCGGACGGGTGGATCTCGCATTCCTCGGTGGCGATCACCGCCCAGCCGCCTTCGGCCTTCATCTCGCGCATCGCCGCATGCGCCAGCGGCATGCCGTGGCCCATGCCGTTGCAGTGCGGCACCTGGAAGAAGCGGTTCTTCGCGGTGACCGGGCCGATCTGCACGGGCGTGAAAAGAATGTCGTAGCGGGGATCGCGCATGGGAGGGGTCCGGAAGGCTCGGCCGTATTGTGCATGCTGCCGTGGTGGCTGTATCGCCAGCGTCTGACTCCCGTCGCTGCCCCCGAGCACACGCCGGGAACGTCCGGCAGTTTGGTTTCCGGGTAAGCTTTGGGACGCCAGCATTGTCGATTATTGCCGGGGGCTCAGGGGCTATGGGATCGATGCCATCCAATCTGCTGTGGGCGATGGCCGCCTTGTCCGGGCTGACCGGTTGCGCGAGCGTATCCAATGTTCCGCTGACGCCAGTCCAGCGCGCAGAACTTGTCGGGTATTGGCGCACCCATTGGAACAATTGGGGCTATTCCAACGAACTCTCTTTGCATGACGACGGTTCGTTCTGCGCAGTCACATACGAGGAAAGGCGCAAGTCCCTGTCTTATGGCAACTGGTCGTTCGATCTTCTCGGTACAGCGCTATTGTCGAATGACGATGCTATCGGGACGCTCTCTCTGGAAGTTATGCGTACAGACGCGACCGACGGAAAATCATGGGCGAATTTCCTTTGGTACGGCGAGGCCTATAAGGACGACGATGGCGTGCTCTGGCTCGCAGACGACCGTTGCCCGCATTGTGGGCGGTCTTGGCAAACGTCTATGCGGCGTCCAGCGCCACACGACGATTGCACGACCCCACCTGAAGCGGGTCTTCCTTGACATCTTCGACCGCCTCTTTTTTGATCAACCAGGACTATCCGCATGAACAATCCGTACCAGAGCCCACAGTCGCGCGTCGCCGATGTCGTCGATAGCGACATCGAGGCCATCGCCGGCGGCCAGAGGCTGGTGATCTACGCGATCCTGGTCTATTTCCTGGCCGTCGCATCACAGGCCGCGATCGGCCAATTGGCGCTGTTGATCGCGCTCGTGTCGCTGGGTCTGTCCATTGCCGGCATCATCAAGCTGAGCGCAGGCATGAAATTCTCGACGGCGACCCAGATCATCTGCGTGGTGCTGATGTTCGTGCCGCTGGTCGGACTGATCATGCTGCTGGTGCTGAATTCGAAAGCCACCACCCGCCTGCGTGCGGCCGGCTATCGTGTGGGGTTGTTCGGCGCGAGCAAGTAACCCCGGCGCACGACAGGTGCGCATTCGTGCATCCCCCGATGGCGCCATGCACGATCAACGCCCCAGCCAAAGCGCCACGATCACCGCGACCGCGTACCACGCAAGTTCCATCGGCTGATTGGCGAGGCCCAGCAGCGTTTGCGCATGATCTGTGCCGAGGCGCTGGAACGAGTCGACCAGCTTCAGGCCCATCGGCCCGCCCATCTGGGTGGCGGCGATGGTCCAGTTGGTCAGCGCGATGGTGGCGAGCGTCGCGAACACGGCCATCGCTGCGCGCGGCATCCCCGGCGCGGCGCGGCCCAGGCGCAGCAGCAGCGCGATGTCGGCGGCGGTGAGGACCGCCATCCATGCGCACTGGCGGTCGACGATCAGGGCCAGCAGCGCCCAGACCGCGCTCATCCCGAAGATGCCGAGCACGGTGAGCAGCAGCGGGAAGGCGACGCGTGTGCGCGGTGTGGTCTTTGCGGGGGTGGCGATCATGCGGACAGGGTAGCCGAGCGCGGCGCGCGTGCGTACCCGGCGAAGGTCATGCGCGGACGCGAAAGAACGATGGACCGAAAAACGAACGCCCGGCGCGCTGTGCGGCCGGGCGTTCGCGATGGTTGCGCTTGAATCGAACTGCGACGATCAGAACTTCGCGCGCAGGGTCACGCCGTAGCTGCGGTCGGGGCCGGCGATCACGGTGGGAATGCCGAACAGCAGGCCGGTGTTGCCGGCATCGGTCAGGTATTCCTTGTCGGCGAGGTTGTTGCCCCACACCGCGACTTCCCAGCGGTCGGCGAAGCGCCAGCCGGCGCGCAGATTGACCAGGCCGTAGCCGTCCTGTTCGATGCCCGGCTGGTTTTCGTCCTCGAAATACACCTGCGAGCGGTAGCTGTAGCTCGGGCGCACGTACAGGCTGTCGCCGCTGGCCAGCGGGATGGTCCAGTCCACGCCGAGCGACAGCGACTGCTTGGGCGTCATGCGGAAGCGGTTGCCGGCCAGTTGCTGATATACGCCGTCGTCGTCGAACGCATTGAAGCCGCCGTCGATGTAGGCGAAGTTGAACCAGCCGTTGACGTTCTCGCTGAAGCGGTTGAAGAGCGAGGCCTCGAAGCCCAGCGCGTGCGCCTTGCCGGCGTTCTCGGTGACGAAGAACGGCGGCGGGGCGTCGTTCTGCACCGATGCCTGGAAGTTGTTGTAGTCGTAGTAGAACAGCGACAGATCGTAGAGGAAGCGGCCGTCCGCGGCGGAACCCTTCATGCCCAGTTCGTAGCTCCAGACGATCTCCTCTTCGATTTCGTCGCTGCCGGTGTCGCTGACATTGATCATGTTCGGGCGGCGCCCGCGCGAAACGCTGGCGTAAGTGTTGACGTTATCGTTCAGCCTGTAGCCCAGCACCGCGCGACCGACCCACGACGTGTAGCTGCCATCGGCGCTGAGCCGGCCGGCGGTGGCCGGGAACAGCAGGTTGGTGCACGGAGCCGGCGGCGTGCAGGCCGGCGTGCCGCGTGCGGAGAGCAGATAGCCGAGGCTGGAACCGTTGCCCGGCGCGGCGAAATAACCGTATTCGATCGATTCATGCGAGCCGCGCAGGCCGAGGGTGAGCGACCACGCATCGTTGAACTGCCAGGTGCCGTCGGCGAACAGTTCGATCGCGCGGATATCGACATCGTTGCCGAAGGTTTCGCGATGGTCGGGATTGAGCGGCAGCGCGAGGAAACCGGCCGGATTGGTCGCCGTCGGCGGGACCACGCCCGGCACCGGCAGCCACGTCGCGGTCTGCGACGTGTTCGGCGTCGCATTCGGATTGAGCACCGAAAGAATCGGGTAGTAATAGTTGGTCAGCGCGCTGCCGAGCAGCGGCGTGATGTTGCCGTTGATCTGCGGCGACAACAGTGCGTACAGCTGACGCTCGTCGGCCTGGTAGTCGAGGTCGCGATTCGCGGTCTCGTCGAAATACGAGCCGCCGAAGAAGCCGGTGAACTTGCCGCCGTTGTCGTAGTTGAAGCGCAGTTCCTGGCTGAACTGGTCGCCCCAGGCGTTCTCGTCGAATTCGATGAGGTCGGCCTGCGAGCCGTCGGAGTCGAATTTGTCGAAGCCTTCGTAACGGCGCCAGCCGGTGATGGTGGACAGCGACCAGGTGTCGTTGAGGGTGAAGTCGCCGAGCACGGTGGCGCCGTAGACTTCGCGGTCGGTGCCGAGGTCTTCGCCACGCTGCGAATTCGCGGTGTAGGGGTCGAGGCTGCCCTGTTCGTTCGGGATGACCATGCTGCGGAAGCCGGTGCCCGGTGGCGTGTCCTTCTGGTAGTTCAGGATCACGTCGATACCGCTGTTCGCGCCGATGTCGAAGTGCAGCGCGCCGCGCAGCGCGCGTGTGTCCTTGCCCTGCAGGGTGCCGCCGTCGAGGTTCTCGATGTAGCCGTCGCGGGTTTCGTAGAACGCCGCGACGCGACCCTGCACGTTGTCGCTGATGTCGGTGTTGTAGTGGCCGGTGAAGCGGCGCTGGTCGTCGCTGCCCAGGCCGATCTCGAAACCGCCGCTGCGGCCGGCGCGGGCCTTGTTCTGGATCAGGTGTACGGCGCCGGTCTGGGCGGCGCGGCCGAACAGCGTGCCCTGCGGCCCGCGCAGGACTTCCACGCGCTCCATATCGAACATTTCGACCGACGAGCCGCGCGAGCGGCTGATCGACACGCCGTCCTGGAACAGCGAGATGCGCGGCTCCTGGGTGGGGTCGTCGAGATCGGCGGTGATGCCGCGGATCGAGATGCTGGGGTTGCTGACGCTCTGGGTCTGGACTTCCAGGCCGGGCACCAGCGTGCCGAGATCGCCGTAGTCGTTGATGCCCTGGGCCTGCAGGAACTCGCCGGAATAGGCGTTGATCGAGATCGGCACGTCCTCGATCTGCTGTTCGCGCTTCTGCGCGGTGACCGTGATCCGGTCCAGGGTGTCGGCTTCGCCCGGGGCGCTGTCCTGGGCGGCGGCGGGCAGGGCCCACGCGGCCGTCAGCGCCGCCGCGAGGGCGAGCGACAGGCCGTCGCGGCGCAGCGGCGTCGAACGGGTATATGCGTGGCGGGCCGTGCGGGCGCTCGCGCCTGTGGGCATGCGTCGGAACATGTTGCGTTGGAACATGTGGTCACTCTCCATGAGGAGTACGGAAGTGCGGCGCCGGGCCTCCCCTGACCGGGCACCGCCGGGCGATGCCGGCTGGTTTCGGGCCTTTATAACCCACGGACATGTCCGGAAGTCGCTCCGGTACAATACCCACCCGCCTTAGCGCATCCCTCCGCGATTTCCTTCGCGCACCGAGCCGCCGTGTATTCCCGCAGCAGTGAACCCGTCCGTTTCGAACGCGACTGCGACGCCGTCCTGGTGCCGCAGGGCGAAGCCGTGACCCTGCCGGCCGGCAGCATCGGCTACATCACCCAGGCGCTGGGCGGCAGTTGGACCGTCTTCGTCGAAGGCAATCTGATGCGCATCTCGGGCAAGGACGCCGACGCCATCGGCAAGGATCCGCCGACGCCCATCGAGCTGCCCGAAGGCGCCAGCGACGACGAAGTCGAGAAGCTGGTCTGGACCCAGTTGCGCACCTGCTTCGACCCGGAAATCCCGATCAATGTCGTCGACCTCGGCCTGGTCTACGAGGCCACCGTGGCGCGCACCGACGACGGCCAGCGCCGGGTCGACGTGCGCATGACCCTTACTGCGCCGGGCTGCGGCATGGGCGATGTCCTGGTCGACGATGTCCGCAGCAAGATCGAACTGATCCCCACGGTCGTCGAGGCCGACGTCGAACTGGTGTTCGACCCGCCGTGGAACCGCAGCATGATGTCCGAGGTCGCGCGGCTCGAAACCGGGATGTTCTGAGCCCGGTGCCGTCCTCCTTGATCCGCCGGTGGTCTTGTCGCCGGCGCTTCTGTCGCCAGTGATCCCAAATCGCGTTCCGGCGCGAAAATTTCGGCGGAGCGCCACTGGCCGCGTGGCGATGGACCGCGTTCCCGTGATGACATTCGTTCGCCTTTCTCACGGCAATCCGCGCAACGGGCGTGGCGCGACGCAGCATGGTCCGTATTCAGCGGCTCGCACGCGCATCGACAACGTGAAGGCCGTCGCATCTTTGCGTCACTGAGTGCGCAATTTTTCACCACACGTCGCGCCAGGCACCTCGCGCGACTGCTTCGCAGCGTCGCTAGTTGACGTATTGCGTCAGATTCGCTTAGGGTCTGTTCAGCCATCCGACAAGGAGCATTTCGGATGGCGACGTCGCGTATTCGTTCGATGTTCTGTCCGCACTCGTGTGCGGCCGGCAACGGGCTCGTGCGCCCGTCAATGCGGGGGCAACCGCAGCAATGATTCATTCCAAATCACATAGCACCCAGGGAGAGACAAGCTGTGAATCGATACCGTCAATTGAACGTACTCGCCGCCGCGACCGCGCTGGCACTGTTCGCCACCGGCGCTTCGGCCGCCGGCCGCACCGACCTCAATCTCGAAAACATGAGCCGCGTCGCGAAGAGCAACGCCGCCATCGCCGCCTCCGGCGCAGTGGGCATGGCGCATTCGCGTCACGCGCAGGCATTGGGCCTGGACAGCGAGTCGCGCCTGTTCCTGCTCGATCGCAAGACCGATCTGGGCGTGCGCAATCACCGTTACCAGCAGACCTTCCGCGGCCTGCCGATCTTCGGCGAGCACGTGATCGTCAATGAAGACGAAAGCGGCAATATCCGCACGCTCTTCGGCCAAAAAATCACCGGTCTCGCCAGCGAGATCCCGGCCGGCAAGCCGCGTCTGAGCAGCCTGCGCGCCATGGCCATCGGCAAGAGCGCCGGTCTGGGCAATCGCGTCGGCTTCATGCGCACCAGCGCGGAAACATCCGAGCTGATGATCCACATCGACGACAACGGCGCGGCGCGCAAAGCCTACGTCGTGTCGTACTTCGCCGACACCCGCAACGGCGGTTCGCCGTCGCGTCCGACGGTGATCGTCGA
>CALRWS020000059.1:0-18494 GCA_943371935.1 Chitinophaga pinensis | reverse complement strand
AGCGCTACACCGGCTTCGCCTTCGGCCTCGGCGTCGAGCGTTTCGCGATGCTGCGCTACGGCGTGAGCGACCTGCGCGACTTCTTCGACAACGACGTGCGCTTCCTGCGCCAGTTCGCGTAGGGCGGGTCTCGCACCCGCCATCCCGGCTGGTTTGATCGTTTTCGATGTCTCTGCAACATGGCAATGGCGGGTACAAGACCCGCCCTACGGCGACAAATAGGGTCACAGCATGAAATTCTCCGAAAACTGGCTGCGCCAACACGTCAAGACCGATGCCTCGCGCGATGAACTCGCGGCGACGCTCACCGCCATCGGCCTCGAAGTCGAAGAGCTGACGGTACTCGGCGCATCGCTCGACGGCGTGATCGTGGCGCGGATCGTCGAATGCGCCAAACACCCGGAAGCCGATCGCCTGCAGGTCTGTCAGGTCGACGCCGGCATGGGCAGCTTGCAGCAGATCGTCTGCGGCGCGCCCAATGCGCGGCCGGGTCTGGTCGCGCCGCTCGCCACCATCGGCACGCGGGTCGGCGAACTCACGATCAAGGCCGCGAAACTGCGCAATGTCGATTCCAACGGCATGCTGTGCTCGGCGAAGGAACTCGGCATCGACGCCGACGCTTCCGGCCTGCTGGAGCTGCCGGCTGACGCGCCGGTCGGCACACCGTTGGCGGAGTATCTCGGCCTGCCCGACGCGAGCATCGAACTGAAGCTCACCCCGAACCGTGCCGACTGTTTCAGCGTGCGCGGTATCGCCTTCGATGTCGCCGCGGCCTGCAACAGCGAAGTCGTGCCGCTCGATGCCGCACCGGTGCCGGCCGGCAGCGATGCGACGCTGGTTGTCGAACTCGATGCCGGCGCGAAGGTGCCGCGTTTCGTCGGCCGGGTGATCGACGGCGTGGACGCGACCGCACCGTCGCCGCCGTGGATGGCCGAACGCCTGCGCCGCAGCGGCGTGCGTCCGATCAGCTTCCTGGTCGACGTGACCCAGTACGTGATGCTGGAACTCGGCCAGCCGATGCACGCCTTCGACAAGGACACGCTGCAGGGGCCGGTCGTGGTGCGTCACGCGCGCGCGGGTGAGCAGGTGAAGCTGCTCGACGGTCGCACCGTGTCGCTCGACGAGGATCTGCTGGTGGTGTCCGACAGCCAGGGCGGCAAGGCCGCGCGTGCGGTCGCGCTGGGCGGGATCATGGGCGGCCACGACACCCGCGTCACCGACACTACGCGCAGCGTGTTCCTCGAAGCCGCGCACTGGATTCCGTCCGCGATCATCGGTCGCAGCCGCAAGCTCGGCCTGCACACCGATGCCGGCCATCGCTTCGAGCGCGGCGTCGATCCCGAACTGCCGCGGATCGCCGTCGAATACGCGACCAGGCTCATTCTCGATATCGCCGGCGGCGTGCCGGGTCCGGTGATCGAAGCCGTGCGCGAGGCTGATCTGCCGCAGCCGCAGATCGTAGGTCTGCGTCGCGAGCGCCTCGCGCGCGTGCTCGGCGTGCGCGTAGCCGATGCCGAAGTCGAACGCATCCTCCGCGCGCTGGGTCTGGGCGTGGAGGCGACCGCCGACGGCTGGCGCGTGACCGCGCCGACCCGCCGCTTCGACATCGCGATCGAAGAGGATCTGGTCGAAGAGATCGCCCGCATCCACGGCTACAACGCCATTCCGACCACGCTGCCCGGGGGCGCCACGCGTGTGGTGTCGCCCAGCGAAACGCAGCTGGACGAAGCCACCGTGCGCCGGCAACTGGTGGCGCGCGATTTCCTCGAAGCGATCAATTACGCCTTCGTTGACGGCGAGTTGCTGGCGAAGTGGCAGGTCACCGACGGCGGCGTGCCGCTGGCCAATCCGCTCAGCGCCGAACTCAGCACGATGCGCACGATGCTGCTGCCCGGGCTGGTCGCCGCGCTGGGCCGCAACGTCGCGCGCCAGCAGCCTCGGGTGCGGCTGTTCGAGATCGGCAAGGTGTTCGCGGCCCGTGCTGCCGAAGCGCCGCTGGAGACCCGCCGTCTCGCGGCGGTGATCTGCGGCGACGCCCAGGCCGAGCAGTGGGGCGCGCACGGTCGTCCGGTCGACTTCCACGATCTCAAGGGCGATCTGGACAGCCTGGCGATCGCGGCCGGTGCCGAACTCGACTACCGCCCCTCGCAGGCGGCCTGGGGCCACCCGGGCCGTTCGGCCGACGTGTTCCGTATCGACGCGGACGGTGCGGCCGCGCGGATCGGCTGGATCGGCCAGCTCCACCCGCGGCTGCAGAAGGCGCTGGATCTGGACACGATTGCGGTGGCTTTCGAGGTCGATCTTGCGGCGCTGCAGCAGCGCCCGCTGGCCCGCTCGGCGGCTCTCAGTCGCTACCCGTCCGTCCGCCGGGATCTCGCGTTCGTCGTCCCGGAAAGTGTCTCCTGGGCGGCCGTGGCGGGCACCGTGAAACATGCCGCAGGCCCGTCGTTGCGGGACCTCCGGCTGTTCGACCGCTACGTCGGCAAAGGGGTCGAAACCGGATGCAAGAGCCTCGCTATGGGCTTGATTCTCCAAGAAGAATCACGCACTCTGACCGACCGCGATATCGATCAGGTGGTGACTCAGGTCATCGCTGCGCTACGCGGGGAACACGGGGCGGAAATCCGCTCGTAAACCCGGGTCGGGTCGACATTCGTCGGTCGGGCCGGGCGTGATCTGGGCTCGTTTTGGGGGAAACGGATGGCATTGACCAAGGCTGAAATGGCCGAGCGACTGTTCGACGAAGTCGGACTGAACAAGCGCGAGGCGAAGGAATTCGTGGACGCGTTCTTCGACGTGCTTCGCGAGGCGTTGGAGCAGGGGCGCCAGGTCAAGCTGTCCGGGTTCGGCAATTTCGACCTGCGGCGCAAGAACCAGCGCCCCGGCCGCAATCCCAAGACCGGCGAGGAGATTCCGATCTCGGCCCGCACCGTGGTGACGTTCCGCCCGGGCCAGAAGCTGAAGGAACGCGTCGAAGCCTTCTCTGGAGGCTCCGATGCTTGATCCAGGCAGTAATCGAGAGCTTCCGCCCATTCCGGCGAAGCGCTATTTCACCATCGGCGAGGTCAGCGAGCTGTGCGACGTGAAACCGCATGTGCTGCGCTACTGGGAAACCGAGTTCCCCAGCCTCAAGCCGGTGAAGCGTCGCGGCAACCGCCGCTATTACCAGCGTCACGATGTGCTGATGGTTCGCCAGATCCGCAGCCTGCTGTACGAACAGGGCTACACCATCGGCGGCGCGCGTCTGCGCCTGGATGGCGACGGCGCCAAGCAGGAATCGGCGATGAGTTCGCAGATCATCCGCCAGGTGCGGATGGAGCTGGAAGAAGTCCTCCAGCTTCTGAAGCGCTGACCGCTGGCCCAGCCCGCATCCAAGCGGGTACAATATCCGACTACCCGGGGTATAGCGCAGCCTGGTAGCGCACCAGTCTGGGGGACTGGTGGTCGTCGGTTCGAATCCGGCTACCCCGACCAAATTACTATCCAGCAACGTCCAGTAACATCCGATAAGTCATTGAAACCCCGGAGAAATTCGGGGTTTTTTCTTGTCTGGCGTCCGTGGATATCCCATAAAGGCCCTTGCAATCCGGGGGCAACAGGGGGCAACAATGGGGGCAACAGGCCCGCCAGAATTGGAGTTGCCCCCAATGCCACTAGCCGACACCACTATCCGCCAAGCCAAGCCGAAGGATAAAACGCAGCGCCTTCCGGATGGTGATGGCCTCTATCTGGAAATCTCCCCAGCCGGTGGCAAGTGGTGGCGACTCAAGTACCGTTTCGACGGCAAGGAAAAGCGCATATCGCTGGGCACCTACCCCGATACTGGCCTCGCCACCGCGCGGGCCAAGCGCGACGAAGCCCGCAAGCTGTTGGCGGCAGGCGTTGACCCCGGCGAGCAACGCAAAGCTGCAAAGGCCGCGAACGCCGAACGCGGCGCGAACAGCTTCGCCGCTGTGGCGGACGAATTGCTATTGCAGCGCGCAAAGAAGCTGGCGCCCGGTTCCGTGATCCGCGAACGCCGTTTGCTGGAAAAGGACTTGGCCCCGTATATCGGCGGCCTGCCCGTTGCCGACATGACCGCGCCCCTGTTGCTGGCCGCGCTGCGCAAGATCGAAGCCCGGGGCGCCGTGGAAACCGCACACCGCGCCCGCACGTTGGCGGGGCAGGTGTTCCGCTATGCCATCGCAACCGGGCGAGCGGAGCGCAACCCCGCTGCGGATTTGTTGGGCGCGCTTTCGCAGCCGCAGGGGGAGCACTTCGCCAGCGTGACCGAGCCCGCCAAAGTTGCCCCGCTGCTGCGCGCGCTGCACGGCTATGACGGAACGCCCGTGGCAGTGGCCGCGCTGAAATTGGCGCCGCTGGTGTTCGTGCGCCCCGGCGAGTTGCGGCGCGCGCATTGGGCCGATATCGACCTCGACGCGGCAGAGTGGCGCTTCACCACAAGCAAGACCGGCACGCCGCATATCGTCCCGCTGGCCGCGCAAGCCGTGGAAATCCTGCGGGAACTGCACCCGCTTACCTGTCGCGGGGAATACGTGTTCCCGAGCGCGCGGGGCAGGGACCGGCCGATGAGCGAAAACACCGTGAACGCAGCCCTGCGGCGCATGGGATTCGACAGCGACACCATGACCGGCCACGGCTTCCGCGCAATGGCGCGCACGATCCTAGACGAAGTGCTGGGCTTCCGGCCGGACTACATCGAACACCAGTTGGCGCACGCCGTTCGCGACCCCAACGGCCGCGCATACAACCGCACGGCCCACCTACCCGAACGCCGCAAGATGATGCAGGCATGGGCCGACTATCTTGACCAGTTACGCGACGGCACCGGCAAAGTCGTGCCGATGAAGCGCAAAGCACCCGGCGACAGCCGGTAACAAGCGGCCGGCCGGGGTGCTATCGACACCCCGGACCGGCCTAACCACCACCGTTCCGGAGAACGATCATGGCTCACAGCAGATTACCAGACGCCCGCCCGACCACCGTAGACACCGGCTTTCGTGAGATTCCAGCCGAGGGCATGCGCCTATTGGCGGTATCCGCAGGATTGGACAGCCGCACGGCGACACGGGAAGCAAGCGACCTAGAGGACGCCGTGCGCCATGTACTGGCCGGGTCAATCGAAACCGGGGCCGCCGGCAGTACAGCCTATCTGTGCGAGTTTGCGTTAGAGGCGGCCAAGGCGTTGCGGGAAGCGGCCGGCTGCGACGACTGACGGCTTACGGCATCCCGTAACGGCTTGCTAAGCTCGCGATGCGTCTAGCCCAAAGGTGATGCGCCGGAAACCTGCCGGCGCTGAGACACATTTTTGCAGGGGATGGAATAGGGATATCAAGCTATGAGCGTTCTGCTGTCTCTTAAAGAGTGGGTAACACTCGAGGAAGCCGCGCAACATTTGTCCGCAGTTTTTAAGGAAAGTGTTTCTCTTGCGGACATATATCGCTTTTCTCTATCGGGCCATTTGACCATCTCTTCTAATTTCGTCAACCATGCACGCGTGCGAAAGGGTCGAAAGATGGCCATTCGAGATGCAGGGTTTCGGATGCTTCCTGATTTTATTCGAGATAAAGAAGATATAGAGCCAAGAACCCGCCTTAATTTTGCAGAGGAGACCATGCCTGAGTTCCGTGCATGGCTAGAAAAAGACATTGGCAACATGGAACTTTTCACTACGCCCGAGCCTAGCAGGAAGTTCTTTATGATCAATGGAAACCGGATATCTGCAACTGATTGCATGCAATTCGATAAAGAAGTGACCAGCATCGAAGGGATATGGGACTTAGCTATGATTGGCGCAGAGCGGCTTGATATCGAGCATGCGCTTCAATTTGAAATAGGAGGCCCGGAAATAACGCTGGTCCACCTCGACGGCGTTTACCTTACAAGAGCCGATGGAGAAATCGCATGGCTTCAAGAACACTTTAAAAACAACGAATGCGCTAGCGAAAGACAAGCAAAAATGGCTTGGGATGATGATAACGCCTACTATCCTGCCGGCGGGTTGCCACCTGACTCTGTTCTAGTGGTGCGCACCAAGAATCTTTTGCAATTTATTGAAAACACGACAGGCGGCGGACAATCGCCAGAAAAGCCTCTAGACGAACGCGAAAGAACAACGCTTCTTTGCATCATTGGCGCGCTCGCTAATCTTTCAAAACTGGACCTATCAGAGCCATTCAAAGCCGCCAATCAGGTTCAGATTTTGCTTGAACAGAGTGGAGTTAAGTCCCCTGCGGTCAATACCATTGGACGGCATCTGCAAAAAGCGAAAGACGCATTAACCAATCGCTCACAGTGACGTTTTCGCTATAGAAACGAGCATTCTTGCTGTAGCAACAACCTATCAGGCGTTTCCAACAGCATCCCCCTTGCGCCCGGGCAGTTCCGGGCATGTGAGAGATGCAATCATGCCAATTTCAGTTCCTGCGCCACTTCTTGGCGGCGTCACGCTTGAACGCCTTCCTCAAGTGAAAGCCCGAACGGCAATGTCACGTTCCGAAATCTACCGCCGCATAGCCCTTGGCGACTTCCCCGCGCCCGTAAAAATTGGTAGCCGCGCGAGTGCATGGGTATCAGATGAAGTTTCCGCGTTTATCGCGTCACGGATAGCCCTGCGCAATCAGGGGGCGAAATGATGAACCGCCAAAAAGCGAACCCCCACGCTGGCAGGCGTAGGGGTCCGGACAACACTGCCGCAATTGGACAAAGCAACAGCCCACGCAAACCTACCGGCAAGCGTCCCGGCTGGCAAGGGGACCGCCTGCCGTTGAACTGGCGGGAACGTCTGCCCGACCCCGAAACGTACTACCGCAAACGAATCGACAAGCTAGGGCAACGCCACGGCAACGGCTGGGCACAAGGCCGCTGCCCGCTTCACGACGACGGCAACGCTTCGCTGTCGGTGAATCTCGATTCCCCGCGCGGGGGCTGGCGATGTTTCGCCGGCTGCGGCCATGGCGACTTGCTCGCCTTTCATATGCGCTTGACTGGCTTGGGCTTCGCCGATGCCGTGAGCGATCTGGTCGGGGGTTTGTCATGACACAGACGGACGAAACCCCGGAAGCTGCCGCCCGCAGGTTGGCGCGTACCGCCATCGCCGATGGATTCGAGCCTATCGCCCTGCACGTCTACTCTGACGCCGCCGGTTTGCCGTGGTGTTGGCGTATCCGCGCAACACGTGCGGACGGTGAAAAGTGGATTAGGCCCATGCACCACGACGGCCGCGCGTTCGTGACAGGCGAGCCGACAGCACCACCGAACGGAAAGCCGCTCTATCGCCTTCCCGATCTGCGCGGCGATGGCGTGGCGTTCGTTGTGGAAGGCGAGACATGCGCCGACGTGCTCGCCGGCCTTGGCCTTACCGCGACGACCAGCGGCAGCGCCGACAGCGCCGGTGCTGCGGACTGGACGCCACTGCGCGGCCGGCATGTCGTCATCTGGCGCGATAACGACACGGCAGGCCTGCGCTACGCGGAAACGGTGACGGCCAAGCTGCGCGGCATCGCTGTTGTGATCGATTGGCTAGACCTGGCACCCCTTGCATTGCCGGACAAGGGCGATTGCGTCGATTGGCTTGTGGTGAACCCGGGCGCCACCGCTGGCGACGTGCTCGCCCTTGCGCGTAGGCCCGCACCGGAGTCGCTACCGCCCGCGTGTGTGAGCGCCCCGCGTGTAACCCTGCGGCGCGGCTGTGACGTTGAACCTATCCCCGTCGATTGGCTGTGGCCGGGATGGCTGGCGGCCGGCAAGCTGCATTTGATCGGCGGCGCACCGGGCACCGGAAAAACAACCGTTGCCGTAGCGCTTGCCGCGACGGTATCCAGCGGCGGGCGATGGCCGGACGGCAGCCGCGCGCGTGCTGGTGGCGTCGTGATCTGGTCGGGAGAGGATGACAACGCCGACACCTTGAACCCGCGCCTGCGCGCTGCGGGGGCCGATATGGGGCGGGTGCATGTGGTCAGTGGTGTGATCGATCAGGGGCAGTCCTACGCATTCGACCCTGCGCACGATATGGACGCATTGCGCGACGCCCTGCGCGGATTGCCAGACGTGCGATTGATGGTGATCGATCCCATTGTTTCGGCCATCGCTGGCGACTCGCACAAGAACGCGGAAGTACGCCGGGGATTGCAGCCAGTGGTAGACCTTGCCGGCGAGTTGGGCTGTGCCTTGCTTGGCGTGACGCACTTTTCCAAAGGTACAAGCGGGCGCGATCCTGTCGAACGCATTACCGGCTCGCTGGCATTCGCTGCCCTTGCTCGGATGGTGTGGGTCGCTGCGAAACAGGACGCCGACGATGACAGGCCCGAACGGCGCGTGCTGCTACGGGCCAAGTCGAACATCGGCCCGGACGGTAGCGGCTTCGCCTATGACTTGCGGCAAGAACCATTGCCGGGCTATCCCGGCATCGAAACATCCCGCGTCATCTGGGGCGAAGCAATCAACGGCAGCGCGCGCGCCATGCTGGCCGCTGCGGAATCAGACGACAGTGAGCGCACGGCCACGGATGAGGCAAGGGACTGGCTAAGGGAGACGCTGGCCGATGGCCCGGTGCCCGCGACCGACGTTCAGAAGCTCGCGAGGCAATGCGGCTTGTCGCCCAAAGCGGTACGCACGGCCCGCGAACGTCTCGGAATCAAGCCGAAGCGGTCGGGATTCGGCAAAGGCAGTTGCATGCAATGGGCATTGCCGGGCTGCATAGATGCCCTGTCCGACCATAGATGCCCACACACAGAGAGGGCATCTATGGATTCCGAGGGCATCTATGGCGATGAAACCGGCGGAACGGCGGAAATATGACCGCGATGGACACCCTAGCCGCGTTCCTGCGCGCGCTGGCACGCCTTCAACGGATGGCGGCAGGCGAAGTCCCGGCCGGATGGACTCGCGCCGTAGCGTGCGCGGGATGCGGTCCTGTCCTGTTATGGCCAGACGCCCCGGATGCCGTGATCGGCTGCCCGTGGTGCCACCACCCAAAGGCCGGCCGGATCATGCCTAGACCGGCCACCGTTGAAAAACAATCGGAACAATCAAAAGCGAACATTCACCGACAGGACACACGGCAATGACCGACGACGGCTATCTGTCTAAGAACCGACCATATCTAGCCGCGATGCAACGGCAGCGGCGCGCGCGTATGGTCCGCATCGATTACATGCCCGGCAAGGCCGCTAGGGACGCGATAGAGGCGATGCGAGCACGATCACGACCCGGCACCCCATCGGCGACCAATAGCGCCGTGATCGATGCCATCGTGACGGAGTGGGGTCGGCTTACCGGAATAAACTACAGCCAATTAGACAAGGCCAAGACCCCCGCAATAACTCCGGCAGTTGCTGAGCATTACGCGCGCGTGCGTATAAGTTCGGATTCTGGGACATGTACGCCCGCGCGTGTGACTACGGACAACTTGGCAGAGTGCGAGGGCGGGCGTGCGGGAACAAGTTCGGCATGGCTGGAGCAACTCGGCGCATCGCAGGCGCGTGCGGGCGCGAAAGACTTCGATCCGAGCCATGCCAAGCCCGCACACCCGCTGGCACCGGACACACCGGAATTTCTGACAGCCTTTGCGCGCGCGAACGAGTCCGGGTTATGTCATGCCACACGCGCAGGCGCGCACGCGAACAAGTCCGGCAGCGTGCCCGCTGGGGCGAATCAGGCGCGCGTGATCTGTGGGGCTAAACGGCGTCGTGACGGGCAGCCGTGCCAAGGCCTTAGCGTTCCCGGCAAGGCTAAGTGCAAATGGCACGGCGGCGCTTCAACAGGCCCTAGAACCGACGACGGGCGAGCGCGATCACTGGCAAACCTGCGCCAGTACAGAGGGGGCGGAACTTAACGGCTTCCGCCTTTGCGCGACAACGTCCTTTCAAGAATTGTGGACGTACGGCAATCGTGGGCCCAAACTCCTACCACTTATCAATGTGCTCAAATATGCAGAACGCGGGGGGGCTATGTTCAACATACTTCTAGACTCATGTGTCTGGCTGTCCATGGCTGAAGATCGAAAACAGAAGCCGTTACTTCAAGTGCTCGAAAAAATGGTGCATCAGGAGAGAGTGCGCCTCCTGGTGCCGCGCGTGGTAATTGATGAATTCAAACGCTGTCGCGTCCGCGTAGCAACTCAGAGCAAGCAAAGTCTAAACGCTCACGTTTCGAGAGTTAGAGAAGCCGTCAAGCGTGACAGTAACGCGCGACGAAAGAAAGCCACCCTTGCCCACTTAGATGACATCAAACACCGCGCGCATTTCTTCGATGGAGACCCGGAAACAACGCTTTCTAGAGTCGAAAAAATTCTATCGTCCGCTAGAATTATTGAGGCTAGCAACTCAGCTAAGATTAAGGCTATGGACCGGGCTCTGCACAACCTCGCCCCTTGTCATTATGAGAATAAAAGCTCTATCGCGGATGCGCTGATACTAGAGACTTATCTAGAGTGCGTGGGAACTGGAGTTCGCGGCGACCGCTTCGCTTTTATCTCATCAAACCACAATGACTTTAGCTTACCGAACGGGAACAAAAATCTTCCTCACCCAGACATTGCTAGCGGGTTCAGTCGCGTAAGATCGTTATATTTCATCAATCTTGGAGACTGCCTCCGTCGCATTGACCCGTCATTGGTAAGCAACCTAATTCGAGAACAAAGCTGGGATACAGAGCCCCGGAACTTGCGCGATTTGCTTAAGGCTGAAGATCTATTATTCCGTCAAGTGTGGTTCAACCGCCATATGAATCTGCGATGGGAAATCGAACAAGGTAAACATAAGATCGTTACAAAGGAAGAATGGAACGAGAACAGTCTAAACAGCCAAGAGCATACGGTTGACACCGTATGGGAAAGTGCGCAGAAAGCTGCTGCGAAGACGTTGCAAAGTTTTGGAAAAGAGAATTTTGGGCCGTGGGATGACTTCGAGTGGGGCATGATCAACGGCAAGTTATCCGCTATCCGTTGGGTGCTTGGCGACGAATGGGACATGCTAGATACCTAGCGCGAGTTTCTGCGGCTAGCCCAAAAAATATCGAAGGATACATAAATGAAAATTGGCGGCTGGCTAAGACTTTGGATTGTGTTGTCTGCACTGTGGCTGATTCCTATGGCAATCCTCGCCTATGACCAGCAACCTACCCGCGAGAAGATTATTTCTAACTGGTCTTATGAAGGCATTGATGCTGTCGCAAACCGTGTGGCTCAAATAGAAAACTACGCAATTCAAGCCCATGAAGTGTCTGCCGATATACACGAAAAACACCCCACACCGTCGCAAGCTATCGAGTGGCTAAAGAAGATCGAAGCAAACCCAGTTGATGAACAAGGGAAACTGACTAGCACCATAGCGCCGATCAATGAAAAGTACGAACGGAGTCTTGATCAACTCAGCAATGAGCAAGCTAGGCATTTTGGAGTTTTCTTTTTGTTTTGGCTGATTCCGCTTCTGTTATTGCTAATTTTCGGCATCAGCATCAGATGGGTTTGGCGGGGCTTTCGCCCGTTGGATACAAAGAAATAGCCGCCCGGCACAGTTGGTCAAGGTCGCAGCCTGAGTCGCAAATCCCTTACGCCAAGTTCCGGTCGATGTTGCAGCGCGCAGGGTCTGCCAGCGGCTACGCGGTCGCATGACGGCATTCCTCCGGGACCGGCCGCTAGCAGAGTGGACTAACAGAACCCCGGCCAATGCACCATGGACGCTGGAAACGCCACCGCTTGCGCACTACCCGGTATCGCCACTGGTGAACAGCGCGCGCAGTGAGGGCGCTGACCTGATCGGACCCGCCTCATAGCTTGGCGTTTCCGTTCAAGCGGGCATCGTCTGGGGGCAACTTTGGGGGCAACTCATGCGGACGGTTCGCGCACTATGATTGCTAATCAATAACTTATCGCGTCTTTTCGGTTGAGGCTACCGTCCGGAATGCCCGATAAGGCATCGAAACCTCGAAGAAATTCGGGGTTTTTTCTTGTCCGGTGTCGGCGGCTGCATGCCGACTTTCGTGATTCCGATGGCGAGTGGGGACAACTCCGGGGGCCGGTGCCCATGTCCGGAAGTGTATTGCCTCGATGCGGTTCGACGATGTACTGATCGGGAAAGCCGATCGTCCGGTCAAGCCCACGCTCGGCTGAATGTGGACGCCAACGCCCGGCGATTCCGGGTTTTTTTGTTGGACACTGCGCAGCGCCGATATCCCGGCGCCTGTGCCTCATGGATTTCCGTATGCGCCTTCGCGTTGCTCTCACTGCGCTGTTCGCTTTCTTTTTGTGCGTCATGAGCGGCGCTGCCGCGGCGCAGATACTCCTTCGTCCCGGCGAACCGCTGCCGGAAGAAGCGCCTCTCCCCGCAGGCTTGAACGATCTGGATACCATCACCGTGTCCGGCCGGTATTCCGGTCCCGGTTTGTGGAAGGTGCGCAACGGCGATCGGGTGATGTGGATCCTCGGCACCCAGAGCCCGCTGCCGAAGCGGATGGACTGGGATTCGGCCCACGTCGAACGCCGCGTGGCCGAAGCGCAGGAATTGCTGATGCCGCCGACCGCCGATCTGGATGCGGACGTCGGTTTCTTCCGCGGCCTCACGCTGCTGCCATCGCTGTTCAAGGCCCGCAAGAATCCGGACGGCAAAACCCTGCGCGACGTGCTTCCCGCCGACCAGTACGCGCGTTGGCAGGTGCTGAAGAAACGTTACATCGGCGGCGACGGCGACATCGAGGAGTGGCGGCCGGTGTTCGCGGCGCTGGAGTTGTACGAGAAGGCGATCAAGCGCTCCGGCATGAGCCAGGATCCGGTCGCGTCGGATGCGGTGCGTAAGGCGGCCAAGCGCAGCAAGGTGAAGATCACCACGCCGACCATCAAGATCAAGATCGCGAATGCGAAGTCCGCGCTGCGCGAGTTTTCCAGCGCTGCGCTGGACGATCAGGATTGCTTCCGGCGTACGCTCGACCGCATCGAAGGCGATCTCGGCACCATGGCTGGCCGCGCCAACGCCTGGGCCGAGGGCGATATCGAAACGCTGCGCAACCTGCCGTACCAGAACCAGCTCACCGTCTGCGCCGAGGTGTTCACGGGCACCGCGATGGCGCGCAAGCAGGGGATGCAGGACATCCGCGCGCGTCTGGAAAACACATGGCTGGCCGCCGCGGATAAAGCGCTGGGCGAGAACGCATCGACGTTCGCGGTGCTGCCGATGCACCAGTTGCTGCAGGCGGATGGTCTGCTGCAGCGGCTTGCGGCGAAGGGGTATGTGATCGAAGAGCCGTAAGCCACGGCTCCGCACCGACGCAGAGCCTGTCTGAAATCTCCGATCGATCTTGTAGAGCGGCTTTCAAGCCGGCCCAGGCAGAACCCGACCGGCGACGACATCAGGGCCGTGCCCACGGCCGATGAAAACGAAACGGTTGCGTATTGGAAGCCGCGGCCTGAAAGCCGCTCTACATGGACTCAGGCGCATTTTTCATGATGGCCATTGCACAAGCGCCGAAGATGCTCAAGCGCCCGAGTAAGGCCCGGTCCCCGGCAGCGCCCACAGCAGACCATGGGTGATGGTTCTGGGCAAACCCGTGAGGTGGTCCTCGTCCGGCAGTACTTCACTCTCGATCCGTAGCCCCGGATAGCCGCGGCTTTTCAGCGTGCGCTCGAAGCGGAGCATGTCGCCGACCATATCGGCGTTCATATGACGCGCTCCGCTGCCGCGGGTTTCGTAGGCACCGATCGACAACAGTACCTGCGCCGGCAGGTCGCGATGGGTTTCGGCGTAGTGCGCTTCGAGATCGAACATCGTGCGCTGGTCGAACCACAGCGACGGGCTGCCGAGAATATAACTGCGGAACATGCCGGGTTTCGTCAACAGCACGTAGCCGCCGAACAGTCCGCCGAGCGAGTGGCCGATGTAGACCTTGCGCTGCATGTCGACGCGGTATTCGCGGGCGATCAGCGCGAACACATCGCGCTCGATGTAGTCGCGATACGCGGCGGCCTGTCCGTAGGTGCTATCCCGGTCGTAGACGCCAGCGGCAGGTGTCGCGCCGCTGCGGGCGAACGGGTCGGTCGGCGTGTAATCGCGACGCTTGCTGGGCATCGATGCTTCGCCGACGCCGTAGGACAGCCCGACCAACACGAAATCCTCGACGTTTTTGCCCTTGGCGCCGATGCGCCTGCGCAGGCTGCGGATCAGCGGGAAGCCGTAATCCGCGTCGGTGGTGAACACGACGGGATACGGTTTGTCGTTCTCGAAATATGACGGCGGCAGGTCGACCCAGACTTCGTATTTTCGTCCGGTGGCCGTATTCGGCACCTGATGCACATGGGTGTTGGGCAGGGCGTAGGGCGGGGCGCTGTCTGTGTGTGCGGCGGGCGCCTGCGCCGACGCTGCGGGTCGCGCCACTGCTGCTTCTGCTGCGGAACCCGGCGATTCGCTCGCGAACCACCACCCGCCGGCAAAGCCAAGACCGATCAGGCCAATGGCCGCCATGAACCCAAGCGCTTTCGTCATCAACCCGTCGCGCGCGCTGCCTGCACCGCATGCGCCGCCGCTTCCGGCCAGCGCGCCACCACCGCGGCGCGGATGCCGGCGACATCAAGTCCGGCTTCCGCCAGCAGATCCTCGCGGCTGGCGTGGTGCTGGAAGGCATCCGGCAGGCCGAGATGCAGGATCGACATCCGCACATCGGCATCGGCGAGCAGTTCGGCCACGCCGGAACCGGCACCGCCAGCGACCACGTTGTCCTCCATGGTGACGAAACCGTCGTGGGTCTTCGCCAGTTCGAGGATCAGCGCGCGGTCCAGCGGGCGCACGAAGCGCATGTTGACCACGGTCAGGCCCAGTGCTTCGCCGACCTGTTCGGCCGCGGGCACGATCGCGCCGAACGCGAGCAGGGCGATGCGCGCGCCGCTGCGCCGGACTTCGGCCTTGCCGATCGGCAGCGTGTCGAGGTTCGGCTGGATCGCGACGCCGGGGCCGGTGCCGCGCGGGTAGCGCACCGCGGCCGGGCCTTCGTAGCGATGGCCGGTGCTGAGCATCTGCCGGCATTCGTTTTCGTCGGCGGGCGCCATCACCACCATGTTGGGCACGCAGCGCAGGAAGCTCAGATCGAGATTGCCGGCGTGGGTCGCACCATCCGGACCGACCACGCCGCCGCGATCGATGGCGAACAGCACGTCCAGGTTCTGGATCGCCACGTCGTGCACCAGTTGGTCGTAGCCGCGCTGCAGGAATGTGGAGTAGATCGCCACCACCGGCTTGGCGCCTTCGCAGGCCATGCCGGCGGCCAGGGTGACCGCGTGCTGCTCGGCGATGGCGACATCGAAATAGCGGTCCGGATATTCCTTGCTGAAACGCACCAGACCCGAGCCTTCGCGCATCGCCGGGGTGATGGCGAGCAGCCTGTCGTCCGCGGCGGCCATGTCGCACAGCCAGTCGCCGAAGATGTCGGTGTAGGTCGGTTTTTTCGCGCCGGCCTTGGCCACGAGGCCTTTTTCCGGGTCGAAAGGCGAGACCGCGTGATAGCCGATCTGATCGCCCTCGGCCAGGTCGTAGCCCTTGCCCTTGGTGGTCATCACGTGCAGCAGCTGCGGGCCCTTCATCGTTTTCAGGGTCTTGAGCGCGGCGACCAGCGATTTGATGTCGTGGCCGTCGATCGGGCCGGTGTAGTGGAAGCCCATTTCTTCGAAGAACGTGGACGGCACGAACATGCCCTTCCAGTGTTCTTCCCAGCGGCGCACGAAACGCGCGGACTTGCTGGTGCGCTTGTCGCCGAGGAGTTTCTTGCCGCTCTCGCGCAGCGCGTTGAGCGTGCGGCTGCCGGTCATCCGGCCGAGCATCTTGGTCAGCCCGCCGACGTTCTCGCTGATCGACATCTGGTTGTCGTTGAGGATCACCAGCAGGTTCGGTTCGGAATCCATGCCGCCGGCGTGGTTCAGGGCCTCGTAGGCCATGCCCGCGGTCATCGCGCCATCGCCGATCACCGCGACCACCCGGCGGTCGCTGCCGCTGCGAGCGGAGGCGATGGCCATGCCCAGCGCGGCCGAGATCGAGGTGGAGGAGTGGCCGACGCCGAAGGTGTCGTATTCGCTTTCCTCGCGTTTCGGGAACGGCGCCACGCCGTCCTTCTGCTTCACCGTATGGATGGTGTCGCCGCGGCCGGTGAGGATCTTGTGCGGATAGGTCTGGTGGCCGACGTCCCAGACGATGCGGTCGTCCGGAGTGTCGTAGAGGTAGTGCAGGGCAGTGGTGAGTTCGATCACCCCCAGCCCGGCGCCGAAATGGCCGCCGCTGCGTCCGACCGATTCGATGAGATAGGCGCGTAGTTCGTCGCAGATCGCCCGGAGCTCATCTTCGGGGAACTGGCGCAGATCGGCGGGGATGGCGATGCGCGAAAGGCGCGGATAGCGCGCGGAGTCGATCACGATGATGTTGGACTGTCGGAGGAGGACGACGCGCTATTGTCCTCCCTCGCACCGTATAGCGGCAACAGAACTGTGCGCTGTGTTCAGTTGGAACGTGCGGGCTGTCCGCTCAGCGGCCGCGCAGACGATCCATCAGGCTGCCCGACTTGCCGTCGCCGGACGGCTCGGCGAAGCCGGTGGCCAGATTGGCGTTGATGAAGTCGATGACGTCCGCGGCCGGAACGCTGCTGGCCGCGGCGATCTCGGCGATGGTCGAGGGGCCTTTCATCATCGCGGTGGCGATACGGAAGTGGCGCGGGTACTCGCGCTCGGTCTGCGGCCACTTGCTCAGCACGAAACGGCCGTTGGGATCGAAGCCGGGCAGCAGCTTGCCTTCGCCGGCGAGCAGGCCGCCGAACCACTGCAGGCGCGCCAGCGGCTGCGCTTCGCCGAGACCGGCGGCGGCGTTCTGCCAGGCCTGGTCGTCGAGCTGCTCGAAATCGCGAAGACCGACGTTGGCGACGAAATACTCGGCCAGAGGTTTGAGCGTGGCCGGGCCGAAGTACTGGCGCTGGGCGAAATCGATGAACAGTTCAGGCCCCTTGCCGCTCTGATAGCGGGCGCGGCCGTTGAGTGCGCCGGGGCGCAGCCAATGCGAGAAGGCGGTGCTGCGCGTGACCTGCGCGGCGGGTTCTTCGGGTTGAGCGGTCGCTGTCGCCGCGGGTGCTGGCGCGGCGGCTGCGGGTGGTGCCGGGATTGCGGCTGCGGCCGGTGCGGGTGCCGCAGCGATGACTGGAGGCGCAGGCGGTGCGGGCGCGGCCACGGGTGGCGGTGCGGGCGCGGGTGCCGGCGGCGGCGGCGGCGGCGGCGGCGGAGCAGCAGGCTGTGGTGGAGCGGGTGCGGGCGGCGGCGGGGCGGCCACGACGGGCGCCGGTGCGGGTTCGGGCGCGCGGACAGGCGCAGGGGGCGGAACGGCGACGGGCGCGGGCGGCGCCGGAATCTCGGCGATACCACCGCCGATGTCGCCCAGAACCTCGCCGAGCTGGCGCGCATCAAACGGCCGCGGCAGCAGGAAGTCTGCCTGGGTACGTGACGCCGAGGTGAGGGCGATGATCTTCTTGCCGGCGGCATGCAGACGCAGCCAGCTCATCGGGCCGTACATGCTGTCCATGTCGACGATGATGTACTCGGCGTCGTTTTCCGCCACCATCGACCAACCGCGAATCCGCCCGGAGACCTCGTTGAATGCGGCTTTGAGCGCGGATTCGGTGGCTTGATCCATCCCTGTCAGGCCCAGCGTGAACGACATGTTTTCAGCCCGATGCATATTGACTGTGCAGTGTCGCCAAGCGGGTTTTCCCCGTCAACGCGCGCGATGCGGCGCTTTGTTACCTTCTGCGTCAGTTTGCTGCGGCTTGTCGATGCCGGTCCGTGCGTACTGCGACGCATGCCGCGAAAATCGACGGCAGCGATCACGCCAGAATGCGGGGGCCGCGTGGATTCCTGGGCAGGTGCGTTTTCAGGAACGCCATCTGATCCGCAAGGATGTTGCGGTTGCTCAGAATCAGGTGCTCAACCCAGCTCGGACGGTAGGGCACGGCGAGCAGCGGCATCGACGCCTGCTGCGGCGTACGGCCGCCCTTGCGCGAATTGCAGTGGAAGCAGGCGCAGACCACGTTTTCCCAGTGATCGCGGCCGCCGCGCGACAGCGGCACCACGTGGTCGCGGGTCAGCAGTTGGCGGCTGAAATGCTTGCCGCAGTACAGGCACAGGTGCTGGTCGCGCGCGAACAGCGCGGTATTGCTGAGCGTCGGGGTGGGGTCGAGCGCATGCGAGCGGGCGTGGCCGCGCGCGGCGACGATGGGATGCAGTTCCATGACGCTGCGTTCGCCGCTGATGCGGTTGATGCCGCCGTGGACGTTGAGACAGGGCTCGCCGAGCGTCCATGCGACTGCGCCGCGGGCGTAGAGGCAGGCGGCGTCCTGCCAACTGATCCAGTTGAGTACGCGGCCGTGGGCATCGAGCGACAGCAGCCGCACCGAATCCAGTCGCGCGGGCACTGCGTCGGTGTCATGTTCGGTCGACGTCGGATTCGAGCGGTTTCCGTCGGCGACGGCAAGGGCCGGGG
>CALRWS020000058.1:0-19146 GCA_943371935.1 Chitinophaga pinensis | reverse complement strand
CATCGCCGGCCTTCCGGGCACGCATGCCGGTCGGCGGGACCGATGGCGGTTGAAGGGCATTGGGAACTTGGCGTGGCCGGGGCACGGCTTTCCGATTGATCCGACAGGTTTTTGCCGGCGAGGGCGATTGCCTACACTGGGCCGGCTCGCCCGAAAGGGCCAGGGACAGTACGGTCATGCAGTCACTCCCGCAATCTCTCGCCATATGGGCGGGCCTGGGCCTGGTGCTGCTGTCGGCATGCGCGTCGCAGCCGGGGTTGTCTCAACCCGATGCTTCGGACGTCGAGCTATCGGCATTCCTGCCCGCTGGCGCCAGTTTGCGTCTGGCGGCACGTGGGGACATGGACGGGGATGGCGACCAAGACGCGGCGATCGTGTTGGATGCCGGTGATGGCGAAGCGGCCCGCCAGCCTCGCCCGCTGCTGCTGTTGCGCCGCGATGCCGACGGCCGCCTGCAACGGGCGATCGAAAGCCCGCGCGCGATCGCCTGCCTTCGCTGCGGCGGCATGGCCGGCGACCCGCTGCAGGGCGTCCGCATCGAACCCGGGGCGCTCACGCTGCGCTTCGAGGGCGGGTCGCGCGAATCGTGGTCTAGCGAGTTCCGCTTCACCTCTGCGCCCGGGGGCGGCGACTGGCGCTTGATGGGCGTGGTGCATCGCGGGTTCGACCGCATGGACAGCGGGACAGGCGCGGAACGCGTGCTGAGCCCGGACGAGATCGGGGATGTGTCGCTGGCTTCGTTCGATGCGTCGGAGTTTTCTGCGGATGCGTTGCGCTGAGGGTTTGCGGCGTGTGTGGGTTGTTCGAGTGGTGGCGGGTGGCGGGTGGGTGTTTGGATACGGGGGCAAGAGCTCGGGCCTGCATCGCCTTGACCGCTCGGGAGGAGAGATGGCCAGGCACGGAAGGAACCAGCGTGCGCGGGCGAAGAGCAAATCCCCCCGCCGATCGCTGCGCGATCGACGGCCCCCTTTTTCAAAGGGGGCGGTTTGGAATCGGTCGCGAGGCGTCTGGAGGAAGAGCTCGGGCCTGAAGGCCCTCCTACGGAAGAGCGAGGGCTCGGGCATGAAGGGCCTCGTACGAAGATCAAGAGATCGGGCCTGAAGGCCCTCCTACAGGAAGGCCTCCTACGAAGTCGGGCGGTGCGGCTTGATTGACCGGCACGGGTATCCGGGCGACCCTTCGGGCTTCGGCCGGAGGGGCCGCACATTCGGGGTGTGGGCATGACGATGATCAAGATCGCCGGCTGGGGGCTGCTGTCGCTGTTCGCGGCGTTCTGTCTGGGCACGGTGGCGCTGTCGCGGGGGGAGACGATCAGTGCGTTCTGGATCGTGGCGGCGGCGGTGTCGATGTTCGCGATCGGGTATCGCTTCTATTCGAAGTACATCGCCGAGTACGCGCTGCGGCTGGACGGGACGCGGGCGACGCCGGCGTGGCGGCGCAACGACGGGCTGGATTACGTGCCCACCGACAAGCGGGTGCTGTTCGGCCACCATTTCGCGGCGATCGCGGGCGCGGGGCCATTGGTGGGGCCGGTGCTGGCGGCGCAGATGGGTTATCTGCCGGGGATGCTGTGGATCCTGTTCGGGGTGATCCTGTCGGGCGCGGTGCAGGATTTCATGGTGCTGTTCCTGTCGACGCGGCGCGACGGGCGGTCGCTGGGCGACATGATCCGCAGCGAGATGGGCAACGCGGCCGGGCTGACGGCGATGGTCGGCATTCTGGCGATCATGGTGATCCTGCTGGCGGTGCTGGGGCTGGTGGTGGTGAAGGCGCTGGCGATCAGTCCGTGGGGCACGTTCACGGTGGCGATGACCATTCCCATCGCGCTGTTCATGGGCATCTATCTGCGCTGGCTGCGGCCGGGGCGGATCATGGAAGTGTCAGTGATTGGCCTGGTGCTGCTGCTGGCGTCGATCTGGCTGGGCGAAGCGGTGGCGGCGTCGGCGGTGTGGGGGCCGCGCTTCACGTTCGACGGCAAGGCGCTGGCGTGGATGCTGATCGGTTACGGCTTCGTGGCGGCGGTGCTGCCGGTGTGGCTGCTGCTGGCGCCGCGCGATTACCTCAGCACCTTCCTCAAGATCGGCACGGTGGTGCTGCTGGCGGTGGCGATATTGTTCGCGATGCCTGAATTGAAGATGCCGGCGATGACGAAGTTCATCGACGGCAGCGGCCCGGTGTTCTCGGGGTCGCTGTTCCCGTTCCTGTTCATCACGATCGCCTGCGGCGCGATCTCGGGTTTCCATGCGCTGATCAGCAGCGGCACCACGCCGAAGATGCTGGAGAACGAGCGCGACGCGCGGGTGATCGGTTACGGCGGCATGCTGATGGAAGCGTTCGTGGCGATCATGGCGTTGATCGCGGCCTGCGTGCTGGACCCGGGCCTGTATTTCGCGATGAATTCGCCTGCGGCGCTGATCGGTACCACGCCGGAATCGGCGGCGGCGGCAATCTCGAGTTGGGGCTTCGTGATCACCCCGGAGATGTTGACCGCGACCGCGAACGAGATCGGCGAATCCACGGTGCTGTCGCGCACCGGCGGCGCGCCCACGCTGGCGGTGGGCATGGCGCAGATCCTGCACGGGCTGGTCGGCGGCAGCGGCATGATGGCGTTCTGGTACCACTACGCGATTTTGTTCGAGGCGCTGTTCATCCTCACCACCATCGACGCCGGCACGCGCGTGGCGCGCTTCATGATCCAGGAAGTGATCGGCGTGGTGTACGCGCCGTTCCGCCGCACCGAAAGCTGGACCGCGAACATCGTCTGCACCGGGCTGGCGGTCGCGGGCTGGGGCTGGTTCCTGTACCAGGGCGTGGTCGATCCGCTGGGCGGCATCAATACGCTGTGGCCGCTGTTCGGCATCGCCAACCAGATGCTGGCGAGCATGGCGATGATCTTCGTGTGCGTGGTCATCGTGAAGATGAAGCGCGAGCGTTATCTGTGGATCCCGGCGGTGCCGACGGTGTGGCTGCTGGTGTGCACGATGACCGCGGGCTGGCAGAAACTCTTCCACGCCGACCCGAAGATCGGCTTCCTCGCCAACGCCGACAAGTTCGGCGCGGCGCTGGCCTCGGGCGAAGTGCTGGCCCCGGCAAAATCGCTGCAGGACATGGAGCGGATCGTCTTCAACAATCAGCTGGACGCGGCGCTGTGCGTGCTGTTCATGAGCGTGGTGACGCTGATGCTGATCTTCGGCGTGCGCGCCGCGCTGATCGCGCGCCGGCAGCCGCAACCGAGCGTGCTGGAGAGCGATTATGTCGCGATCGACGGCCTTCGCTGAGCGCGCCCGCGCGGTCTGGCGCCTGCTGGTGCAGACCGGGAGACTGATCGTGGGCGTGCCCGACTACGACCTGTATCTGGCGCACATGCGCCGCCTGCATCCGGATACGCCGCCGATGACCCGCGAGGCGTTCTTCGCCAACCGGCGGGAGGCCCGCTACGGGCGCGGGGCGTCGCGGTGTTGCTGAGGCGCGGCGGCTGAAGCGCGCACTGCGCGTTTTACGATAGGATCAGTCACGCGCGGCCCGGGGTGGGGCCGCGCCTTTCGTCTTCAATATTCATATTTCTGTTCCGGGGATCTCCATGCATCGAACCGTCATCGCGCTCGCCCTCGCCTGCGCTGCCCAAGCTGTCACCGCCGCCGAACCTGCCGACATTCCTGTCATGGACTTCGTGCGCAACCCGACCTACAGCAGCGTGAAGATTTCGCCGACCGGCGAGTATCTGGCGATGACCGTGGACCGCGGCGAGATCGACGTATTGACCGTGCTGCGCACCCGCGACATGAGCATCATGAAGGTCAACCAGTTGCCGAACGAAAAGAGCGTCGGCGCCTTTCATTGGGTCAGCCCGGACCGGCTGATGTTCACCTCCGTGCGCAAGGTCGGCCGGTTCGCGCAGCCGTTCGGCACCGGCGAGTGGTACACGGTCAACGCCGACGGCTCCTCGCCCCGGTTTCTGGAAATGGGCAAGAAAGGCGCACGCGATCTGCAGGATGCCCGCTTCAGCCTGCTCGACAACCCGCAGAACGACGAAGGCAAGGTGCTGATGTCGGTGAGCTATCCGCGTTCATCGGAAGGCGTGAATACCGAAGTCGTGGAAGTCGATACCCTCAGCGGCCGCTGGAAAGGTCTGGGGCGCGCGCCGCGCGAAAACTGCGGTATCGCGCTGGACGCGAAGAAAATGCCGCGCTTCGCCGTGTGCAGCGACTACAAGAACGAGGCCGGCGAGTTCGACGAAAGCACCGAGCTTTACCGTCGCGAGGAAAACGGCGACTGGACGCTGGTCAACAGCGCCAAGTCCTCCGGGAAATCGCTGAGCGTGTTCGGCAGTTCGCGGGACGGCCGCATCTACGCCACCGAAAGCGACGGCAAGGCGCCCATCGCGTTCGGCACCATCGACAGGAATACCGGCAAGTTCGACGCCCTGTTCGAGGATCCGGTGTCGGATCCCGCCGGCTACATCGCCGCGGTCGACGGCAGCGATGTGGTGCTGGGCATCGTGACCGCGGCCGGTGCGCCGGAAGTCACGCTGCTGGAGAAAGAGCATGCGGACGCGCAGTTGTACGCATCGCTGGCGGCATCGTTTCCGGGACAGGCGGTGAATTTCTCAAGCGCCACGCGCGACGGCAGCCAGATCATCGTGCAGGTCAACAGCGACAGCAATCCGGGCGAGCTGTATCTCTACGACCGCGCGACCAACAAGGCGCGATTCCTGATGCAGCAGCGCAAGTGGATCGACAGCAAGCGCATGGCCAGCGTCAAACCCATTTCGCTTACGACCCGCGACGGGCTGAAGATCTACGGTTATCTGACCGTGCCCAACGGCAGCGACGGCAAGAATCTGCCGATGATCGTCAACGTGCACGGCGGCCCGATGGGTCCGCGCGACGACTGGGATTTCAACTGGGAAAGCCAACTGCTGGCCAGTCGCGGCTATCTGGTGCTGCAGATCAATTTCCGCGGCTCCGGCGGCTTCGGCAAAGGCTTCCAGGACATGGCGTTCGGCACCTGGGCGACCGGCATCATGAACGACATCATCGACGCCACGCGCTGGACCATCGACAAGGGCTATGCGGACAAGGACCGCGTCTGCATCTACGGCGGCAGCTTCGGCGGCTACGCGTCGATGATGGCCCCAGCGCGCGAGCAGGGCCTGTTCAAGTGCGCCTTCGGCTACGTGGGCGCGTACGACGCCGAGATCCAGATGACCAAGAGCGATACCAGCCGGTCCGACGGCGGCCGGCTGTACATGCAGCGCGCACTGGGCAAGACCAAGCCGGAACGCGACGCGATGTCGCCGGTGAACCATGCCGACAAGATCAAAATCCCGGTGTATCTGGCCGCTGGCGCCCGCGACCCGCGCTGCCCGCCGGAAAACACCGAGGCGATGGAGAAGGCGCTGATCGCCGCGGGCAACACGCCGGAAGGCGTGATGATCACCAGCGGCGAGATGCACGGGTTCTACAAGGACGAAAACAAGTTGAAGCTCTATACCGAGATGCTGAATTTCTTCGCGCGGCATATCGGGGGGAAGCCTGCGGGTGCTGGTGGGGCTGCGAAGGCTGGCAGATAAGCCGACAGCAGGCTTCAGTGTTCAGTTGAAACGGGTCGCATTGCGGCCCGTTTTCTTTGAAATCCATTTCGGTGAGTCTGTTTTTTGGGTAACGCTTGGAACCTTTTCCGCGCCGGGGCACGGGTTACTTTCTTTGGCGCACTGAGCGGCGTGCGCGAGTCAAGAAAGTAACCAATATGTTCAAATCCATAGCTGTGCTTGCGTAGGAGGGGCTTTAGCCCCGAGCTGGCTTGTGGTCTGGTTTGCGGCCTAGAAGCTCGGGCCTGAAGGCCCTCCTACGCAGGGATGCAGAGTTCGGACGTCTCCTGGCCGGATCAATCGGCTGGAACAGGAGACCCGTAGGGCAGCGCACAGGATGTGCGCCGTTTTTATATGAGACATGGATGTCTCATACAAAAATCCAGGCCAAGCTTGAATGGCAGATTTGCCTAGGTACTGAAGAGCTTTCTTTGGTTACTTTCTTGACTCGCGCCTGCGGCGCTCGCCCTTCGGGCCGGCTTCGCCGTTCGCGCCGCACGCGGCGCAGTGCGACAAAGAAAGTGACCCGCGCCCCGGCGCGGAAAAGGTTCCAAGCGTTACCCGCGAAAACAAATCATGAACACCGACACTGGCATCAGGATCGCGGGAACAGCATGGAACCCGATCAAACCATTCGCTGCAACATCAGCCCCACCATGTACGCGCAATACGTCCCCAGCGCATACCCCAACACCGCAAGCAGGACGCCGCCGGCACCAGCGACGGATGGAAAAGCCTGACGGCCTACGCGCCCGCCAGCGCCTTGAGTATCAATCCAAGAATGTAAGCCAGCGCGGTGCCCGTGGCATAACCGAGCGTGCCCAGCAGCGCGCCCACCGGCGCCAGCGAAGGATGGAAAGCCGAGGCCACCACCGGCGCCGACGCCGGGCCGCCGATATTGCTCTGCGAACCGATCGCGAAATAGAAGAACGGCACGCGCAGGAGCCGTCCCATCATCCACAGCAGCGCGATGTGGCAGGCGATCCAGACGAAGCCGAGCAACAGCAGTTGAGGACGCTCGAACAGCGCCAGGATGTCCATCTGCATGCCGATGGCCGCGATCAGGAAATACAGCAGCAGCGTGCCGAGCGTGGAGGCGCCCGCGCCTTCCAGCGAACGCGCGCGGGTAAAGCTCAGGGCCAGGCCGGCGAACGTGGAGATCGCGATCACCCAGACGAAGGGTTCGTGCAGGCTGACTTTCGAGGCCCAAGCGGTATTCGCGCCGAACCACGCCGATGCCGACCCGGCGATAGCGTGGGCAAGTCCAACGGTACCGAACGCGATGCCGACGATCATCATCTGATCGGTCAGGGTCGGGATGCGTTCGTGCTGCGCCTTGAACGCGGCGATGCGCTCCTTGAGCTCGTCGATGGCGCGTGTGTCCGCGCCGCTGCGCGCATCGATCTTCGCCGCGCGCTGGGCGAAGAAGATCAGCGTCGCCATCCACGCATAGCCTACGGCGACATCGACCACCGCGAATTGTCCGAAGGTGGTGGCGTCGACGTCGAAGATTTCCTTCATCGCCATCATGTTGGCGCCGCCGCCGATCCAACTGCCGGCCAGCGCGGCCATACCGGCCCAGGTGTCGCCGGCCATCGCTTCGGGAAAGATCGCGCGCACCAGCAGGAACGCGATCACGCCGCCGGCCATCACGCTCAGCGACGCGGTGATGTACATCGCCAGCAGTTTCGGACCGAGACGGAAGATCGCGCGGATATCGACGGACAGCGTCAGCAGCACCAGTGCGGCCGGCAACAGCACGCGACTGGCGACCGGGTTGTAGAGTTTGCTGTTGGCGCCGTCGATCAGCCCGAACGTGTTGTAGAGGCCCGGCAGGAAGTAGCAGAGCAGCAGCGGTGGCACCACCGCATAGAAGCGTTTGAAGCCTCCCCGCTCGCGCGATGCGCTCCAGAACACCGCCGCGAGCGTGGCGGCGATGAGGCCGAAGACCACGATATCGTTGGAAATCAGCGGGGGCGTGGCGTCGGTTACGGTCTCAAGGGCCATCGATGGCGGCTCGGTGTTCGGAACGGCTGCCGATCATGCCCGAGCGACGCAAGGAGCGCACGTGCCGTTTCCGTCTCCACCCCGTAGAGCGGCCTTCAGGCCGCTGCTTTGCTTCCTCGATAACAGCAGCGGCCTGAAGGCCGCTCTACAAACGTCAAGGACAGCGGCCTGAAGGCCGCTCTACGGAGAAATCGGAAGCAGTGGCCTGGGGGCCGCCCTTCCTGTTCGGATGCGATCGCGCGGCACCGGCCCGATCAGGGGCCGATGTATTTCTTCATCCACGCATGCACGGCGTCGTGCCACTGCAGGCTGTTCTGCGGCTTGAGCACCCAGTGGTTCTCGTCCGGAAAATACAGCAGCTGCGACTCGATGCCGCGGCGCTGCAGGGCGGTGAACGTCGACAGGCTCTGATCGATCGGCACGCGGAAATCGTTCTGGCCGGCAACCACCATCATCGGCGTCTTCCACTTCTGGATATGGCGTGCCGGATTGAAGCGTTCGTAGCCTTCGGGCTTCTCGTGCAGCGGGCCGCCGAACTCCCATTCCGTGAACCACAGTTCTTCGGTGACCAGACCCATCGAACGGGTGTCGAAGACGCCGTTGTGGTTCACCAGGCACTTGAACGGCGCATTGCCCTTCTTGTCGAACCAGTTGCCGGCGAGCCAGTTGATCATGTAGCCGCCGTAGCTGGCACCGAGCGCGCAGGCGCGGTCGCCGTCGAGGAACGCGTATTTCTTCTGCGCCGCGGCCCAGCCTTTCTGCAGGTCTTCCAGCGGGCGGTCGCCCCAGTGGCCGCTGATCGAATCGGTGAACTTCTGGCCGTAGCCGGTGGAGCCGTGGAAATCGATCATCACCACCGCGTAGCCCTGGCCGGCGTAGGTCTGCGGGTTCCAGCGATAGCTCCAGCCGTCGCCGAAGCTGCCCTGCGGGCCGCCGTGGATCAGGAACGCGACCGGATAGGTTTTGCCTTCCTCGTAATTCCACGGCTTCAGCACGTAGCCGTGCACCGTTTCGTTGTTCCAGCCCGGGAAGCGAAACTGTTCGTACTCGCCGAAACGCACGTCCGGCAGCATCTTTTCGGCGCTGGGCGTGATCGCGCGCAGCGGCGCCTTGCCGTCGGCGCTGGTGGTGTGGATCACGTCGCCGGTCTTCATCGAATTCGCGGCGATGGCAAGCGTGTCGCCCGCAAGCTCGAATGCGCCCACGGTGCCGTCCTTGAAGATCGAGGTCACTTCGCCGCTGTCGATCGACACCGAGAACAGCGGATGCCGCCCGAGTTCCTGCGCGGTGGTGTAAATGGATTTGCCGTCCGCGGACAGGGTGATGCCGTCGGCGGACGCGTCCCACTTCGGCGCGAGGTCGCGGGTGCTGCCGGTTGCCAGATCCATCGCCATCAGCGCGAAGCGGTCGGCCTCGAAGCCCGGACGCTTCATCGCGCGGTAATACAGGGTCTTGCCGTCGGCGGAGAACACCGGGCCGGTGTCCCAGGCCTTGTTGGCGGCGGTGAGATTGCGCGCGCTGCCGCTGCCATCCGCGGCGACGAGGTAAAGATCGAAATTGGTGCTGGTCGGCTCGGTGCGGTCGGATTTGCGCGCGGACAGTACGAACGCATTGCCGTCCGGCGACCATGCGAATTCGCTGGTGTCGCCGAAGGGCTTGGACGGCACGTCGCCGATCACGTCGGCGCCGATCAGCGTCGCGGTCTTCAGCGGTTTTTCCTTGCCCTGCGGCAGGGTCGCGGCGAACACGCGGTTGAGGCGGCCGTCGGCCCAGGTGTCCCAGTGGCGCACGAAGATCTTGTCGTACAGCACGCCGCTGCTCTTGCGCGCGGCGGTGTCGTCGAGGCGCTTCTTCGTGCAGGCGAGATCCGATTTGCAGTCGACGAACGCTTCCAGCGCCAGCGCGACGCGCTTGCCGTCGGGCGACAGCTTGTAGCCGCCGACGTCGACCGGCAGATCGGTCAGCTGTTTCGGCTCGCCGCCCGCGGCGGGAATCGCATACAGCTGCTGGCTGCCGGATTTCGCGCTGAGAAAGTACACGGTTTTGCCGTCCGCGGAAAACGTCGGCGAATTGACGTTCCAGCCTTCGGGCGTCAGGCGCTTGGGCGGCGCGGCATCGCGCGCGGCCAGATTCTCGATCCACAGCGATGTCGAAGACTTGTTCGCGGCGAGGTCCACGCTGCGCTTGGCGAAGACCAGCACGCGGCCGTCGGTGGACAGCGTGGGCGAGGAATAGCGGTCGAGCGCGACGAGGTCGCGGGGCTCGAGGCCGCGCGCGGCGTTGGCGGCCACGGGCATCAGCAGGCACATGGCCAGCCACAGGGAGGTGCGCATCGGGGACATGGGGCTTCCTGTCGGGGGTCGGCAATGGATCGGACCGCGATGGTAGGCCGGCGGCCGGGGTGCGGCATAGCCCGAAAGACACCCCCGGCGCCGGTGGCACGGCGGTGGGCGGACCGCAGCGGACTTCGACGGGCCGCCGCTGGCATACTCCGCCGTTCGTCTCACCGGAAATCGCCGTGACCACCCAAGCGCCCGCCCTGTCCGATCAGGACCAAATCTTCGGCCATCCCAAAGGCCTGTACGTCTGCTTTCTGACCGAGATGTGGGAGCGCTTCGCGTTCTACGGCATGAAGGCGCTGCTGTTCCTGTACCTGACCAAGCATCACCTGTTCACCGATACCGACGGCTATCTGCTGCTGGGCACCTATGCCGGCCTGGCCTACGCGCTGCCGCTGCTGGGCGGGCTGCTGGCCGACCGCTACCTGGGCATGCGCAAGGCGGTGGTGTTCGGCGGCATCCTGCTGGTGCTGGGCCAGTTGGGCATGGCCTATACCGGCCACGCGGCCAGCGGCACGGTGGGCAATGCGGTGCCGGACGGTTTCGCGGTGCAGATCATGTACGCGTCGCTGGCGCTGATCGGCGTGGGCGTGGGCTTCCTCAAGCCGAACATCTCGACGATCGTGGGCCGGCTCTACAGCGACACCGACCCGCGCCGCGATTCGGGTTTCACGATCTTCTACATGGGCATCAACGTCGGCGCGTTCATTTCGTCGCTGATCGTCGGCTACCTGGGCGAGGAATACGGTTGGGGCTACGGCTTTGCGCTGGCCGGCGTGATGATGGCGCTGGGTCTGGTGCAGTTCGTCATCGGTCAGAAGCACCTGTACGGTCTGGCGGAACCCGCGGACCCGGCGATGCTCAAGGCGCCGGTGTTCGCCGGCCTGTCCCGCGAATGGCTGATCTACCTCGGCGGTGCGGTGATGGCCGTGGTGGTGTGGCAGGTGCTGCAGACCCGTATCGATCTGGGTCCGCTGTCGGCGCTGGCCGGCGGCCATGAGGTGACGCTCACCGAACTGGTCGCGGTGGTGCTGGGCGCGGCGCTGTATGTCTGGTTCATCCGCCTGCTGGTCTCGGGCATCAGCGCGCGGGACAAGGGTCGGATGATCATGCTGATGGTGCTGATCACCGTCAGCGCGCTGTTCTGGGGCCTGTACGAACAAACCTATGGCCCGTGGGTGGCGATGGCCAGCCGCACGATGGACCTCACCACATTCGGCATCCCGTGGAAGGCGTCGCAGACCACGGCCATCGGCGCGTTGTTCGTGATCGTGCTGAGCTTCCCGTTCGCCTGGCTGTGGCCGAAGCTGGACCGCATGGGCCTCAACCCGAGCTATCCCGCGAAATTCGCCTGGGGCCTGGTGTTCTGCGGTCTGGCCTTCGGCATTCTGGCCTTCTCCGCACTCAATCCCGGCGTGGATGGCAGAGTCAGCCTGTGGTGGATGATCCTCGCCTACTTCGTGCTGGTGCTGGGCGAAATGGTGCTGTCGCCGATCGGTCTGTCGGCGGTGACCTCGCTGTCGATCCCGCGCGCGGTGGGCATGATGATGGGCGCGTGGTTCCTGTTCTCGGCGTTCGGCGAAATCATCGCCGGCCGCCTCGGCACCTGGGCCGCGATCCCGCCGGAAGCCTCGGCCACCGAAGCGCTGGCGACCTATGCCGATGTCTTCACCCGGATGATGTGGATCGGTCTGGCCGCCGGTGCGCTTCTGTTCCTCGCCACGCCGCTGCTGAAGCGCCTGACCCGCGAGTGATCTTCACGACGTCCGGCGGTGCCCGCGCGGGCATCGCCGGATAGTGTCCGCTTCGGGGGTCGTGCCAACATCCGCGCATGTCCAAGCACGATCACGATCACGATCACCACGACCACGACCATGCCTCTGCGCATGCGCCCGGTCCGCACGCGCCTGCGCACGGCGGCCATCACGGCCACAACCACGGCTTCGCCACCGGCACCCGCGCGTTCGCCGTCGCGACGCTGATCAATCTCGCCTACACCGCGCTGGAAGCCGGTTACGGCTTCTATACCGATTCGCTGGCGCTGCTGTCCGATGCGCTGCACAACTTCGGCGATGTGCTGGGCCTGGCGCTGGCCTGGGGCGCGGCGGTCATGGCCAAGCGGGCGCCCACCGGCCGTCACACCTACGGATGGCGCCGCGCCACCCTGCTCTCGCCTTTGGGCAATGCGCTGCTGCTGGTCGGATTCAGCGGCGCGCTGGGCTGGGAAGCGGTGCGCCGCTTCGCCGATCCGCCGCAGATCCCGGCGCTGCCGGTCATCGTCATCGCCTCCATCGGCATCGCCGTGAATCTGGGCGCGGCCTGGTTCATGCGCGATGGCGACGGCCACCGTCACAGCCAGGACATGAACCGGCGCGGCGCCTTCCTGCACCTGATCGCGGACGCCGCAGTGTCGCTGGCGGCGGTGCTGGCCGGCCTGGGCATGCTGTGGCTGGACTGGCGCTGGCTGGACCCGGCCACGGCACTGCTGGTGGCGGTGGTGGTGGCGCTGGGTGCGTTCCGGCTGCTGCGCGACGCCTTCGAGGCGGCGATGGACGCGGTGCCGCGGGGCATCGATCAGGACGAGGTCCAGGCCTTCCTGGCCGGACAGGCGGGCGTGCAGGCGGTCCATCACCTGCACATCTGGTCGCTGGGCGCGGGCGAAATCGCGATGACCGCGCATCTGGTCCGACCCGGCACGGAGGACCACGACCGCTTCCTCGACGCGCTGGTGCGGGACCTCGACCAGCGTTTCGGCATCAACCACGCGACCCTGCAGATCGAGCACGGCAAGGCCTGCGAGCACGACCGTCACGACCGCGCGCCGCACGGCGACGGGCGCGGCGACGGGCACCCGCACGGGCACTGAGGCCGGGCACCGGGACCGGGCGCGGACGGCTCCGGACCCGCATCGCATATAATCGCCGGTCTTGGCGTTCCGGCCGCGCAGGCGCTTCCGCCCGCGGCCGACGATTCAATAGACGCAACCCGATCGAACAGGAACCCGGCATGCTCAACGACATCAAGAAAGACACCCAGGCACGCATGGCCAAGAGCGTGGACGCGCTGCGCCACAGCCTGACCAAGGTCCGCACCGGCCGCGCCTCGCCGTCGCTGGTCGACCATCTCAAGATCAATTACTACGGCTCGGAAATGCCGCTGTCGCAGGTCGCCAGCATCGCCGTCGCCGACGCCCGCTCGCTGGTCATCACCCCCTGGGAAAAGAACATGGTCGCCGCGGTGGAGAAGGCGATCTACGCCTCCGACCTGGGCCTGACCCCCAATACCGCCGGCACCACCATCCGCATCAACCTGCCGCCGCTCACCGAGGAGCGCCGCCGGGAACTGTCCAAGCACGTGCATGCAGAAGGCGAGGACAGCAAGGTCGCGATCCGCAATATCCGCCGCGATTCCAATCAGCAGGTCAAAGAGCTGCTGAAGGAAAAGAAGATCACCGAAGACGAAGAGCGGCGCAGCGAGGACGACATCCAGAAGCTGACCGACAAGGCCATCAAGGACGTCGACGAAGTGGTGAAGGCGAAAGAGCAGGAACTGATGGCCGTCTAAGGCCAGCCGGATGAGCCTGCCGCAAGCGCCGCAACCGCCGAAGATCCCGCGCCATCTGGCCGTGATCATGGACGGCAATGGCCGCTGGGCCGAGCGCCGCCGCCGCCCGCGCGTCATCGGCCATCGCGCCGGCGCGCGCGCGGTCAATCTGTGCATCGACTACTGCCTGCAGCGCGGGATCAAGGCGTTGACGCTGTTCGCGTTCTCCAGCGAGAACTGGGGCCGGCCGGAGGACGAGGTCGGGGCGCTGATGAAGCTCTTCCTCAACGCGCTGGAACGCGAAGTGGACGAACTCCATCGCCGCGGCGTGCGTCTGCGCTTCATCGGCGAACGCAACCGCTTCCAGCCCGAGATCCTCGGGCGCATGCGCGACGCCGAGCAGCGCACCGCCGGCAACCGCACCCTGCATCTGGTCATCGCCGCCAGCTACGGCGGCCGTCAGGACGTGGCCTCGGCCGCACGCGCGCTGGCCGAGGACGTGGCCGCCGGCCGGCTGCGGCCGGACGAGATCGACGAAGCCGCGGTCGCCGCGCGCATGGCGCTGGCCGACCTGCCGCCGCCGGACCTGTTCATCCGCACCGGCGGCGATCACCGGATCAGCAATTTCCTGCTCTGGCAGCTCGCCTACACCGAACTGTGGTTCACCGAGACCCTGTGGCCGGATCTCGATGTCGCTACGCTCGATCAGGCGCTGGACGACTTCGCGGGGCGCGAGCGCCGCTTCGGCCTGACCAGTGCCCAGGTCGCGCCCGTTCCATCCCATCTGCCCGACAGGAACGACGCATGACCCGAACGCGCTTGCTGGCCGCTTTGGTCATGGCTCCCCTCGCCATCGCCGCCGTGCTGCTGTTGTCCACGCCGTGGATGGCCGCGCTGAGCGCCGCCGCGTTCCTGATCGGCCTGTGGGAATGGCTGCGGCTGGCCGAAATCGACGATCCGATCGCCCGCGGCGTGCTGCTGGTGGTCAATCTGCTGCTGATGGTGGCGTTGGTCTGGGCGTCGCGCTCGGCGACCGGCAGCTCGCTGATCCTGTTCCAGTTGATGATGATGCTGGGCGTCATCTGGTGGCTGTTGGCGGTGATCTGGCTGCGTCATTACGACTTCGCCTCCGACCACGACACCCATGCCCGGGTCTTCAAACTGGCCGCGGCCACGCTGAGCATCGTCCCGGCCTGGTGCGCGCTGGCGCTGATCCATGCCAGCGACTCCGAACCCAGCCTGCTGGGCGGCGTACCGCAGGGCCACGTCTGGCTGCTGGTGGCGCTGATGATCGTCTGGGCCGCCGACAGTGGCGCCTATTTCGCCGGACGGAAGTTCGGCAAGACCAAGCTCAGCCCGCGGATCAGCCCCAACAAGACCGTCGAAGGTCTGGTCGGCGGCGTGATCGCCGGCATGATCGTGGCCCTGGCCGCCGCGCCGTTGGCCGGCGCCAGCATGAAAGAGCTGCCTTACGTGGCCATCGTCGCGATCTGGACGATCCTGTTCTCGGTGGTCGGCGATCTCTACGAGAGCCTGCTCAAGCGCCACGTCGGCGCCAAGGATTCCAGCCACCTCATCCCCGGCCACGGCGGCGTGCTCGACAGGATCGACAGCGTCCTGGCCGCGCTTCCGGTGTTCGCGCTGGGCAAGCTGATGTTCGGGTTCTGAACTTGACTGCGTCGATACGGTCCATGACCGCCATGCCTGCCGCGACCCCGATTTCGACCGCAACCCGCCCCGGCGCATGCTGTTTTGGAGCATGGCGCTTTGAAGCAATGTGCTTTGGAGCATGCCGATGAGGCGCGTCGCCGTGCTCGGCGCGACCGGCTCGATCGGCACCTCGGCGCTGGACGTGATCGGCCGCCATCCGGACCGGCTGGCCGTGGAAACGCTGGCGGCCGGCAGCAATGTCGACGCGCTGCTAGCGCTGTGCCGGACCCATCGCCCCGCGCATGCCGCCATCGCCGATGACGCCGGCTACGCCGCGCTGCGCGACGGCCTGCGCGAAGCCGGGCTGGCGACCGAAGCCCACGCCGGCATGGCCGCGATCGACGCGCTGGCCGCGGACGCCGGCAGCGACACCGTGGTCGCCGCGATCGTCGGCGCCGCCGGGCTGTCGTCCACGCTCGCCGCCGCCCGCGCCGGCAAGCGCCTGCTACTGGCGAACAAGGAATCGCTGGTGCTGGCCGGCGAGCTGCTGATCGCGGCGGCGCGCGCGGCCGGCGCGGCCATCATCCCGATCGACAGCGAACACAACGCGATCTTTCAATGCCTGCCGGATGCCCACGCTCACGCCGGTTTGAAGCGCATCCAGCTCACCGCCTCCGGTGGCCCGTTCCGCGGTCGTTCACGCGCCCAGCTGGCCGATGTCACCCCGGCGCAGGCCGTGGCGCATCCCAAATGGTCGATGGGTCCGAAGATCTCGGTCGACTCCGCGACCCTGATGAACAAGGGCCTCGAAGTGATCGAGGCGCACCATCTGTTCGGCGTGCCCGGGGCGCGCATCGACGTGCTGGTGCACCCGCAGAGTCTGGTGCATTCGCTGGTGGAATTCGTCGACGGCTCCACCCTCGCCCAGCTCGGCCTGCCCGACATGCGCACCGCGCTGGCGGTGGGCTTCGCCTGGCCGGAGCGCATCGAATCCGGCGTCGGCGGGCTCGATCTGCGCCAGCACGGCCGGCTCGATTTCGAACCGCCGGATCTCGACGCCTTCCCGTGTCTGCGCCTCGCCTACGCCGCCCTCGACGCCGGCGGCTGCGCCCCGGCGGCATTGAACGCCGCGAACGAGGAAGCGGTTTCAGCCTTTCTTCAGGGCCGGATCGGTTTCCTGTCGATCCCCGCACTGGTCGAAGACGCTCTCGCACGCATGCCGCATGCGCAGGCCGGTTCGCTCGATGCCCTGCTTGCCGCCGATGCCGCCGCCCGCGCCGTCACCCTCGACACCATTCTTCGTAACGGGACGCCCCGCCAGGTGAACGCATGAGCGAATTCCTCGGTTCCGCCTGGTGGTTGATCGTCGCTCTCGGCGTGCTGGTCACCTTCCACGAACTGGGCCACTACTGGGCCGCGCGCTGGTGCGGCGTGAAGGTGCTGCGGTTCTCGGTCGGCTTCGGCAAACCGCTGTGGATGCGCCGCGATCGCAACGGCACCGAATGGGCCGTCGCCGCGATCCCGCTGGGCGGTTACGTGCGGATGCTGGGCGAACACGACCTGGCCGACCGCAAGACCGAAGTCTCGGTCGAAGAACGCGCCCAGTCCCACGACCACAAGCCGGTCGGCCAGCGGATGCTGATCAGTTTCGCCGGCCCGTTCGCCAATTTCGTGCTGTGCATCGCCCTGTTCTGGCTGATGTTCGTGATCGGCCGCCCGGACTACGTGCCGGTGGTGGGACAGGTGGACGGCGTCGCCGCCCAGGGCGGCTTGCGCCGCGGCGACACCCTGCTGGCCATCGGCGATCGCGAAACCCCCACCTGGACCGAAGCGAGCATGGCGCTGGCCACATCGGCCATCGACCGCGGCCAGGTGCCGGTGCGGGTCCGTACTGCGGAAGGCGTCGACACCACCCGCCGCCTCGATTTCGGCGGCGTACCCAAGGGCGAGGCGATCGAGGACGTGTTCGGCAGGATCGGCATCGTGCCGCGGCACCAGATGCGGCCTGCGGTGGTCGAGGCCGTGAGCCCGGGCTCGGCGGGCGAAGGCAAACTGCGCAGCGGCGACCGGATCGTCGCCATCGACGGCACGCCGGTGGAATTCTGGGGCGATATCGCGCCCTTGGTGGCGCGGATCGGCCCGCGCGGCGGCGGCACGGTCGAACTGCTCCGCGACGGCGCCCCGCTGACCGTGACCCTGGCGCCGAAGCTGCAGCGTCAGCCCGGCGCCTCGGCCTCCAGTGCGCCCTCGTGGCTGCTCGGCGTCGCGCCGGCGCCGCCCGAAAAGACCGCCAAGGACGCCGTGCTGCGCTACGGGCCGCTGGAAGCCGTTCCCGCGTCCCTGCGCGAGGCCCGCTTCCAGGCCGGCGAACTGCTCAACATGTTCAAGCGCGCCTTCACCGGCAAACTGGCCGTGAAAGACACGTTTTCCGGGCCGATCGGCATCGGCCGCGCCGCCAACGCCTATGCCCAGAACGGGCTGGCCTGGTACATCAGCCTGCTCGCCGCGCTCAGCCTGAGCCTCGGCATCCTCAACCTGCTGCCGATTCCGGTCTTGGATGGGGGGCACCTGCTGTATTACCTTATCGAGTTGGCCAAGGGCCGGCCGTTAAGCGAGCGTGCGATGGCCGCCGGGCAATATGTCGGGCTGGTCCTGCTGTTGGGGCTCATGGGCCTCGCCTTCTACAACGACCTGCAAAGGCTGATCCAATGATGCGAGCCAGCGCCACGCTCAAGCCGCCGCCCGACGACGGGCCGGCCGCCTGACCTGCACATGAAGCACGTGCAGGAAGCCAGTAGAAGACGCGATGGACGCGCGCTCCACATCCAGTCGTACCGCTCCGCCCGCTCCATCCGTATCGCAATGCTTCGCCCCACCGATTCGCTAGCCCCATAACCGGACGTATTTGATGACGCGCACGCCAACCCGCCGCCTGCTGGCCCTTGCCCTCGCCACGAGCCTGGCATCGCTCCACGCCGCGCCCACCCTGGCGCAAACCGCGTCCCCGCTCTCGTCCCCGCGCTTCACGGTGTCCGACATCCGCGTCGACGGCCTGCAGCGCATCGGCGCCGGCACCGTCTTCACCTACCTGCCGATCGAGCGCGGCGACACCATCGATTCGAGCAACATCAGCGAAGCGATGCGCGCGCTGTACAAGACCGGATTCTTCGAAGACATCCGCGTCGATCGCGAAGGCTCCGATCCCTCGAGGGGGATCCTCGTGATCTCGGTCACCGAGCGTCCGGCGATCAACACCCTCACGCTCTCGGGCAACAAGGACATCAAGACCGAAGACTTGATGAAGAACCTCAAGGAAATCGGCATTGCCGAAGGCGAAACCTACGACCGCCTGGCGCTGGACCGCGTGACCCTCGAACTCAACCGCGCCTACAACAACCGCGGCAAGTACAACGTCGAGATCAATCCCACCATCACCCGCCTCGACCGCAACCGCGTCGACGTGACCATCAACGTCAAGGAAGGCAAGGCCGCGCGCATCCGCCACATCAACCTCATCGGCAACGAGAAGTTCGAGGAAGAGGATCTGCGCGAACGCTGGGAATCGAACGAAAGCAACTGGCTGAGCTGGTACCGCCGCGACGATCAGTACTCGCGCGAAAAGCTCACCGGCGACCTCGAGAAGCTCAACGAGTTCTATCTCGACCGCGGCTATGTCGATTTCAGCGTCGACGGCACCCAGGTCGCGATCAGTCCCGACAAGAAGGACATGTTCGTCACCGCCAACATGACCGAAGGCGAGACCTACACGCTCTCCAGCGTCGAGATCATCGGCGACACGGTGCTGTCGAAGGAACAGATCGAGAAGTACGTGCTGGTGAAATCCGGGCAGACCTTCTCGCGCACCTTTCTTGAACTGTCTTCCGACTCCATCATCGCCGCGCTGGGCAACATCGGCTACGCATTCGCCGAGGTCAATCCGGTGCCGGAGATCGATCGCGAGAAGCGCACCGTCGCCATCAAGCTGCAGGTGGTGCCCGGTCCGCGCGTGACCGTCCG
>CALRWS020000057.1:0-19372 GCA_943371935.1 Chitinophaga pinensis | reverse complement strand
CCTGCTGGCCAACGATCTGCTGAAGCGCGACGGGCAACAGTCGCTGGATATCTTCGCCATCACGCCCATCGGTGCGGCGCTGGTGCTGCTGGGCACCGTGTACATGCTGCTGGGCCGCTGGCTGGTGCCCAAGCGCAGCGGCGAATCCGGCCAGGCCGACTATCTGCGCCTGGAGCGCTATTACACCGAGCTGGTGGTGGAAGCCGATTCGCCGTGGATCGGCAAGACGCGCGCGGCGTTCGAGAAGACCTTCGGCGACCGCCTGCAGGTGGTGGACTGGCTGCGTCACGGCATGCGTCGCAGACAGCAGCACGACGACAGCCCGTTCCTGGCCGGCGACGTGCTGCTGGTGCGCGCGTCGCCGGATGAGATCGCTTCGATCAAGGACGAACCCGGCCTGGCGCTGCATGCCGTGGCGAAGTACGGCGAAAAACCCGCGGAAGGCTACAAGCCCGAACTTCTCGGCGAAGAACAGCTGGTGCAGGCGGTGGTGGCGCCGCGTTCGGAATTCGCCGGCCGCAGCGTGGCCAACGTCGACTTCCTGCGCAATCTCGGCGTGGTGGTGGTGGGCCTGTGGCGCAAGGAAGGCTGGCTGCACGGCGAACTGGCCGAGATGCCGCTGCAGGAAGGCGATCTGCTGGTGCTGTGGGGCCGGCAGCAGAATTTCGAACAACTGGCCGCGCATCACGGCTTCCTGCTGCTGATGCCGTTCGACGGCCAGAAGAAAACCCGCAGCCGCGCGCCGCTGGCGCTGCTGATCATGGCCGCCGCGATCGTCGCCTCCGCCACAGAACTGCTGCAGCCGCAGATCGCATTTCTCGCGGGCGCGGTGGCCATGGTGCTCACCCGCTGCGTCGGCGTCGAGCAGGCCTATCGGCAGATCGACGTGCGCATCTTCGTGATGATCGCCGGCGTGATTCCGCTGGGCATCGCCATGGAGCGCACCGGCACCGCGAGCATGCTGGCGTCCTTCCTGCTGGAGCACGCCTCGCACTGGTCGCCGCTGACGCTGCTGCTGGTGATGTTCGCCGCCGCCGCGCTGCTGACCCAGATCCTCTCCGACGCCGCCACCACCGTGCTGCTGTGCCCGATCGCGCTGGCCCTGGCCGAAGGCCTGGGCCTGCCGCCGGTGCCGTTCGTCGTCTGCACCGCGATGGGCGCGGTCGCCTCGTTCCTCACCCCCATCGGCCACCACGGCAACCTGCTGATCCTCAACCCCGGCCAATACACCTTCGGCGATTTTTTGCGTGTAGGTGTGCCGCTGACGGTGTTGATCGCCATCACCACGGCCTGGATGGCGCGGTGGATGTGGTTGGGGGGGCCGTTGTTGCCGGGCATGGGCGGGCTGCCGACTTAAGCCGCTGTCGTCTTTTTTGCTGGAATCCCGGGCGTCCCCAAGAGTAAATGTTGCACTGCAGCACACACCGAGACGTAACATGCGGTATAAGCGTCAATATGGACTGCCGCAGGATCGCGGCATTGATCCACATGCGAAGCAAGGATGCCCATGCAACATCTCGAATCGAATCGACCGTTGGAATTCACCCCGGAAGAAGAAGCCGCGGTCGCGCTGCTCAAGCGCCTGCACACCAGTCAGGACGCGGTCGCCATGCTCGGCGCGCTCGAAGCCGGCCAACTTCTGACGCCGCTCGAGCAAGCGATCTACGCCTCGGAAGCGGCCCGCGATCTGACGCATGCCGTTTCACCCGCTGCAACTATCGTCGCCGTGCTCAAAGCGACGCGCCTGTGCAATCTGCGCTGCGTGTACTGCCGTTCGTGGGCGGAAGGCCCGAATCAGGTCATGCGCTTCGACGTGATGGCGAGGACCATCCACGAGACTCTGGCCATGCATGGCGCACATACCGTCGAGTTCGTGTGGCATGGCGGCGAAGTCACCCTGCTCAAGCCAAAATTCTTCAAGAAGATGATCTGGCTGCAGCAGCGGTTCAAGCGACCCGGGCAGGTGGTGAAGAACTCCATCCAGTCGAACGCGACGCATCTGACCGACGAATGGCTTGATTTCCTCGCCGCGCTGAAGATCGGCGTCGGTCTGAGCCTGGACGGGCCGCCCGAAATCAACGATGCGCGTCGCATCGATAAGCAGGGCCGTGGCTCGACCCAAAGCGTTCTGGAGGGTATCCGCAAACTCCGGGAGCGTCGGATTCCCTACGGTGTGCTGATGGTTGTCGACCAGGATGTCCTCAAACTCGGTCCGGCGCGCCTTCTGGAATTCCTCGTCGAGGAAGGTATCGAACAGGTGGATTTCCTCAATGCGCTGCCGGAGAACGATTTCGACGACGGCGTCGCGCACGGCACTTTCCTGCCGTTTTCCGACTTCGTAGGATTCCTCTGCGACACGCTGGACGTCTGGCGAGGCGCATATCGCGACCGGATCAAGATCAGCGTCATCGATGAATTCGTGGACGCCATACACCGCAACCAGAGGCCCGGCTCGTGCCTGTGGTCCGGAGATTGCGCCGACCGCTTCATCACCGTGGAGGCGAACGGCGATATCGCGCCTTGCGACAAATACGTCGGCGGCCCCGATTCCAAGATGGGCAATGTTCTGAATACCTCGCTGTACGAAATCATCCGCGATTCGAAGTTCGTCGCCGAGGCGAAGCGCGAAAGCACGCGCGCCGCAGAGGCGATGCGCGAATGCCGGTGGCACTCGCTGTGCCGCGGGGGATGTCCGCACGACCGTACGCTCAGTCGACACCTCGTCGGTGCTTACGATGGCCATTGCTGCGGCATGGCACCCTTCTTCGACCAGATCCAGAACATCGAACCCTAGGGAATGCGTCTTTAGGTTCCGTTCCGGTCGCCGGCGGAGCCCAGTTCACCAAAAGGCGGCCGCATCCAACCGAGGTGAGTGTCATGCTTGAATCGAACCAGACTGCTTTTTCCACCGTATCGATGGAGGCCATCCGTTCCGCTGCAGCGAAGCTCGGCGCGATGGACCCGGAAATGTTCGTGCGCGCGAACGAACTGCAACAGCTTGCGGGGCAGGATGGCGTCATCTCCTGCAATCAGGCGGTCACCGGAGGCCCCGAAACCGGCAATCCGAATTCCAAGTGGAGATGGACCTGGCCCTTCTGAGGGTTTTTGAAACGCACGACGGGCGGTCGCCCGTCGCCACCCGACGACGAGCGGATGCTCGCCGTCGGGATCTCATCCGCAACACGAGGCTGCAGGAGGTTCTTCCGTGGACGAATGGAGGTCGCGAACATCGGTCATGTCGGTGCAGGTCGGAGCGGTGCTCGAGCGCCATTCCGTCACCGTAGGCCCGCGCTATCTCGATTCACTGCGTGTACTCGACAGCGACAGCTATCTTCCGAATTCGCGCCTGATGTACGAGATCAACGGTGCCATGCTCGCTGAGCCGGAGGTCGCCGCACGGCGCTTCGCCAGGCATTCCCGGCACGAGTCCTCGGGTAGTCGTTTCATCGAGGCCGTGGCCGAGCGTTTCGCCGACGACGAGGATTTGCGCGAACGTTTGCTTGTGCATGCGCGCGATGAAGCGAGACATTGCCTCATGTTCGCGGCGCTGGCGGACCGGTTCGCGGGCGGAACGCCGCACGGCGGCGACGCGCCACCCGTCGACGACGACGCGACCATCGATTCGTTCAACGGCGACCTTACAAATTTCCTGATCGCAACCCATACCGCCGAGGTCAGAAATCTCGCCCTGTTGCATCAATACACCCGCATACTTTCCGCGTCGACGGATCCTCGCAGCACCCGCATCTTGCACGTCATCGGCAGCGTGCATGAAGACGAAAGCCGGCACGTCGCCTACACCGCGGACTACGTGAGCCGGGCACTGGAGAGCAACAGCGATGCGCCGGCATTGTTCGAGGCGTACAACGAAAATTACGTGCGGGACAGTTGGAGCGAGGTTTCCATGATTTGCGCAGATCTCGCGCGCCATGCATCCGGGGTGAGCGTCGATGTGGAATGACGAACAGATCGAGCAGTTCGCCGACGACTATGACCGGGACGGCGTGGTGCGCATCGCCGGCGCGCTCGATCGCGCCGAGGTGAGCGAACTGTCGGAGCGCATCATGGCGATCCTGGACCGCTACGGTGAGACCGCGAAGATTTCCGACAACATGGTCGTCGTGAAGTACGACGGCGGTGCCTATGTCGAGTTCCTGTCCAGAGACGATCAGGCGTTCATGCGCCACCTGTTGGCCTCGCGCCTGCCGCAGCTCGCCGCAAGGATCATGCGCATCGGGAAAGTGACCTTCTGGCGCGACGAAGCACACTTCAAACAACACGGCAACGCGACCAATAAGACACCCTGGCACCACGGTGCCGGATCGTTTCCATTCAAGGGCCGGCAGATCCTGACCATCTGGGTGCCGCTGACGCCGATCACGATGGAAGATTCTCCGCTCCAGAGCATCCTCGGAACCCATCGCCAGCAGGCCGTGCGCTACCGTCCACCCACGCGGACGGATGCCCCGGATCTCCCCGGCTATGCCGACATCCCGGATTTTGACGCGCAGATCGCGCGTGGGGAACTGGATGTGGCGACGTGGACCTCCGAGCCCGGCGATGCGGTTCTCTTTCACCCCTTCTCCGTACATGCCGCGCCGCCCAATACCGGCAGCCGCAACAGGCTGGCTTACGTCAGCCGCTGGCTGGGCGACGATGCGCTGTGGCAACCCGACGCATACAGCGTGAACGACATGGGCGCGGAGGCGGAACTCATCGTCGACGGGCGTCCGACAGGGCCGCTGTTTCCGGAACTGACAGTAGGCCGGTAACCTGGCTCGCGCAAAGCCGTATTCGGAAGGCTGTCCATGTCCATGATGTGTCCAGATCTATTCGGGACGCCTCGTCGTGCGCCAGTAGATATGTGTGCTGGATGAGATGCATACCAAGGCACTTGGTGCGTAGCCGGTTAAGCGCGCAGCGCACGCCCGGAAAGCGCAAGCGACTAACTCTCCGTGACGGCAGCCCCGGGTGCGGCCTCCGGCCATACACGGGCTACTCGCTGTAGACCGCCTGGATGGTGCGGTGGATGTGGTTGGCTGGGCCTGCCTAGTGGGCTTGGGCTGCAGGGGTGAGCTTGTTTGCCGATCATCGGTGCAAATGTCGAGCAGGCCTACCGGCAGATCGACGTGCGCATCTTCGTGATGATCGCTGGCGTGATTCCGCTGGGCATCGCCATGGAGCGCACCGGCACCGCGAGCATGCTGGCGTCCTTCCTGCTGGAGCACGCCTCGCACTGGTCGCCGCTGACGCTGCTGCCGGTGATGTTCGCCGCCGCCGCGCTGCTGACCCAGATCCTCTCCGACGCCGCCACCACCGTGCTGCTGTGCCCGATCGCACTGGCCCTGGCCGAAGGCCTGGGCCTGCCGCCGGTGCCGTTCGTCGTCTGCACCGCGATGGGCGCGGTCGCCTCGTTTCTCACCCCCATCGGCCACCACGGCAACCTGCTGATCCTCAACCCCGGCCAATACACCTTCGGCGATTTTTTGCGCGTGGGTGTACCGCTGACGGTGTTGATCGCCATCACGACGGCCTGGATGGCGCGGTGGATGTGGCTTGGCGGGCCGTTGTTGCCGGGTGGGTTTGGGGTGTTGGCGTGAGTTTGTTTGTCGGTCTTCGACGCAGATGTCCGGCACCTTTCTGATGTTTTCTTGGTCGCCGGTATTTGCTATCGACCCGGAGCAGACTTTCGTGGGGCGAGTGCCAACCCGCCTTGAGCAATTCGATCACAGCATACGACCTGATCACGCAGTCTCATGATTCGTCGTAACCCGCGGTACGACCGCTTCGACATGGCGGGTTTCACCCGCCCTACGAGCTGTCGTCCGCGCGAATTCCGGTGATATCAGCCACGATTTTAGATGTCCCCATGGACATTCTTGATAATCACGATCACGGGCGCCGATCACGTTTCCCGACCATACATCTCATTCGCGCGGGCCATTCGCTGCAGGACAGCAATGCACGTATTTTGCTGTTTCAATTGCGGATTTCTCGGACAAGTATCGGCACGTCAAGGCGTGCAACGCCTGCCATCGCCTGGGCTCCGGACCGGTTCCATACGGCTTTTCTGCGCTGGATTTGCTGCAGTGCAAGTTGACACCGGTGGTCATTTTTTCATGAATGGTCCCAGCTGCGACGACGCCCCATCGACAGATCCGGCGCAGACGCGGCAGCGGAACAGGGGCCAACCATCATTTCTTTCCATCCGCAATCTCAAGGAGACAGACATGCAACTGGAATTGAAGAAAATCCTCAGCACCGTGCTGCTGGTCGGCATGCCCTTCGTCGCCAGCGCCACGATCACCGTGACCGGCACGCGCGACTTCGGAGGCGCCACCGTCGGCACATCGTGCAACGGCAACAGCGAGTCGCAGCAGCCGGTGATCCTGGTCAAGGACGGCGGCATCGTGCGCAATGTCAAACTGCAGGCTGGCGCGGCGGCAGACGGCATCCACTGCGAAGGCAGCTGCAGGCTCGAGAACGTGACCTGGGCCGATGTCTGCGAAGACGCCGCCACGATGAAGGGCGGCTCGGGCAAGACCATGGTCGTCACCGGCGGCAGCGCGGCCGGCGCCAGTGACAAGATCTTCCAGCACAACGGCGTGGGCAGCACCCTCACGATCAGCAACTTCACGACCAACGGCACCAACGGCAAGCTCTACCGCGCCTGCGGCAACTGCAGCAGTCAGGGCAAGCGGACGGTGAACATCAGCAACGTCACCGTCAACGGCAAGCTGAACTCGGGCTTGGCCGGCATCAACACCAACTACGGCGATGTCGCCACGATCCGCAGCATCCGCTGGAAGGGCTGGAGTTCCACCAGCACCAGCGATTCCAACGCTGCCTGCGTCGCGTTCCGCGGAGTGCTGAAGGGCGAAGGGGAGGCGCAGAAGATCGGCCCGCAGTGGGGCACGACGAACTGCAACGTCAAGAAGTCAGACATCACAGCATTCTGAACCCGCTTTCACGAGTGGCAGACGATGCGACCTGACGGCTTCCTCGGTTGCGTTGACCATTCGGTAGTGCTGGCTCTGCTGATCACCATCGCGCAGGCCGCACCGTCTGCGGCGGCGGACCTGGAAAGGCCCGCCGCCCTGACGGTACTCAATCCCGACCTCGCCGGCCTCACCGCCGTCCCCGGCGGTCCACTGCTGGCCTGGGGCAGCGATGCGAGCATCTGGCGGCACGACGCAGCCATGACCACCGACGCAGGCCCCGACGCCTGGCGGCCGGCGGAGACCCCCCACGACCGGCGCGTGCGCGCCTTGACATCGGTGGAAGCCCTCCGTTCCGGCGCCTCGCTGGTGGCCGTGGGCGACGGCGGGCTGCTGCTGTACAGCACCGACCGCGGGGAGCGCTGGACACAGGCCGTCGTACACACTGCGACCAGCAACGCCCTCGCATCCGGCGTCAGTCCGCTGGATTCCGGCACAGATCTCGCCGATGTGGCCTGCGACGCCCGGCGCTGCCTGGCCGTGGGGCCGCAGAACACGCTGCTGCACAGTACGGACGGCGGCGCGCATTGGCAGGCGATAGCACCCGCGGCGGGCTCGGCGATGCGCCCGCCGATGGCGCCGCAAGGCACCTTCACGACCGTGGTGCTCACCGCCGACGGTTCAGCCTGGGTGGGCGGCGCCGACGGACGGCTCTGGCAGGACACAGGCTCAGGCAGCCGCTGGCGCGAGCGCCGCCTACCGGCCGGCGACGGCACCGCCACGCCGGCCATCGATGCATTGGTCAGCAACGGCAGCGACGTGCTGCTGGCCACTTCGGATGGACGCCTGCTTGCCGCGTCCGCCACGGCGCCTGCAGGGCAAGTCCACCGCAGCGTACGCGGCAGCTACACACATCTATTGGCCCTGCCCGCACCGGGCGGCTGGGTGGTCACCGGCAGCGAGGGCGCCTGTGCCTGGCGCGAGCGCACCGGCAGCCCTTGGCGAGACTGCGGCGCACTGCCGCCGCGACTGCTGCGGAGCGCAGCCAGCAGCCCCGATAACCGGCACTGGGTGCTGGCCGGCGAAGGCGGTCTGCTGCTGCATGGCCGGCCGCCCGATCGGCCCTGGCGCTCGGTACAACTGCCGGCACTGGACACCCACCCCGACCTCGAGGCCGTCGCCTGGAGCGATGCACTGCATGGATTCGTCGCAGTGGGCCCGGCCGGACTGGTGCTGCACGGCAGCGCCGACGGCCACACGTGGACGGTGGCGAACGAGGCGCCACGGCAATACGTGCACGACGTCGTCGCGCCGAAGGGCGATTCGGCGCTGCTGGCTGCGCTGAGCCATCGCACGCTGGCGCGATCCGACGACGGCGGACGCCACTGGCGCAGCCACACCTTCACGCAACTGCACGAACCGGCTTTCCTGTTCGCCATGCATACCGACCGCCGGATCGGCAGCGTGGTGGTCGGCGGCGGCCAGGGGGCCGTGATGGTGGCGCCCGATGGCGAGCACTGGCGCACGCACAGCACAGGCCATGGCCGCGAGCATCTGGGCCTGCTGTCCATGCCCGATACGCCGCTGGTGCTCTTGCACGGCAGCGGCGGGCAATTGACGCGCGTGCACAGCGGGCTGGCCGAGTGGCACGACGTGCCGCTGCCCTCGCCCGACCCGGTGTACGGCAGCTTTACCGGCCCCGATGGCAGCCCGTGGCTGGTGGGCGGCGGGCTGGGCGATCAGGGCGAAGGCACGGTGCAGCGCGGCAGCCGCGACGGCACCCGCTGGCAATTGCAGACCCTGGGGCAGGGCGTGCTGCGCACCGGCGGCCCCACCCTCGACGGACGCGCGCTGCTGCTGGCCGGCGATCGGGGCGTGCTGTTCCGCGCCGAGCTGCCGGCCGCCGACGCCGCGACGTCGCCCGACGACGAGACACCGCCGCCCGCGCCCGACTGGGTGCCGATGATCCAGCCCCTGCCCGGTGCCGGCTGGTCCTGGCTGCAGCACGATGCCGCAGGCCAGGCGCTGTGGCTGGGCGGCTCGGCCGGCGCGCTGATCCGCTCGACCGATGGCGGCCTGAACTGGCAAGTGGTGGATGTGCCCACCACCGCCTCGCTGCGACGGCCGACCTGGGATGCGGAGCGCCGCGCCTGGTGGATGCCCGGCCGCGATGGCACGCTGCTGCGCAGCGACGACGACGGCCGCAGCTGGCGTGCCGTGTTCACCCATACCCGGGAACACCTCAAAGGTGTGTGGGTCGACCCGGGCAGCGGCGCCCTGCTGCTGTACGGTGCGCGGCTCGTACATCTGCTGCCTGCGCAAGCGCCATGAGCCCCCCGGCAACCGGCAACCGCCACGGCCCGTGTCGCAAGGCCGCCGCTCCGCCCGCACCCTCATCGGGCGAGCGCCGCCCCCCCGGCCAGGGCTGGCCGCTGGGACTGGCCGCAGCCATCGTCACGGCGCTGGTCACCTGGATCTGGTCAGGGACGGACCAGACCCCGCCGTCCGCCGCACCAGCAGGCGAGGTCATCCCTCCGGGAAGCACGCCTATGGCCGAGCAGGCCATGCCCCTGCCGCCACCCGTGGCCAACCCCCATGCGCCCCGGGCCATGGAGGTCTGCGGGTTGGGTCACGTGCCGCTGCCGGCCGGCGTGCCCGGAGCAGGCAGCGCAGGAGGACTGGAAGCGCTGCCCACACCGCTGGGCAACGCCTCGCTGGCACAGGCCCGCGAGCGGCTGCTGGCCGGGCTGCACCAAAGCGACTGGACCCGTGCCCGTGTCGCAGCCCAATGGCTGGACCGCCCCGACACCGAGGACCCGATCATCTGGCACGCCTGGGCGCAGGCCACCCTGCAGCAGGCGATGGCCCAGCCCGATGCTGTGGCCCTGAGCTGGGCCGAAGAGGCTTGCGGGCGGCTGCTCGGAGCCGGCGATGGCGGCCAGGGCAGCGCATGCCGCCGAGAATTGATCCACGCACAGCTGCGCCTGGAGCCCGACAACGCCCGGCACTGGGCCGCGCTGGCCGAGGAAGACCTCGCAGCCGCAGACGACGCCTGGCAGGGTCTGCTGCGTGCCCGCCGCTGGCACGAGGTGCCGCAGGCCATGGTCCTGGTCACGCAACAGGCCCTGCCTCGCGACATCCCCAGCTACCTGCGGCTGGCCCTGGGGACAGAGGTGGGGACGCGCGCCTTTGCGCTGCCCTCTCCGGGCGAAGGTTTCCTGCAGACGCGCTGCAGCGAGCCAGTGCCCGGCCGCGAAGCCGAGTGCCGGGCACTGGCCGAGATGCTGGTTGCGCACAGCGACAGCACGCGGGCCTTGGCCTTGGGCCTGGACGTGGGGCAGACCGCAGGCTGGCCCCGGGAGCGGGTGCAGGTGCTGCAGCAGGAGCTGCAGGCGCTGGCCAGCGATCGCGCGCGCTGGCAGCCCGAGGCCTCGCAGCCACTGTCCTGTCGCAGCGTGGACGCTTGGCTGCAGGATCTGCAGCAGATGGCCGCGATGGGTGAGTTGCCGGCGCTGCGCCAGCGCTTGGCCGAGCACCGGGTCCCGCGCTGAGCGACCTTGTCATTCCTTCGCCCTGTCTCGGGCCGGCAACAGCGGCTCCGCCAACGCGATCAACCACAGCCTGAAACGGAAAGCGGCCCTGGCCAGCTATCTGGGCTCTCTGGACGACGGCCCCTACCCGATCGACGACAAGCCGATCGAGAACGCAACCCGGCCATTGCCTTAACTGGCTGTTCGCCGGCAGCGGGACCATCGGTAAACGCGCCGCCGCTATCATGAGTCCGCTGGCGACGGCCAAGGCCAGCGGCTACTGCCCGCACGCCTGGCTGAGCGACGTGCTCACTCGACTGCCCACGACCCTGGACAAGGAATCGGCGACCTGCTGCCTCATTGATGGAGAGCAGCGGCGTCAAGGTGAGGCGGGGGGACGCTTACCCTCTCTCTATTGCACGGCGGGTCTGTCAAACGAACCGTGTAACCGCAGTTTTCACAGCAACGCCAATGGCAAGCGCTGTTCACCGAACATCGTCTGGAAGCTCTGCAACGCAGACTTGCAGTGATGGATCGACTTCCAGTTCTTCGACGCTTCCCGAATCGACAGGAACAACAACTTCAAGGCCGAGTCGTCATGCGTCTTGAACCCTGAGCACCGCCGTCGCTCACTTCTTCTTCAACCCCGCAACCACTTCCGACACGCCGAGTCCAAGTTCGAGCTGAAGGCGCACGTATTCGCGCTCCTTGCGGGACAGGCTGCGGCCCATCTCGATACGCACATCCTCAGCTTCCATAATGCGCAGGAGCCTTGGCATCGCGGAGCCGATGGCGTCCTGCCCGTAACCGGCTTCGCGCAAGGCCGCAGTCAGAAGGGCTTCTAGTTCCATGATGCGTCCAGATCGATTCGATGCGCTGCATTGTGCACCAGCGGATACGTGCGCTGCATGAGCTGCAGACCAAGGGCATTCGTCAGGATCGGGCGGGCGTCTTGAGGGTTGCTTTACGAACCACTGACGCTGGCTTCGCGTCGTAAGCCGCCTCACACCACCCTGATCGACCGCATGAACGAAAAAGCACGGCATGCGCCCAATGCCGGTCAGTTAAGTCATATCTGGCGTCCGTAGAGCGGCCTTCAGGCCGCTGACGCTTTTGCCGCGAGCGATCAGCGGCCTGAAGGCCGCTCTACAAAGACAGGATCCCTTGAATACAAAAATGCCAGTCAGCGTTGACTGACTGGCATTGAGCATGCGCTGGGCTTTTCTTTGCCGCAGGATCGTCGATCAGGACGAAATCGCCAGCTTCTCCTGGCGATAGCGCCAGATCGCCGCCAGCCACAGCGCCGCGGCCAGCGCGATCGCGCAGACCAGGTAGATCGCCCACTGTTCGGGCGAAGCGTTCTCGCCGCGCGAGGCCTTCACCAGCATCTGGTTCTGCGACAAAAATGGCACGGCGTACTGCCACAGGTCCTGATCCTTCAGCGGATAGGCCATCAGCGCGTAGCCCGGCAGCATCGGCATGAACATCAGCCAGACCATGTGGCTCTGCGCTTCCTTCATGCTCTTGGAGCCGGCGGAGATGAAGGTGAGCAGCGCGGTGCCGATCAGCACCAGCGGCGCCAGCACCAGCAGCATGCGGCCGATGGCGGGGAACGACACGTCCAGCGAACTCGCCATCGCGCTGGTCGACATCGCGGCGCTGAGCTTGAACGACAGCAACGTGAGGATGACGCTGGCGATGCCGATCAATCCGGCCGCGGCCATCTTGCCGCTGACCAGCACGCCGCGCGACACCGGCGTGGCCAGCAGCGGCTCCAGCGATTGCCGCTCGCGCTCGCCCGCGGTCACGTCCATGGTCAGATTGGCGCCGCCCATGAAGGCGAACAGCACCAGGATCAGCGGCAGGATGATGGACATCAGCCGGCCCTGTTTCGCTTCCGGCGTGGCGACGTCGCGCTGGGTCACCGCCACCGATTGGGTCAGCGCCGGATTCACGCCGCGGGCGACCAGACGCAGCGCGCCGACCTGGCCGCTGTACGCATTGAGCGCGCCGCGCAGGCGTTCGATCGGCACGTCGGCATTGCTGCGCGTGGTGTCGGCGACCACTTCCACTTTCGCCGGCCGCCCCGCGCGCCATTCCTCGCCGAAATTCGGCGCGATGACCAGCGCAACGTCTTCGTCCTGGTTGCGGATCGCCGCGACCAGATCCTTCGGCGCCGGCTTGGCGCGGATGTCCTGGGTTTCCAGCCACGCGACCAGATTGGGCGCGTAGGCGGCGCCGATGATCGGGATCTCCAGCGGCTTCTCCAGCTGCGTGCTGACCCGCGCTTCCATCAGCTTGCCCATGCCCAGCATCAACAGCGGATAGACCAATGGGCCGAGCAGCAGCGCCATGAGGAAGGTGCGGCGGTCGCGCGCGAAGTCGCGGAGTTCCTTGCGGAATACCGTCATGAATGTCGAAAACATGCTTATTTTGAGTCCGGGCATCTTCATGCGTGCAGGCCCTCGTCGGAACCGATCAGTTGAACGAAGGCGTCTTCGAGATTCTCTTCGCCAGCGCGCGCGCGCAGTTCGTCGGGCGTGCCGATGGCTTTCACTTCGCCGCCAGCGATCACCACGATACGGTCGCAGAGGGCCGCCACCTCCTGCATGATGTGGCTGGAGAAGATCACGCAGCGTCCTTCGGCGCGCAGCTGCAGCAGGAAGTTGCGCAGACCGCGGGTGGTCATCACGTCGAGACCGTTGGTGGGCTCGTCGAGGATCACGTTCTTCGGATCGTGGATCAGCGCGCGCGCGATCGCGGTCTTGGTGCGCTGGCCCTGCGAGAAACCTTCGGTGCGGCGGTCGAGGAAATCCTCCATCCCCAGCGTTTCCGCCAGCTTCGCGGTGCGCGCGGCGATGGTGGCCGCGTCCAGGCCGTGCAGCTCGCCGAAGTAGGCGATGTTCTCGCGCGCGGTCAGGCGCTTGTATACGCCGCGCGCGTCGGGCAGCACGCCCAGGCGCTGGCGCACCGCGGTGGCATCCTTCTGGATGTCGATGCCGTCGACGCTCACCGTGCCCTGGTCGGGCGACATCAGGGTGTAGAGCATGCGCAGGGTGGTGGTCTTGCCGGCGCCGTTGGGGCCGAGCAGGCCGGTGATTTCGCCGTCGTGGGCGGTGAAACTCACGCCGCGCACGGCCTGCACCAGACCGGTCTTGGTCTTGAATGACTTGTGCAGATTCTGGACATCGATCATGGGATAACCCCGTGAAGAAAATTGCGTGGATGACGCCTGCGCATCAGGACAGGCACGGCCTGCGCTGCGCGCGCGAAGAGGGAGCGGTGGATCAAGGCTCCCAGCCGTAATTGCCCGCGAACGGCGGCGTCGGCTTCAGGCGCTGCAGGCATTTGGCGTCGAGTTTTTTCGCATCGGCGGTTTCGACGAACTGCGCGAACAGTTTCGGCATGCAGCCGGTGGTCAGCACGCTGTGGCCCTGGCCCGGCAGCACCAGATGACGGCCATTCGGCAAGGTCTTCACCACTTCGTCGCCGTAGCGCGGCGGGGTGACCGGATCGAACTCGCCGCTGATCGCCAGCACCGGCACCTTGCCCGCCAGCGGCTTCCGGAACGCGGGATCGCGCTTGCCCTTGGGCCACACCGCGCACTGCGCCTGGATGAACTCGGCGATGTCGTTGCCCATGATCGTGGCTTCGTCTTCCGGGCGCGTGCGGATCTCGGGATCCTCGGTGCAGCTCACCGACAGATGCATGCCCAGCGCCATCGAATCGCCGATGTCGCCGCTCAGCGCGCGCGACTGCGACAGCAGGGTTTCGTAACGGCCTTCGGACGCGTCGTGCAGGATCAACGGCAGCATCGACGCCGATTCCGGGCGATACGCGTAGAACCGCAGCAGTCCGCCGAGATGACCGAAGCGCGGCACCTCCTCGCGCCACTCGCCGCTGGTCGGGTCGCGGTAGCGCACCGGCGCCAGACCGCCGGCCTGCAGCGTCGCGCGCACCTTGGCGAGCAGCGCGGTCGGATCGCCGATGTTGCGCTTGCAGGCGGCGTCGGCAACGCAGCGCGCGAACTGCTGCTTGATCGCGGCGTCGAGATTGCGCGCGTGCTCCTGGCCCAGCACCAGGGTGTTGGGCGCGATCGAATCGAGGGTGACCGTGCGCGTGTGCGCCGGATAGCGCGCCGCGTACTGCTGGGCGACGCGGGTGCCGTAGGAAATGCCGGCAAGATTGAGCTGGTCCACGCCGATGGTCCGACGCAGCAGGTCGAGATCCTGGATGTGGTCGCCGGTGGCGTAGAAGCGCAGATCGCTGGTCTTGGCCAGGCGGTCACGACAGCGTTCGGTCAGCGCGCGCATCTGCGCCGGGTCTTCGCTGCCTTCGAAGGTTTCGTCGAGTGAGGTGATCTCTCCGCACTGCAGCAGGTGCGAACCGCCGGTGCCGCGCGCGTCCACCAGCAGGATGTTGCGGCTGCGGCGCACGTCGCTCAGCGCCGGATGCAGCATCGGGTAGCTGTCGAGGATCGACTGGCCGGGGCCGCCAGCGATGATCACCACCGGGTCGGACTGGGTCTGGCTTTTGGCGGGGATCATCGCCACCGCCAGCGAAATCTTGCGGCCGTTGGGAGCGGCGTGGTTTTCCGGCGCCTCCAGTTTCGCGCACTGCGCCTCGACGCCCTGGCCGCGGTCGCCGCCCAGGGCGCAGGGCTTGAACACCAGCCCGCCGTAGCGCAGGTCGCCGTTGGCGTCGGTCTTCGGAACCACGGTTTTTTCGGCCTGCCCCCCGCAGGCGGCGAGCGCCAGCGCGAGCGAGGACAGCAACAGGGGTTTGAGCATGGGAGGCTTCTCGATGCGGATCGTGTGCGGAAATGCGGGCGGGCGAAAACTGCGCTTCGTGGACCAAGACGCGGGCGGGCGGCGGATGTGACTGGCTCGGATTCCGATCCGACAGAAATCGGTCCGAGAGGAATTATGGGAAATCCGTTCGACCGCATCATTTCGGATAACCGCACCGGGTTTCATGCCGCAGGATCAGTTCCGCTGGTGTTGCGGATCACATTGCCAGCGCCTCTGCCTTGTACGGCAAGCTTGGTCTATGCTTGAAATCCAACGACAGGGAAGCCTTTCATGCGCCGTCTCTTACTCTTTTTAGCATTTTCGTGTCTGCAGTTCCCACTCCAACAAGCCAATGCGCAGATCGTATTGTCCGGCGATGTGGAGGATCTTCCGATGCAGATCCGTGAACGGTTTGAACTTCCCGGCCCGGCGGCTCTGCTTTACAACGTCACGGGTGTCGAAAAATTCACGGGACAGGTGCTGGAAGCGGACGAAATTGTGTTCGCCCCCAATGCCGTGCTCGAGCTGACCGCCACAGATCGACCCTGGGTCGCGATCCATGTGAAGCGTCTTCGATTGGCAGATCCCACCCAGTCGACCCATATCCGCTTCGCGGCGCAACCCCAGGCGGCTGCAGGCGGGATGGGAACACCGGGAATGCCTGGCAAAAATGGCGGCCGCAGAGGCCGGCATGGGGTCCGGGGCGAACCGGGCGCTGATGGTGGGCAAGGCGAACCGGGTAAGCACGGGAAGGGACCCCCAACGCTGTATCTGATCGTTGGCGAAGTGGTATTTACCGGCTCGTCCAGTGCGCCGAAGCTCATCATCCAAGCAGGTGGTTCGACCGGTGGAGCCGGTGGAAATGGTGGTCCTGGCGGGATTGGTGGCGCTGGCGGCACCGGGAAGCGTCCCAGCTCAGGCGTGTTCGACTGCCGTCGGGGGCCGGGGACAAGCGCCAGCGGTGGCGCGGGCGGTCGTGGCGGTGCCGGAGGCGCCGGGGGAACCGGCGGCACTGGCAGCGATGTGTTCCTGATCGGCACGCAACAGGCAATATCTTTGCTCAGCTTCACGTCGATCGCGAACAATGGCGGTACGGGAGGTGCTGGCGGGCTTGGTGGTCCGCCAGGTCAAGGCGGCGCGGGAGGCAGACGCGTCAACGGCAAGGGGCACTGCGGCGGTTCCAGTCCCGGTAGTGCCGGCCCAGTCCCAAATCCACCTTCGCTTGGGGCGGGGCAAACAGCGGCAGATGGCGAGCAGGGCACGACAAGAGCGATTACGGTATCCAGGGTATTCCGCACGGAGTGAGCAACTGGACGCGATGCCCTGTCAGGAATTTTCGGCCAGAGGGCGATGGCAAGTCGCCCGGCATCTTACTTACTTGCTGCTGACGTACTTCTCGCGGCGGATCGCCGGCACCGGCAGGCCGTGGCCCTTCAGCACCTCGAAGCACACGTCGACCATGTTCGGGTTGCCGCAGAGATACGCGATGTCGGACTCGGCCTGCGGCGCGAATTCGGCCAACTGGTCCTGCACGTAGCCCTTGCGCACGTCGGCGTGCGCATGCGGCGAGTCTTCGGCAGGCAGTTCCCGCGAGAAACAGGGAACGAAGCGGAAATTCGGGTGCGCGTCGGCGAACGCGCGGAACTCGTCGCCATACAGCAGTTCTTCCGGCGTGCGCGCGCCGAACAGCAGCACCACTTCGATGCCGCGGCCGGCGATCTGCGCCGCCAGCTGCGGCAGCATCGCCCGGTACGGGGTCACGCCGGTGCCGGTACCGATCAACAGGTAGCGGCGGTTGGCGTCGGCGGGCATCAGGCAGAAGCGGCCGTAGGGGCCGCTGGCGTCGATCCGTCCGCCGATGGGCAGCTCTTCGAACAGAGCCGTGGCGGCGCCGCCAGCGACGTAGCTCACCGCGATCTCGACCGATTCCCCCGGGCCCAGCACGTGGTCGTGCTGGGTCGCCAGCGAGTAGCTGCGCTTGGTCGCGGTGCCGTCGGCGTAGTGGAAATGCACCTGCAGGAACTGCCCCGGGATGTAATCCAGCGGTTCGCCGTCGTCGCGGACGAAATTGAGATGGGCGACGGTGGGGGCCAGCATCCGGCGGCCGACGAGTTTGAGGGGGAAATAGACGGGCACGGGAAGGAAACCTTGTGGAAAGGAGTGTTGCCGACGCTACATATCGGGAGCCGCCGGCACGGCCGCCTATACTAGCCGTTCCGTCGCGAATCTCCCCGTACGCACGCCCGCGACGGCGAGGACCCCCGATGACCCCAGATTCCGCCACCGGCGCCGACGCGCCGGCGCTTTCGATCCGCGACCTGCGCAAGACCTACGACAACGGCGTGGAGGCCCTGAAGGGCGTCTCGCTGGACGTGGCGCCCGGCGATTTCTACGCGCTGCTGGGCCCGAACGGCGCCGGCAAGTCGACGCTGATCGGCATCGCCAGCTCGCTGGTCAACAAGACCTCGGGCGATGTGCGCATCTTCGGCGTGGACATCTCCGCCCGCCGCGACGCCGCGATGCGCCTGATCGGCCTGGTACCGCAGGAACTCAACTTCAACATGTTCGAGAAACCGTTCGACATCTGCGTGAATTACGCCGGCTTCTACGGCGTGCCGCGCGCGATCGCCCGCGAACGCGCCGAGCGGGTGCTGAAGGAAGCGCAGCTCTGGGACAAGAACGACAAGATGAGCCGCACCCTGTCCGGCGGCATGAAGCGGCGGCTGATGATCGCCCGCGCCATGATGACCAGCCCGCGGCTGCTGATCCTGGATGAGCCCACCGCTGGCGTTGACATCGAGATCCGCCGCGGCATGTGGAAGACGCTGAAGGAGATCAACGCGTCCGGCACCACCATCATCCTCACCACCCATTACCTGGAAGAGGCCGAAAGCCTCTGCCGCAATCTGGCGATCATCGACAAGGGCCGGATCGTTGAACAGGGGCCGATGAAGACGCTGCTGGCGAAGCTCGATGTCGAAGGCTTCCTGCTCGACATCGACGGCGCGCTGCCGGCGCAGCTGCCGTCGATTCCCGGCGCGACCCTGCACGCGGCCGACGACCACACCCTCGACATCGACATGCCGCGGGCGATGGACCTCAACGGCGTGTTCGCCGCGCTGGACGCCGCCGGCATCCGCGTGCGCTCGATGCGCACCAAGACCAACCGGCTGGAGGAACTGTTCGTGAGACTGACCGGCGACAACAACGTGGGAGCCGCGGCATGAGCGCGCACCCGGCCACACCCGAAATGAGCGTCGCCCAGCGTCATCGCACCGCGCTGTACACCATCGTCCGCCGAGAAATCGCACGGATCCTGCGCATCTGGGGTCAGACTCTGGTGCCGCCCGCGATCACCATGACCCTGTATTTCCTGATCTTCGGCGGCCTGATCGGCGCGCGGGTCGGTGAGATGGACGGCATCCGCTACATGGACTTCATCGTCCCCGGGCTGGTGATGATGAGCATCATCCAGAACAGCTACGGCAACATCTCGTCGAGTTTCTTCGGCGCCAAGTTCGGCCGCCACGTCGAGGAGCTGCTGGTCAGCCCGATGCCGAGCTGGGTCATCCTGGGCGGCTACGTTGCCGGCGCGGTGCTGCGCGGGCTGCTGGTGGGCGCGATCGTGCTGGTGATCGCGATGTTCTTCACCAAGGTGCGGGTGCCGCATCCGCTGATCACGTTGAGCACGGTGATCCTGGGCGCAACGATCTTCGCCCTGGCCGGCTTCGTCAACGCGGTCTACGCGAAGAAATTCGACGACATCGCGATCGTGCCGACCTTCATCCTCACTCCGCTGACGTATCTGGGCGGCGTGTTCTATTCGGTGAAGCTGCTGCCGGACTGGGCCGAGGCCGCGACCCACCTCAACCCGATCTTCTACATGGTCAACGCCTTCCGCTACGGCCTGCTGGGCGTGTCCGACGTGCCGCTGTGGCTGGCGTACGCCCTGATGCTGGGCTTCGTGTTCGCGCTGGGCGGGCTGAGTCTGTGGCTGTTGAAGCGCGGCGTGGGGCTGCGCAGCTGAGGCCTTTCCGATCCGATGGCCCCGCCTTCGTAGGAGGGCCTTTGTAGGAGGGCCTTCAGGCCCGAGCTCTTCGGTTCGCCACGGTGA
>CALRWS020000056.1:0-19727 GCA_943371935.1 Chitinophaga pinensis | reverse complement strand
GCGTCCGTCTACTCGCGCCAGCTGTGATTATGGCGTTCGTTGAGCGCGACCGCTGCATTCGGACCCCAGGTGCCGGCAGCATACGGCTTGGGCGCCATGCCGGCATGCTGCCAGCCGTCGAGGATCGCATCGACCCACTGCCACGCGGCCTCGGTCTCGTCGCGGCGTACGAACAGCGTGCCGTTGCCTTCGATCGCGTCCAGATACAGCCGCTCGTACGCCAGACGCCGGCGTACGTTGGCGAACTCCGCGTCCAGATCCAGATCCAGCGACACCTGCGACAGGCGCAGGCCGTTGCGGTCCAGTCCCGGGGTCTTGTGCATCAGCTGCAGCTCGATGCGCTCCTCGGGCTGCAGGCGGATGATCAGCGCGTTGGGCTGGCTGGCCGCGCCGCCGCGGGCGAAGATCGAGTGCGGCACCTCGCGGAACTGCAGGTAGATCTCGGTGCAGCGATGCGGCATGCGCTTGCCGGTGCGCAGGTAGAACGGCACGCCCGACCAGCGCCAGTTGTCGATGTGCGCGCGCATGGCGACGAAGGTCTCGGTGCCGCTGGGGCGGTCGAGCTCCTCAAGATAGCCCGGCACCGCCTTGCCGCCGATGGCGCCAGCGGTGTACTGCCCGGCCACGGTCTCGGCAGCGACTTCTGCGCGGCCGATGGGCCGCAGCGAGCGCAGGACCTTGATCTTCTCGTTGCGCACTGCGGTGGGCTCGAACTGCGAGGGCGGCTCCATCGCGGTCAGGCACACCAGCTGCAGCAGGTGGTTCTGCAGCATGTCGCGGATCGCGCCGGAGTGGTCGTAGTAATCGCCGCGGCCCTCCACGCCGACGGTCTCGGCGACGGTGATCTGCACCTGCTCGATGTGGCGGGCATTCCACAGCGGCTCGAACAGCGCGTTGCCGAAGCGCAGCGCCAGCAGGTTCTGCACGCCTTCCTTGCCGAGGTAATGATCGACGCGATAGACGCGATCCTCGTCGAAGCTGCGGGTAACACCGTCGTTGATGGCGATGGCTTCGGCCAGATCGTGGCCGATGGGCTTCTCCAGCATCACCCGGGTGCCGGGCCCGGCCAGACCGTGGCGGGCCAGCGCGGCGCAGGCCTGTTCGTAGAACTTGGGCGAGGTGCTGAGGTGATAGACGACGTCGCCGCTGCGCAGGCCTGCGATCCGCTCGGCCAGCGCGGCCATGGAGGCATCGTCGTCGAGCGAGGCGGGCTGGTAGTGCACGCGCGCGAGCAGGGCCTGCAGGGTCGTATCGTTGTGCTGATCGGCGGGCACGAAGCGGGCGATAGCGTCGGCGACGACGCTGCGGAAGGCCTCGTCGTCGAGTCCGCTGCGGGCGGTGCCGAGGATGCGCATGGACGCGGGCAGCAGGCCGTCGTCTTCCAGTCCATACAGCGAAGGCAACAACATGCGCTGGGCGAGGTCGCCGGTGGCGCCGAAAATGGTCAACAGGGTCGCGGGCGTGGGTGCAGTCACAGGCGTGGTCATCGGGTCGAATGCACAAGCGTAATGGGGCTGGCAGGTGCGGCGCGATGCATACGATTGCACCGCCGCGATACGCGTATGCACTCGCCTGGCGCACATGGACTGGCGAGGGCAAGCGCGGCGCAGATCCGCCCGGCAAAGTTATTGACGCGATGCAACATGCATATTCGCCATTGAAATCATGAGGTTATTGTTATCTTTTACCTGCAGATGACAACGCTGTCAATTGGGCCTAGAGTTGCGTCGCCATGGCGGCACGCGATGCAGGGGGCAGGTGCCCGGCCATGGCGATTTAGGTACATGCCTGGGTACATGTCCAGGTACATGCCAAGGAAAGTCGTTGCAACCCCACTCGACAAAGCGTCGCAGACGCAGGGAGAAGTTGAAGATGCATCGCATACGCACATGGTTGGCCGGTCTGGTCGTGCTGCTGACCGGTTTCGGGTTCCAGGTCCAGGCGCAGTCCACGGACTACAGCAGGGGCGTCGACGTCAGCGGTTCCACCGCGGTCGTCTGGTTCAAGGCGAATGTCGCCGTCCAATGGGTCGATCTGCACTACAACCTGGCCAACACCGGGCAGCAGAACTTCCGGATGTCCTACAACGGCGGCAGCGCCCGCTACGAAAAAGCCATCAGCCCGGTGAGCGCCGGGCAGGCCTTGAGTTATTCGTTCACCTACGGCGATCCCGGCCGCGACACGCCGTGGTTCAGCACCACGATCGGCGGCGGCACCACGCCCACCGGTCGCGTGTGTTTCTACGAGAACGCCAACTACGGTGGCGCCAGCCTGTGCGCGGATGCGGACTCGAGCTGGATCGGTACGGCCTGGAACGACCGCGCCTCGTCGATGAAAGTGCAGGCCGGGTACGAAGCGCAGCTGTACCGCGATGTGAACTACGGCGGCGGCTTCATCGCGGTGACCGGCGACGTGCCGGACCTGGGCGCGCGCGGCTTCAACGACCAGACCTCGTCATTCAAGGTCGCGCCGATCAGCACCGGCGGCACCTGGAACGAGCGGACGACCTTCGTCGTCCAGAATCTCACCCGCGGACGCTGGGCGAACAACAACGTGTATTACGCGATCATCGGCAAGAGCTGGCAGACCGGCCAGTTCGTGTGGGTCAACGCGGCGGGCCAGCAGATCCCCATGTCGGATGCCGACAACGGCGCGCTGGTGAAGAACGGCGAGCGCTACAGCAACTACTTCCACCGCGTGTCCGACGTGCCGTCGGTGACCATCGCACCGATCAACTCGGCGCGTATCCTGCTGTCGGTCGGCAGCCCGATGTACATCAAGGTCGTGCGCGACGGCAACGGCAACATCGGCTATGCCGGCGCGAACATCGAGAACCCGAGCGATCCGAATCTCGATGTCTATTTCGACTTCGGCGAAATGGCGATCCTGCCGCGGACCGCGCCGAATCCGGGCATCTACGTCAACACCACGCGCGTGGATCACTTCGGTTTCCCGCTGCGGCTGCGCGTGCAGGGCTTGAACGGTTATGACCGCACCGTCGGCGAACGCGTCGATACGCTGACCCGCGACGACGTGATCTCGCGCATCATCGCTCGCGTACCGACGCCGTTCAAGGCGCTGGGACAGGCACCGCACACGCCGCTGCGCGTCGTTGCACCGGCGCACGGCAACTTCGGTACCGGCAAGCCCAACGCCGGCTATCTGCAGCCGTACATCGACCAGGTGTGGGCGCGCTACCGAAACGAAGACCTGGTCTTCACCCTGCCGAATCTGGGCACGTTCCGCGGCCGGATCACCGGCGACAGCTTCCGCTTCACCGGCGGCAACCAGAACGGCACGTTCTTCATCAACGGCAAGCCGGACACGCAGATGGTGTTCCTGGGCAACGGGCTGCTGAACGACTCGCGCAACGCGGCGCCGCAGGATATCGGCACGCAGCTGCAGATCCAGGCGCAGGTGGCCGCTGCGCTGAACCGTCACGTGATCGAGACGCCCGCGAACTGGTACAACCGCAACGCGTTCTATCCGGCCGGTTCGCTGGCGAACTGGTACGCGAAGTTCTGGCACGACAGCGACATCGCCTACGACTTCCTCGCGTACGGGTTCTCGTACGACGATGTGGGCGATCACAGCCCGTCGCTGTATACGCCGGCGCCGACGACGGTGACCTACAGCATCGGCTGGTGATTCGCCGGTTCTATCGGCTCGTTCCAAACGAGCATCAGCGTTGAAACGAGAAAGGGAGCGTGCATTGCACGCTCCCTTTTTTATCCGATCCTGCAGGTTTGCGACGACCGTACGCTGGAGTGAAGCAAGCCGCTTCAGGGAGCGGCTGTCGACGCAGCAGGACACTCCAGACGATGCGTCGGATCCGTACCCAGGCCGATGCCCGACATCGTGATGTCCAGCCCGGGCGCAGCGCGCAGCGCGAACGGCACGGTGACGTTGCGCATGTCGGTCGCGCCTGCGCTGCGCAGGCATTTCAGGATCATGCCGACGCGGATCCACTCGCCGCGCGGCAGCGTGGCGAACTGCGACGTGACATCGATCGACGCGCCGCACTTCTCGCCGCACGACGCCTGCAGTTCGACCTTGCCGCTCTTCGGCAACGCATCGATGCGCAGATCGGCGATCACCCACACGTCGCCGTCGGTCTGGCGCTGCAGATCCAGCGCGGGCGTGGCCATGAGCGAGGCAGTGGAGGCGGCGACGCCCGTCCAACGCAGCTGCCGCGCGTCTTCCTGCGCGAGGCGATCCACGGCGGCGATCGACAGCGTGCCGTCGGGCGTGGCGCCGCGGGTGTGCATCACGTCGTAGGTGGCGTTGTCCGCGCCGGTGAGGCGCAGGCGGAAACCTTCTGCGGCCTGACCGCGCACGTAGAACCGGTTCGGCTGCGACGCCGTCGCGGCGATCCCCGATTCTTCCGATAGTGCCGGCAGATTGCCGTTGTCGGTGTAGCGCAGCCCGTGGCCGTAGGCGAACAGCGGGTCGTAGCCCGGCTGGCCGACATTGTTGGCGTACTGGTCCGCGCGTTTCGGCCACGAGAAGCTGAGTTTGCCCTTGAAGTCGTGCTGGACGCGGCTGCGCGCGTCGCGCAGCAGCACGTCGGCGATGCCGCCGCCTTCCGAGCCCGGCAGCCATGCGGCGACGAACGCATCGGCGACGTTGATTTCGCGATTCATCCACAGCGGCCGTCCGCTGAGGAAAACGGCGACGACGGGAATGCCGTCGGCCTTCAGCTTTTTGAGCAGTTCCAGATCGCGGTCGTCGCCGGGTTTGTAGAGCAGATTCGGCAGGTCGCCCTGGAATTCGGCGTAGGGATTCTCACCGAACACCACGATCGCGACTTCGGGCTTCTCCTTGTAACGACCGTCCACCGCGAGTTCGGCGCGACCGCCAGCAGCGTCGATCTGCTGTTTCAGGCCTTCCCAGATCGTATCGGCGTTGGGGTAATCGGCGCGCACGGTACCGGTGCCTTGCCAGTTGAGCGTCCAGCCGCCGGACTGTTTGCCGGCGTCGTCGGCGCCATCGCCCGCGACCAGCACGCGCCGTTTCGGCGACAGCGGCAGCAGCCCATTCTGATTCTTCAGCAGCACCAGCGATTCGCGCACGGCCTGACGGGCGACGGCGCGATGCGCGGGCGCGCCGAGCAGTTCATAGCGGCCGCCGAGCGCGCGCTGCGACGGCCTGGGCGCTTCGAACAGACCCATGAGGAACTTCACGCGCAGGATGCGGCGGGTCGCGTCGTCGAGGCGCGACATCGGAATCGCGCCGGATTTCGCGTGCGCGACGGTGCTGTCGTACAGGCCGCGCCAGCTGTCGGGCGCCATCGCCATGTCCAGGCCGGCGTTGAAGGTGGCCGCGCAGTCGGTGATGGTGCAGCCGGCGATCTGGCCGTGCCCGTTCCAGTCGCCGACCACGAAACCCTCGAAACCCATGCGATCTTTCAATACGTCGGTGAGCAGGTCGCGGCGGCCGTGCATCTTGACGCCGTCGATGCTGTTGAACGAGGCCATCACCGCCTGCGCGCCAGCGCGGATCGCGGTGACATAGCCTGCGGCATGGACATCGCGCAGCGCGTTTTCGTCGCCGGGCGTATCGCCCTGGTCCTTGCCGTCGCGCGTGCCACCGTCGCCGAGGAAATGCTTCACCGAGACCATCACATGGCGGTCGTCGAGGAAATCGCGCGCGCCGGGTTTGCCCTGCAGCCCTTCGACCATCGCGCCAGCGTACGCGGCGACGATGTCCGGATGTTCGGCATAGCCTTCATACGCGCGGCCCCAGCGATCGTCCTGCGGCACAGCCACGGTCGGCGCGAACGCCCATTCCATGCCGGTGACGCGCGTTTCGTGCGCGGTGATCTCGCCGATGCGGCGCATCAGTTCGGGATTGCGGGTCGCGCCCAGTCCGATGTTGTGCGGGAAGAGTGTGGCGCCGACGATGTTGCTCTGGCCGTGTACGGCGTCGATGCCGAAGATCACCGGAATGGCCTTGCCGCCGCCGCGCGTGTCCATCGATGCTTCCCAGAACGCATCGGCCAGCGCCAGCCATGCCGCGGGCCTGGCGTTGTACTGGTTGCCCGGGTCGGAATTGCCGCCGGCGAGAATCGATCCGAGGCGGTACTTGCGCAGATCGTCCGGGGTGATCGTGGTGATGTCGGCCTGCACGATCTGGCCGACTTTTTCCTCGACGGTCATGGCCGCGAGCAGGGCATCGATGCGCCGCTCGATCGCGGCGTCCTCGCGCAGCGGCCAGCCGGGAACGGGCCAGCGCGCGGGATCGATCGCGCTCGCCGCGCGGGTGTCGGAACGCTCCTGGGCGAACAGCGGCGTATGGACGGCGCAGGTCGCGATCAGCAGCGCGGCGTACAGCCGCTTACGACGCGGAACGGCGTGTGCGGCGGCGTTGGTGCAGGTTCTGGCCGAATCGGCGGGCGTGTTGGCGGACATATTGGCGGGCATGGACGATGGATCCTCGCGCAGTCGCTGAAAGGGGAAGGGTGGATGACAGCGCTGTCAGCCGCGGTCAGAATACTACGCACCTCGCACCGGCTGTTGCTGCACAGCAGCATGCACATCGCGTTCGTCCGGATGCGGATGCCCGCACCGTGCGCGCAGGGATCGATGGGAACCGGCCGGCGGCTCTGGCAGTATCCCCGGCATTGAACAGATTGAGCGGATCGAAACCCATGCGAGTTCGGATCGAGGATGTCGCGAAAGTGGCCGGTGTGTCGATGAAGACGGTTTCGCGCGTCCTCAACCAGGAGCCGAACGTCTCCGAACGTACGCGCAAGCGGGTGCAGACGGCCGTCGAAAAACTCAACTACCGCCCGCTGCCGTCGGCGCGGATGCTGGCTGGCCGGCGTTCGTATCTGGTGGCGATGCTGTTCGACAACCCGTCGAACAACTACCTGATGGAAGTGGAGATGGGCGTGCTCGACGCCTGCAAGTCGCAGCACTACCACCTGATGCTGTCGCCGATGACCTACGAGGGCAGCGTTGCCGCCGCCGAAGTCGAATCGCTGATCGTGCAGCTGCAGCTCGATGGCGTGGTGCTGACGCCGCCGATCACCGACGACCCCGCCGTGGTCGCGCGCCTGAAGGAACTCGACATCCCGTACGCCAGCGTGTCGGCGAAAGAGGAAAACCGCAAAATCGGCGTGGCGGTCGACGAGCACGGTGCGGTGTGCGCGATGGTGGCGCATCTGGTCGAGCTGGGGCATCGGCGCATCGCGCATATCAAGGGCCATCCCGCGCACGGCGCCAGTGCCTGGCGCCTCGCGGGCTATCGCGATGCCCTGGAACGCGCGGGCCTGCGGTACGACCCCGCGCTGGTGGTCGATGGCGAGTTCTCCTACGACTCCGGCCATGCCGCAACGCTCGGCCTGCTGGCACTGGCGTCGCGGCCGACCGCGATCTTCGCGGCGAACGACGACATGGCCGCAGGCGCGATCTGCGCGATCAGTGAGCAGGGGCTGTCGGTGCCCGGCGATATCTCGGTCTGCGGCTTCGACGACACGCCGATCGCGCGGCAGATCCATCCAGCGCTGACGACCATCCGCCAGCCCACGCGCGAGATGGGCCGGCTGGCCGCGCTGGAATTGTTGACCGAGATCCGCAACCCCGGCAGCGGCGCCACCATCAACGTGCCGTATGCGCTGCAACTGCGGCGTTCCACCGGCCCCGCGCCCGCGACCGGCTGAGCGTCCCGACAACCGCTTCCGCCGCCGCTGCGGCGCAGTCAGCACGCCTGAAATGCACGGTTGTGCACCGTTTTTTTGTGCGTCGCAACATCGTTAAATACATGATTATCAAGGAAATAAAGCCGGGTTCTGTTGTCTCGTCGAGTCAAATTTGACAACGCTGTCAATTTGACTTCCAATGCGCCCGACAGAGCGGCGATGGGGTTCGCTGCGTGGAGATGCGGCGCTGCCCGCGGCGAATGGATGCGGCTAGTGGGTGCAATCAGCGATCGCCGGCTTACCTCCGACACGCTCTGCAAAAAACACACAAGAACGAAAACACGCACGACACGTGCAGATCCCGGGGAGGGATGATCGATGAAACAGCTGGACGCCGTACCCAAGAAGCGACTGCTGACGACCGCGCTGCTGTTGGCGCTGGCGCAGTCCGCCGCCGCACAGACCGCACAGCAGACCGATGCGGCCGATCCTCCTTCGGAGCAGAACGCCCCGGCATCCGATGCCCGCGATCTCGACGTCATCGAGGTGCGCGGTATCCGCGGCAGCCTCACCTCGGCCATGAACGTCAAGCGCAACGGCCAGGGCGTGGTCGACGGCATCTCCGCCGAAGAAATCGGTAAATTTCCGGACACCAATCTCGCCGAATCGCTGCAGCGTATCTCGGGCGTGTCGATCGATCGCTCCATCGGCGAAGGCTCGCGCGTGACCGTGCGCGGCGTCGGCCCAGATTTCAACATGGTGCTGCTCAACGGGCGGCAGATGCCGGCCTCCAGCATCGGCGAAACGTCGGCCTCGAATTCGCGCGCGTTCGATTTCGCGAACCTCGCGTCCGAAGCCATTTCCGGCATCGAAGTCTTCAAGACCAGCCGTGCCGGCACACCCGCCGGCGGCATCGGCGCGACGATCAACATCAAGACCGCGCGCCCGCTCAACAACCCCGGGCTGCATGCGAACGTCGGCATCAAGACGGTCAACGATACGTCCAACCAGAATCTGCCCGATGCCATCCAGGGCGACGACGTCACGCCCGAGATCTCCGGCATCTTCAGCAATACCTACGCCGAGGGCAAATTCGGCATCGCGCTGACCGCCAGCTACCAGGAACGCGATCTGGGCTACAACCAGGCGTCGGTCAGCAACGGCTGGCGCGGGTTCCGCGGCGACGAAAACAACTGGGGCACGATCCCGCAGCCGGGCGCGCCCGGTTCGGAAAACATCATCAATCGCCCGGGTCCGGACGACATCTATTCGGTGCCGCAGAACTTCGGCTACAGCGTCAACGGCGTGCAGCGCCAGCGCACCAACGGCCAACTCACATTGCAATACGCGCCCACCGAGCGCATCACCGCGACCCTCGACTACACCTATTCCGAAAACCGCATCCAGCAGCAGCGCAACGAACTGTCGGTGTGGTTCAACTTCGGTCCTTCGACCAGTTCCTGGACCGACGGGCCGATTTCCGCGCCGAACGTCTATTCCGAAATCATCGTGCCGGCGACCAGCGATCTGGCGATGGGTGCAGCGAAGTTCGCAACGAAGAACGAGAACAAGTCGCTCGGCTTCAACGTCGAATGGGACGTCACCGATACCCTGGGCCTGACGTTCGACTATCACAGCTCCAGCGCCGAATCCGGCGCGGACAGCCCCTACGGCTCGAACAGCGTGCTGGGCACTGCCGGCTTCTTCCGCGGCACCACGACCGTGGATTTCACCAAGCCGTTCCCGGTGCTCAGCGTGACCCTGCCCGCAGGCATGACGACCATCGACCCGGCGGGCATGCAGGTCACCGGGTCGTCGTTCCGCAACAGCTACATGCGTTCCGACGTGGACCAGGCGCAGATGAGCGGCGAGTGGCAGTTCGGCGAAGCCTCGCAGCTCGACTTCGGCGTGGGCCTGACCGATGTCGAGAATCGCACCGCATTCTCCAACGTCCAGCGCGATACCTGGGGCGGCACCGGCGCTCAGAACTATCCGGACAACGTGTGGATCCCGGATACGATCCGTCAGTACTTCGATCGTTTCAACGCCAGCCGCAATCCGGCGCTGTTCAACCAGTTCTTCACCTTCGACTTCGAGACCGTGCGCCGCCTTGCCGGCATCGCCGCGGGCAACGACGCGCTGTACCGGCGTTCCGATGTGTTCACCACCGATCGCCGCGTTTCCGAGAAATCGCGCAGCGCGTACGCGCAGTACAGCACGACCTTCGACTGGCGCATGCCGCTGCACGTGGCCGCGGGCGTGCGCTACGAGCGCACCCAGGTCGAATCCACGGCGCTGGTGCCGACCTACTCGTCGATCGTCTGGGGTTCGGCGAACGAACTGAATCTGGTGCGCAGCGGTACCGGCTACAGCACGCTCAAGGGCGACTACGATTACTGGCTGCCCAGCCTCGACCTGAGTCTGGACATCACCGACAAGCTGATCCTGCGCGGCAGTTACGGCCAGAGCATCGGACGTCCCGGCTGGGGCGACATCCAGGGCGGCCGCACCTTCAATGAACTGCTGCGCGTGGACGGCGGCAGCGGTGCGCAGGGCAACCCGGGTCTGGAGCCGCTGCTGTCGGACAACTTCGACGTGTCGCTGGAGTGGTACTACGGCGAGTCGAGCTACATGTCGGTCGGCTATTTCCGCAAGAACATCGACAACTACATCGGCGTGACCACGTTCGACGATACGTCCGCGGGCCTGCGCACGCCGATCGGCGGCGCGTTCTGGAACGAAGCCATCGCCTCCGGCTGCCCCACCGCGGACGTGGTCTGCATCCGCAACTACATCCTCAACAACCGCAACGGCTCGCCCGGCGTGGTCCGCACGGGTGTGGACGGCAACGGCAACGCCACCGGCACCATCACCGGCCAGCCCGGCGATCCGGTCGCGAACTTCCGCGTCACCACACCGGCGAACCAGCGCAACGCGTCGCTCGACGGCTGGGAGTGGAACATCCAGCACATGTTCCCCGGCGGCTTCGGCGTGTCGGCGAACTACACCGTCGTCGATTCCAGCCTGACCTACGACAACTACAACCTCGGCGAGCAGTTCGCGCTGGAAGGCTTGAGCGATTCGGCCAATTTCGTGGCGTTCTTCGAGCGCGGGCCGCTGCAGCTGCGCGGTGCTTACAACTGGCGCGACAAGTTCCTCGCCGGGCGTTTCGACAGCGAACGTCCCAATCCGGTCTACGTGGAAGCGTACGGACAGCTCGACCTCAGCGCGGGCTGGCGTTTCAACGACCGGCTGTCGATGTCGCTGGAAGTGATCAACGCGATGGACGCGACCCAGCGCACGCACGGCCGCCACCGCAATCAGCTGCTGTACGCCACCCAGACCGGACCGAGGTTCATGGTGGGCCTGCGCTACAACTTCCGTTGATCGGCGTGCCGTTCCGCTTCACGCGTCGCAGGCTTCCTGCGGCGCGCGACGCGGGGCATGATGCGACGGACTCGTGCATGCGTGGGAGACATCGATCTTGAACGAAGCGGTCCGGCATGTCGTGATCGTCGGCGGCGGTTCCGCGGGGTGGTTGACCGCGGCCACTCTGGCGGCGGCGCATCGGGCCGACGTGCCCGGCGGGCTGCGCGTGACCCTGCTGGAATCCCCGGACGTGCCTACCATCGGCGTGGGCGAGGGCACATGGCCGACGATGCGCGACACGCTGCGCCGTGTCGGCGTGGGCGAGACCGACTTCATCCGCAGCTGCGACGCCGTGTTCAAGCAGGCTTCGAAGTTCGTCCGCTGGAGCGAAGATCGCGACGACGACTGTTACTACCATCCGTTCGTCCTGCCGCAAGGCTATCTGGACGCGGATCTGGTGTCCGCGTGGATGGCACGCGACGGTCGCGTGCCATTCGCGGAACTCACCAGCTTCCAGCCGCACCTGTGCGCGGCGGGCAAGGCGCCGAAGCAGTTCTCCACGCCTGAATACGCCGGCGTGGCCAATTACGCGTATCACCTCGACGCCGCGAAGCTGGGCGCGTTCCTGCGCGATCACTGCGTGCGGACGCTGGGCGTGCGTCACGTGTCCGATCACATGACCGGCATCGATTCGCACGAGAACGGCGACATCGCGGCGCTGCGTACCCGCGATCACGGTGCGATCGGCGGCGATCTGTTCATCGACTGCACCGGCCTGCGTTCGCTGCTGCTGGGCGAGCACTACGGCGTCGGCACGATCAGCCGCAAGGACGTGCTGTTCAACGATCGCGCGCTGGCGGCGCAGGTGCCGTACGCCGAAGCGGATGCGCCCATCGCCTGCCAGACCATCTCCACCGCGCAGCGCAACGGCTGGATCTGGGACATCGGCCTGTCCGCGCGTCGCGGCGTGGGGCATGTGTATTCCAGCACCCACACCAGCGACGACGATGCGGAAGCCGCGCTGCGCGCGCATATCGAAGCCAGTGGCGGGCCGCGCGCCGACGACGTGCCCGCACCGCTGAAACTCCGCTTCGATCCCGGCTATCGCCGCAGTTTCTGGCACCGCAACTGCGTGGCGGTGGGCCTGTCGAGCGGCTTCATCGAACCGCTGGAAGCCTCGTCGCTGGTGCTGGTGGAACTGGCCGCCACCGCCATCGCCGACGACATGCCGGCGACGCGCGGCGCGATGGACATCGTCGCGCGCCGGTTCAACGATGCGTTCGCTTATCGCTGGGAGCGCGTCATCGATTTCCTGAAACTGCATTACGCGCTGAGCCGCCGCACCGACAGCGACTACTGGCGCGACCATGTCCGCCCGGAATCGATCCCCGAGCGCTTGCGCGAACTGCTGCAATTGTGGAAACACCGCGCGCCGTCGCGCTACGACCTGCATCGGGTCGACGAGATCTTTCCGTCGGCCAGCTATCAATACGTCCTCTACGGCATGGGTTTCCGGCCCGAAGGCCGGGTCGCGCCGCCGCACGACGCCGCGCTGCAGCAGGCGGAAGCGAGCGTGCGCGAAGCCGCCGATCTGGCGCGGCGTATGCTGCCCGCGCTGCCGACGCATCGTGAGATGATCGAACACATCCGAACGCGCGGCATGTCGCGCATCTGAGACGCCATGCCACAACACTCTTCCCCAAAGCACGCGCCGCCCCGACACGCCCTGCTCAACAATATCGATCACCGCGACCTGCGCGTGGTCGCGACCCGCGGCGCGGCGTGGGGCGACGCCGAGATGGCGGCACTGACGTTCCCGGCGGAATTCCGCAGCGTGCAGGCCTACTATCCGATCGTGTTCCAGAAGACCGCCGACGGCGGTTTCCAGCCGGTGGCGCTGTTCGGTTTCCGTCAGGGCCAGAACCTGTTTCTTTCTGGTGATGCCCTCGCCGGAGAAACCTGGGAGGCGGGTTATATACCGCTCGCGGTCGAACGCCAGCCGTTCCTCATCGGCCTGTCCGCCGACGGCGAACCGATGCTGCACATCGATCTGGCCCATCCTCGCGTCTCGCTGGAACAAGGCGAAGCGCTGTTCCGCACCCACGGCGGCACCACCGATTTCCTCGACCGCGCCACCTCGATGCTGCAGGCGCTGCATGAAGGCACGCGCGCCACGCCGGGCTTCATCGACGCGCTGCTGCGCCACGAGCTGTTGGAATCGTTCGTGCTCGATATCGAACTGGAGGACGGCGATCAGCACCGGCTCGCCGGCTTTTACACGCTGCACGAGGAGCGCCTGGCTAAGCTGGACGGCGATACGCTGGGACAACTGCAGCGCGACGGCCATCTGCAACCGATCTACATGGCGATCGCATCGCTGTCGCACTTCCGCGATCTGATCGAGCGGGCGCGCCGGGCCGATGTCGACGCCTGAGTCCGTCGCCGAGTTCGCCGGACCCGTCGTCAGCGGCATCCTGCCGGACGACGTGCGCGCGTCGCCGCGTCCGCTGGTGCTGCGCGGCTTCGTGGCCGACTGGACGCTGGTGCGCGCGGCGCAGAGCGGAGCGCGCGCGGCGATCGAACACCTGCGCGGTTTCGATGCCGGCCGTCCGGTCACCGCCTTCATCGCTCCACCGGAGATCGACGGCCGTTTCTTCTACAACGCCGATCTGAGCGGCTTCAATTTCGCCTCGCAGCGGCAACGGCTCGCGATCGTGCTGGATGCGCTGTCCGCGGAACTCGACAATCCCGCGCCGCCCGCGATCTACGTGGGTTCCACCACCATCGAAACCACGTTGCCGGGGCTGCTGCCGGAGGCGTCGCTGCGGATGGTCGCGCCCGATGCGCTGGCCAGCATCTGGCTGGGCAACCGCTCGCGGATCGCCGCGCACCAGGATCTGCCCGACAATCTCGCCTGCGTGGTTGCGGGCCGGCGACGCTTCATGCTGTTTCCGCCCGCGCAGTTGCCGAACCTGTACATCGGGCCGCTGGATTTCACCCCGGCCGGACAGCCGATCAGCCTCGTCGATTTCGCCGCGCCGGATTTCGCGCGTTTCCCGCGCTTCGACGAAGCGCTGCGGCATGCGCTTGTCGTCGAGCTCGCGCCGGGCGATGCGCTGTTCATCCCCAGCATGTGGTGGCATCACATCGAAGCGCTGGACAGCTTCAACGCGCTGATCAATTACTGGTGGCGCCGCGCGCCGGCTTACATGGACACGCCGATGACCGCGCTGATGACCGCGATCCTGAGCGTCCGCGACCTGCCCGCGAACGAACGCGCGATCTGGCACGACGTCTTCCGCCACTACGTCTTCGAACGCGACGACGACTTGGCCGCGCATATCCCCGAAGCGGCGCGGCGCGTGCTGGCGCCGCTCGACGACGCGTCCGCGCGCGAGTTGCGCGCGCGGCTTCTGAAACGCCTGAATCGATGAAGGAGGGCGACGCGCCCATGCACACCATGCCTGATGCCGCGTCCCGGCCGATCAAACGCGTGGTCATCGTCGGCGGCGGCACCGCCGGCTGGATGACCGCGGCCGCACTGTCGAAGACGCTGGGCCTGCGGGTCGAGATCGTACTGGTCGAATCCGAGGAGATCGGCACCGTGGGGGTCGGCGAAGCGACGATCCCGACCATGGTGACCTTCCACCGTCTGCTCGACATCAACGAACAGGCGTTCATGGCTGCGACCCAGGCGACGATCAAGCTGGGCATCGCGTTCGAGAACTGGCGCGCGCCGGGCCACCGCTACATCCATTCCTTCGGCACCACCGGCAAGGACCACTGGAGCGCGGGTTTCCAGCATTTCTGGCTGAAAGCGCAGACCCGCGGACTGGCGCGCGACTACGGCGATTACTGCCTGGAACTGCGCGCCGCCGACGAGAACCGCTTCGCGCACCTGCCGCGCGGCGGCATGAACTACGCCTTCCATCTCGACGCCGGCCTGTACGCGAAATTCATGCGCGCCTTCAGCGAACGCCACGGCGCGACGCGCATCGAAGGGAAGATCGTCGACGTGAAGACCGATCCCGATAGCGGCTGGATCGACGCGCTGCGGCTCGCGGACGGCAGCGAGGTCGCGGGCGATCTGTTCATCGACTGCAGCGGCCTGCGCGGCCTGCTCATCGGGCAGACCATGGGCGTCGAATACGAGGACTGGTCGCACTGGCTGTTCAACGACAGCGCGATCGCGGTGCAGACCGAAGCGGTGCGCGACGCGATTCCCTACACACGCTCGATCGCCGGCGACGCCGGCTGGCAGTGGCGCATCCCGCTGCAGCACCGCGTCGGCAACGGCATCGTCTTCTCCAGCAAACACATGGACGACGACACCGCGAAACAACAGCTGCTCGATTCCATCGAGGGCCGCAGGTTGATCGAACCGCGCGTGATCCGCTTCAAGCCTGGCCAGCGCCGCGAAGTCTGGCGCGGCAACTGCATCGCCATCGGATTATCCAGCGGCTTCATCGAGCCGCTGGAGTCGACCAACATCCATCTCATCCAACGCGGCGTGATCCGGCTGATGCAGATGTTTCCGCAGGTCGTCGTCCAACCGGAGGTCGACGAATACAACCGCCAGGCCGCCGAGGAGATCGAAAGCATCCGAGATTTCGTGGTGTTGCATTACAAGGTGACCGATCGCGACGACACGCCGTACTGGCGCGCCTGCCGCGACATGGCGGTGCCGCCGAGCCTGCAGCGCCGGATCGATCTGTTCCGCGACACCGCGCGGGTCTTCCGCGAGGGCAACGAGTTGTTCGCCGAGAACTCGTGGATCCAGGTGATGCTGGGCCAGGGCATCCGGCCGAAGCACCACCATCCGGTCGCGGATCTGATGAGCGACGCGGAACTCCACGATTTCCTCGAACGCATCCGCGTGCCGATCGAAAACACCGTGGCGAAGCTGCCCGCGCATGCGGCCTATCTGCGGGATTACTGCAGCGAGCCGATGCGCGTTGCAGGATGATCCGCTGCGCACGGCGCCCAAAGAACGCACCCGTCACGGACAATGCCGGCAGTCGAGCCAAATCTGCCGTCCCTAGAGCGGCCTTCAGGCCGCTGAAGCTTTTGCCACGAGCGATCAGCGGCCTGAAGGCCGCTCTACAAAAACAGAATCCCGCGAATACAAAAATGCCAGTCAGCGTTGACTGACTGGCATTGCCCGTGACGGGGGCGTTTTCATGTCACCGCGACGCGGATCAATGGCTGCCGGATGCGGCCAGTTTGTCCAGGTCGATGCCCTGCGCGCGCAGGATGCGGCTGCTGCGCCATGCATAGAAAGCGAGGTAGGCGAAGCACACCACACCGACGACGAAGCTGAACTGGATGCCGTAGCTGTCCGCGATCGAACCCTGGATCCAGCTGACGATGCCGCCGCCCATGATCATCATGATCAGCAGACTGCTGCCCTGATTGGTGTTGCGACCCAGTCCGCTGATCGCCAGCGCGAAGATGCACGGCCACATCGTGCTGCAGAACAGGCCGACGCTGATGAAAGCCACCGCGGCGGTCTTGCCGGTGGTGGACATGCCGATCAGCAGCGCAGCGATGCCGCACAGCGCGAAATACAGCAGCATCCGCGCCGGATTGCCGCGGCTGGCGAAGGTGGCCAGGATCATCACCACGATCACGAACGCGTAGCCGTAGAACTGCGAGACGTCGTGGCGGGCGATGGAATTCACCGCGAGGAATACGCCGAAGGCGAGGTAAGGCAGGATCAGCATTAGCGCGTTGCGCGCGCTGGCGCCGACGTTGAATGCGCCCGCGGCGCCGGTCCAGCGGCCGATCATCAGGCTGGCCCAGTACAGCGAGACGTAGGGCGCGATCGATGATGTCGGCACGCCGTGGCTTTCTTCCAGATACGCCGGCAGATTGCTGATCGTCGACACTTCCACACCGACGTAGACGAAGATCGCCACCATGCCCAGTACCAGCTGCGGATACGCCAGCGCCGAGGATTTCTGGGATAGCTTTCCAGCGTCCTGCGCTTCGCTATGGGTGGAGGCTTCCAGATTGATGTGATTCGGCACCGACGAGAATTTCAGCAGCGCGGCGACCAGCAGGAACGCGACGCCGAGGATGAGATAGGGCGTCTTCACGCTTTCGATGCTGGCGGTGGTGCCGCCTGAAGCGACGCTGCCGAAGATCGCGATGCTGACCAGCAGCGGACCGATGGTGGTGCCGAGGTTGTTGATGCCGCCGGCCATCGTGAGCCGCTGCGAACCGGTCCTGGGGTTGCCCATCACGATCGCCAGCGGATTGGCGGCGATCTGCTGCAACGAGAAGCCCAGGCCGACCACGAACAGACCCGAGATCATCAGATTGAACGACCCGCTGTTGGCGGCCGGATAGAACAGCAGCGTGCCCAGCGCGGAAATGATCAGGCCCAGGCAGATGCCGTTCTTGTAGCCGATGCGGTTGAGCAGATCCATGCCGATGGCCTTGGACACCCCGACGTAGATCAGCGAACCCACGGTGTACGCCACGTAGAACGCCACCGACACCAGCTGGCTTTGCGCCTGGGTCAGATTGAATGCTTGCTTGAACACCGGGATGAGGATGTCGTTGCTCGCGGCGACGAATCCCCAGAAGAAGAATACGGTGATCAGCACACCGAACTGGGACCAGCGGGTTTGTGGAGTCGTCATGGATTGGGCGTCGTGTTGGCGGGAAAACGGTTGCCGGCGAAAGCGGTATGGCAGTGCGGTCGCGGCGCGAACGCCGGATCACACGAAGGCCGAACTCGGGCGAGGGCGGCCTCCGTGTGTCCGGAGTGGATCATGTCGAGAACATCATGTTGAAAAACGTCATGTCGAAAAACGTCATGCGGAACAGACCATCGCGGCGGGATTCTCCGGAGCCGATCATGGGCTCTGGAAGTAAACGTTGTCGATGGCGAAGTCCACGTTCGTGCCGGGCGGGTCCGCCGCCAGCATGAACATCTGTTTCACCGACTGCAGGTCCAGGTCGTGGAACGCAGTGAACGGGATCGACACCTGTCGCCAGGTGCCGTCGCGCACCAAGCCATACGGCTGGCCGCCCGCCGGGAAAGCGATCCAGCTGTCGCCGAACGAGGTGTTGAGCCCGATCCGGAACGGATGCTGCGACGTGGTCTTCATGTGGAATTTCAGCGTGCCGTTGCGATAGTTGCGCATGTCGCGATAGCCGGAATACACGCCCATGCCGTACCAGTTGTTGGCGTTGGCGCGGAACGACATCACCGCACTGCCCTCGTACGGCGGCGTCGCGGTGGGCGTGAGGTTGTTCCACAGATACAGTTCGGCGTCCTGGCCGTAGTTGAGCTTGCCCGCCAGGCCCGCCTGTTCGGTGAACACGCCGAAACGGCCGCGCGGAGGCGCCGCGTTCGCACCCACGTAGAGCGAGCTGCCGGGGTTCTGGTAGAGACGGATGTAGTCGATCTCCATGCGCCCGGGCAGCGGCGCGGTCACGCCGGCCGGTGTGGTCACGCCGGTGTAGGTGCCGCCGACCGCCAGATTCAACAGCAGGAAATGCTGCTGATGGAATTCCTGCAGCGATGCGCCCTCGATGTTGGAGATCGCGAATTCGAAGTATTGCGCGCCGTCGATGGAGACGCGGATGAACTGCGGGTCCCAGGTCATGCGATAGGTATGGAAGCCGCCGCTCAGGTTGGTCGGATGCGTGTAGTCCCGGCCGTAATCTGCCTGCGAACCGTTGTAGTCCCAGTGGACCGCGGCGCCGATCCGGCGGTTAGCGACGCCATCGGCGATCGCGGCGGCGTTGCCGGCTTCCAGCAGATCGATCTCGCCGCGGCCCGGCCACACGCCGATGGTGCCCAGCATCCAGTAGGCGGGCCACAGACCATTGCCGACCTGCGGAAACTTGATGCGCGCTTCCAGCGTGCCGTATTTGAAGTGCATGCGGCCTTCGGTCTTCAGGCGCGCCGAGGTGAAGGCGCTGCCCTGGAAGGCTTCACGCCGCGCTTCGATGATCAGGCTGCCGTTCGCGATACGCGCGTTCTCGGGACGGCTGGTGTAGTACTGCATCTCGCCGTTGCCCCAGCCGCACAGACCGATCTGACAGCCGTTGCCGACGTCATAGATCCATTTGTTGCCGTCGATCGACGGGCCGTTGAAGTTGTCCTGCCAGACCAGCGTTTGCGCCTGCGCGTTCTGCGGCAGGGCGGTGACGCCCGCCAGTAGCGCGACGGTCGCCGCGAGGGTGTGGATGCTACGCATGTGGATCTCCTTGTATGGGCGAAAGCCCCGGTCCAGCGGGCCCGGAGCGATCCTCAAAGACCAATGACAGCGCTGTCAACGATTGAAGCATGCAATCCCGGGAATAGCGATCCCCATCACATAAAAACGCCGATCCGGCATGAAAACAAAGTGTTTCCGGCCCGCCCATGTTGCATGGCAGCAAGCCGCAGCGGTGGATGACGTGTCCGGGCGATGCGCCGGTCCGCTGCCGCAGACGCGCATCGAATCGCCTCGAGAATCGCGTCCCGTCGTTCGCCGCGAAAGCCCGGCGACGGACGCGGCCCGCAGCGCTCATCCGATACATCTGACGCGATCGCTGCGAAGCCATCATCGCGTCCGTCTACTCGCGCCAGCTGTGATTATGGCGTTCGTTGAGCGCGACCGCTGCATTCGGACCCCAGGTGCCGGCAGCATACGGCTTGGGCGCCATGCCGGCATGCTGCCAGCCGTCGAGGATCGCATCGACCCACTGCCACGCG
>CALRWS020000055.1:0-20369 GCA_943371935.1 Chitinophaga pinensis | reverse complement strand
GGGGTTTCAGAAGCAAGCAACCGGAACGGGTCCGATCACTCCTTGGCAGCGACCTTCTTGGCCACGGCCTTCTTCGCGGGCGCCTTGACGGCCGGCTTGGCAGCGGCCTTCTTCACGGCCGACGCGGCGGGCGCGCCGGTGGCTTTCTTCGTGGCCTGCAGACGGGCATTGCCGTAGCTGGAGTTGTAGCGCTTGCCTTTGGCTGTTCTACGGTCGCCTTTGCCCATGTGCAAATCCTCTTTTGAATCAGTGTGTTGACGTGGCTTGGTGGAAGCCGGATCAGTGGAAACCGGAATCGGGAGAACCGACTCAGTATCGGGTCGCGGTGTTATCGCGAGGCGCGCATGCTACCACGCCAGCCGGGCGGTTTCGCGCGGTTCCGCGCCCTCGCGGGTATGCCGGCAGGCCCGGCGCGGAACATGGGGTCGAATTCAGGGAGATCCCACCGCGCTGGCGGCATGGGTCAGGCGCAGATTGACCATGTGCGCCGCCGCCAGCAGCAACCCGCCCATCGTCATCACTACGGCGTGCGAGATCGAGTGGTCGTGCAGCGGCGAGAACGCGCCCAACCAGACCAGCACCAACCCCGGAATCAGCAGCATCCAGGCATGGAAACCGCGATGGCGGCGCCAGCCCAGGGCCAGCGTGGACACGCCCAGCAGGGTGGCGAACACCACGAACGCCTGGTCCAGATCGATCCAGCCACCGACTTCGAGGCCGAACGCCGGCGCCAGGGCGAGCAGCCACGGCCACAGCGCGCAGTGGATCGCACATAAGAATGAAGCGGCGAAACCGACGCGGTCGGCTTTGCGCAGAACAAGGCTGGGGCTGTGCATGACTTTTGGGGGGTTGGATTTATTTTGGAACATTATAACATTCCTGCGTCGCCCACCAGTGTACCCGCAACTCATGCCCAGTTCCTCTATCTATTGTCACCGTCGCGCGCTGCGCAGCCGGCTCTTCATCGCCCTCGCACTCGCACTGCCGGTGATGGCGTCCGCGCAGGACACCGCCGGCAAGGATCCCCGCCACGATGAAGCCAAGGATCTCGACCGCGTTGTCGTCACCGCCAGCCCGCTGCGCCAGACCGCGGAAGAGCTGAGCCAGCCGGTGGACGTGCTGTCCGGCGAGAAGCTCGACCAGGCCAAGTCGGCCACCCTCGGCGATACGTTGAACAAACTGCCGGGCGTGCAGTCCTCGAACTTCGGCGCCGGCGTCGGCCGGCCGATCATCCGCGGCCTCGACGGCCCGCGCGTCGGTGTGTTGTCCGGCGGCCTCAGCAGCCAGGACGTCTCCACGATCAGTCAGGACCACGCAACCGCGATCGAACCCTTCCTCGCGGACCAGATCGAAGTGCTGAAAGGCCCCGCCACCCTGCTGTACGGCAGCGGCGCGATCGGCGGCGTGGTGAATATCGTCGACGGCCGCATCGCCGAGCGGCGCCTCGACGAAACCATCCAGGGCCGCGCCGAGCTGCGTTACGACAGCGTCAACCGCGGACGCACGGCAATGGCCCGCGTCGATGCCTCGGGCGCCGATGGCGCATTGGTGCTGCACGCCGACGGCGTGTATCGCGACCAGGACGATTACGACACGCCCGACGGCGAGCAGCTCAACAGCTTCGTCAAGACCCGCACCGGCGCGATCGGCGCGTCGTTCATCGGCGCCGACGGTTTCATCGGCTTCTCGGCGTCGCGCTACGACAACCGCTACGGCAATCCCGGCGAACCCGGCGATCCGGCCGCGGGCGAAGCCGGGGTTTCGCTGGACATGCTGCAGAACCGCTTCGAAGTGAAAACCGGCATCAATCGCGATGTCTGGATCTTCGACGGCCTGCGCGGCAGCTTCGCCAGCACCCGTTACGAGCACACCGAATTCGAGGGCGCCGAAGTCGGCACCTTCTTCACCAACGAGGCCGACGAAGGCCGTCTCGAACTCACCCACAGGGCGTTCGGCAACTGGACCGGCGCGATCGGCTTCCAGGCCGGCACCCGCACCTTCGAGGCCATCGGCGAAGAAGCGTTCGTACCGCGCACGACCACCCGCTCGCAGGGACTGTTCTGGATGGAGCACGGCCAGTGGGATGCGTTCCAGGTCGACCTGGGCGTGCGCGCCGACCGCGTGAACACCGACGCCATCGGCCTGCCCGGTCGCACCTTCACGCCGCTCAGCCTGTCGGCCGGTGCGCTGTGGCGTTTCAACGATGCGTGGCGGATGACCTTGAATCTGGATCGCGCCGAGCGCGCGCCGGCCGAGGAAGAATTGTTCGCCGACGGCCCACACGTGGCCACCGCGTCGTACGAGATCGGCGACCCGACGATGCGCGAGGAACGCGCGGACCAGGCCGAAATCGGTCTGCATTACCACGGCGACCGCTTCGATGCGAAGGCTTCGGTCTACGCGACGCGCTTCGACGGCTTCATCTATCTCGCCGACACCGGCACGTTCACGCCGCCGGAGCCGGGCGAGGATCCGCTGCCGATCCGCCAGTGGTCGCAGGCCGACGCGAAGTTCCACGGCATCGAAGCGGAAGTCACCGCACGTCTGCTCGACAACGACACCGGCAAGCTCGCTCTGCGCGCGTTCGGCGATCACGTGCGCGGCGAGTTGGACAGCGGAGAGAATCTTCCCCGCATCGCACCGTCGCGCTTCGGCCTGGATCTGAACTGGGATGCCGACCGTTGGCGCGCAGCGCTCGGCGCGACCCGGGTGATGCGTCAGGACGACGTGGCCGCGGACGAAACCGAAACCGCCGGCTACACGCTGGTCGACGCCCACTTCGCCTGGCATTGGGACACCGACGACCATGGCTGGGAAGTGTTCGTCGACGCCAACAATCTGGGCGACGTCGACGCCCGCGTGCATACCTCGTTCCTGAAGGACAACGTAGTGCTGCCCGGCCGCAATTTCGCGGTGGGCGTGCGCCTGTTCTTCTGATGCCGCGTTTCCACGCAAGCGTCATGTTCCACGCATAAGCTCGCGTTCCACACGATCACGCTACACAACGGCGCCCCCGCATCCGCCGCAGGCCGTCCACTCTCTCCCGGACCGTGCCTGCGGCGGATGCAACTTCCACCCGGCCGCGCTGGTATCAGCGCGGCTTTTTCATGGCGGCAAACTTTGTTGGGAATCTGCTTGAGTTCCCGGCGCTTCTAAATGGCTGCAAAAAAAGCGCACCTCATCCTCTGTAGAGCGGCCTTCAGGCCGCTGGTTCGTTCCGAGAAAAGCAGCGGCCTGAAGGCCGCTCTACGGGCCCTAATCTGGTTTGCCCGTGCTGGTCAGACCCCACGGCGGACCGGGGGCAATCCAGCGAATCCAGCGGCCTCAGCCCGCCTGCACGCAGCGGGCGCAGATGCCGTGCACTTCCAGCGTCTGCGCCTGCGGCACGAAGCCGAGCGCGCGGGCTTTCTCGTCGAGCTGCGCGACAACGCGCTCGTCTTCCAGTTCGACGGCGCTGTGGCAGCGATCGCAGATCAGGAAGGGCACCGAATGCTGTGCGGTATTCGGGTGATGGCAGGCGACGAAGGCGTTGACCGATTCCAGCTTGTGGATGAAGCCGTTCGCCAGCAGGAAATCCAGCGCGCGGTATACGGTCGGCGGGGCGGCGGCGCCGGCGCTGTCTTCGTCGAGCGCCTTGTCGGCGCGGATCCGGTCCAACAGGTCGTAGGCCTTGATCGGTTTTCCCTGCTCGGCGATCAGCGTCAGCACCCGGGCGCGGATCGGCGTCAGGCGCAGGCCGCGCTCGCGGCAGGCGTGCTCAACCGCATCCACGAAGCTGGGCGCGTCGTGGACGTGATGGTGCGGGTCGGTGCAGGGATGCGACATGGCTGGATGATGGCGTCGGTGGCGGCTGGACTCAAGGCATGCGTGCGGACGACATGCGTTCAGGCCGATGACTCAGCCCGCGATCTTCGCCAGCGCGGCGTCGATCCGCGCCACCGCCTCGCCCTGCCCGGCCAGATAGACGGTGTGGGAGATGTCGGGGCTGACCTGGGTGCCGGTGATCGCCACACGCATCGGCTGCGCCACCTTGCCCATGCCGAGGCCCAGCGCTTCGGCGGTCGCGTGCAGCGCCGCACCGACGCTCTCCACGGTCCATGTGTCGAGTTTGGCGAAACGGTCGCGGGCGTCGGTCAGCGCGGGCACGGCCTCCGGTTTGAGGTGCTTGGCGACCGCCGCCTCGTCGTATTCGGTCAACGGGCGATACCAGACCGCCGCGCGCTCGGCCATGTCCTTGAGCGTCTGCACGCGGTCGCGCAGCGCGACCACCACATCCGCCGGCACCGGGCCGCGCGACAGATCGTAACCTTCGTGCTGCAGATGCCATTCCAGATGCTTCGCGACCGCGGCCGGGTCGTCGCTCTTCAGGTACTGCTGGTTGAGCCAGCCGAGCTTGGCCATGTCCAGGCGCGAGGCGCTGGGATTCACGTCGTGCAGCTCGAACAGCGCGATCATTTCGTCGATCGAGAAGATTTCCTGATCGCCATGCGACCAGCCCAGCCGCACCAGATAATTCAGTAGCGCATGCGGCAGATAGCCGCCGTCGCGATACTGCATCACGTCGGCGGCGCCGGTGCGCTTGGACAGCTTGGCGCCATTCTCGTCCAGGATCATCGGCAGATGCGCGAAATTCGGCACCGTCGTGCCCATGCCCATGCCGATCAGCGCGCGATAGATGTTGATCTGCCGCGGAGTGTTGTTGACGTGATCGTCGCCGCGCACCACGTCGGTGATGCCCATGTCGAGATCGTCCACCACCACCGCGAAGTTGTAGGTCGGATAGCCGTCGGGGCGGAAGATCACCAGGTCGTCCAACTCGGTATTGGCGAACGCGATCGTGCCCTTGACCTTGTCGTCCCACGACACCGTGCCGTCGAGCGGATTCTTGAAGCGGATCACCCGGTTCGGGTCGTCACGGTAACCGGCGTTCTGCTCGCGATAGGCGCCGTTGTAGCGCGGCTTTTCTTTCGCGGCGAGCGCGGCCTCGCGAACCGCGTCGAGTTCCTCGCGGGTCTCGTAGGCGTAGTAGGCGGTACCGGCGGCGACCATCTGTTCGGCGACCTCGCGATAGCGGTCGAGGCGCTGGGTCTGGTAGATCGGACCCTCGTCGTAGCCCAGGCCCAGCCAGTCCATCGCCTCCAGGATCGCGTCGATCGCCGCCTGGGTGCTGCGCTCCCGGTCGGTATCCTCCACCCGCAGCACGAACTGGCCGCCGGCGTGGCGCGAGGCCAGCCAGCAGTACAGCGCGGTGCGGGCGCCGCCGATATGCAGATAGCCGGTCGGGCTGGGAGCGAAGCGGGTGCGGATGGTCATGCGGATGGCGCCGGGGAACAGGAAAGGCGGAATTTTACCCGTTATGGCCGCTGCGTTCCGGGCTACGCCACTGACGAGGATGCTTGTCATCCCGAGCCGCAGGCGAGGGACCTGCTTTGCATGCGTCGCCCGATTTCCGGAACAGCAGGTCCCTCACCCCGATGAAGCCGGGGTTGGGATGACAGGACAGGTGCGTTCGCCTCTGCGGCGATCACGAATGCGGCCGGCGTGGCGGCCATGCATGCTGGTTGCCCCCGTCTCACCACTACAATTCCCGGATGACCACCCTCTTCATCTCCGATCTCCACCTCGACCCCGAACGCCCGGAGATCACCCGGCTGTTCGGCGACTTCATCGACGGCGAGGCGCGCACCGCCGACGCGCTGTACATCCTCGGCGACCTGTTCGAAGCCTGGGTCGGCGACGACGATCCGTCCGACACCGGCGCCTTCGTGGCCGCGAAGCTCCGCGCGCTCAGCGACAGCGGCGTGCCGGTGTATTTCCAGCACGGCAATCGCGATTTCCTGGTCGCACGGGATTTCGCGCAGCGCGCCGGCGCACGGCTGCTGCCCGAAAATGCGGTGGTCATGCTGTCCGGAAAGCCGGCGCTGCTGATGCATGGCGACACGCTCTGCACCGGCGATCTCCCGTATCAGGCGTTCCGCGCGCAGACCCGCAACCCGGCCTGGCGCGCGCAGTTCCTGTCGCAGCCGCTCGCTGCGCGCCTCGCCTTCGCCGCGCAGGCGCGCGCCGCCAGCCAGCAGCGACAGCAGGCGATGAAACAGGACGACCGCGCGCAATTCGAGACCGTCACCGATGTCGCACCCGACGCGGTGCGCGACACGTTCGCGCGCTACGGCATCGACACCATGATCCACGGCCACACCCATCGCCCGGCGATCCACGCGCTGGAGGTCGACGGCCGCGCCTGTCGACGCATCGTGCTGGGCGACTGGTACACGCAGGGTTCGGTGCTGCGCGTCGATGCGGGCGGCATGCAATTGTCGGCGATGCCGCTGTAGGAGCGCCGGTCTTCGACAGCCGAACGGCTGGTCAAGGCACGACAGGCAGCTTGAAGCGCGTCGGCTATTTGTCGCGTCTTCCGACGCTCCTGCAAAACCATCAAGGCCGCTGCATCGCGAGTTCATCCAGCCGCAACCGCTTGCGCAGCAGCGGCGCGCCGCGTACATCGCGCAGGCTCAGATCGACGGCCCGTTCGTTCCAGTCGACCTCGATCATGCCGAAATTGGCCTGACGGAACGATTGGCCGTCCAGCCGCAGCGCGTTCGGCACCGGCGCGTGCCAGACCTCGGTCAAACCGCTGCTGGTCAGGTCGTAGAGCGGATACGGCACATGCTCGCCCTGTCGCGACAATTCGCCGTAGTGCGTATCGCCGCTGATCATGAACACACCGCGCGCGTCGGTGTCGCGGATCAACCGGAACAGACGCTGCTGGTCGTTGGGATAATTCACCCACGCTTCCCAGCCCGGGAAATCCGCAAGCACCTGCAGGCTGGAACCGATCACACGCACGTCGGCCGGCTGCCGCAGTTGCTCCTCCAGCCACTGCCACTGACGCTCGCCGAGCATGGTCGCCGCGGGATCGGGATCGCGCGCATACGGGCCGGGCACTTCGCGACCGGCCTTGCCCATCCGCTTCGCCCATTGTTTGTAGTCGTCTGCGCTGTCGAGGAACGGCGAAGTCGCGATCGGAGTCCGGTTGTAGCGCAGATCGAGCAGGATCACCTGCACCCGCCGGCCTTCGGGGCCGAAGGTGTAACTGGTGTAGACGCCTTCGCGTTCGCGCCGTGGCGAATCGGCCGGCTCACCCCAGAAATCCAGGAAGATCCGGCGACTCTCTTCCTTCATCGGAAACTCGCCGCCGGCATCGTTCTCGCCGAAATCGTGATCGTCCCAGGTCGCGATCACCGGCACCTCGGCGCGCAAGCGGCGCACACCATCGATCGCCGCGAGTTTGGCGTACTTCGACCGCAGCACATCCATATCGCGGGTGTCGCCGTAGATGTTGTCGCCGAGGAACACGAACAGTTCTGGCTTCGCCGCCAGCACCGCATCCCAGATCGGCTGAGGCAACGATTCCTTCGAGCACGAACCGAACGCGATGCGGGTGATCGGCGTGCCCATCGACGGCATTTCTTTCGACGGCATACCAGGCGCCGCGAATACTGGCAGCACCGCCGACAGCAGGACCAGCGCCGCCGCGCAGCGGGCGCGAATCCCCCGGGTCGAAAGACCCGGGGTTTCTACATTCCGCATCGCCATCAGAACCGCAGCTCGGCAGTGATGAACACCTGCCGCGGCGCACCGGCCATCAGCGTGTAGTTCAAGCCATTCGGATCCGACACCACGAACCCGTTGGTGCCGACGCTGGAGAAATACTCCTTGTCCAGCAGATTGGTCACGTCGAGTTTGAGCTTGAACGAATCGACGGCACCCAGCGACGTCCATTCGTAGGACGCGCCGGCATCGGCGATCCAGAAGCCCGGCACGGAAGAGTCGTTGAGATAGCTGATGTAGCGGCGGTCGGTGTACTTGGCGCCGAGCTGCAGCGACAGCCCGTCCCTGGCCCAGACCACTTCGCTGGCGAACATCTTCTTGGGCGAATCCACCACCTGCTTGCCGTCGGTGGCGATGATGTTCACGCCATCGAGATAGTCGGATGCGTATTCGGAATCGTTCCACGACAACGAGTTGTACCAGACCAGACCGTCCATCGGCTTGAGCTGGAACACCGCTTCGGCGCCGCGGGTGCGCACGTCGCCGACATTGGCGAATGCCGCCGCGCAGCCGATGATGCCCGAGCACTGCGCGATCGCCAGCAGACGGTTCTCGAAGTTCACGCTGTAGACCGCCAGCGAAGCATCGAATTTTTCGCGGCTGCTGCGCACGCCCAGCTCGAAGGTGCGCGAAGTTTCCGGCTCCAGCGTGTCCTTGACCGCGTCGAACGCGATCTGCGAGGTCGAATGCGGGCCGTTCACGCCGGTGCGATAGGCCGACATGTTCTCGGCGTAGGAACCGAATACTTCCTCGGTGTCGTTGATCCGCCAGCGCGCGCCGAGCTGCGGCTGGAAGTTGTCCTGCGCGACCAGACGGCCGCCGGCGCGGGTACCGATCAGACGCTTGCCATCGACTTCAACGCGGGTGCCCTTGAAGCCGGCATCGATCGCCAAACGGCCATCGACGAATTCCATATGGTCGAGCACGTAGAACTGGCGGGTATCGGTGTCGAAACGCTGGCGGAACACGCGCGCATCCGGATTGCGATAGAAGAAGATCTCGTCCGGCGGCGTATCGAGGCGCAGATCGTAGAAATTACGCTGCACGCCGTGCGCGTTCTTTTCCAGCCACAGTCCGGCCTGCAGGCGATGATCGCCGATCTGCCAGGTCAGGTTCGGCATCAGGCCGGTGCGTTCGATGTCGTATTCGGTGGTGCGCATGCGGATCGGCACCGTCGGCGAAGCAGAATACGGCGTGGCCCAATGGCCCTGGCCTTCGTTGCGGTGGTAATAGGCGGTCGCGGCGAGACTGAGATCGGCGCTCGGCGACCAGTCGGCGGTGAACGACAACAGATCGTCGTCGCGCACGCCGCGGGCGATGTAATACGCATCGTCGAGGCTGTTCACGCCGCCGCTGAAGCTGCCGTTGGCGGCGTCGATCGCGCGCTGCCAGTCGCCGGCATAGTTGTCCCAGTCGTAACCGAGGCGGCGCGCCGATTCCAGCGAGAGGTCGGCGTAATCGGTTTCGCGGCGGCGCGACGTGGCGGCGTAGCCGGTAAGTTTCAGGGCCTCGGTCGCGTACACGGCTTTGGCGTTGAACTGCGCGTTGCGCTGCGGGCCTTCGCCCTTCCACTTGTCGGCATCGTGCCAGGCGCCGCTGACGTATGCGGAGAAACCATTGTGCTCGCCGCTGTCCATGCGCACGAACGTGCGGGTGGTCGACTCGCTGCCCAGCGTCTGCGCCACGCGCACGCCGAATTCGGCGTTCGGATCGCTGCTGAAAAAGCGCAGCGTGCCGCCGAGATTTCCGGTGGAGGCGGTGTCGATCGCGCCGCTGCCCTGCGACAGTTCGGTACTGTTGATATTTTCGCTGATCACAGCGCGGCCGATATGCAGGCCATTGTGGTTGCCGTAGCTCATGTCGCCGAGCGGAATGCCGTCGAGGGTGAAACCGAGCTGCTGCTGCGAGAAACCGCGGATGCTCAGCTTCGTCGACCACTCGTAATTGCCCCAGGGATCGGCGCTCTGGAAGTTCACGCCGGGCAGCTTGGCCACGGCTTTGAGCGGGCTGGCGCCTGCGGCTTCGCGCGCGAGATCATCCTTGCCCAGCGCCTGCACCTGACGGGTCTGGCCGGTGCCGACCACGGAGATCGCGTCGAGCGCATCGGCATCCTCGCTGCCATCGGGCGCATCCTGCGCTTGGGTGATGCCGGCGTGCAGGCACAGCAGGATAGAGGCGGCGAGAATCGTCGTCTTGGTCATTCTGATTTGTTCCGTGGGGATAGCGCCGCCTCGATCCCGTGAATCACTCTGCGGCGGGCCGCGATACAGAGCCGCAGCATGATGTCGGCCGAATGTGTATCGCAGATTGCACGGACGTTGCCGATCGACGCGCTTGGCGGCCGGCGATTCTCTGAAATCGCATTCCGTACCCAACAAAAGTCGTGCAGCGCCGATTTCTTCTATCGACGAATCCGCTTCAAACGTCGACCGCTTCCTGCAGCGCGAGCAATTCTTCGTCGCTGAAACCCGCGGCGCTGCGCGCGTCGAGATTGAACGGGCCGTGCAGCACACCGCGGCCGTAGTCGGCGATCAGGCGACGGAACGTCGGCTCGGGATCGACACCTTCGCGTTCGCAATACCAGCGGAACCAGCGCGAGCCCGCAGCGACGTGGCCCACCTCCTCGCGCAGGATCACGTCGAGAATATCGGCGGTGGCATCGTCGCGATGTTGGCGGAGTTTCACGATCATCCCGGGCGTCACGTCCAGGCCGCGCGCTTCGAGTACGCGCGGCACCAGCGCCATGCGTTCCAGGCCGCTGTGCGCGGTCTTTTCGGCCATGTCCCACAGCCCGTTGTGGGCGTCGAAATCGCCGTATCCGTGGCCGAAGTCGGCCAGTCGCGCGCGCAGCATCGCGAAATGCCGCGCCTCGTCGTTGGCGACGCTCACCCAGTCGGCATAAAACTGCGGCGGCAGGCCGCGGAAGCGGTACACCGCATCCCAGGCCAGATCGATGGCGTTGAATTCGATATGCGCGATCGAGTGGATGAACGCCGCGCGACCTTCATCGGTGCCGAAGCCGCGCTTCGGCAATTCGCGCGAAGCGACGAGCTTCGGCCGCTCCGGACGGCCGGGCATGCGGATCGGCTCCGGCGGCGGTGCGCTGTCGTCGATGGCGAGCTCGCCGCGCGCGAAGGCTTCGGCTGTGGCGAAGGTCAGCGCGAGTTTGTCATCGGGCATCGCGGCGCGGAGACAGGCGCCAGCGGCAATGAATAAATTCATTAACTGACTCTATGGAGCTTTTATTTTGAAGCAAGGAGCCGTAATTTCTTCTAGCTTGCTCAGTACATTTTTTAAACGATCTCTAATCGGATCATCTGAATCCTGGAAATCCCAGAAAGTTCTTTCATGCCTATGCATTTGATCTAAGAATTCGCGTCTCTGATCATTATCCAAACCAGCACGTTCGCTTGATCTCCAATAGGTAGTGCCTAAAGCCGATGCCGATATGAATATCGAATTAACAATTCTGCTTGTTTCAGAAAAAGCTTCTTCAATTTCAGATCCAAAATAGGCCATGCATCGATATTTTATCGACCAAAATTTTGAAAATGCCTGTTCTTTTCTTTGATATCTTTCAATAGCCACATAAGCCTGATCTAGAACCTTGCTTTCGCCTGCAGATTCACCCTCTTCTCGCTTCCGAGCAGCACCTTCTCCCACGGAAGAGAAAGGATTTCTTATGTATGCAATCGCGTCTCTGACTTCAAAGAAACCCGCCAACAACTCCTCTGCTATTTCTATTTTTCTTTTGCCTAGATATTCTTTTTTCCATGCATCAATGCCTGAATAAATTGCCCAGCAAGCAGCAATGATTGCAACTGTTTGCCCAATTATTCCGATGATTTTCGCAGTTTGCTCAAGATCCATCTCATCCTCCAAGTGCACGCCGTTTCTTCTTCGCCTCGTCCGAACGCAGTTGCTGGATACGTTCGAAATAACCAGGTTCGATCCCGGTGACGTATTCGCCGTTGAAGCACGAGCTGTCGAACTTGCGACCCGGGAACTTCGGACCGGCGACGGCGGCTTCCAGATCGGCGAGATCCTGATAGATCAGCCAGTCGCAGCCCAGCAGTTCCTGCACTTCCTGCTCGGTGCGGCCGTGCGCCACCAGTTCTTCCGGCGATGGCATGTCGATGCCGTAGACATTCGGGAAGCGTACCGGCGGCGCGGCGGAAGCGAGATAGACCTTTTTCGCGCCGGCATCGCGCGCCATCTGCACGATCTGCTGCGAAGTGGTGCCGCGGACGATGGAGTCGTCGACCAGCAGCACGACCCGGTTGCGGAACTCCAGCGGGATCGGATTGAGTTTGCGGCGCACGGATTTCACGCGCTCGCCCTGCCCCGGCATGATGAAGGTGCGGCCCACGTAGCGGTTCTTGATGAAGCCTTCGCGATATTTCACGCCCAGCGTGTTCGCGATTTCCAGCGCTGCGTCGCGCGAGGTGTCGGGAATCGGGATCACCACGTCGATATCGTGCGCGGGGCGCAGGCGCAGGATCTTCTCGCCGAGGGTCACGCCCATGCGCATCCGCGCCTTGTGCACAGAGATCTCATCCATCATCGAATCGGGACGCGCGAAATACACGAATTCGAAGATGCACGGACGCAGTTCGCCATCGGCGCACTGGCGCGAGTGCAGCTCGCCGCGCGGCGTGATCACCACCGCTTCGCCGGGCGCGACGTCGCGGACGCGCTCGAAACCGAGGACATCCAGCGCCACCGATTCGGAGGCGATCGCGTATTCGGTACCGGCGTCGGAATCGCGACGGCCCAGCACCAGCGGGCGGATGCCGTTGGGGTCGCGGAACGCCACCAGGCCCAGGCCCAGCACCACCGCGAGCACCGCGTAACCGCCCTTGGCGCGGCGGGTCACGCCTTCTACCGCGCGGAATGCGGCGTCGGGTGTGAGCACGCGCTGCTTGTCCAGCTCGTGCGCGAACACGTTGAGCAGCACTTCGGAATCGGATTCGGTGTTGACGTTGCGCCGATCCTGCTCGAACACCTCGCGCCGCAGCGTGTCGGTGTTGATCAGGTTGCCGTTGTGCGCCAGCGCGATGCCGAATGGCGAGTTCACGTAGAACGGCTGCGCTTCGTCGCTGCCTTCGCTGCCCGCGGTGGGATAGCGGCAATGACCGATGCCCACGCGGCCGTGCAGCAGGACCATGTCGCTGGGCTTGAATGCGTCGCGCACCAGGCCGTTGCCCTTGATCACGCGCAGCGCGGTGCCGTTGGCGGTGGCGATGCCGGCAGCGTCCTGGCCGCGATGCTGAAGCACGGTCAGCCCGTCGTAGAGCGCTGCCGCGACGTCGGAGGTGCCGACGATGCCGAGAATGCCGCACATGATGTTGACTCCGGAAACGCGAACGAGCGGGTGGAACGAATCGGATGACACACGGCTCGAACCGGCGGCTCGAACCGAAGTTTTCGTGACTCAGGGATGCGGACGCACGATGCCGTCCACGCCGACCTTGGCCTGGATCTGCGACTTCAGCTGATCGGCGGCGGCACGGTCGATCACCGGGCCGGCGCGCACCCGGGTGAGCGTGCCCTTGTCGGTGTTGACCGTCTCGGTGAAGGCCGAGAAGCCGGCGGCGCGCAGGCGCTCGCGCAGGGCGCCGGCTTCGGCGGCATCGCTGAACGCGCCGACCTGTACCGCGAAGCCGACCTTGGCGGCGGCCGGCGGTGCGGCGACGGGTTTCGGTGCCGGCGGTTTCGGCGCGGCCGGCTTGGGTTCGGCGGGCTTCGCGGCGACGGGCTTGGGCTCAACCGGCTTGGATGCTGCGGGCTTCGGATCGGCCGGCTTGGTTTCGACCGGCTTGGGCGCGGCGGGTTTCGGCGTCTCCACCGCGGCGGCCGGCTGCGGTGCCGGCGCCGCAGCGACAGCAGCCGGCTCGGCATCCAGTACGACCACCTTCACCGGGACGTCGCTGCGGACTTCCAACGCCTTCAAACGGACCGATTCGGCCTCGGCGCGGGTGGCGTAGGGGCCAATGCGCACCCGGAACGCCGATTTGCCGTTGACGGTCGCGGCTTCGCTGTAGGCCGGAAGCTGCGCGGTTTTGGCCAGCGCGACCACGGTGTCGGCGCCCTTCTGGCTGGCATAGGCGCCGAAATGCACGGCGTAATCGCCGCCGGCCACGCTGGGCGGCAGGGCTGGCGATGCGGGCGCATTCAGGTCGGTCGAAGCGGCCGGCGCATTGGGATCGACCTGGGCCGGATCGGCCGCCGCGGCACCCGGCGACGGTGCGGACGCAGCTGCAGGGCGATCGATCGGGGTCGAATCCATGCCGACGGCGCCGCCCTTGGGCACGTCGCCCGGCATCACCAGCGGCAGCTCGCGGGTTTCGAGTTCGCCGTCGGGGCCTTTGGGCATCTTGATCGAAACGTCGGTGACGCCACTGTCGGGCGCCGGTCCCTTGACCAGCATCGGCAGGAAGATCACCGCCAGGGCAACGAGTACGGCGGCGCCGATGAGGCGCTGCTTCAGTCCAGTGTCCATCGGCATCCGGAGAAAGAGGGAGCGGGCGAATTATACGCCGCGTCCGGCCGTGGCCGACCGGGCCGCGGCGCGCGGGCCGTTCAGGCGGCCAGGGCGTCCAGCGCCGCGGCGGCGGTATGGAATGAGCCGAACACGAGAATCCGCGCGCTCGCCGGGGCCTCGCGACGCACGGCGGCCAGGGCTTCGGCGACGCTGGTCGATCGCGTCCCCGTTGCTGCCGCAGTGCCCGCGAGCCGTTCGGCGAAGGCGTCCACGGTCAGGCCGCGCGGCCCGGCATCGTCCAGACCGGCCAGCCACCAGCGGTCGATCCGGTCCGCCAGCGCGGCGACGACGCCCGCCATGTCCTTGTCGCCCAGCGCCGCGAACACCGCATGCGTGGGTCCAGCGACGGGCGTCGCCTCCAGCCACGCGGCCAGCGCGCGCGCAGCCTGCGGGTTGTGGCCGACATCGACCACGATCTCCACGCCGTCGCGCTCGAAGCGCTGCAATCGCGCCGCGACACGGGCCTCGCGCACGCCATCGACGAACGCCGCTTCCGGCAGATCGACCGGCAGCGCGCGCAGCGCGGCGATGGCCACGGCGGCGTTGCGCAGTTGCACAGGCGCGGCCAATTGCGGCATCGGCAGTTCCAGCTCGCAGCCGATCTCGCGCCAGCGCCAGCGCTCGCCGTCGTCTTCGTCGCGCTCGAAGAAGAAATCGCAGCCGATCCGCACCGCCGACGCGCCGATGGCGTAGGCATGGCCCAGCACGCTCGACGGCGGGTCGTCGTCGCCGATCACCAGCGGCTTCCAGGCGCGGGCGATGCCAGCTTTCTCGGCGCCGATGGCCTCGATGGTGTCGCCGAGCCAGTCCTGATGATCGAGATCGACGGTGGTGATCACCGCAACGTCGGGGTCGACGATGTTCACTGCATCCAGGCGGCCGCCGAGCCCGACTTCGAGGATCGCCAGATCCAGATCGCTGCGCGCGAACAGCCACAGCGCGGCGAGCGTGCCGTATTCGAAATACGTGAGCAGGATCTCGTCGCGCGCGGCCTCGACCGCCGCGAACGCTTCGACCAGTGCTGCGTCGTCTGCGTCGGCGCCATCGATGCGCACGCGCTCGTTGTAGCGCAGCAGGTGCGGCGACGTGTAGGCGCCGACGCGCCAGCCAGCGGCGCGGGCGATGGCCTCGACGAACGCGACCGTCGAGCCCTTGCCGTTGGTGCCGCCGATGGTGATCACATGGCGTGCGGGTTTCGGCAAGGCCATGCGTTCGGCCACCGCGCGCGCGCGCTCCAGGCCCATTGCAATCGTTTTCGGGTGCTGGGCCTGGATGTACTCCAGCCATTCGGAGAGGGTGCGCTGCGTCATCCGGCTATTATCGCCGTGCCCCGCCTTTCCGGCCATCGCGAGCGTCCGCATGAGCACGACATCAACCCCCATTCTCGGCTCGATGCGCTTCGGCGAATGGGGCGCGCGACTGTCGCCCGCCGCGGTGGCGGATCTGCTGGAAGTCGCGCTCGATCTCGGCATCGACACGCTGGACCTGGCCGATATCTACGGCGGCCACACCACCAATGCGCTGGTCGGCGCCGCGTTCGCGCTTCGGCCCGGGCTGCGCGCGCGGCTCAAGCTGATCGCCAAGATCGGCATCGTCATGACGGGCAGTCCCGGCAATGCGCGCGGCGTGGCCTACTACGATCTTTCGGTCGAGCATCTGCGCGCCGCGCTGCACGACACGCTGTCCGCGCTGGGCACTGATCGTGCCGACACACTGACGCTGCACCGCTTCGACCCGCGTATCGATCCGGCCGCGATCGCGGAGTGGGTGCGCGAGGAACAGCGCGAAGGCCGCGTCGGCGATTTCGGGGTCTCGAATTTCGATGCGCATGCGCTCGCGCTGTTCGACGGCCATCTGCCAGTGGTCGCGAACCAGATCGAACTGTCGCTCGCCAACAGCGGCGTCATCGACGACGGCACGCTCAATGCCACCCGGGCGCGCGGCGCCGAGGTGCAAGCGTGGTCGCCGCTCGGCGGCGGCGATCTGCTGAACCTGCATTCGCCGGTCGGCGGCCGCGTGCACGGGCGGCTGCCAGAGATGGCGAGCGAATTCGGGATGGATCCGGCATCGCTGCTGCTGCGCTGGGTGGCGTCGGTGCCGGACACGCGCGTCGTGCTGGGCAGCACGAAGATCGAACGCATCCGCGACGCCGTGCGCGCCTGCGCCGAACCGCTGCCGCGCGACGCGTGGTATGCGCTGTGGGAAGCGGCGCGCGGAAAAGCGGTGCCGTAACCGTCAGACCCGCATAGGGTGCGCCTGTGGCGCACCGGTCTTTCCGCGGCGGTGGTAGGCAACGGTGCGCCACAGGCGCACCCTATGAAGCTATTGCGGCGATCACGAACAGTGACGCGCAACATGTGCATCCGATATTGGTTGCCGGCACGCACACTCGACGCGATTCAACCGGACGACATCACAACGCCCGATGCACCGCTTCGCCGAACAGCGCGGTGTGGTGCGCGCAGTCGTTGAGGCGGACGATCTCCAGCGTGTCGGCGGCCGGACCCTGCAGCAGATTCAATGTCGTCGGCGCCTGACGGAACGTCCACAGTTTCGCGAACGGAATGCCGAGCAGATGGCAGAGCAGCACGCGGTTGACCGCGTCGTGCGCGACCACCAGCAGCGTCTCGTCGTCGCCGAGCCCTTCGGCGGCGCGCGCGAACGCGGGCCATGCGCGATCGAACACCATCTGCAGCGATTCACCGCCGGCGCCGGGCATCAATACGGTGTGCGGCGCATCGCGCCACGCCTGCAGGCGCTCGCCGTCGCGGTCGCGGATTTCGCTGGCCAGCAGGCCTTCCCACGTGCCGTGGGCGATTTCCATCAAGCCCGGATCGGTGACGAGCTGCGCCTTGCGCGCGTCGCCGAGCGCGAACTCGGCGGTGGTCTTCGCGCGCACCAGCGGCGAAGCGACGGCGCGATCGATACGTACGTCGGCGAGTCGCGCGCCGAGCGCACGCGCCTGGGTTTCGCCGACCGGCGATAACGGAATGTCTTCCTGGCCCTGGTAGCGGCCTTCGGCGTTCCACGGCGTTTCGCCGTGGCGTGCGAGGAGGATTTTCATGGGTGTCCTAAATGTTCGATTAAATCTCGAGGGTGGCGCTGCTGGTCTCCTCCCCTTGCTCGCGCAGCGAGCGGGGGGAGGTTGGGAGGGGGGCGCGCTCAAGTGTTTCGCGACCGTTACCCCCCACCCCAACCCTCCCCCGCCGTGCGGGGGAGGGAGACAAGCAAAGCAACATCAGACCTGCTGGATCGACAGCACGCCAGGCACCGCTTTGAGGATCGCGATCTGCGCTTCGTTCAAGGGCTTGTCGACGGTGATCGCCGCGCGGGCCTGACCGTCGCCAGCGGCGCCGAGCGCGAAGTTGACGATGTTCACGCCTGCGGTGCCGAGCTGCGAACCGACCTGACCGATCATGCCGGGGCGGTCTTCGTTGCGCATCAGCAGCACGTGTGCGAGCGGATCGAATTCGATCTCGACGCCGTCCAGACGCACCACGCGCGGGCCGCGGTGCAGCGTGGCCTCGATCTCGCGGGTGCGGCTTCCGCCAGCGCCGTTGTCGCCGACCACGCGCACGCGCAGCAGACGATCGAAGCCGTCGCCATCGCCGCCGACGGTTTCGGCTACGGTCAATCCGCGCGCGGCGGCTTCCTGCAGCGCATTCACCGGCGTGACCCGGCCCGAGGATGTGCCGAGCAGCGCGGCGACCAGCAGGCGGGTCAGCGGGCGGGTATCGAGCGCATCGGTGCGTCCGGCGTAGGTGATTTCCAGGCGCGTCGGCGCCTGCACCAGACGCACGGCCAGGCGGCCGAGCGCCGACATCAGCGGCATCCACGGCCCGACTTCGCGCGCGGCTTCTGCAGTGAGCGGCGGCAGGTTGACGCAGCCGGCGACCGCGCCGGTGGCGGCGAAATCGATGATCTGCTTGGCGAGGATGGTGCTGACCGCCTGCTGCGCTTCGCTGGTGGACGCGCCGAGGTGCGGCGTGAGGATCAGCTTGGGATGCGCGCGCAGCGGCGAATCGGCCTGCAGCGGTTCGGTGGCGAAGGTATCGAGCGCGGCACCGGCGAGATGGCCTTCGTCCAGCAGGCGCAGCAGCGCGTCTTCATCGACCAGACCGCCGCGCGCGGCGTTGACCAGATACGCGCCCTTCTTCATCGCGCGCATCTGCGCTTCGCCGATGAGGTTGGTGGTGTCCTTGGTGCGCGGGATGTGCAGGGTGATGATGTCGGCCCACGCCAGCAGATCGTCCAGCGATTTCAGCGCGACGCTGCCCTTGGCCGCCGCCGAAGCCGGCAGGAACGGATCGAACGCGGCTACGTCCATGCCGATGCCCTGCGCCTTGCGCGCAACCGTGCTGCCGATCCGGCCGAGGCCGATCACGCCAAGACGCTTGCCTTCGAGTTCGAAACCCGTCAGTCCGGCCTTGGGCCACAGCCCGGCTTTCATGCCGGCATCGGCTTTCGGCACATGGCGTGCCAGCGAAAACAATAGCGAAACCGCGTGTTCGGCAGCGGCGAGCGTGTTGCCGTCGGGTGCGTTCATCACCGCGATGCCCTTGGCGGTGGCGGCATCGACATCGATGGTATCGACGCCGGCACCGGCGCGACCGATGACTTTCAGCTGTTTCGCGCCTTCGATGGCCTCAGCCGTGATCAGCGTGGAAGAACGCACGAGCACGGCATCGACGCCTTCGAGGGCGGCGGCGAGTTTGGCGGGGTCTTTGATCGGATCGGAAATTTCGACGGACCAACCGGCGTCGCGAAACATCGCCAGGCCGTCTTCGTGGATTCCATCGCATGCCAGCACTTTCATCAGTCAGCTCCTTGAGTGGGGAAGGTATCCCGCGGAGCCCCGGCAGCCGGCAAAACGCATCACGATGAAGCTGAATGAGGGGAAGGCCGCCTGCGTCGATGGAATCCATCGATGGATCAGGGGCGATCCACTTGCGGTCGGGAGACGGGGCCGGCTGGCATGGGAGTCCGCGACAGGCATGCAGCCTAGCAGACGATTCCGGCGCTGCAAAGGCCGGCGAGGGCGCGGCGGCCGTGGCATGCTCCTGCAATCGAAATCATCGCGAGGTCCGGTCGGATGCCCAAGGTCAAAGGCGAATTCGAGGTCAAACGCGGCGCGGAGCCGTCCTGCGACCTCGGCGGCGGGCTGGAGGCCATGCATGCGCGCTTCGACAAGGTGTTCCGCGGCGCGCTGGAGGCCGTGAGCGTGGTGCACATGCTGGCGGTGATGACGCCGACGCCGGGTTCGGGCGCCTATGTCGCGGTGGAACGCATCGAGGGCAGTCTGGCAGGCCATGAAGGCAGCTTCTGCATGCAGCACAGCGGCACCCTCGACCGCGGCGCGCCGTCGCTCAGTGTCACCGTGATTCCGGACTCCGGCACCGGGGCGCTGACCGGTCTGCGCGGCACGCTGGCGATCGACATCGTCGACGACCGGCATTACTACGTGTTCGATTATTCGCTGCCCGGATGAGCGCCTGCGCGGCACGGGCAGTGTCCGCGTTCGCGAAGATAAACCTGTAGCTGCGCAGGGTTTGTCGATTCACGCGACCGGTGTCCGCACCAACCGCTACCGTGCCGGCTACGCGGTCTGCAATCCCCACTGAAGGCTCTCAACGCGAAGGTCCCATCGCGAAAGCGGAAACGGCGACCAAGGCCCAATTCCGGTCAGTCAAGCCATCTCTGCCGTCCGTAGAGCGACCTTCAGGCCGCTGAAGCTTTGCCCGGAGCGATCAGCGGCCTGAAGGCCGCTCTACAGAAAGAGAATCCCGCGAATACAAAAATGCCAGTCAGCGTTAACTGACTGGCATTAGGCTGAGGCCGCCGTTTCCGCGTTGCGGGTCGGCGATCACTTCGTCGCCGGCACGCCCATTTCCTTGAGCAACTGCGGCGCCGGAAACACTTCCTGCATGATCCAGCGCATGTAGCGCTGATCGACCGAGATCATGCGGGTCACCGCGGGATCGAACACCCAGTTGGAGCTGACCGATTCCCAGTTGCCGTCGAATGCCAGGCCGACCAGCTTGCCCTGCGCGTCCAGCACCGGAGAGCCGGAGTTGCCGCCGGTGATGTCGAGATCGGAGAGGAAGTTGACCGGCACCGTGCCGAGTTTCTTGTCGGCCAGGCCGCCGTAACGCTTGGCGCGGATCGCATCGAGCTGCACCTGCGGTGCATCGAAGGGTTCCTGTCCGGTCGCCTT
>CALRWS020000054.1:0-21407 GCA_943371935.1 Chitinophaga pinensis | reverse complement strand
CCTTGCCCGAACCGATCGCGATGATGTTGCGGATCCGGGGGAGCGGCGACAGATTCGGCTGGACGGCGTGGGACGGGATTCGAAGCGTGGGGGGCGTGGGCATATTCATCCCGCCATTGTGGCCGCCGGACCGCGCCGCAGCCAGCCCGGGCAGCGACTGCGCTCCCTGTCACAACCCGTGCCAACCATCGATCCACTGCTCCGATCACTACGTGAATGTGGCCAAACTCACATGACAAGCGCGTTAAAGCCATGTTAAGTTCCGATGGCAGACGACAGCCACGTTGCCGTCGTCTCGATCTCGTTAACGACTTGAAACCGGGGATATCAATGACTTCTCGCAATCCGCGCCACATGCGGCGCAGCCAACTTACATCCGCCATTCTGGCGTCGTTCCTCATTTCGGGCATGGCTTTGGCCCAGGACACCAGCGGCACCACGGACGAAGAAAAAGACGACGCCCAGACCTCTGCCACCCAGGAGTCCGGGACACTCGACCGAGTCGAAGTCGTCGGCAGCCGCATCAAGCGCGCCGAGGTCGAAGGCCCGTCGCCCGTCACCGTCATCACGTCCGAGCAGATCGAGCGCGAAGGCTTCAACACCGTGTATGACGCGCTGGAAACCATCAGTGCCAACACCGGTTTCGCCCAGAACGATTTCAACGCCGCCGGCGGCTTCACGCCGAACGCCAGCGTGATCAACCTGCGCGGTCTCGGCCCGGGCCGCACCCTGCTGCTGGTCAACGGTCGCCGCGCGAACGACTATCCGTTCCCGTACAACGGCCGCAGCAACTTCCAGAACTTCAACAGCATCCCGGCCGCAGCGGTGCAGCGCATCGAAATCCTGGCCGGCGGCGCCTCGGCGATCTACGGCTCCGACGCGGTCGCGGGCGTGATCAACGTCGTGCTGAAAACCAACTACGAAGGCAACCTGCTCAAGATCAAGGGCCAGACCAGCACCCAGGGCGGCCGCGACATCGGCGATCTGCAGTGGGTCGGCGGCAAGACCGGCGACAACTGGAGCGTCACCTACGCATTCGAGTCCTACAACGCGGAGCCGCTGTTCGGCTACCAGCGCGACTTCATGGATTCGGCCCGCGACAACCCGGCGCCTCCCGGCGTCAACGGCGCTACCGGCGTCGGTGGTTACCAGCCGCCGATCGGCATCCAGATCCGCCGCTTGAGCGCGACGGGCGGCACGATCGCTTATGTGCAGCCCGCTGGCCGGAATTGCAATGCCAGTGAGTTCTACCGCCCGCACACCTACACCAGCAGCGCCACGGGTAACCTTCTGGGTCCAGGCTGCGGCTACGACCGCTTCGTGGCCGAACAGACCGTGCAGAACGGCAACAATGATCTGTCGGGCTATGTCTACGGCACGTACAACTTCACCGACAACCTGGAAGGCTGGGCCAGCATCATGGCCTTCAATTCCCGCGGTCGCCTCGGCGGCGGCGTGGAACAGTGGCAGGGCGGTCCGCAGCCCGGCGCGAGCTTCTACGACCCGCAGCTCGGCATGCGCATCTTGCCGATCCGCGCGCTGACCCCTGAAACCTACGGCGGCAGCAAGGGCACCTTCCAGAAGTTCGAAGAGAACTCTCTGGATCTGGCGTTCGGCCTGCGCGGCACCATCGCCGATCGTTTCGACTGGGATTGGACCATCGGCGGCGCCAAGTACGACGCCAAGCGCGAACGTCCGCGCCTGACCGTCACCGGTGCGACCAACTACTTCATGGGTACGCGCCTCGGCACCACCGGCACCGGTCCTTACACGGGCCTGGCCGGCATCCCGAACGGCCTGCCGGTCTACAACCTCAACTTCGACCGTTTCTACGGCCCGATCTCGGAAGCCGACTATGCGTCGATGTCGACGATGGTCAAGTATGACGGCCAGTCCGAGAACGCCGCGACCAGCTTCGTGCTCAGCGGCGATCTGTTCGAGCTGCCGGCCGGCCCGGTGGGCTTCGCGGCCACGCTGGAAGCCAGCCGCCAGTCCTACGACCTGAAAGCCGATCCGCGCATCTTCCCGAGCGTCCGCGAGATCTACAACCTCACCGGTACCGGCGGCGGCGGCAAGCGTTCGAAATATGCAGCCGGCGGCGAAATCCGCATTCCGGTGTTCAGCATGCTCGACATCAGCCTCGCCGGCCGCTACGACAAGTACGACGACATCACCGAAGTCAACGACGCCAAGACCTGGGGCGCTGGCTTCGAATTCCGTCCGTTCGAAAGTCTGCTGATCCGCGGCAACTACGCCACCAGCTTCAAGGCGCCGGACATGCATTACGTGTTCTCCGAGCGCAGCGGCGGCTTCGGTGCGATCACCGACTTCTATCGCTGCTTCCAGGCAGGCATCGCTGCAGGTTCCTGCGCCGGTTCCGGCGGCACCTACAATTATTCGGCGTTCACCACGTCGCAGGGCCAGCCCGGTCTGCGCGAGGAAACCGGCGACTCGTGGACCGCAGGCCTGGTGTGGGATATCACCGACTCGCTGTCGATCTCGGCCGACTACTACAGCATCGAACTCGAAGACGTCGTGACCGTGCAGTCGGGCACCTCGATCCTCAACGCCGAGTATGGTTGCCTCTCCGGTACCGGTCTCTATCCGAACGGCTCCGCATTCCCGTTCGCACCGGGTTCCGCCTTCTGCACCGAGACGCTCGCGCGCATCAGCCGCGACCCGAACACGAACGCGATCACCGAGATCCGCAGCGGTCCGATCAACCTTGCGTTCCAGGGTGTCGAGGGTATCGATGCCACGGTCCGTTACGCGCTGAACACAGATCGTTTCGGCAACTTCAACACCAGTCTCGCCTGGTCGCACACGCTGGGGTCGACCACGCAGAACAGTCAAGGCGATCCGGTGATCCAGACCCGCGATCTCAACGCCACCGCCGACTACCGCAGCCGTATCCGCTGGACGACGAGCTGGAGCAAGGGCGACTGGGACGCAACGGTGCTGATGACCCGTACCGGCAGCTTCCCGATCTGGACGCCGTCCAACGCGAACGTCGTCAACGGCACCATCGACAGCCGTACCGGCCCGAACATTCTGTGGAACATGACGGTCGGCAAGGAAATCACCGAGAACCTGTACGTGCGTGCGAACGTCAATAACGTCTTCGACCGCATCGCGCCGAACGACATCACGTTCAATTCGTATCCGTACTTCTGGCAGGGCTACAGCGCTGTCGGCCGCGAAATCGGCCTGGAACTCAGCTACAAGTTCGACTGAGTCCCGCGCTACCGCTATACGAAAGAGCCCGGCGAAAGCCGGGCTCTTTTTTTCTGCTGCAGCCCTACTGAACGTCGACCGGCTTTCGGCGAGCCGATCCTCCATACCCCCCCGGATGCGGTATAAAGACGTGTCCCGGAACAGGCGACGCCGGCCGGGTTTCCACAACGATCCATGCCCTGGGAGGGGAAAGATGCGCATCAAGTCCTTCATTACATTGCTCGCGCTGCCGCTGTTGGCCGCGTCGTTCGTCGCGTCGGCGCAGAATTCGCCGATCGGCCGCTGGAAGACCATCGACGACGAAACCGGCAAGCCGATGACCATCGTCGAGGTCTACGAGGCCAAGAACAACACGCTGGCGGCCAAGGTCGTCGAAACCCTGTACGCGCCGAATGCGGTGTGCACCAAGTGCAGCGGCAAAGACAAGGGCAAACCGATCATCGGGATGCCGGTGCTGTGGAACCTGAAAGCCATCAGCGGCGGCTGGGGCGAAGGCAACGGCTTCAAGCCTTCGACCGGCGACAGCTTCAAGGCCAAGACCGTGAAGCTGATCGAGGGCGGCAGCAAGCTGGAAGTCACCGGCTGCAAGATGATGTTCTGCCGCTCGGCGAACTGGGTCCGCGTCAACTGATCGACTGCACCCGCTGAACCACGCCAACGGCCCGTGATCGGAAACGATCCACGGGCCGTTTCTATTTCGGGCGTATCTGTTTCCGGCCCATCCGTTCCGACCCATCCTTTCGACCTGAGCCGCCATGATCCACAGACCCCTCGCCCTGTTCGCGCTGCTTTGCCTGTTGCCGCTGACCGCATTCGCCCAGAACACGCCCATCGGCCGCTGGCGCAGCATCGACGACGCCACCGGCAAGCCCAAGGCAGTGATCGAAGTCTCCGAGGCCGATAACGGCACGCTCTCGGCCAGGATCGTGCAACTGATCGACACCAGCGACGGCCCGAACCCGCTGTGCGACGCGTGCACTGGTACGCGCCGCAACAAGCCGATCCTGGGCATGACCATCGCCTGGGGCCTGAAGCCGCAGGGCAAGGTGTGGGGCGGTGGCCGCATCCTCGACCCCGAAAACGGCAAGGAGTACTCGGTGAAATTCACGCCGATCGCGGGCGGCAAGCAGCTGGAGGTGCGCGGTTTCCTGGGCGTCGCGCTGCTCGGCCGCACCCAGACCTGGCTGCGGGAGTCGCCCTAGCCGCGCGTGCGATAATCGCCGGCCCCGTTCCGCAGCCCTACGTGCCCATGCCACGCTCCGCGCTCGTCACCAACGCCCTGCCCTACGCCAACGGCCAGATCCATCTGGGCCATCTGGTCGGCTACATCCAGGCCGACATCTGGGTCCGCGCGCGGCGCATGTCCGGCGACACCGTGCATTTCGTCTGCGCCGATGACACCCACGGCACGCCGATCATGCTGGCGGCCGAGAAGGCCGGCACCACGCCCGAAGCCTTCGTCGCCGACATCCAGGCCGCGCACGTGCGCGACTTCGCCGCGTTCGGCGTGGTCTACGATCACTACGACTCCACCCATTCGGCCGGCAATCGCGCGCTGACCGAGGCGATCTACGCGAAACTGGAAGCCAATGGCCACATCGGCCGGCGCTCGGTGCAGCAGTTCTACGATCCCGCCAAGGGCATGTTCCTGCCCGACCGCTACATCAAGGGCATCTGCCCGAACTGCGGCACCGCCGACCAGTACGGCGACAACTGCGAGAACTGCGGCGCCACCTACGCGCCCACCGATCTGAAGGACCCGCGCTCGGTCATCAGCGGCGCCACGCCGGAGATGCGCGCCTCCGAACATTTCTTCTTCGAGCTGAACCAGTTCGAGGACTTCCTGCGCGATTGGCTGGCCGGCGACGTGATGGTGCCGGGCATGAAGGCCAAACTGCAGGAATGGCTGGACTCCGACGGCGGCCTGCGTCCGTGGGACATCTCCCGCGACGCGCCTTACTTCGGCTTCGAAATTCCCGGCCAACCCGGCAAGTATTTCTACGTCTGGCTGGACGCGCCCATCGGTTACCTGAGCAGCTTCAAGGCGCTGTGCGAGGCCAAGGGCTACGATTTCGATGCGTTCACGAAAGCGGACAGCGAGGCCGAACTGCATCATTTCATCGGCAAGGACATCGTGAATTTTCACGGGTTGTTCTGGCCGGCGGTGTTGAAGGGGGCGGGGTTGCGTGCGCCGACGCGGCTGCACGTGAATGGGTATCTGATGGTCGATGGCGCGAAGATGTCGAAGTCGCGCGGCACGTTCGTGATGGCGAAGACCTATCTCGATGCCGGACTTCCGCCGGAAGCGCTGCGGTATTACTACGCTGCGAAGTCGTCGGGTGGCGTGGATGATCTTGATCTGAATCTGAGCGATTTTGTTGCGCGGGTGAACAGCGATCTTGTAGGGAAATACGTCAATCTCGCGAGCCGAGCCGCAGGATTCATCACAAAGTTTTTCGACGGAAAACTCGCCAGTTTCAATATAAGCGCCCGATCGCCCTCAATGGATGACCCACGCGAATTCGGCACGTATTACACCGCATTCATGCTAGGTGAAAACCAAGAGGATGTAATTCAAAGATCCTATAGAGACGGCAACTTTAGAGATGTAATTTGGGAATGCATGCGTGTCGCGGACATCGCAAACCAGCAGTGGAATCGATTCGAGCCGTGGAAACTTGCGAAATCAGATTCACAGCACGATAGAGAAACACTCCATGCGATCTGCACGGACTGCCTTTTGGCATTTTTTGTTCTCGGAGTTTATCTGCGCCCAATTCTTCCGGAACTCGCGAGCCGTACTCAGGCCTTCTTCGATGGCGTAGAGCTTAATTACGACAACATTTATCCAAATAAAGCACCAAAGCAGATTCGTCCCTACGAACACCTTTTCACCCGAATCGACCCCAAGCAGATCGAAGCCATGACCGAAGCCTCCAAGGAAACGATGAGTGCACCTGCAGGAGCGGCGGAAGCCGCGAGGCCCGCGGACGCCAAAGCGAAGCTCGCGGCTGAAGCCGCTCCTACAAAAGCCGAAGCGGCAAAATCCGAGGCGCGGAAAGCCGATGCGGTGAAAAGCGACTTCATCGCGATGGACGACTTCGCCAAGCTCGATCTGCGCATCGGCAAGGTGCTGGTGTGCGAGTTCGTCGAAGGGTCGGACAAGTTGCTGCGTTTCGAGCTGGACGCGGGCGAACTGGGCAAGCGCCAGATCTTTTCGGGCATCCGCGGCAGTTACGCCGAACCGGATACCCTGGTCGGCCGCAGCGTGGTGTTCATCGCCAATCTCGCGCCGCGCAAGATGCGCTTCGGCGTGAGCGAGGGCATGATCCTCTCCGCCGGCTTCGACGGCGGCGCGCTGGCGCTGCTGGATGCCGACAGCGGCGCGCAGCCCGGTATGCCGGTACGCTGACGCTTACCCTTTCACGACTGGAGCCGTGCCATGACCCTGCCCGACCCGATCCGGAATGCCCGCCTGCGTATGGTGGCGGTGATGTTCGTACTGACCGTTGGTTTGAGCGCCTGCACGGGCAAGCCCGCCGCTGTCGTCGATGATGCCGCACCGCCGCCGCGCCCGATCGGCGGCGATCGCGATGCCCACGGCTGCCTCCCCGCTGCCGGCTATGCATGGTGCGAGCGCGAGAAACAATGCGTGCGTCCCTGGGAACTCGCGAAAGAAGCCGGGTTCGAGAATACGGCCGAAGGCTTCGCCCGGCATTGTGCGGCCGCACCGGCACAGCCGGCGCGCTGAGGGCCGCAAGGCCTGCCCGCGATGCGCGACGACGACGATGGCGGGCTGGCGCTGATCGAGCGCCTCGACCGCCTGCTGCCGCAGACCCAGTGCGGCCAATGCGGGTATCCGGGCTGTCGTCCGTACGCCGAAGCGATGTCGCGCGACGAAGCGGGCGTGGACCACTGCCCGCCGGGCGGCGATGCCGGCGCGCGTGCACTCGCGCATGCGCTGGGCGTGCCCGCTCGGCCCTACGACCGCTCGCGCGGCGCGCACAAGCCGCCGCAGGTCGCAGTAGTCGTTGAAGCCGACTGCATCGGCTGCACCAAATGCATCCAGGCCTGTCCGGTCGACGCCATCATCGGCGGCGCCAAGCACATGCACGTGGTGATCGAACCGCTGTGCACCGGCTGCGAACTGTGTCTCCCGGCCTGCCCGGTCGACTGTATCGTGTTGGTACCCGCAGCTGACATGGCGTTTGCGACATGACCTATCGCGCGCTCGATGCCGATGCCATCGTCGCCACCTGCACGCGCTTGAGTACGCGCATCGACGAACGTTTTCCGACATCCGGGTTGTCCAAGGTCGGGCGGGACGTGCTGGCCGTCGCGGGCGACACCATCGAAGGCATCCAGCATATCCGCCGGCCGAACTGGCCGATCCGCATCGGAGTGGGGCTGGCGCTGTTATCGATGGTGGCACTGCTGTCGATGGTCGCGGCGTCCGCCAACGCGCCGACATCGCGGCTGGAATGGTTCGCGCTGCTGCCGCTCATCGAGTCGGCGATCAACGATGTGATCTTCCTCGGCATTGCGGTGTTTTTCCTGACCACCTTCGAAGCCCGGCTCAAACGACGCAAGGCGCTGCGCGCGCTGCATCAGCTGCGCAGCCTCGCGCACGTGATCGACATGCACCAGCTCACCAAGGATCCCGAACAACTGCTGTCGCCGGCGATGAACACCGCATCGTCGCCCCAGCGGAACCTCTCGCGCTTCGAGCTGGCGCGCTATCTCGATTACTGCACCGAAATGCTGGCGATCATCAGCAAGATCGCGGCGCTGTACGTGCAATATCTCGACGACCCGCAGGTGCTGGGCGCGGTCAACGACATCCAGGGCCTGACCACCGGGCTATCGTCCAATATCTGGCAGAAGATCGTGCTGATCGACAACGTCCGCGCGCGCACGCCCGGCGCCTGAGTCGCTGCGTCTCGACGCCGGGCGAGGCGATGTCCCCGGTTATTTGCTCTCGCACGCAGAACACACGCGCTCGACCTTGTAGCCTTTCGCCCGCAGCTTTTGGACCACACCGTCATCGCCCAGCAGGTGCAGCGCGCCGACCACGACCAGGGTGTCATCTTCGGCCTCGCCGTCGAGCATGCGCTGCAGTTTCGGCACCCAGGCGTCGTTGCGGGCGACGTTGATCCTGCGATACAGCTGCGGGTATTCCCGGCGCATGTCGGCGGCCATGCCGTTCCACAGTGCGTCCTGATCGCCGCGGCGCCAGGCCGCGTGCAGTTTTTCGATCTCCGCTTTCGCATCGACGGCGTCGTTGAGGGATTCTTCGAGCATCTGCCGCTGTTCGGCATTGCTCATACCGTCGAACACTGCGATCTGTTCGCTGCCCTTCTCCAGGCCCGACGTGGGTTTCGAGGCCTTGCCGGCGCGGCCGATCAGATGCATGTCCAGCCCCAGCGCCGGATCCAGCCCCTGTTTTCCCATCTCGACGATCGAGATCGTCATGCCCACGAACCACGGCTCGAACATCTGGAACGCTTCCGCGGGCACGCCCATCTTCTTCAACTCCTTGCCGTTGGCGGCCATCCAGGCGTCGAGTTTGGCGATGGTGGCATCGGGCAGTTCGCTGTTCAGCGGCTTGCCGTCGGTGCGCAGCGCTGCCTGCCCCATGGCCGCGCCCAGCTGCGGCGACAGCAGCTCTTCGGGCGACAGCTCGAAGGCCAGCGCTTCGGCATCGTCGAAAGCGGCGTCGACATCCTTCGACAGCGGATAGTCGCCCGGACGCAGCATGTGGAACGAGCCGAGCAGATAGAGCGCGTTGTCGGCGTCGGACACTTTCCACAGCAGCGGCACGGGCGGCGCGGCGGTTTTCGTCGCTACGGGGCTGGCGCGATCGGCGGCGATGGCCGCGACGGAGACCGCGGCCGCGACGATCGAACCGATCAGGAGGGGATGAATACGCATGAAGGTCCTTGGGGTACGGGGGCTGCCGAAACGTCAGCGTTTGACGTTGTAGCGTTTCTCGCCGGCGGTGATGGCCAGATCGAGGCGATTTTCGTTGGGCGGCAGCGGACACGTGGCGAACGGCGTGAACGCGCACGGCGGGTTGTAGGCGCGATTGAAATCGATCACGACCTTGCCCTGCGCATCCGGACGCGGCACGTCGAGATAACGTCCCGCGCCGTAGCTTTCGTGGCCGCTGGTGCGGTCGGCGATGATCAGCGACAGCGTGCTTTCGCCTTGATCCAGCGCTTCGATACGGTAGGTCTTGCCCTCGCGCTGGAATTCGAGCGCGCCCGGGTTCGGGGTGTCGTCGGTGGTGCCGATGATCGTCGCGATCGGCAGCGTCTTGCCGGCCGGATGCGGAACGAAGGTGGCTTCGACGCGCCAGTCGCGATCCGGCGGCCAGTACTCGATCGCCTGGAACTGCGTGCGGCTGAGCGCATCGGCGTGCTTCACGCGCAGCCCGCGGTTGCCACCGCGCTGGATCACCGTGAGCTTGCCCTTGCCCTCGTCGAAACCGACGACGCTGGGCGGGCCCTGGCTATCGTCCTTCAGCTCCACTCGGCCTTTCAGCGGCTCGCCGTCAAGGGTCAGCGGAACGCCGCGATCAGGAGTGAAGAACACGCGCTGGCCGTCGCGCGTGAACATGCCCAGCGAATCCGGCCCCGCCGCAAGGCGGATCCCGCTGCGCGCGCTGCTGCCGACGTAATGGGACGGCAGCGTGAGCCAGTGCAGACCGATCAGACTGGTCCAACCGTCGGGCTGGGTGAGCTTCTCCTGGCGCTGGATGCGCCACAGGTTTTCGTCGGACAGATACTGCGCTTCGTCCGCGCTGAGCGCGGGCTTGTCGGACGTCGACGACTTGTCGCCGCAGGCCGCCAACACCATCAGCAGCGACAATCCCGTCGCGCGCGCCGCGGTCGTGCCCGCATGTCGCCAACCGCTCCGAATCCTCTGCATATTCAACGTTTCCATACTCAGCGCCCCCTCAGGAACCAACGGTCGATTTCGCCCAACGTGAAGTGCGCCCACGTCGGGCGGCCATGATTGCATTGCCCCGAACGTTCGGTGGCTTCCATCTCGCGCAGCAGCGCGTTCATTTCCGGAATGCCCAGGCGACGATTGGCGCGCACCGCGCCGTGACAGGCCATCGTCGCCAGCAGTTCGTCGCGCGCGGCGGCCACGCGCCTGGATTCGCCGTGTTCGACCAGATCGGCGATCACGTCGCGCAGCAGCGCTTCGGTTTCGCCATCGGCCAGCAACGCCGGCACGCCGCGCAGGGTCAGGCTCTGCAGCCCGCTGCGGGTGATCTCGAAGCCCAGCGTATCCAGCAGTTCCGCCTCGCGCTCGGCGGTTTCCGCTTCGCGCTCCGAGACCGCGACCGTCTGTGGCACGAGCAGCGGCTGCATGCGCAGGCCGGTGTTGTCGTGCGCGGTCTTGAGTTTTTCGTAGCCGATGCGCTCGTGCGCGGCGTGCATGTCGACCACGATCAGGCCATCGACGGTTTCGCTGAGGATATAGATGCCGTGCAGTTGCGCGATGGCATAGCCGAGCGGCGGCACTTCGCCATCCACCGCTTCGGGCAGCGGACGCAAGGCTGGCTGCGGATGCGACGACGATGGCGCATACAGCGCGGTGTACGCAGCGCGGGCGTCCTCTACGCGCAGGCCAAGGCCGGTCTGCGGCATCGGTCGATTCCACTGCGACATGCCGCCGTTCTGCGTTCCGGGCATGGCGTCGCTGTTCGACGCGTACTGCGGGAAACCCGCGGACGTCGAAGGTGTCGCATTGTCGGCGACACCGGCCGCGATGCCGGCGCGGGTTTCGGCCAGCGCGGCGTGCAGGGTGCGGTACACGAAATCGTGGATCGGGCGCGCATCGCGGAAACGTACTTCATGTTTCGCCGGATGCACGTTCACATCGACGCGGCGCGGATCGACTTCCAGGAACAGCACGTACGCGGGCTGGCGTCCGTGGAACAGTACGTCGGCATAGGCCTGCTTGACCGCATGCGCGACGCTGCGGTCGCGGACCGCGCGGCCGTTGACGTAGAGATATTGCTGATCGGCGCTGGCGCGCGAATACGCCGGCTGCGCGATCCAGCCGCGCAGGCGCAGGGTGCTGCCGCTGTCGGTGGACAGCGGCGCGGCGTGGTCGACCTGCAGCGCGTGGCCGAGGAATGCTTCGCCCAGGGTCTCCGACAGGCGTTCGCCGGAGAACAGCGCGTCGCCGTCGCCCTTGTAGCGGCGCAGCGGCTTGCCGTTGTGGCTCACGCGCAGCTCCACGTCCGGGCGCGCCAGCGCGAGCTGACGCAGCCATTCTTCGATATGCCCGAGTTCGGTGCGCTCGGCGCGCAGGAATTTGCGCCGCGCCGGCACGTTGAAGAACAGGTCGCGCACTTCCACCGTGGTGCCGGTGGCCTGCTGTTTCGGCGTGAGCTCGCCGACGCGACCGCCGTCGACCGGCAGCGCCGTGCCGTGATCGTCGTCGTCGCGACGCGAGGCGATACTGAAGCGGCTCACCGATGCGATCGAAGGCAGCGCCTCGCCTCGGAACCCCAGCGTGGCGACGGATTCGAGGTCGTCGAGCGAGGCGATCTTGCTGGTGGCGTGACGCTGCACTGCCAGCGCCAGATCCTCCGCGGCGATGCCGCCGCCGTCGTCGCGCACCCGGATCAGGCGCACGCCGCCGTCTTCCAGATCGATATCGATACGCCGCGCGCCGGCATCGATGGCGTTCTCGACCAGTTCCTTGACCACCGACGCCGGGCGTTCGATGACCTCGCCGGCGGCGATCTGGTTGATGAGGGTGTCGGGAAGCTGGCGGATCGTCACGGCGTGGGCAGCACCGCCACAGCGGTGTTCGAGGAAATCAGTCGCGATGATACTGCCCGACAGCGGGCGACGCGCGGAACGCGCTGTATTGCAGGTGGTTTACAGGCTCAGGGACTTCCGCCGGTCGCCGTGGCCTGTGCCGCTGCGGCGCTGGCCACAACCGTGGCTTCCCCGGCCTTGGCGCGGGCGGCGAACACCGTGCCCGGCGGCGGCTGGCGGGTGAAATAGGCCTGGATGCCGTTGAGCACCGCCGTCGCGACTTTGCGCTGGTGGGCAGGATCGAAGAGACGCTTTTCTTCTTCCGCATTGGAGATGAAGCCGGTCTCCACCAGCATCGCCGGCATGTCGGAGTTGCGCAGCACTTCGAAGTTGGCGAACTCGATCTGCGGCTTGTGGGTCTTGCCCAGTTGTTTCAGGCCGTCGAGTACGTAACCGGCCGCGTCCTGCGACGCCTTCATATGCCCGCTCTGCGCGAGATCCAGCAGTACGTTCGACAGCGTGTCCTTGGTCAAACGCACGCCGCCGACCAGGTCGGAGGCGTTTTCCTTGTTGGCCAGCCAGCGGGCGTGCTGCGAGGACGCGCCGCGCGTGGACAGCACGTAGACGGACGATCCCCAGGCGCTGCGGTTCTCGGCGGCATCGGCGTGGATCGAGACGAACATGTCCGCCTTGGCTGCACGCGCCTTGCGGGCCCGCTGCGGGCGCTCCACGTAGACGTCGGTGTCGCGGATCAGATAGGCGCGCATGCCCGGCGTGGCATTGATCTGCCGCGCGAGTTCCTTGCTGATCGCCAGCACCACGTGCTTTTCGTAGCGCCCGCTCGGACCGATGGCGCCCGGATCCTGGCCACCGTGGCCGGGGTCGATGGCGATGACCAGCGGCCGCGTGCCGGCGCGCAGGTCCTGCAGGGTCTTGCCGGCGGATGCGGGCGGAACTGCGGGTGGTTCGGCTGCGACGACGGGCTTGGGCGTCTCTGCCGATGGCATGACCGGCGGCGACACGGAAGCCGTGGTGGTTGGACTGGCGCCAGTCGATGCCGCTGCAGTGGAAGCTGCGGTCGACGCCCCCTGCGACAGAATGCTGGCCGAGGATGTCGGAACCAGCTTGTCGATGACGGTGGGGGTCACTGGCATCGGCACGGCGACGACCGGCGACGCCGCGGCAGGCTTGGTCGTGGCCGACGGCGCAACGACAGGCGTCGTCGGTTTTGGCGAGGGCACGGCGGCAGTCGTGGGCCTGGCGCCATCGCCCGGCCATTCCAGCACGAGACGGACGCCGTCGGCGCCGCGCTCGATGCGCGGCTTGAGCGGTGCGATCGGGGATGCGAGATCGAACACGATCCGGGTCGTGGCCGGCGTGGGTTTGCCGCTGCGTACCGCCTTGATCGCGCCCACGGGCGCGGGCAGCTGCAGCGTGCGGCCGAGGGCGGTATCGGGGAGATCGACCACGAAGCGGTCGGGATTGGACAGGGTCATGGTCTTGAACGCGACCTCGCCCTGCAGTTGCAGCTCTGCGCGGGTGCCGGTGGCGCCATCGCTCAGATGCAAACCCTTGATTTCATTCGCCTGCGCAAGGTTCCAACACAGGGCAGCCAGCAAAGCCAGGCCCAGGACGATCTGCTGGAGGGTGATCCACTTTGCGCGCATGGCCGGTAGTCAACCACCCGCTGGGCAATTTTTCAAGCACTTTTCCTTTAATAATCCGCGACCTGCCCGAACTTCCTACTGTAGCGGTTCATCTAGGGGCCGCAAGCTCATGCTGGGCGACGGCCCGCGCCAGCCAATTCCGCCCCGCTGCGGTCGTCGGCTGCAGTTCGCAGCGGCGGCCGTCGCCCTCGATCGCCAGCGCCACGCGCAGATCGGCCGCAGGCAGCGAGGCGCCACCCCGCTCCGGCCATTCGACCAGCCACAGGGCCGCGTCGGTATCGTCCAGGCCGAGGAATTCAAGCTCGGCGCCGTCGCCGATCCGGTAGAGATCGAGATGCAGGGCTTCGCCCGTCGGGAGCGGGCCCGTCGGCAACGAATAACGTTCGACCAGCGTGTAGGTCGGGCTGCGGATCGCGCCGGTTACGCCCAATGCGCGCAGCCAACCGCGCGCGAGCGTGGACTTGCCCGCGCCCAGGTCGCCATGCAGATGCACGACCGCGGGCGTCGGCGCAGTGCGGGCGAGCGCCTGCGCGAGATGCCCGGTGGCGTCGGCATCCGGCAGATGCAGCACGACAACATCATCGATACCCGTTTCACGGATGCCCGCTTCGCTCATGCGCGGGATACCGGATTGGCCAGACGACGCAGATGCACGAACAGATCGGACGGCAGCAGCCCGCGTTCGCCGCCGTCGCGCGCGGCGGCATCACCAGCGGCGGCGTGCAGCAGCGCGCCGCAGACGGCGGCATCGAAATTCGACCAGCCCTGCGCCATCACGCTTGCGATCACGCCGGTCAGCACATCGCCCATGCCGCCGGTGGCCATGCCGGGATTACCAGCATCGATGATCATCGGGATTTCCCCGGGCGCCATCACCACCGTGCCCGCGCCCTTCAGCACCACCGCGCAGTCGTAGCGCGCAGCGAGCTGGCGCACCGACAGGATGCGGTCGCGTTCCAGATCGGCCACGCGCTCGCCCAGCAATCGCGCGGCTTCGCCCGGATGCGGGGTGAGCACCGCATCGCCGAGGGCGAGCGCGTCGCGTCTGGCCATCGCATTCAGCGCATCGGCATCCAGTACCAGCGGTTTTCCCGCATCCAGCGCGGCGTCGAGCATGGCTGCGCTCCATTCGCTGTTGCCGAGGCCCGGGCCGATGGCGATGACGCTGGCGGCGTCGAGCAAGGGCTTGAGTTCATCGGCGGAAACGACCGCGCGCGCCATCGTTTCGGGGCGCCGCGCCAGCAATACGGCCACATGTTCTGCACGCGTCGCCGCGCTGACCAGCCCGGCGCCGCCGCGGTGCGCGGCTTCGGCGCACAGTGCGATGGCGCCGCCGTAGCCGTGATCGCCACCGATGCACAGCACGCTGCCGAAATGGCCCTTGTGTGCGCTGCGGGCGCGCGGCTGCAGCCAGAGGGGCAATGCGTCGGCACGGGCGAGACGCGCGGCGGGTTCGAGATCGTCGAAGACATGATCCGCAAGGCCGAGCGTATCGATCACCACCTCGCCGGCCGCGTCGCGGCCACGGCCGGTGTACAGCCCGGGCTTGCCGGCGATGAAGCTCAGGGTGACGGTGGCGCGCACCGCCAGACCATGATGATGACCGGTGTCGGCATCCACGCCCGACGGCACGTCGAGCGACAGCACCGGCGATGAGGCATCGTGATTGAGCGCGGCCACGACATCCGCCGCGGCGCCTTCCAGCGCACGATGCAGACCGATGCCGAACAGCGCATCCACCCAGACATCGGCCTGCGGCAATCCCTCGTCGGCAACCAGCGTCGCCACTTCGCCACCCGCCTGTGTATACGCGTCGGCGGCGCGCCGGGCAGCGCCCGCTTTGACTTCATCGCCCAGACGCAGCACGAAGACGTGGCGCCCGGAACTGCGCGCCAGTTCGGCCATCACATAACCGTCGCCGCCGTTGTTGCCGGGGCCGCAGACGATGCCGATGCGCTGCGCCTGCGGCCAGCGATCCAGCAGCAGCCGCCAAGCGCCCAGGCCGGCGCGGGCCATCAGATCGTCCTCGTCCAGGCCGAAGCGCGTCATCGCCACCTGCTCGGCAACGCGCACCGCGGCACCGCGGTAGAGCTTGGGCATGTCGTTGAATGAGGCGATCCGCATGGCCGGATTCTATACTCCCGGTGTGAGAGATACCGACGACCAGACCGACGAACGGACCGACGACATCGGCCGTACCGCGCCCGATACGCACGCTCTGGCCGCACGGATCAAGGGGCTGGCGGGCGAGTTCGGTTTCCAGCGCTGCGGCATCGCCGGTATCGAACTGGGCGCGGACGAAACCCACCTGCGCGACTGGCTGGCGCAGGGGCTGCACGGTTCGATGCGCTGGATGGCCGACCACGGCGACAAGCGCAGCCGACCCGCCGATCTGGTGCCGGGCACGCTGCGGGTGATTTCGGTGGGGCTGGACTATGGCCGCGACGTGGACGAAGCCTGGGCCACGCTGGACGACGGCGAACGCGCCTACGTCGCGCGCTATGCGCTGGGCCGCGATTACCACAAGCTGATGCGCAACCGCCTGCAGAAACTCGCCGACCGCATCGCCGCGGAGATCGGACCGTTCGGCTATCGGGTGTTCGTCGATTCCGCGCCGGTGCTGGAACGCGCGCTGGCGCGCAACGCCGGTCTGGGCTGGATCGGCAAGCACACCTGCCTGATCGACAAGGACGGCGGCTCGTGGTTCTTCCTCGGCGAACTCTACGTCGACCTGCCGCTGCCGGTGGACCCACCCGCGAGCGCGCATTGCGGTACCTGCGTGCGCTGCATCGACATCTGCCCCACGCAGGCCATCGTCGCGCCGCACCGGCTGGATGCGCGGCGCTGCATCGCGTATCTCACCATCGAACACGAAGGCAGCATCGACGAGGAACTGCGGCCGCTGATCGGCAACCGCATCTTCGGCTGCGACGACTGCCAGCTGATCTGCCCGTGGAACAAGTTCGCGAAGACCACCGACGAACCGGATTTCCGCGCCCGCAACGATCTCGACACCGCGACCTTGGCGGATCTGTTCGCATGGAGCGAGGACGAATTCCTGCAGCGTACCGAAGGCTCGCCGATCCGCCGCAGCGGCTACGCGCGCTGGCAGCGCAACCTCGCGATCGCGCTGGGCAATGCGCCGACGACGGTGGACGTGATCGCCGCATTGCGATCGAAACAGGACATCGACGATGCGATGGTGCGCGAGCATGTGGAGTGGGCGTTACGGCGACACGATCAGTAAAGATGCCGCGCACGCAGGGCATACGCCAAGCGATTCGCGCGCGCGTTGAGTTCGCCGCAACTCACCCGCGCCTCGCCGGACACCAGCGCGGTCGCTTCCGGAATCCGCGCAGCCTGCGCTTCGAATAAACGATGCGCACATCGATACAGCGGATAACAGCGCGAGGCGGCGTCCCATCCATCGAGCGAAAGCGCTTCTTCATCGGCAGTCGCACTCGACAATCCAAGCATCACCGCACGCGCGGTTTCCTTGACTACATTCGACACACCCCTCTGCTGGAGAGCATCACTCCATTGGAAACCGGGAAACAGCACCATGCAGCCACTCTGTTGAGCCATGTCTCTCCGAAAGACCGGGAAGCGCAATACAAGCATTCAGCGCCATCCCGATCGACCGACGAGCCCATCCTTTCGCCCATCAGGACAACAGCTCGGACCGGATCACGCGACTTCCCGGGAACGCGTCTACCAGCGACTGCACATCCTTCTCGCTGCCGCGGAACAGGCACAGGCCATAGGTCTGTTCGGCACTGGCAAAGCCTTCGAAGAGCAGACCGCGATACCCGTCCTTGCCCGCCCCGAGCGCCACCATGTCCAACTCCGGCGGACCCACTGCGCCCGATATCGTCTGCGACTGGAAGTTGAACAGCACCTCCTCGACCAAGGTCGGCAACGTCGGCGCCAGACCGCCGGCCACCGCGCGGCTTTCCATTGCCACGTAGCCCAGCCCCTGCCGCTGCAACTCGCCGACCGCGTCGGTCAACGCCTGCAGCGTCGTTCCCTCGTCGACCGCAAACGGGACCTTGTCGAGGAACAGGCCGATATGATCGTAGTAACCCTGCGCACCACGCTGACGGCCGTGGTGATTCAGCACCAGCCCCAGTCGCGCCAGCCCCGTGATCTCCAGCGACCAACGCCTGAAGCCTTCAAACGCCTGTTCCACTGGCGACTGCCCGGACGCGTGCGGCACTTGGAGCATCACCGCACGCAGCGGCAACCCTGCACGCGATGCCAGCGACGCGCAGGTCGCCGCCATCGTCCGGGCCAACGCCGCTCGCGCCAGACCAGCCCCATCGCCGGCGGTGATCGCAGGATCGAGACGGCACTCGCCCACCGCAACAAATTGCCGATAGCTGCCCTCGATCGCTGCCACCTGGCCACGCAGCAACGCATTCACCCGCCGCTGCAACGCCTCTTGGGAAGCGCCGTCCCAGATCAGATGGTCGATCGACAGCAGCAGATGATGTTCGGTCTGCGAGATCGAGAGCCACGCCCCGGCGTACGCCAGCGGCGACCGCATCCGCGCCGCCACCAGCACTTCCAGCGCCTGCGCGAATACCGCTTCCACCGCCACTCCCGCTTCCCGGCGCACTTCGATCGCCGGCAACGGCACCGCATTGACCACCGCCGCTTCCAGCAGACGCCAACGTCCTGCCGACAGGTCCGGGGCCGAGCGCAACAGGTCCTGCTCGCACACCAGCGCCGCGAACGCCGCCTGCAACGCCTCCGCCGTATACCGGCCTGTCACCGTGACATGCGCCACCGAGTCGCGCGTCGACCACGCCAAGTAGTTGCGCTGGATCGCGCTGAAGGCATAGTCCTCGAGCGCAGCCGCCGTCTCGATCCGCGCACGCTGCCGTTCCAGCCATTCGCCCAACGTCGACGCAAGCGCCTCCAGCGGAATGCCTGCCTCGGCATCCGCCGTCGCCGGGCCGGGGTCTGGCCGCTCTGCCTCCGCACGGACACAAGCCGCCTCGGCGGCGATCGCCTCCAGGCTCCCCAGCCGATACACGTCCACCACGCTGAGCGCGATGCCGCGTTCGCCCAGGCGCCCGAGCATCCGGATCAACTGGATCGAACTGCCGCCCAGCTCGAAGAAGTTGTCGTGACGGCCGACGCGATCGACCATCAACAACTCCGACCACAGCGCCGCCAGTGTCCGTTCGATTTCGCCTTCCGGCGCTTCGTACGTACGGCCCGCACAGGCATCGCCGTCCGGCGCGGGCAATGCCTTGCGATCGAGCTTGCCGTTGTTCGTCAACGGCCACGCATCCATCCGCACGAACGCCGCAGGCAGCATGTAATCGGGCAACGCCTGCGACAACGCTTGCCGCAGCTTGCCCGCGTTCAAGTCGTTGTCGGTGAGGCAGTAGGCCACCAATCGCTTCTCGCCCGGCACGTCCTCGCGTGCGACGACAACCGCTTCGCGGATGCCGTCGCAGTCCGCCAACGCCGCCTCGATTTCCCCCAGCTCGACCCGGAACCCGCGGATCTTCACCTGGAAATCGTTGCGCCCCAGGAACTCGATGTTGCCATCCGGCAACCAACGCCCCAGATCGCCGGTCCGGTACATCCGCCCGCCCGCTTCCGGGTTGAAGGGATCGTCCAGGAACCGCTCCGCCGTCAACTCGGGGCGATTGAGATAGCCTCGAGCCACACCATCGCCACCGATGTAGATCTCTCCCGCCGCGCCGATAGGCACTGGGCGACCTCGCTGATCCAGCAAATAAACGCGGGTATTGGCGATCGGACGACCGATCGGAATGCTTCGCAAGTCATCCGCCACAGCCACGATCGGGTAGGTCGTCGCAAAGGTCGTGGTTTCGGTCGGTCCATAGCCATTGATGAGTTTCCGAGGGCGTTGCGTACGCGACAATGTCCGTGCAATCACCCGTGGATCGAGTGCGTCTCCCCCTACCAGCAGATACTTGAGTCGTTCGAACGCCGGCGCCAGCGCAATGGCATAGTCATTGAACAATCCAACTGTCAACCACAATGCGTTGACATCGCCCTCGATCAGGGTCCGGCAAAGCGCTTGCGGATCAAGCAACACCTGCCGCTCGACGAGATGTGCCCGCGCACCGTTCAGCAATGCGGCCCACAATTCCCAAGTCGAGGCATCGAATGCCGGATTCGCGCACTGAGCGATACAATCGCCAGGCCCGATGGGGGCGTACTGATTGTTGATGACCAGACGCAACACATTGCGGTGTTCGACCATGACCCCCTTCGGCTGCCCCGTCGAACCGGACGTGTAGATCACATAGGCCAGATGACGCGAAGTCAGACCTTCAACGACGGGATCGTGGATCGTTTCAGGGAATGCAGAATCGTCGTCCAGCGCCACGACAGCGGCAGACGTTGTCATCAGGGCCGGCAACGGGCCCTGCGTCAGCAAGGCCACAGGCGTACTGTCCGAGAGCATGTAGTTCGATCGCTCGACCGGAGAAGCCGGATCCAGCGGCACATAGGCGCCGCCAGCCTTGAGGATGCCCAGCAGACCCACCACCATCTCGATGCTGCGCTCCGCGCAGATCGCCACACGGTCATCCGGCTTCACGCCAAGGGCCATCAAGCGGTGCGCCAGCCGGTTCGCACGGGCGTTCAGCTCACCGTAGCTCAACCGCACCTCTCCGAACACCAGCGCCGTCGCCTCCGGTCGATGCGCAGCCTGCCACTCGAACAACCGATGCACGCACGCATCCCGCGGATATGCCTGCGCCGTGTCGTTCCAATCGACCAGAATGCGTTGGCGCTCGGCATCGTCCAGGAGCGGCACCTGGAACACGCTCGAACCTGTCGCCGACAACATTCCGCGCAGCAGTTCGACCCAATAGCCAAGGTATCGCTCTACGGTAGTACGGTCGAACAGTGCAACCGCATAATTCAGGGCCCCGGACAACAAGCCATCATCTTCGAACAGATCGAGCGTCAGGTCGAACTTCGCCGTCGTCACCTCCATCTGCGCGGTCGACAACGTCAGGCCAGGCATCTCCAACCGCGCTTCCGCCTGGTTCTGCCAGGCCAGCATCGTCTGGAAGACCGGCGTGTGCGCCATGCTCCTCGGCGGCTTCGCCGCCTCCACCATCTGGTCGAACGGCAGGTCCTGGTGCGCCTGCGCATCCAGCACCTGCTGCTTCACCCGCGCCAGCAACTCGCCCACCGACGGCTCGCCGCCCAGGTCGATGCGGAACGCCAGCGTGTTCACGAAGAAACCAATCAGCGGCTCGACCTCCGCCCGGTTGCGTCCCGCCACCGGGCTGCCGATCACCACCTCCTCCTGGTTCGACAACCGCCCCAGCACCGCCCCCCAGCTCGCCAGCAGCGTCATGTACAGCGTCACCCCGTGGCGCTGGCTCAACGCCTTCAGCGCTGCCGTCAGCGCCGCATCCAGACGCACGTCCACGACATCGCCCGCAAAATCCTGTTGCGCAGGGCGACGACGGTCGGTCGGCAGTTCCAGCAGCGCCGGCGCGCCCGCCAGATTGCGTTGCCAGAACCCGACCTGACGCGCCAGCTGGCCATCGGCCAGCCACTGCCGCTGCCACTGCGCGTAGTCCACGTACTGGATCGCCAGCGGCGGCAGCGGATCGGCTTCGCCGCGGATGTCCGCCGCATACAGCCGGCTCAACTCGCCCAGCATGATGCCGATCGACCAGCCGTCCGAGACGATGTGGTGCATCACCACCTGCAGTTG
>CALRWS020000053.1:0-21493 GCA_943371935.1 Chitinophaga pinensis | reverse complement strand
GGCCGCGCCGGTCGTGCCGACGACGATGCCGGCGGTGGCGGCGCTGCCGACCGCGACCGCCGACGGCCAGGCGCTGCCCTCGCTGGCGCCGATGCTGCAGCAGGTGATGCCGGCAGTGGTAAGCGTGCGCACCAAGCAGCGGATCCGGGTCAGCCCGTTCGCCGACCCGATCTTCCGGCGCATGTTCCCGGACATGAGCCAGGAGCGGATCAACGAATCGCTGGGCTCGGGCGTGATCGTGGATGCCCAGCGCGGGCTGGTGCTGACCAACCATCACGTGATCGAGGGCGCGGACGACGTGTCGGTGACGCTGGCCGACGGCCGCGAGCTGAAGGCCGAATTCCTCGGCTCCGACGCCGATACCGATGTGGCGTTGATGAAGATCCCGGCGGACAAGCTCACCGCGCTGTCGCTGGCGAATTCCGACCAGCTGCGGGTCGGCGATTTCGTGGTCGCGGTAGGCAACCCGTTCGGCGTCGGCCAGACCGTGACCTCGGGCATCGTCTCTGCGGTGGGGCGCAGCAATCTGCCGGGACTGGGCTTCCAGAACTTCATCCAGACCGACGCGTCGATCAATCCCGGCAACTCCGGCGGCGCGCTGGTCAACCTGCGCGGCGAGCTGATCGGCATCAACACCGCCAGCTTCAATCCGCGCGGCAGCCAGGCCGGCAACATCGGCCTGGGCTTTGCGATCCCGATCAGTCTGGCGCGCAACATCATGGAGCAGTTGCTGACCGGCGGCGCCGTGCGGCGCGGCACGCTGGGCATCGACAGCCAGGATGTGAACGAGCGGATCGCGGAGGCGCTGGGCCTGGAGCAGGCGCGCGGCGCGGTGGTGACCCGGCTGCATCCGGATTCGACCGCGGCCGGCGCGGGGCTGAAGGTGGGCGACGTGATCGTGGCCGCCAACGGCCAGCGCGTGGACGACAGCGCGTCGCTGCGCAATATCCAGGGCCTGCAGCCGGTGAATTCGAAGATCTCGCTGGAGGTGCGCCGCGACGGCAAGCCGCTGAAGATCGCCGCGACCCTGCGCGAGCAGCCGCGCGAGATCGACGGCGCCAGCCTCGACCCGCGCCTGGCCGGCGCCAGCTTCGCCGAACTGCCCGAATCGCTGCGTCGCCAGGGCGCGTCCGGCGTGCTGGTCGATGCGGTGACGGCCGGCAGCCGCGCCGCCCGCAACGGGCTGCGCAAGGGCGACGTGGTACAGGCCGCCAGCGTCGGCCAGTTCAGCGACCTCGGCGGCTTCCGCGCCGGTTTCGGCGAGCGCCCCGACGCGCTGGTGCTGCGCATCTGGCGCAACGGCGGCCAGGGCGATCTGCAGATGCGATAAGCACGATCCGCGCCGTGAATCCCGTGCAATTCGCCCGCCGCGCGCATCCGCAGCGGGCGTTGGTCTTCGGGCCGCAACCAAAGGATTAAGCTCGCCGTCTTTCCTGCGCGGACACCGCCATGGCCGACAGCATCGACACCCGTCCCGATTCCTTCGACAGCGACCCGCAGGACGGCGACGGACTCAACGCTATCGACGCGACGCCGACGTCCGCATCGCCGCCGCGCCCGCGCTCCTCGACCGCGGCGATCGTGCTGGCGTCGCTCGCGGTGGCCTACACCCTGTGGGCGACCCAGGAACTGCTGCTGCCGGTGCTGCTGGCGATGTTCTTCGCGCTGATCGGCAACCCGATCATCCGCACCCTGGAGAAAATCCATATTCCGCGCTTCGTCGGCGCGCTGGCGGTGCTGTCCTCGGGCCTGGCCTGCGCGGTGCTGCTGGGCAGCCTGATGGCGGAGCCCGCAGGCAAGCTGATGCGGGAGGTGCCGCAGGAGCTGCGCGAGATCGCGCCCAAACTGCGCGCGGTGGTCAAGCCGGTGCAGGATGCGAAGAAGGGCGCGGAAAGCATCGCCCGCGTCGCCGGCGGCGAAGACGTCAATGCGGTACGGCTGGTCCGGACCGAGGTCAACGATCCGTTCCGCTCGCTCACCACGACGCCGAGGATGATCGCGTCGGTGCTGGCGGTGGTGCTGCTGACCCTGTTCTTCATGATTTACGGGGCGAATCTGCAGCGCAAGGTGCTGGCGCTGCTGCCCGGCCGGCAGCAGAAGAAGCTGACCGTGGACATCCTGCAATCGATGGAGCGCGAGATGTCGCGCTATGTGCTGACCATCACCATCATCAACACCCTGCTGGGCCTGGCCTTCGCCGGGATGCTGGTGTGGCTGGGGCTGGCGATCCCCGAAGCGCTGATGTGGGGCACGCTGGCGGCGCTGCTCAACTATGCGCCGTACGTGGGGCCGCTGATCGGCATCATGGCCATGCTGCTGATGGGCTTCGTGCATTTCGACACGCCGCTCGAAGCGCTGCTGCCATCCGCCATCTATCTGCTGCTGCACACCCTGGAAGGCCAGTTCGTCACCCCGATCCTGCTCGGCCGGCGCATGGCGCTGTCGCCGCTGGTGCTGATCCTGGGGCTGATGGTGTTCGGCTGGCTGTGGGGGATCATCGGCCTGCTGCTGGCGGTGCCGCTGCTGGCCTGCACGAAGGTGGTGCTGGAACGGGTCGACGGCCTCGGCCCCTGGGCGCGGCTGCTGGAGTGATCCGGCGGCGCATGGCCGACGACACCGGGCGGCGGCCGAGAGCGCGCGCTAAACTCGCGCCGTGAACTTCACCATCCGCGCCATCACCCTCGACCTGGACGACACCCTCTGGCCGTTCCCGCCCATCGGCGCGCGGATCGAAAGGGTGCTCGACGACTGGCTGCGCATCCACAGCCCCCGCACCGCCGAACGCTTTCCCATCGTGGAAATGCGCGCCCTGCGCGAACGGGTGTTCGACGCGCACCCGCATCTGCTGCACGACATGAGCGCACTGCGTCTGCTCACGCTGGAGCACGCGTTCCGCGAGGCCGGCGACGATCCGGCGCTGGCGGGCCCGGCCTACGACGTGTTCTACGCCGAGCGCAACCGCGTGGAGTGCTATCCCGACGCGATCGACGCGCTGGCGCGGATCAGCGCGAAGCTGCCGGTGGCAGCGCTGAGCAACGGCAATGCCGACCTGGCCGCGATCGGGCTGGATCATCATTTCGCGTTCCAGCTGGGCGCGCGCGAACACGGCGCCGCCAAGCCCGACCCCGGCATATTCCTCGCCGCCTGCGAACGCCTCGGCTGCGCGCCGGGCGAGGTGCTGCACGTCGGCGATCACATCGAGATGGACGTGCTGGGCGCCGCCCGCGCCGGCCTGCGCACCGCATGGGTGCATCGCGACGACGCCCGCGCGCAGCATCCGCACTGGCCGCACGACGATATCGCGCCCGATCTGATCGTCGCCGACATGGCCGCGCTGGCCGACCTGCTGGACGGCATGGCCGACGCCGCGACCGGTCCGCACCTTGCAACGCATTCCCACGGGATCCGAACATGACCGCTCTGCCCGGCCTCATCGCCACCGCCGACCACGCCGATACGCCTGCCCTGCCGCTGCACGTCATGACATCCGCCGCATTCGCGGACTGGTCCGCGCGGCAGTCGGCCACGCTGCAGGCCTGGCTGAACGCGCAGCAGTTCACCGCCGCCGCCGGCAGCCACGCGCTGCTGCCCGGCAGCGACGGTCTGGCCGGCGCGGTGCTGGGCATCGGCGATGCCCACGATCCCTTCGCCTACGCGCATGCGCCCTGTGCGCTGCCCGTCGGCGACTGGCGGCTGGCCGATCCGCTCGACAGCGACGCGACCGCGGCGCTGCAGTTGGGCTGGGGCCTGGGCAGCTACCGCTTCACCCGCTATCGCGACGCGACCCGCGCCCCGGCGCGGCTGGTCTGCGACGTCGATGCCGACGCCGCCGCTCAGCTGGCGGCCTGCATCCGCGCCCGCGACCTCATCAACACCCCGACCGAACACATGGGCCCGGACGAGATGGAAGCGGTGGCGCGCGGGATCGCGCAGACCCACGGCGCCGATATCGACGTGCTGGCCGGCGACGATCTGCTGGCCCACAACTTCCCCGCGATCCACGCGGTCGGCCGCGCCTCGCACCGCGCGCCGCGGCTGATCGTGCTGCGCTGGGGCGACGCTGCGCACCCGCACGTCGCCATCGTCGGCAAGGGCGTGTGCTTCGATACCGGCGGCCTCGACATCAAGGCCGCCGCCGGCATGCGCAACATGAAGAAGGACATGGGCGGCGCCGCGCACGCGATCGCGCTGGCCGAGCTGATCATGGCGCGCAAGCTGCCGGTGCGGATCACCCTGCTGGTGCCGGCGGTGGAGAACGCCATCGGCCCGAACGCCTACCGCCCCGGCGAAGTCATCGCCACGCGCAAGGGCGTGAGCGTCGAGATCGACAATACCGACGCCGAAGGCCGCATCGTCCTGTGCGACGCGCTGACCTACGCCGCCGAGCAATCGCCGCAGCTGATCCTCGACTTCGCCACCCTCACCGGCGCCGCGCGGATCGCGCTCGGCCCCGATCTGCCGGTGCTGTTCAGCAACGACGATGCGCTCGCCGACGATTGGCTGACCGCCGGCATCCGCGGTTTCGACCCGCTGTGGCGCATGCCGCTGCATCGCCCGTACCTGCGCTATCTCACCAGCGGCATCGCCGATCTGGCCAACAGCAGCGCCACGACCATGGCCGGCTGCATCACAGCGGCGCTGTATCTCGAACGCTTCGTGCCGTCGGAACTGTCGTGGGCGCATCTGGATGTGTACAGCTGGAACGACAGCGACCGTCCGGGCCGTCCCGCGGGCGGCGAAGCGCAGGCCTTGCGCAGCTGTTACGCGATGCTGAAGACGCGCTTCGGCTGAACGCTGCACCGGGCCGAAGCCGGCGTCCGCTTGCGTGGCATCGCCGCCGGCCACACTTCGCTCCATTCGACACGAACACAGGATTTCCATGAAGACGACCTTCCCCCGTCGCACCTTCATCGCCGCCGTCGCGCTGCTCGCCGCGTGCTTCGCGTTCGCCGCCGGCGCGCAGCCCGCGCGCAAACCTGCGACGGCTGCGAGCGCAGGCGCCGCGGCCGTCGCTACCCCGGCGGCGCAACGCGCCGTGCTGGTGATGGGCGATTCGCTCTCGGCGTCGTACGGACTCACCGCGGCGCAGGGCTGGGTATCGTTGACCGCGCAGAAGATCGCGAAGGAGAAACCCGGCTGGCGCGTGGTCAACGCCAGCATCAGCGGCGAAACCACCGCCGGCGGCGCGGCGCGCATCGCTGCGGAACTCAAACGTCACAAGCCGGCCGTGGTGGTGATCGAACTCGGCGCCAACGACGGCCTGCGCGGATTGCCGCTGGCGCAGACACGCGCCAACCTCACGAAGATGATCACGGCGGCGAAGGCCGCGAACGCGAAAGTGCTGCTGATCGGCATGCGTCTGCCGCCGAACTACGGCCCCGATTACACCCAGGGTTTCGAACGCGCGTTCCGCGAACTCTCGCAGCAGCACAAGACCGCATTCCTGCCGTTCCTGCTCGAACCGGTCGCGATGGACGACCGCGCCTTCCAGGCCGACCGCCTGCATCCGACCGCCGCGGCGCAGCCGAAACTCCGCGACCACGTGTGGCCGGCGCTGGCACCGCTGCTGAAGTAAAAGTTCCGTTGCGCGATGCCCGTGCCGCATGCGGCACCGCATCGAAGTACGCACGCTTTCCTGAATTGTTCCCCGCGCGCTGCATCCGTGGCCCGCAAGTCCCCGTAATCGTCTCCGTACCGGTCTTCCGCGCAACCTCCGTGCCGCCCTCCCCGGCGCGGAGGGCCGGTCTTCCCCCCCACTACGAGAGACACTCACGATGAAGATCAAACTGCTCACGATCGCACTGACCGCTTCCGTCGCATTCGCCGGCATCGCCCTTGCAGGCCATCACGAAAACGGCAAGCACGGCGCCGATAAAAATCCGATGGTCGGCGGCGCACCGATGCTGGTCACCAAGGACATCGTCGACAACGCGGTGAACTCGAAGGATCACACCACGCTGGTCGCCGCGGTGAAAGCCGCCGGTCTGGTCGACACGCTGAAGAGCGCAGGCCCGTTCACCGTGTTCGCGCCGACCAACGCCGCATTCGCCGCGCTCCCGGCCGGCACCGTCGACACGCTGCTGAAGCCGGAGAACAAGGCCGCGCTTTCCGGCATCCTCACCTATCACGTGGTCCCGGGCCGCATCGACAGCAAGGCGATCGCCGCGAAGATCAAGGCCGGCAAGGGCACCGCCACCTACACCACCGTGCAGGGCGAACCGCTGACGTTCAAGGCGATGGGCAACAACGTCACCGTGACCGATGCGAAGGGCAACAGCGCGAAGGTCACCATCGCCAATGTGTATCAGAGCAACGGCGTGATTCATGTGATCGACAAGGTGTTGCTGCCGAAGTAATCGGCGACGGTCAGATATCCGATCGGATATTCAACAGCGATGAGATTCGCGGGCGGCTTCGGCCGCCCGTTTTCATTTGTGCGGCATCGTTTGTGCGGCATCGTTTGTGCGGGCATCGTTCGCACGCCGCACGACTGCGTTGCGCCGATCCATTCGTCGAGCCGCTCGTCGACTTGTGAAAAAAATGTTTGCAATCGAAAAAATACGGGTGTAACGTGCGCGCCCATCGCAGCAGCGCTTTTTTTCACCGCTGCCGGAACACCACGAATTCCAGCCGAGTCCCCCGATGAAACCCGCCTTCCACACCGCCAACCCGTTCGACACGTCGCGCTTCCATCGCGATGCGGACGCATGCGCGCAGTCGAAGGATTGCGGCAATCGGCGCATGCGGCGCGACAACGACACACACCACGGCTGATCCCTTTTCCGGAGATCGGTCGCCCCGATCTCCGAGGCACGCGAACGCCCTCGGATACCCATCCGGGGGTTTTTCTTTTTCGCGTCCGCAAATACCGTCTGAAAACACGATTTCCCGAACGATTCTTCCGGATCGTTGCATCGGAACGCGCGCGAATCCTTCGCGACGCGAAAGGCTTCGCGCTGCTTTTTTCCGGGCATGCGAGCCGATTCGGAGCGACCCGATCCACGCCAGCAAGTTCCGAAGCATCCTGCCGCGAACGTCCGGACAATGAAGTCCGCGCACGGGTCGCGCAGTCGCGGAATCCACCATGAGGCACGCAAGTGCTGCGTCGCGATGCTCGACGCGGGTGGCGGCAGCGATCCAAACGACACGGATGCCCACGCGCACGCGTCGCAGGATCCGAAGCATCGACAGGGAACACATATGACTATCCGTGCGACCGCGCATACCGGCGCACGGCCTTGAATCGAGAGACATGCATCATGCGCCATGACATGTACAAGGTGATCGTCGAGCGGCCGCGCCGCGGCGGCGGTTATCGCAGCGAACTACCCGCACCGCACGACCTGGAGGATTCTCCGCGCCAGGAAGGCCTGCGCAAGCGGCACCGGAGCCGAAAATGGTTGAACGAGAACCTGCGCCCACTGGAGCGATTCCTCGCATCGCAGATCGGCCGTCCGTGGAACAAGGTGTATTCGGAACTCTGCGCCGGTATCGACCGCCGCAACACCGTGCAGCAGCATATCCATCAGCACCTGGAGGATTTCGTGGCGATCAAGGTGGTCGAGATCGATGGCGAGCTGTGCAACGCCCGCGGCTGGCGCGCTCTGGAGCCGATCAAAAACCGCTGGGGACCCAGGTTCTACGTCGATCCACATACGGGATTGCTTGTGTTCAACGAAGCCCGTCTTCGCGAACGTCAGGCATGGATGACGGAATATCGCGAAACGCTTCGCGCCAGGCGGGACGATGCTCGCGATGATCGCCGTATCCTGGACGAAAGCGCCCAACTGCATCGGATCAAGGGCGTCTGGTACAGGATCGAACTCGCCGCAATCACCGAACGGGCCATCCTCGACCGTGAGATCGACGCACTGCGGAAAATTCCGCTCGACAGATGCCCGCGCCGATATCCGCTTAAAGGCATCGCCAGCCACCTGGACATCTTCGGCAGTCCCGATGTCTACGCCCGCAGCAAGCGCCAACTCAACGCACGCGAACTGAAGCACTATCGACTTAGCAACGACAATGCATGACATCAATCACAGCGCCGCGGAATCTTCCGGCGCACTGGATATCGACATGAACACATCATTCCAACTTCTGCACGCCGAAGAGAGCGCCACGCCGATCAAGGGCTGGGTGCGTGGCGTGCCGCTCGAACCGGAAGCGCACCAGCAATTGCGCAACATCGCGTCCATCCCCTTCGTCGGACCCTGGGTGGCGGTCATGCCCGACGTGCATCTGGGCAAGGGCGCGACCGTGGGCTCGGTGATCCCGACCCGCGGCGCGATCATCCCGGCGGCGGTCGGCGTGGACATCGGCTGCGGCATGGCCGCGGTGCGCACCACGCTGCGGGCGAAGGATCTTCCCGATTCGTTGGCGCAATTGCGCAACTCGATCGAACGCAGCGTGCCGGTGGGCAACGGCAAGGGCGGCGACCACCGCAAGCTGCCGGACAGCATCGAAACGCGCATCGCGCAGTCGGGGCTGGTCGAACGGCTGGATGCCATCAAGGCCCGGCATCGCAAAATCCGCACCGACAAGCTCGACAGGCAGATCGGTACGCTCGGCGGCGGCAACCACTTCATCGAAATCTGTCTCGACGAGGAAGACGCGGTGTGGGCGATGCTGCACTCGGGTTCGCGCGGCACCGGCAACCTGATCGGCAGCTACTTCATCGAGCGAGCGCGCGAGCAGTTGGCGCATCGCGTGCTGGGCTTCCACGTGCCCGACCGCGATCTCGCGTTCTTCATGGAAGGCGAGCCGCTGTTCGACGACTACGTCGAAGCGGTGTCGTGGGCGCAGGATTACGCGCGCGCCAACCGCGAGGCGATGATGGCCCGGGTGCTGCACGAGATGCATCACCGCCTGCCGAAGTTCCAGCTGGAGAAGACCGCGGTGAACTGCCATCACAACTACGTGCAGCGCGAGGAGCATTTCGGCCAGTCGCTGCTGGTCACCCGCAAGGGCGCGGTCAGCGCACGCGCGGGCGAGCTGGGCATCATCCCGGGCAGCATGGGCGCGAAGAGTTTCATCGTGCGCGGCAAGGGCAACCCGGACAGCTTCTGCAGCTGCAGCCACGGCGCCGGCCGGAAAATGAGCCGGACGGCCGCGCGCCAGCGGATCACGCTGAAGGAGCACCGCGAGGCCACGGCGCACGTCGAATGCCGCAAGGACGAAGGCGTGATCGACGAATCGCCCGCCGCCTACAAGGACATCGACGCGGTGATGGCCGCGCAGAGCGACCTGGTGGAAGTCGTGCACACCCTGCGTCAGGTGGTGTGTATCAAGGGGTGAGGGGCAACACGCTCGCGCGGCACTGCCGCGCGGTTGCCCCGAACGCCAGCACAGGGATGTGCCGGCCGGGCGTTCCGAAGCCGACTATTCTCGCCACGGACGGCATCGCACACCCTATCGAGTCGGCGCCTTTGCGGCACAAACCTACACCACCCCAACCAAAGACGCCGTGCATCGCGCACGGCGTCTTTTTTCATGCGGAACGAACGGTCACCCGCAGCAGTAGCACTGCAACGGCTTGCCCGGACCACCCGGGCCGAGATCGCCGCCGAAACCCGGGCATTCGGTCCTGCATGCCCAGGCATTGCAGCTTTCGTACCGGGTACCGGCGGTGCCGGTCTCGGTGGCGACGGCCTGGGCGGCACCGAAACCCATCGCCGCAACGAACGCGGCCCCGAGGATCAGCGAACGGAACGACACTTTGCGCATCTTCATATCGACACTCCATCGTCGACGCTGCACGACGCCTTCCTGGCGAAGTGCGCGACGGAACGGGCGCACCATCCATGGTGCGGTATCGCGATGGCTGCGCTTATTCCGGCGCGCAGCAATCGCACAAGGGGCCACCGTTGGGCATGATCCCGTAATAGGTGCCGCCGGCTTCGCCGCAGGTGGACATGCACGGCCACACGTCGTCGCAGTAACCGCGCTGCTCCTTGCCCGGCCGGTCGGTGGCACTGGCGAACGCCTGCATCGCGCCGAAGCCCATCGCACCGACGAACACCGCGACCAGCAGACCCTTGCGCCAGAACTTTGCTGTCATCTTCATCTCAACTCCCTGTCCGTGGCCGCGGCGGCGCATCCTTGCGTCGCAGTTCGGCGAGAAGATCGTCGACCTGTTCCCTGGTATCGAAAACGCCCTGGATCGCGTGGCGGACACGGCCATCGCGATCGATCGCGAGCAGCAGCGGCACGCCGCGCGCGCGGTACAGCATCAGTTCGCGCGGCGCGTTCAACAGAACGACAGGAAAGTCGAAGCCCTGTGCGCGCACAAACGCCTCTGCCTGCGCGGCATCACACTGGCAGACGCCGATCACCGCGACGCGATCGCCGAATTCCTTTTGGATCGAACGCGCAGTCTCGGCCACCGCGGGCGCGGATGCGCGGCAGTATTTGCAGGTGTGATTGAAGAAGAAGAGGATCTGTCGTTCGCCGGCGGGCGCACCGAGCGCGAGCTTCGCGCCGTCCAGCGCGGTGGTTTCGACCACCGGGACATACATGCCAGGATAGGCGTACGCGGCGCGATCGGTCAGCCAGTCGCGATCCGCGCGCAGGCCACGATTCTGCCAACCCAGCAGGGCGACGAGCACGCTCGCCGCCAACAACGCGATCCATACAAAGACCGAGCGCCACATCCTGGTGACCCCGCAAAACACGATGTCCGCATACTGCTAGCCGCCTGCGCGCGCGTCAAGCGCCGCGCCGCGTTCAGGCTGCGGTGTGCGCTTGCTCACGTTCCTGCTGCTGCAGCGTCCACATCTGTGCGTAATGCCCGGCGCGCGCCAGCAGTTCGCCGTGACGACCGCGCTCGACGATGCGGCCCTGATCCATCACCAGGATCTCGTCCGCATTCATGACCGTCGACAGACGATGGGCGATGACGAAGGTCGTGCGCCCCTGCGCGATGCGGTCGAGTTCGGCCTGGATCGCCTTCTCGGATTTCGAATCCAGTGCGGACGTCGCTTCGTCGAAGATCAGGATCGCCGGGTTCTTCAGCAGCGCGCGTGCGATGGCGACGCGCTGTTTCTCGCCGCCGGAGAGTTTCAGTCCGCGCTCGCCCACTTCGGTTTCGTAACCGTCGGGCAGACCGACGATCGACGCGTGGATATGCGCGGCGCGCGCTGCCTGCTCGACTTCTTCGCGCGTCGCGTCGGGGCGTCCGTAGAGAATGTTGTAGTAGATGGTGTCGTTGAACAGCACCGTATCCTGCGGCACGATCGCGATCGCCTTGCGCAGCGAGGCCTGGGTGTAGTCGCGGATATCGCGCAGCGCGCCGTCGTCGCCTTCGATCGCGATGCTGCCATCGTCGACATCGTAGAAACGGTACAGCAGCCGGGCAAGCGTGGATTTCCCGGAACCGGAATGCCCGACCACCGCCAGCGTTCCGCCACGCGGCACTTCGAAACTCACCTCGCGCAGGATCTCGCGGCGCGGGTCGTAGCCGAAGCGGACGCGATCGAACACCACTTTCGGCTGGGTCGCGCGCAGCGGCACCGCGTCGTCACGGTCGCGCACGTCCATGCTTTCGTCCAGCAGCCCGAACAGGCGTTCGAGATTGGTGAACGCCTGCTTGACCTCGCGATACATCATACCAAGCAGATTCAGCGGCGCCGACAGCTGCAGCAGCACCGCGTTGACGAAGACCAGGCCGCCGATGGTCATTGTGCCATCCACCACACCGGCGGCCGCGCGCCACATCATCGCGGTGACGCCGAGCGCGACGATGGTGACCTGGCCCAGATTCAGCAGGCCGAGGGTCTTGCGGCTCATCACCTGCGCTTCCTCGCGATGCTGCAGGCTCTGGTCGTAACGCTTGGCTTCGTGCTCCTCGTTGCCGAAATACTTCACCGTTTCGTAGTTCAGCAGCGAATCCACCGCGCGCTCGTTGGCGCGGGTATCGGCTTCGACCGCTGCGCGGTAATAGCGCGTGCGCCATTCGGTGATCATGAAGGTGAAAATCATGTAGGCGATCAGCGTTGCGATGACGATCGCCGCGAAGCCCCAGTCGTACATCCACACCAGCACGCCGGTGACCAGCACGATCTCGAACAAGGTCGGCAGGATGGTGTAGATCATCCAGTCGAGCAGATCGGAGATGGCGGAACCGCCGCGCTCGATGTCGCGGGCGACGCCGCCGGTGCGGCGGGCCAGATGGAAGCGCAGCGACAGCGCATGCAGGTGACGGAACACCTGCAATGTCACCCGCCGCGAGACTCGCGCCATCACCCGCGCGAACACGATCTGGCGCACTTCCGCGAACAGGGTCATGCCGACGCGCGAGGCGCCGTAGGCCAGCAGCAGCGCGACCGGCATCACCAGCACGGCCGCGGCATCGCCCTTGTCGAGCGCGCCGATGTCCAGCGCATCGACCAGTTTCTTCAGCACCAGCGGTACCGCCAGACCGGCGACCTTGCCGGCGACCACCAGTGCCAGCGCCAGCAGGATGCGGGTCATGAACGGCCGCAGATACGGCACCAGCTCGCGCAGGATCTGGCTTTCGCTGCGGGCGTTGGCCACTTTCGCCGCGGTGAGCGGCATGTGTTCGGGCGATTCTGGAGATTCCGGTTCGACGGATGCGGCGGGCGGCGTGTTCATCGCGGCATGATGGGGCCGCTGCGCGTGGAATCAAAGCTGCAATCCCCGTCTGTCGATGCCTTTTGCGTCACGCGGTGCCGCCATGCTTCACTGTCGCGCATGGCCGTGTATGTCGACAACGCAGTGTTCCAGTGGCGCGGGCGGCGCTGGGCGCATCTGCTGGCCGACGATCTGGACGAACTGCACGCCTTCGCCGCGCGTCTGGGCATGCCCCGGCGCGCGTTCCAGGACAAGCGCAGCGGCGCGCATTACGACATCGACGCTGCGATGCGTGAAACGGCATTGCGCCTCGGCGCCGAACCGGTGTCGCGTCTGCAGGATCGAGCGCGCATGCGTGCGATCATCGCCAATGCGCGGCGGCAGTGGAGCGGTTATGTTGCCGAAGCAGTCGACGACGCAGCCAACGGCGGCATCGATGCCTCCTGATCATCGATGATGTCGTCACCCCGCACTCTGGAGAATCCGATGTCCATTTTCGATCTGTCGCCGCCCGACGACACCCAGCGCGAAACGCTCGCCGCCGCGCTGTCGCCGGAAGAACGCCGCGTGCTGCTGACCCACGGCACCGAGGCGCCGTTCTGCGGCGTGTTCCTCGACAACAAGCGCGAGGGCGTCTACGTCTGCCGCTTCTGTGGGCTGCCGCTGTTCCGCTCGAACGCGAAATTCGATTCCGGCACCGGCTGGCCGAGTTTCTTCGCGCCGTACGACGAAGCCCACATCGGCCGCATCCGCGACGCCAGCTACGGCATGGTCCGGGTCGAGATCGTCTGCAAGCGCTGCAGCAGCCATCTGGGCCACGTGTTCCCGGATGGCCCGCCGCCCACCGGCGAACGCCACTGCCTGAATTCGGTGTCGCTGGGCTTCGTCGGCGCTGGCGAAGCGCTGCCCGACCCGCTGGGGCGCGGCGAAAGCGTCGCCTGAAGGCCGCGGGTAGGCCGGCGCCGGGCGATTGCGTATCCTTGGCGTCTTTCGCAGCCCCGGCTCCATCGTCATGACCGATACGCTTCCCGACCGCCTCTGCAACGATCCGCGCAGCCCGTTCTACGACGCCGACCTGCTGGAACGCGGCATCGGCATCCGCTTCAACGGCGTGGACCGCAACAACGTCGAGGAATACTGCGTCAGCGAAGGCTGGGTGCGGGTGATCGCCGGCAAGGCGCTGGACCGTCGTGGCCAGCCGATGACGATGAAACTCAAGGGTACGGTCGAGCCGTATCTGCGCGGCGTCGAGGCCGAATAAGTCCAGCGCAACGGGCGGCGGGACCTGCCTTTGTCGCGATGCCAGCGATAAGCAGATCCCTCCTCGGGCTTCGCCCTCGTTCGGGATGACAGGTTTTTCCGGAGCCTCTGGATCTCGAACAGACTTCGCAACGCGCCCTTGGACCGCAGCCTTCACTTCGCGGCCGCGCCGCCGAGGTGGCGCGACAGGAATCCGAGCAGTTTCGTGTAGAACTCGCGCTGGTGGGGCTCGGTATACAAGCCGTGCCGTTCGTTCGGGAAGTACAGGCTTTCCACCGGCACGCCGGCCTTCTTCAGCGCCTTCTCCATCTGCTCGGTGTGCTCCACCGGCGCGCGCGGGTCCTTGCCGCCCGCGGCGAGGAACACCGGCACCTTGATCCGGTGCGCTAGCGCGGTCGGCGAGATCGCGGTCATGTCGTCGCGATCTCCCAGCCAGTCGTTCGCCCAGTTGCGCATCGCGCGCGCCGAACGGGCATCGTCCTTGTGCATCTTCTCCAGGTTGTAGACGCCGACGTAGCCGGCGGCGCAGCGGTAGAGGTCGGGTTCCTTCGCCGCGCCCATCAGCGCCGCACGGCCGCCGTAGATCGCTGTCGGCGGCGCGCACGGCCGAGTACGGCCGAGTACGGATCGACGACGGGATCCGCGAGCACTTCCTTGCGCTCGCCGGTCGCCGGATTCCAGGCCACGATCGCATCGGGCCCGGTCCTGCGCTCGGTCTGCAGGTACGCGGTCAGGCCATCGGCGGAGAATCCGAGCGCGTGCTCGACGACACCGCTGACCGATTCGTCGTTGATCAGCACCCAGGGCGCGCCCTGTTTCTCTCGGTGGTAGAGCTTGCTGACGTTGTCGTTGCCCGCGCCGCGCGCGAACCGGTCGGCATAGCGATGGGTGAGCCATTTTCCGCGCTGGCCGTCGACGTTGACCGCGACCAGTTCGCCGGTGGGGCTGGGCACGTCGTTGCGGCCGATCTTCTCGGCGACGCTGGCCATCACACGCTCGTCGTTCACCCACCAGAACTGGTCGACGATCGCGTTTTCGCCGATCTGCAGCTTGGCGGTGACCGCCTTGTCGCTGCGCCGCAGCACCGCGAGGATGGTGCGGTCCTCCAGCGGCACCGTCGCGGCGTAGTACTCGCCGGCCGGTGAAATCTTGATGTCCTGGTAACCGTCCCTGCGCAGGAACGGGGTCAGATCGACCGGTGCCGGCTCAACCTGCCCGGGCTCAGCCTGGCTGGACGTGGCCTGCACAGCATCGACCCGCTCCTGCGCCGACGCCGGAAACTACGCCCACAGCATCGCCGCACACCACCACACCCGCCATCCGCCTGCATGCATGCCTGTCCGCCCCCTGCGCGGAACCCGTAACGGGTCAGGGTACGCGAGCCATGCGCCGGGCGGACGCCGCGGTCAGACCTCGTCCGGCAGCAGGCAGCGGCCCATGTGCTCGACCGTCGGGGTCTCGAAGAACATCTTGAGCGGCAGGCTGATGCCGAAGGTTTCGCGGATCGCTGCGATCAGGCGCATCGCCATCAGCGAGTGGCCGCCGAGGTCGAAGAAGTTGTCGTGGACGCCGACCTGTTCCACGCCCAGCAGTTCGGCCCACATCGCCGCCAGCACCTCCTCGATCGGCGTACGCGGCGCGACGAACGGACGACCGGCCAGCACCGTCGCGCCGTCCGGTGCCGGCAGCGCCTTGCGGTCCAGTTTGCCGTTGCCGGTCAACGGCCAGACGTCCAGCGGCACGAACGCGGTCGGCACCATGTAATCCGGCAGCAGCGACTGCAGCTGCACGCGGAGGCGTTCTGGGCCTGGGTGGGTGTCTGCGTGGATGTCTGCCTGGGTGCCCGCGTCGGCGCCCGCGTCGACGGCGTCGTGCCGCAGGTAGTACGCCACCAGCTGTTTGTGCCCCGGCACGTCCTCGCGCGCCAGCACCACCGCCTCCTTCACGCCCGGCAGCGCCGCCAGCTTCGATTCGATCTCGCCCAGCTCGATCCGGTAACCGCGGATCTTCACCTGGAAGTCGTTGCGACCCAGGTAATCGATCAGGCCGTCGGCGCGCCAGCGGCCGACGTCGCCGGTGCGGTACAGGCGATCGCCCGCGACGAACGGACTGTCGATGAAGCGTTCGGCGGTCAGCTCCGGCCGACGCAGATAGCCGCGCGCCACGCCCGCGCCGCCGATGTACAACTCGCCGCTCACGCCCACCGGCACCGGCTGCAGATGGGCATCGAGGATGTAGACGCGGTCGTTGGTCACCGGCCGGCCGATCGGCAGGTCCTCCATCGCGTCGAGTTCCGCGGGCACCTCATAGGTCACGCTGACCACGGTGGTCTCGGTCGGTCCGTAGCCGTTGATGAAGCGACGGCTGTGGTTCCAGCGCCGCAGCAGCGAGGGCGGCACCGCTTCGCCGCCGCAGACCAGCGTGTGCAGCGATGCCAGCCGCACCGTCTCCGGCAGCGAGGACAGCAGCGAAGGGGTCAGGAACATGTGCGTGATCCGGCGCTGCGCGACCATCGCCTCCAGCGCTTCGCCGAGCAGCAGCTCGCCCGGTTCGGCCAGATGCAGCGCGCCGCCGCCGGCGAAGGCCATCACCCATTCCAGTACGAACGCGTCGAAGCTGAAGGACGCGAACTGCAGCACCCGCGTCTGCGTCGACAGCCCCAACGGCTCGCGCAGCGCATGCATCAGCGCGGTCGGGCCGGCGTGCCGCGCCATCACGCCCTTCGGCGTACCGGTCGAACCGGAGGTGTAGATCACGTATGCCAGGTGTTCGGCGGTCAGCCCGATTTCTTGCGGCGACAGGTTCGCCGTCGAAGCGTCCGACCACAGCGACCGGTCGCCGTCGATCTCGAACACCGGCGGCGGCGCATCGATGCCCGACAGCGCCGCCTCCAGCGCCGCGCGGCTCGCCGCGTCGGTGAGGATCAGCGCCGGACGCGCATCGGCCAGCATTTCCGCGACCCGCTCCTGCGGGTAGACCGTATCCACCGGCACGTAGGCGCCGCCGGATTTCATGATCCCCAGCACCGCTTCGATCGCCAGGACCGAGCGCTGCACGTACAGCCCCACCAGCGCGTCCGTGCCCACGCCCTGCCCGCGCAGCCAGTGCGCGAGACGGTTGGCGCCGGCATTCAGCGTCGCGTAGTCCAGGGTCCGGTCGCCGCAGCTCACGGCCTCGGCGTCGGGCGACGACGCGGCATGGTCTTCCACGAACGCATGCACCGGGCGCCACGGGCCGAAATCGCGCCCCGTCGCATTCCAGGTGTGTACGACCTGCCGGTATTCGTCTTCGCTGAGCATCGGCAGCCGGCCGACCGGCCGCGTCGCGTCCGCGGCCATGCCGCGCAGCACCTGCGCCAGATAGCCGAAATAGCGCTCGACCGTGGCCTTGTCGAACAGCGACGTCGAATACTCCACTACGCCGATGATGCCGCCGTCTTCGCCTTCGCCCAGGCTCAGGGTGAGGTCGAACTTCGACACCGCATGCGGCATGCGCAGGTGGCGCGCGTCCAGGCCGCCGAACCGCAGGTCGCCGGATTCGTTGTTCTGCCAGGCCAGCATGGTCTGGAAGATCGGCGCGTACGCCAGGCTGCGCGCCGGATTGACGACTTCCACCACCTGCTCGAACGGCAGGTCCTGGTATTCCTGCGCCGACAGCACCTGGGTCTTCATGCGCTCGATCAGCGCCGACGCCGTCGGGTTGTCGTCCAGCTGCGCGCGCACCGACAGCGTGTTGACGAAGAACCCGATCAAGCCCTGGGTTTCGCTGCGGGCGCGGTTGGCCACCGGCGTGCCCATCACCACGTCGGTCTGCCCCGACAGCCGCGAGATGACCACCGCCCACGCCGCCAGCAGCGTCATGTACAGGGTGGCGCCGTGCTTGAGGCTCAGCGCCTTCAGCGCCTGGGTCAACGGCGCTTCCAGGGCGATTTCGATCAGCGCGCCGCGGTAGTCCAGCTCCAGCGGACGCTTGCGGTCGGTCGGCAGGGTCAGCAGGGCCGGCGCGCCGCGCAGGGTTTCCCGCCAGTAGTCGCTTTCGCGCTGCAGGCGTTCGCCCTGCAGCCGTTGCCGCTGCCACACCGCGTAGTCGGCGTATTGCACGGGCAGCGCCGGCAGCGGGTCGGCTTCGCCCTTCACGCGTGCCGAATACAGTGCCTCGAGTTCGCGCGACAGCACGCCCATGGACCAGCCGTCGGACACGATGTGGTGCATGGTCAGCAGCAGCACATGGCGGCGGCCTTCCGGGGCGTCGCCCAATGCGATCAGACGGCCGCGCAGCAGCGGGCCGTGCTCCAGATCGAAGGGCGCGTCGGATTCCAGCACCTGCAGCGACCGCAGTTCGGCCTGTTGCGCGGCGGCGTCGAGGCCGCCCAAGTCGTGATGCACCAGCACGAACGGCGTCGGCGCGGCGATCCGCTGGTAGGGCACGCCGTCCACCGCGGCGAAGGTGGTGCGCAGGCTTTCGTGGCGTACCACCAGCTGGTCCAGCGCCCCCTGCAGCGCTTCGCGATCCAGCGCGCCGGTCAGTTCCACGCCCAGCGGGATGTGGTACGCGTCGCTGGACGCGCCCACCTGCGAGAGGAACCACAGCCGCTGCTGCGCGTAGGAGGCCGGAAAGTCCTGGCCATCGCGCGGCCGCACCGGAATGGCCTGCGCCTTGCGGCGCAAGGCCCGGAACTGCTCCGGGGTCATCTGGCTCAAGGCTTCTTTCGACAGCATCATCCACTCCTTCAATGGCTTCGATCGCGGACGTTGGATCCGCGCTGCGATTTGTTTCGATGCGCGACCGGACGCGCATGCCAGGCCCCGGCCCTTTCGGAAGCCGGGATGGCAGGGGGTCCGGACACGCGGATCCCGCCGGACTGGAGCCGGTCCGCCCGGGGTCGCGCCGAAAGCGCTCGACTCAAGCCGGATCGAACACGTCTTCCTCGCTCTGCGCGAAGATCACCGCGAGCATCTGTTCGATGGTCGGGCCTTCGAACAGATCGCGCAACGACACGTCGACGCCCAGCATGTCCTGGACGGCCATTATCAACCGCATCGCCATCAGCGAGTGGCCGCCGAGGTCGAAGAAGTTGTCGCGGATGCCCACCCGCTCGACGCCCAGCACCTGCGACCAGATCCCCGCCATCGCCTGTTCCATCGGCGTGCGCGGCGCTTCGTAGGCCGTGCGGCCGACGCAGGCATGCGCGTCCGGCGCCGGCAGCGCCTTGCGGTCCAGCTTGCCGTTGCTGGTCAGCGGCCAGGCCGCCAGCGGTACGTAGGCGGTCGGCACCATGTAGTCCGGCAGCTGCGCCTTGAGCTGCGCGCGCAGGGTTTCGGCGTCGACCGGCGCGGCTTCCTCGGCGCTGGCTTGGCCCACCATGTAATAAGCCACCAGCCGCTTCGCCCCGGCCGTGCCCTGTTCGGATGCGTCCTGCGCCGGTACGTCCTCGCGCGCCAGCACCACCGCGTCCTTCACTCCGGGCAGGGCGATCAGCTTCGATTCGATCTCGCCCAGCTCGATCCGGTAACCGCGGATCTTCACCTGGAAGTCGTTGCGGCCTTCGTAGCTCAGCACGCCGTCGGCGCGACGCCGCGCCAGGTCGCCGGTGCGGTACAGGCGTTCGCCAGCGACGAACGGGTTGTCGATGAAGCGTTCCGCGGTGAGGTCCGGGCGGTTCAGATAGCCGCGCGCCAGTCCCGCGCCGCCGAGATACAGCTCGCCCACGACGCCCGGCGGCACCAACCGGACGTGTTCGTCCAGCACATAGGCACGGACGTTGGCGATGGGATGGCCGAGGAACGGCGCATCACCGACGATCAGCGCCAGGGTGCTGTCCACGGTGCATTCGGTCGGGCCATAGGCGTTGTACAGGCGCACGCCCTCCCAAGCCGCCCATGCGCGCCATTGCGCCGGACCGATCGCCTCGCCGCCCACCAGCACCGCTTCGGTGCGCGCGGTGTCTTCCGCATCCATCCGCGGACGCAGCCATTCCAGCTGCATCGGCGTGCAGTCGAAGACCTCCACGCGATGCGCGCGCAGGTAGGACGCCAGCAGCGCCGGATCCTTGCGCACGTGCTGCGGGATCACCACCACGCAGTGGCCGGACAACAACTGCAGCCACGACTGCACCGAGGCGTCGAACGACAGCGATGCGTTCAGGCCCACCCGCCGTGAGTGCCCGCCCGGCAGCACCTGCCGGCGCGATTCGTGCCACAGGTTGGCGGCGCTGCGATGTTCGATCATCACGCCCTTGGGCCGGCCGGTGGAACCGGAGGTGTAGATCACGTACGCCAGATGCTGCGGGGTGACCCCGTTCGATTCGGGATTGTCCGCCGGCAGCGACCGCCAGCGCGCCGCATCGGCCTGCAGGTCGATGACCTGCGGCCGCGCATCGGCCGGCATCGCCGCGAGGATCCGCTCCAGCAGCGGACGGCCGGCGCCGTCGGTCAACACCACCGCGGGTTTCGCGTCCTGCAGCATGTAGTCGATGCGGTCCGCCGGGTACTCCGGGTCCAGCGGCACGTAGGCGCCGCCGGATTTCAGCACCGCCAGCACCGACAGGATCGCCCCGCACCCGTTCGCCATGCAGATGCCGACCATCGCGTCCGGCGCCACGCCCGCCGCGCGGAGCGCGCGGGCCAGCCGGTTGGCGTCCGCGTTGAGCTCGCCGAAGGACAACCGCTCGGCCTCGCAGACCAGCGCCGGCGCGTCAGGTGTCTGCGCCGCGCGGTCCTCGAACCATGCGTGCAGCGTGCGGCCGAGATCATAGGGTTCCGGACGCAGACCGCCATCCAGCAGTTCGCCGACATCTTCCGGCGGCAACAGGTCCAACTGCGACAGCGGCGTACGTCCATCGGCCAGCCCGGCGGTCATTCCGACCAGCACCTGCCGCAGATACCGTGCGTGGCGCGCGATCGTGGCCTGGTCGAACAGCGCCGTCGCGTATTCGATCTCGCCGACGATGCCGCCGTCCTCACTCTCACCCAGGCCCAACGTGATGTCGAATTTCGAGACCGCATGCGGCAGACGCAGCGGCCGCGCCTCCAGACCCTCGAAGCGCAGCGCGTCCGACGCGTTGTTCTGCCACGCGAACATCGCCTGAAAGATCGGCGTGTGCCCCAGGCTGCGGGTCGGGTTCACCAGTTCCACGACCTGCTCGAACGGCAGATCCTGATGCGCCTGCGCCTGCAGCACGCGATCCTTCGCCTGCACGATCAGGTCCGCTACGGTCAGATCAGCCACCGTCGGCGCGTCGTCCAGCGTCAACCGCACCGGCAGCGTGTTCACGAAGAAACCGATCAGATCCTCCACTTCGCTGCGGTCGCGGTTCGCCACCGGCGTGCCCACCACCACGTCGGTCTGCCCGGACAGCCGCGACAGCACCACCGACCACGCCGCCAGCAGCGTCATGTACAGGGTCGCGCCGTGGCGCAGCCCCAGCGCTTTCAGGCGCCGGGCCAGCGCGGCATCCAGACGCACATCCAGCAGCGCGCCGCGGTAGTCCTGCTCCGGCGGATGCCTGCGGTCGGTGGGCAGCGTCAGCAGCGACGGCGCGCCGCGCAGCGCTTCGCGCCAGTAGTCGCCCTCGCGCGCCAGACGCTCGCCCTGCAGACGCGCGCGCTGCCAGGCCGAGTAATCGGCGTACTGCACCGGCAGC
>CALRWS020000052.1:0-21581 GCA_943371935.1 Chitinophaga pinensis | reverse complement strand
GCCGCATTGCGGCCGCCCGGTTCGTTTTGGCGATGCCCACCGCGATCCGACCCCATCCCCACGCCCATGACCCCGCTTTCCACGCTCCCGCCGAACGCAGCAGGTCTCGGTCTGCGTCGCCCGCTGATGGCCCAGATGCGCAACGCGGCCGTCGGCAGCTTCGATTTCCTCGAAACCGCGCCGGAGAACTGGATCGGCGTCGGCGGCGCGCTGGGCGAAGGCTTCGCCGACCTCGCGTCGCGTTACCCGGTGGTCTGCCACGGCCTGTCGCTGTCGGTCGGCGGCCCCGCGCCGCTGGACGAGACCTTCCTGATCAAGGTGCGCAGATTCATCGAGACGCACCGCTGCCCGCTCTACAGCGAACACCTCAGCGCCTGCGGCGACAGCCGCGGCCAGCTCTACGACCTACTGCCGCTACCGTTCAGCGAAGAATCGGCGCACCACGTCGCCGCGCGCATCCGCCGCACCCAGGACATCCTCGGCCAGCGCATCGCGGTCGAGAACATCTCCTACTACGCCGCACCTTTCCAAGCGATGCCCGAAATCGACTTCATCAACGCGGTGCTCGCCGAAGCGGACTGCCTGATGCTGCTCGACGTGAACAACATCATCGTCAACGCCACCAACCACCGCTATGACCCGTCGGCGTTCCTCGCCGCCCTGCCCGGCGAGCGCGTCGCCTACATCCACGTTGCCGGCCATTACGACGAAGCCGAAGACCTCAAGATCGACACCCACGGCAGCGCCGTCAATGCGCCGGTCTGGGCGTTGCTGGAAGAAGCCTACCGGCGGTTCGGTCCGCGCCCGACGCTGCTGGAGCGCGACTTCAACCTGCCGCCGTTCGCGGATCTGCTGGACGAACTGGGCCAGGTCCGCCGCCGCATCGCCGGAGCGCCCGCGCATGACCAGCGCCGCGCCGCCTGACATGAGCGCCACCCTCGCCGCGCAGCAGGATGCGCTGGCCGCGCACATCCGCGACCCGGAGCGCGTACCGCCGCCGCCCGGCATCGAAGAGCGCCGGGTGAAGATCTATCGCGAGCTGTTCTTCAATAATGTCGACAGCATGCTCGCCGGCAATTTCCCGGTGCTGCGCCGGATCTACGGCGAGGACGGCTGGCCCGCGCTGATCGGCGCCTTCTACCGCGACCACGACTGCCAGACCCCGCTGTTCACCGAACTGGCGCGCGAGTTCCTCCGCTATCTGCAGGCGCGCGGCGACGCCGGCCACGACGATCCGCCGTGGCTGCAGGAACTGGCGCATTACGAATGGGTCGAGCTGGCACTGCAGATCAGCGAGGCGCGCAACGACGACATTCCGCACGACCCCGCCGGCGATCTCCTCGTCGGCCGCCCGCTGGTGTCGCCGCTGGCGTGGCCGCTGGCCTATGTCTGGCCGGTGCATCGGATCGGTCCGGACTACCGGCCGGACACGCCGCCCGCGGCGCCGAGCCTGCTGATGCTGCGTCGCGAAACCGATGGTACGGTGAGTTTCCACGCGCTGACGCCGCTGTCGTTCCGCCTGCTGCAACGCCTGGATGCCGAGCCGGGCCTCAGCGGCCTCGATCAGTTGCGTGCGCTGGCCGCGGAAGCCGGCGCCGCCGATGCCGAGGCGTTCGCCCGCGAGGGCGCGGCCATGCTCGCGCACATGCGTGCGGAAGGCACCATTCTCGGCACACGGCAAGACTGAGCGCCGAACGGGACTCGCAGGGGCCATCTGTTACGCTTTCGCGCATGAGCGATATCACTGCAGCCCCCGTGCAATTCAAAAAGATGTCGGAGCGTTTCCGCGGCTACCTGCCGGTCGTGGTCGACGTCGAGACCGGCGGCTTCGACTGGAACCGTCACGCCCTGCTCGAAATCGCCGTACAGCCGGTCGAACTCGACGAGAACGGCCTGCTGGTGCCTGGCGAAACCGCCAGCGCGCACCTGATCCCCGCGCCGGGCACCGAGATCGATCCGAAATCGCTGCAGATCACCGGCATCGACCTCGACCATCCGTTCCGCCTCGCCAAGGAAGAGCGCGACGCGCTGGAGCACGTCTTCGTCGCCGTCCGCGCCGCCGTGCGCAAACACGACTGCCAGCGCGCGATCCTGGTCGGCCACAACGCGCACTTCGATCTGAATTTCCTCAACGCCGCGGTCGCGCGCACCCAGCACAAGCGCAACCCGTTCCACCCGTTCAGCGTGTTCGACACCGTGAGCCTGGCCGGCGTGGCCTACGGCCAGACCGTGCTCGCCCGCGCGGTGCATGCCGCCGGACTGTCGTGGAACGGCGAGGAAGCGCATTCGGCGGTCTACGACACCGAGCGCACCGCGGAGCTGTTCTGCAAGATCGTGAATGCCTGGCCGCGGATGAAATAACCGCAGAAGACCAATAAAAAACTGTCATCCCGAGCGCAGCGAGGGATCTGCTTTCTTACTTCCGCGATCTGAAAACAGGTCCCTCGCTGCGCTCGGGATGACAGCGATCTCGATCACGCGGATCAATGCAGTGCCTACTTTTCATCCGCTTGCGACGAAAGTGCACGCCGTGCAAGCATTCCTCTGGCGATTCCGTACGCACTGATTGCGATCCACGTGCACTGCAACAGCGCGACCGAGAGATTGAAACCGCCGAACAGCGACACCAGGATGCAGCTCGATCCGGCGATATTGCTCAGTTGATACGGCAATGACGTGCCGGAAATTCGGCCGCTCTGCAGCAGAAAATAACTGGCGACGACCAGGGCGCTGCCGATCAGACCGACGATGTCGTACCAGGCAAGGTTCACTTCGCCGCCTCTTGTGCGGCAGGAACCGATTTGCGCAGCTGACGGACGCGCATCAGCCCACGCGCTGCCGCACCGCTTCGAACAACACCACGCCGCTGGCGACCGAGACGTTGAGGCTCTCCACACCGGGCGACGTCGATGCGATGCCCGGCATCGGGATATTGACCAGCTGGTCGCAGTGCTCGCGGGTGAGCCGCCGCAGGCCGTCGGCTTCGCCGCCGAGCGCCAGCGCGACGTTGCCGCGCAGGTCGAGTTTGTACAGCGAGGCCGTGGCTTCGCCGGCCAGGCCGTAGATCCAGACCCCGAGCTGCTGGATCTCGCGCATCGTCCGCGCCAGGTTGGTCACCCGCACCACCGGGATGCTGTCGGCGGCACCGGCCGAGGTCTTGCGCACGGTGGCGTTGACCTGCACCGCCTTGTCCTTCGGGATCACCACCGCGGTGACGCCCGCCGCCGCCGCGCTGCGCAGGCAGGCACCGAGGTTGTGCGGATCCTGCACGCCGTCGAGGATCAGCAGCAGCGCCTTGCCGTCGGCGGCTTCGATCAACTCGGGCAGATCGTCTTCGTTATAGGTCTTGGCTGCGGCATAGCGCGCGACCACGCCCTGGTGGCGCAGGCCACCGGCGACGCCGTCCAGCGCATTGGTCGCCACGCGGCGCACGTCGATGTCCTTGCGGCGCGCGTTTTCCTCGATTTCGGTGAGGCGCGGATTCTTGGCGCCGGCTTCGATCAGCACTTCGCGTACATGCTCGGCGTCGTGTTCGACCGCGGAGGCCACCGCATTGATGCCGACGATCCAGGGAGATGATTGGTTGCTCATGGCGCTATTGTGCCGGGAACAGCCGGCTTTTGCCTCAATCGATGCGCCTGCGCCGCGCTATCATCCGCCGCCCTGCCCGCCGCACATACCCGGTCCTCATCGATGTCGCATGCCGTTCCCGCCACTACGCAGATCGCCATTGTCGGCGGCGGCCCCGCCGGGCTGATGGCGGCCGAGGTCGCGAACGCGGCCGGGCTGGCGGTGGATCTGTTCGAGGCGAAGGGCTCGGTGGGACGCAAATTCCTGATCGCCGGCAAGGGTGGTCTGAACCTGACCCACAGCGAGCCGCGACCGGGTTTCGATGCGCGCTACCGCGAGCGCACGCGGGAGGTTGCGGGTTGGCTCGACGCTTTCGACGGCGAAGCGCTGCGCGCGTGGGCGCGGGAATACGGCGTCGACACCTACGTCGGCAGCTCCGGCCGGGTGTTTCCGATGGATCGCAAGGCCGCGCCGCTGCTGCGCGGCTGGGTGCGCAGGCTGCGCGAACGCGGCGTACGTTTCCACGTGCAGCATCGCTGGCTGGGCTGGGACGACGACAACCGGCTGCGCTTCGATACGCCCGACGGCGAGCGCTGCATCCGAGCGCAGGCGAGCGTGCTCGCGCTCGGCGGCGCGAGCTGGCCGCAGTTGGGCTCGGACGGCGCCTGGGTGCCTGCGCTGTGCGGACGCGGTATCGATATCGCGCCGCTGCGCCCGTCGAACTGCGGTTTCGACATCGGCTGGAGCGCGCATCTCGCCGACAAACACGCCGGGGCGCCGCTGAAACCGGTGGTCGCGCACTGGCAGGATCCCGACGGCGCGATGCACGCGCTACAGGGCGAATGCGTGATCACCGCGACCGGCATCGAAGGCAGCGTGATCTATGCGATCTCGGCCGATCTGCGCGAATGCATCCTGCGCGACGACGGAACGACGCTGTGGCTGGATCTGGCGCCGGGTCGCGACGCGGAACGCCTGCGCGGCGATCTGGAGAAACCGCGCGGCAAACGCAGCCTCGGCGAACATATGCGCCGGCAGACCGGGCTGGACGCGGTGAAAGTCGCGCTGCTGCACGAAGTGCTGCCGCGCGAAGCGATGACCGACGCCGTACGCGTCGCGAACACCATCAAGCGTCTGCCGCTGACGCTGCGCAGCGCGCGGCCGGTGGCCGAAGCGATCAGCACCGCTGGCGGCGTTCGTCTGGAAGTCCTGGACGACAGCCTGCAGTCGAAGACCCTGCCCGGCGTCTTCTTCGCCGGCGAAATGCTGGACTGGGAAGCGCCGACCGGCGGCTATCTGCTCACCGCCTGCTTCGCCAGCGGCCTGATCGCCGCGCGCGGAGCGGTGCGTTTCGTCACCCCGTAAAAAACGGCCAGGCGTAGAGCGGCCTTCAGGCCGCTGCTTCTGGATGCGCAACACTTTCGTTTTCGTCGGCCGTGGGCACGGCCCTGATGTCGTCGCGGGTCGGCTTCTGCCTGGGCCGGCCTGAAGGCCGCTCTACGTAATCGCCTTTGAGAACGGCGGGCCGCAGCCCGCCGTACACCATCAATACTTCCGCTTCGGACGCTTCGCCGGCTGTCCTCGCGGCGGTAACGGCGCCACACCGCGTTCTTCCGCAAGGCGGAAATCGATCTTGCGTTCTTCCAGGCTGGCCTTGAGCACGATGATCATCACCCGGTCGCCGAGCCGGAACACACGGCCGGCGCGTTCGCCGCTGAGCGTCTTGCGGATCGGATCGAAGTGATAGAAATCGTTCGGCAGCTGGGTGACGTGGATCAGGCCGTTGACCTTGGAGTCGTCGAGTTCGACGAACAGGCCGAAGCTGGTGACGCCGCTGATGATGCCGTCGAACTTGCCGCCGATATGCTTTTCCATCCACGCCGCGCGGTAGCGCTCGTCGACTTCGCGCTCGGCCTCATCGGCGCGACGCTCGCGTTCCGAACACTGCAGCGCCAGCGCAGCCATGCCGCTCTGCGAATACGTGAACGCCGCCGGCTTCGCGTCGGTCAGCGCATGCTTGATCGCGCGATGCACCAGCAGATCCGGATAGCGGCGGATCGGCGAGGTGAAATGCGCATAAGCCTGCAGCGCAAGACCGAAGTGACCGATGTTCTCGGGCGCATACACCGCCAGCGACTGGCTGCGCAGCAAGACCGACTCCAGCAGCGCCGCATCGGGACGCTCGCGGATCTTGGTCAGCAGCGCAGTGAAATCGCGCGGCTCGACGGTGGCCCACGGCGGCATCCGCAGCTTGAACTCCTTGAGGAATTCGAGCAGATCGGTGTACTTCGATTCCGGCGGCTTGTCGTGGATGCGATACGGCGCCGGCACCTGTTTCTTCAACAGGAAGCGCGCGGCCTCGACGTTCGCGGCGATCATGCATTCTTCGATCAGTTTGTGCGCGTCGTTGCGCTGGAGCATGCCGGCCTGCACCACTTCGCCCTGCGGACCCAGGACGAAACGCACTTCGGAAGATTCGAATTCGATGGCGCCCCGCGCCTTGCGCGCCTTCGCCAGCATCTGGTAAAGCTGATGCAGGCGCTGCACCTGCGGCAGCAGCGAACCGATCCTGGCGATGGCATCGGCATCGTTCTCGCCCACCGCTTGCCACACCTGGGTGTAGGTGAGACGGGCGTGCGAATGCATCACCGCTTCATAGAACTTCGACCTGCTGACTTCGCCATCGAAACCGACCTGCATGTCGCAGACGAAGCACAGACGGTCGAGCTTCGGATTCAGCGAGCAGATGCCATTCGACAGCGTTTCCGGCAGCATCGGCACGACGAAACCCGGGAAATACACCGAGGTCGCACGTTTCTGCGCTTCGTCGTCGAGCGGCGCGCCCGGACGCACGTAATGCGACACATCGGCGATCGCGACGATCAGCCGGAAACCGTTCCGGCTCGGTTCGCACCACACCGCATCGTCAAAATCCTTGGCGTCCTCGCCGTCGATGGTCACCAGCGGCAGCTGGCGCAGATCGACGCGGCCGGCGATGTCGCGTTCGGTCACCTGCAGCGGCACCGCGGTGGCTTCGGCGATCACCTCCGGCGGGAATTCATGCGGCAGGTCGTGGCCATGGATCGCAGCTTCCACCACCAGCGAGGGCGTGAGCTTGTCGCCGAGCACGGCCAGCACGCGGCCGATCGGCGGGCGGTAGGCGTCGGGCGCATGCACGATCTCGCACACCACCAACTGACCGTTCTGCGCATCCAGGCGCGCGTCGGCAGGAATCTGCACGTTTCGCTGGATGCGGGCATCGTCTGGCTGCACATAACTGATGCCGGCTTCCAGCGTGAAGCGGCCGATCAGCCGGCTCAGGCGGCGCTCCAGCACCTCGACGATGACGCCTTCGCGGCGGCCGCGACGGTCGATGCCGGTGACGCTGGCCATCACCCGGTCGCCGTGCAGCACCTTGCGCATTTCCAGCGGCGGAAGGAACAGGTCGTCGCTCTTGCCGGTGCCGGTTTCGGGACGCAGGAAACCGAACCCGTCCGGATTGGCGATCACGGTCCCGGCGATCAGGTCCATGCGCGCGGCGGGCAGATAGCCGCCGCGGCGGTTCTGCAGCAGTTGACCGTCGCGCAGCATCGCACCGAGGCGCTTGCCCAGCGCGTCGCGGCGCTCGGGGGTGTCCAGGCCAAGGCGTTCGGCCACGCTCTCGGCCATCATCGGGCCGTCGGCGTCGCCGAGCAGCTTGAGGATCGCTTCGCGGCTGGGGATGGGATCGGCGTAGCGCGAGGCTTCGCGGGCGGCGTGCGGGTCGCTGATGGACGAGGACGAGCCTGCGTCGGCTTGCCGTCGGGCCTGCGGCTTGGAACCGCCCTGTGTCGCAAAGGTATCGGGCAACCACGGCGCGGCTTTGGCCGGCTTGCCGGAAGGTTTGCCCGCATTGCGGGGATTGCCGGATTTGGGAGGACCACCGGATTTCGGTGGCTTGGCTGAAGGCTGCGGCGCCTTCGCTCTGGGGGCTTTGCCCGGTGCGCCCGATGCGGCGTTGCGCGGTTCGGTACGGGAAGCGGGTTTGGAGGAAGCGCCATCAGGCGCGCGCGTGGCGCGAGGGCCAGTAGTTTTCTTGGTGGTTTTTGACATTGGCCGCAAGTATACGCCCGCATCCACGGTGCGGGAGATCGCCGCCAATCCGCCATGAACCCATGAACGCCCTGTGGCAGCCACCACACCGTCGATGGAAAGACGAAAAAAATTCGGTCGGCAGACCGTTGACATCGCGCGCGCCGCAACGCACCATACGCGCCCACCTGCCCAGGTGGCGGAATTGGTAGACGCACTAGTTTCAGGTACTAGCGGGTAAAACCGTGGAGGTTCGAGTCCTCTCCTGGGCACCAGACAGAACGTCCGCAGACATCCCTTCTCGAGTCCGCAGACGAATACAAAAACCCCGCGCAAGCGGGGTTTTTTGTTGCCGGCTCTCCGCTGAACGGCGGCAAGGCAGTAAAGATGCCGTCAGCCCTGCACTGCCGGCACCCTCCCCCCGGCACTCCGACCCGACATCGCACGCGCCATCCGGAAATGACGTAGCGAAGGATCGCCGACTGGCTCGCGCAAAGCCGCATCGCGATCTTCTCGACCAGTGCGCATCCCCTCGGCGGCAATAGCCGGAATGCGTGCAGCATGCCGCCACGCCGACGTATTCGCCGATGACCGATAAAAAACACTTCACACGGGACTCGACAGGCCTTCACCACGCCGGCCCTGCCCACCAAACGGGAATGAGATCAACTTGTATTCAATAATGATTATCATTTAATATTCTTGCATCACGGCCGCCAAATCCAGCTCGCCGCCATCGCTTGCATCCCGAAAGCCCCCATGAATCACTCGATCCTGCCCCTGAAGCCGCTCGTCGCGGCGCTCTCGCTCGCCCTCTGCGCCAACGCCCACGCCGAAACGCCCGCCGACGCCGCTGCCGGCATCCAGGAACTCGACAAGGTCGAAGTCGTCGGAGAAGGCCAGCAGAAGCCCAGTTCCGTGAAATACACCGAGCCGCTTCTGGACACGCCGCAGACCATCACGGTCGTGACCAAGGCAGTGATGGACCAGCAGAACCTGCTCGGCCTGCGCGACGTGCTCAGCACCCTGCCCGGCATCACCTTCGGCGCCGGCGAAGGCGGCGGCGGTTACGGAGACAGCATCAACCTGCGCGGCTTCACCGCCAGCAGCGACATCACAACCGACGGTATCCGCGACAGCGCTCAGTACACGCGCAGCGACACCTTCAATCTGGAATCGATCGAACTGATCAACGGCGCCAACTCCGCCATTTCCGGCGCCGGTTCGGTCGGCGGCAACATCAATCTGGTGAGCAAGGCCGCGCGCGAAGGCGATGCCCATGCCTTCACACTGGGCCTCGGCAGCGACGGTTACGGCCGCGTCACCGCCGACAGCAATTTCGACTTCGAGAACGGCACCGCGCTGCGCCTCAACGCGATGGCGCACCAGAACGATGTGCCTGGCCGCGATCACGAGAACTTCCAGCGCTGGGGCTTCGCGCCGTCGCTGGCGATCGGCCTGGGCTCGGATACGCGGGTCACGCTGTCCTACCTGCACCAGAGCGACGACAACCTGCCGCAGTACGGCGTTCCGTTCGCGCTGAATACCTACAACGACGGTCCGCTGCCGGGCGTCGACCCGGAGACCTACTTCGGCTACCGCAACGCCTCCGAACAGCAGATCGACGTGGACATGCTCACGGCTGTGTTCGAGCACGACTTCAACGACCAGGTGTCGGTGCGCACGCTCGGACGCGTGCAGCGCGTGGATCAGCTGTCCAACGTGACCGCGCTGCAGGGCAACTGGTGTCTGGAAAACGGCACCAACCCGTACACCGGTCAGGCCTGCGCCAATGGACAGCCGGCAGGCACCTGGTCCCCGGTGGGCGGACCGCGCGGTCTGGTCCGCGACACCCGTAACGGCATCGCGATCAGCCAGACCGACCTCACCGCGAACTTCACGACCGGCGGCGTCGAGCATGCGCTGGTGGCCGGTGTGTCGTTCAGCACCGAATCCTTCGAAGTGGAATCCGGCGGCGTGTTCTTCAACGCCGACGGCAGTCCGGTGCCCAACACGAGCGCAGGCTATCCCTACCAGACGTTCCGCAACCCCTACGACATCTGGACCGGGCCGCAGAACTATTTCCGCAGCGGCAAGAGCGAAGGCGAACTCGATTCCCGGTCGTTCTACGTCTTCGACACGCTCAAGTTCGGCGACCGCTGGCTGTTGAACCTCGGCGCGCGTCAGGACCACAACGAGGGCTCGACCAAGACCTGGATCGTCGATACGGTCAACAACGCGACCCGAGGCCAACTGACCGGCGTGAATCCGATCGCCCGCAACGAAGAGGATCTGTTCTCGTACCGGGCCGGCCTGGTGTTCAAGCCGACTCCATACAGCAGCCTCTATCTGTCCTACGCCAACAGCAAGACGCCCTCGAAAGCTTCGGTCAACGGGAGTTGCACCCTGACCAGCACCACCGGCACCGCGAACTGCAACGTCGATGCGGAGACCGCGGTCAATATCGAACTGGGCGGCAAATGGGATGTGATCCAGAATCGTCTCGCGCTGACCGCCGCGCTGTTCCGCAACGAGCGCGAAAACTACCGGGTCAACGATCCGGACCCGACCAACATCAGCGGCGAACAAACGCTCGATGGCCGCGCGCACGTCGACGGTATCGCGCTGGGCGCCGCCGGCAACATCACCCGCGAATGGGCGGTGTACGCCAACTACACCTATCTCGACAGCGAAGTCGTGCGCGGCGTGTCGCAGAACTGCTTCGACAACCCGAGTACGGCCTGCGGCAATTCCGCGACCGACCGCGACCCGTTCGAAGGCAACCCGCTGACCAACACGCCGAAGCATTCCGGCAGCGTCTGGACCACCTATGAACTGAGCGACTGGACCTTCGGCTACGGCGCGACCTACCAGGGCGAGTTCGTGGTCCAGAACAACAGCCTCCACGGCCAGCCGCTGTTCTACACCGACGACTACTGGGTGCATCGCGCGATGGTCGGCTACCAGCTCAACGACAACCTCAGCCTGCAGCTCAATATCAACAACCTGCTGGACGAGGAGTACTACACGCGGATCCGCAACAACGTCACCTTCACCGGTGGTGTCGTGACTGCAGGCAACGGCTGGGCCACGCCGGGCGAAGGCCGCTCGGCGGTGCTCACCGCGACCTATCGTTTCTGAAGCGGAACACAGGGAAGCAGAGCATGCCGAAGCAGGGCATGCCGATACGAATCATTCGTTAATACCCTTTCGCATTGCCCCGCCTCACCAGGGCGGTGCAGCCATCCGGACACCCGCATGCTCCTGCCCATTCCAGACGTGCTCGATGCCGACCAGATCGCCAGGTTCCGGGCGGCGCTGGGCGCGGCGGATTGGGCGGACGGAAAGGTGACTGCCGGCCATCAATCCGCGAAGGCGAAAGACAACGCACAACTGCCGGAAACCTCAGCGGTGGCGCGCGAACTGGGCGCGCTGATCCTCGACGCACTGTCGCGCAACAGCACCTTTTTTTCTGCCGCGCTGCCGAAGCGCATCTATCCGCCGCTGTTCAACCGCTACAGCCATGGACAGTCGTTCGGCTTCCACGTCGACAACGCCGTGCGCTACGACCGAAGTCGCGGCGGCGCCGAACCGGTCCGCACCGATCTGTCGGCAACCCTGTTCCTCAGCGCGCCCGACGAGTACGACGGCGGCGAACTGGAGATCGAGGACACCTACGGCACGCAGCGGGTGAAACTGCCCGCCGGCCACATGGTGCTGTATCCCGGCACCAGCCTGCATCGCGTCCTGCCGGTGACCCGAGGCGCGCGCGTGGCCTCGTTCTTCTGGATGCAGAGCATGATCCGCGACGACGGCCATCGCCGGCTGTTGTTCGAACTCGATGTCTCGATCCGTCGGCTCACGCTGGACGTGGCCGATCATCCGGCGCTGGTGCAATTGACCGGCGTCTACCACAACCTGCTGCGGCAATGGGCCGAGGTCTGATCTTGTCCGTGATCGATCCGGCCATGCTCGATTCGGACATGCTCGATCCGGACATGATCGACGTCATGCAGCGATTCCCGTTTCTTCCATGAGGTCGCCCGTTTTGTCGCGCAGCAGCACCGAAACCGACATCGCCCACGGCCAGCAGCGACGCGGCTTCTGGCTGCGCACATTGCACAACTGGCACTGGATCAGTTCGGCGGTGTCGCTGATCGGCATGCTGCTGTTCGCGCTGAGCGGCATCACCCTGAACCACGCCGCGCGGATCGAGGCCGAACCGAAGACGGTACAACGCACCGCAACCCTGCCCGCGCCGCTGCTGAAGGCCCTCGGCACGCGCGCCGACGGCGAAGCGCCGCTGCCGGAATCGGCCGAGGATTGGCTCGATGCGCAGCTCGGCATCGCGCTGCGCGGCCGCAAGGCCGAGTGGTCCGCGGAAGAACTGTATCTGTCGCTGCCATCGCCCGGCGCCGATGCCTGGCTCAGCATCGATCGCGGCAGCGGCGCGGTGGAATACGAACGCACCGACCGCGGCTGGATCGCGTATTTCAACGATCTGCACAAGGGCCGCAATTCAGGCCCGGCGTGGAGCTGGTTCATCGATATCTTCGCGGTCGCGTGCGTGGTGTTCTGCGTCACCGGCCTGTTCCTGCTGCAGATGCACGCCCGCCAGCGACGCATGACCTGGCCGTACGTCGGCCTCGGCCTGGTCGTGCCGGTGCTGATCGCGCTGCTGTTCATTCACTAGACGCCATTTGCCGATTCCTTCCCTTCTTTGCTACGGACCCGACGCCCTCACGCCATGAACAAGACCCGACTTCCCGTCACCGTCACCCTCGTCGTCGGCGCGCTGTTCGCATTGCCGGCCTACACGGCCGAGCTGCAGATCAGCGTGGAAATCCCGCAGCTGAAAGTGGCCGAATATCATCGCCCCTACGTCGCGGTGTGGATCGAAGGCGCGGACCAGAAGGTCGCGGCGAATCTTTCGGTGTGGTACCAGCAGCGCGGCAACAGCGAAGGCCACGGCACCAAGTGGCTGCCGGACCTGCGCCAGTGGTGGCGCAAGAGCGGCCGCACGCTGAAAGTGCCGGTGGACGGCGTGACCGGGCCGACCAAGCCGGCCGGCAAACACCTGCTCGCGTTCAACGATCGCCAGCCGCAGCTCGCCGGCCTGGCCGCAGGCGAATACACCCTGGTGGTGGAAGCCGCGCGCGAAGTGGGCGGCCGCGAACTGCTGAAGATCCCGTTCCGCTGGGCCGCGAAGCCCGCCGCGCAGACGGGCAGCGCGCAGGGCAGCAGCGAACTCGGCGCGATCGCGTTGACCGTCAAGCCCTGACCGATCGATCTCGTCCCCCTCTTTCCACTGTCGCAGGAATTCCCGATGAAATTCACACAGATGCTCGCCAGACTCATGCTCGCGCTGGCGCTCGCCGCCGCCATTCCGTTCACCGCCTCCGCCCACAAGGCGTGGCTGCTGCCTTCGCAGACGGTCGTCGCCGGCGAGAACGCCTGGGTGACGGTGGATGCTGCCGTTTCCAACGACCTGTTCTACTTCAATCACGTGCCGATCGCGCTGGATCGCCTGGCGATCACCGCGCCGGACGGCAGTCGTGCCGAAAGCGTCAACGGCGCCACCGGCAAGTTCCGCAGCGTGTTCGATGTCGAACTGAAACAGGCAGGCACCTATCGCATCGCGATGCTCAACAGCGGCCTGTCCGCCAGTTGGGACGACGCTGACGGCAAGCCCAAGCGCTGGCGCGGCACCGCCGCCAGCTTCGCGACCGAAGTGCCGCAGGACGCGACGAATCTGCAGGTATCGCAATCGATTGGCCGGGTCGAAACCTTCGTCACCCGCGGCGCCCCCAACGACACTGCGCTGAAGCCGTCCGGCGAAGGTCTGGAGCTGGTGGCGGTTACCCATCCGAACGATCTGTTCGCCGGCGAAGCCGCGATCTTCGCGCTGCAGATCGACGGCAAACCCGCGGCCGGGCTCGACATCGAGATCGTGCGCGGCGGCACCCGCTATCGCAACGCCCAGAACGAGATCAAGGTGACGACCGGCGCCGACGGCAGGTTCAGCGTTACCTGGCCCGACGCCGGCATGTACTGGCTGGAAGTCGCCACCGAAGACGACAAGACCAGCGTGGCGCAGGCAAAGAAGCGTCGCCTGAGCTATGTCGCCACCTTCGAGGTGCTGCCGCAGTAAGCGGCAACGGTCGATCGCATCAGAATGCAAGCGGAATTGAGCGTCGCCACCCTCGGCGGGGCGACGATGGGCACCACCTGGTCGGTGAAGGCGGCGTGCGCGCCGCGCGCCGACCTGCACGCGATTCACAGTGTCGTACAGTCGGCCCTGGACACCGTGGTCGCGCAGATGAGCACGTGGCGCGACGACAGCGACATCAGCCGCTACAACCGCAGCGCGGCCGGCAGCGTTCACGCGCTGCCGGTCGAATTCGATACCGTGCTGCGCTGTGCGCTGGAGATCGCCGAAGCCAGCGACGGCGCTTACGACCCGACCCTCGGCGCGCTGGTCGACGCCTGGGGATTCGGGCCGGCGCAGCGGCCGCGCCGCGTGCCGGAGGCATCGACGCTCGATGCGGCACGCGCAGGCGTCGGCTGGCGGCGGCTCATGCTCGAACACGATCCGCCGCGGGTGTCGCAGCCCGGCGGCATCGTGCTGGATCTGTCGGCGATCGCCAAAGGCTACGGCGTCGATCTCGTCGCCGCGCGACTGCGCGCGCACGGCATCGCCAGCGCGCTGATCGAAGTCGGCGGCGAACTCTACGGCTACGGCCGCAAGCCCGACGGCGAACCCTGGCGGGTACTGGTGGAAGCCGCGGCGGAAGACGGCGACGCTGCGACCGCCGCCAACGCGGAAGATCGCGCGCATGTGCATGTGGTCGCACTCGACGGGCTGGCGGTCGCCACGTCCGGCGATCGCTGGCATGCGTTCGAGCAGTACGGCGAACGACATTCGCACACCTTCGATCCGCGCACCGGGCGGCCTGTGCGCCACGCGCCCACAGGCGTGACCGTGATCGCCCACTGCGCGATGCGCGCGGACGCCTGGGCCACGGCGCTGACGGTGATGGGCGCGGAGGCGGGGCATGCGCTCGCGACGGAACACGGTCTCGCCGCGCGCTTCCTGTTGCGCGGCGTCGACGGTCTGCGCGAGCGGCTCACGCCGCGCTTCGTCGAACTGAGCACGGTGGCGGACGCATGAAAACGCGAATGCAGCCGGAAACCCGGCAGCGGCTGGGCAATGCACTGGTGTTGCTGATGCTGGCGGCGCTGGCATGGCTGCTGTTCGGCCTGCACGACAACGGCTGGCCGACAGGCGTTCCGGGCCGGGAGCGCAGTCTGTCGGCGCTGGTGGTCGTCGCGGTTTACTTCGTCGCCTGCGCAGCGCTGCTGTGGCGCCCGCGGTCGCGCGACGAAGCCGCGCTGACCGATGCCGGCGATCCATCGACGCTGCTGGTGGTGCATGCCAGCCAGACCGGGTTCGCCCAGCGCCTCGCCGGAATGAGCGCCGACAGCCTGCGCGCCAGCGGTGTCGCGGTGCGGCTGTGCGCGATCGATCGCCTCGACGCCGCGACGCTGGCCCGCACGCAGCGCGCGCTGTTCGTGGTCAGCACCACCGGCGAAGGCGATCCGCCCGATCCGGCGCTGCGCTTCGTCCGCGATGTCATGAGCTCGCCTTCGTCGCGGCTCGACCATCTGCAGTACGCGGTGCTGGCCCTGGGCGATCGCGAGTACACGCGCTTCTGCGCCTTCGGCCACGCACTGGACGAATGGCTGCGCGGTCGCGGCGCCAGGCCGATCTTCGATCTGGTCGAAGTGGACAATGCCGACGACAGCGCGCTGCGCCACTGGCAGCACGGTCTCGGACAACTCGCGGGCGCCACCGACCTGCCCGACTGGACGCCGCCGCACTACGACACCTGGCGCCTCGACGAACGCATGCTGCTGAATCCCGGCAGCGTGGGCGGGCCGGCGTTCCATCTCGCCTTGCAGCCGATCGGCACCGCGCTGCCGGACTGGCAGGCCGGCGATATCGCCGAAGCCGGGCCGTGCCATGCCGCGTCGGCGGTGAACGCCTGGCTGCAGGAACATGGCCTGGATGGCGGGATCCGCATCGACAACGATGCCGACGACGAAGCGCAGACGTTGGCCGAACGGCTGGCGCGCTCGCAGTGGCCCGCGGCGGAAGACATCGCCGGTTCGACTGCAGCCGAAATCGCGGCCCGGCTCAAACCGCTGCCGCACCGCGAATATTCCATCGCCTCGATCCCCGCCGATGGCCGCCTGCAACTGCTGGTCCGGCGCATGGCGCGTCCCGACGGCACGCCCGGGCTGGGCAGCGGCTGGTTGTGCGAATCCGCCACGCCCGGCGAACGGATCCGGCTGCGCATCCGCAGCAATCCGGGCTTCCACCCGCCCGCTGCGGAGCGGCCGTTGATCCTGATCGGCAACGGCACCGGCATCGCCGGGCTGCGCGCGCACCTGCGCGCACGCATCGAAGCCGGCGCGCGCCGCAACTGGCTGCTGTTCGGCGAGCGCCAGCAGGCGCACGACTTCTTCTACGAAAACGAACTGCGCGACTGGCAGCGCGACAGCTGGCTGGCGCGGCTGGATCTCGCGTTCTCGCGCGATCCGTCGAAGCCGCAGTACGTGCAGGACCTGCTGGATGACGTCGCGGACGAACTCCGCACTTGGACTGCGGATGGCGCATGCGTGCTGGTCTGCGGCAGTGTCGCCGGCATGGCGCCGGGCGTGGACGCCGCGCTGCGCGACATCCTCGGCGATGCGCAGGTCGAGCGTATGCGTGTGGAAGGGCGCTATCGGCGGGATATCTACTGACACGGGGAGATGAGAGCGCTGGAGCCGGGATCCTGACCCCGGATAACGCCAGCTCAAAACCGTCATCCCCGCGTAGGCGGTGATCCAGGCCCGGGAACCGGGAAGCCATTGGCGACCTGCCCTGAATACTCGCAGGCATGGATCCCCGCCTGCGCGGGGATGACGGTCGATTTCTCGTGGATGACCAACCACAGCGCCGTGCACTTCGACCGATCGGCGCGGCTTGCGAAGAAACCGTGGAAGCCCTAGGCCCGTCCTCGCGCCCAAGCGCCGCCAACACCAACCCCGGAAAACCGGCCAAGACGCTTACAATGCCGCTTTGCCGTTTTCTGCAGACCCCATGAGCGATACCGCACGCCCCGCTTTCCACGGTTTCGAACAGATCCCGCTGCGCGAATACGCCGAACGCGCGTATCTCGACTACTCGATGTACGTGGTCCTGGACCGTGCCCTGCCCTTCCTCGGCGACGGCCTGAAGCCGGTGCAGCGCCGGATCATCTTCGCGATGAGCGAGCTGGGCCTGAACGCCGGCGCCAAACCGAAGAAATCCGCGCGCACCGTCGGCGACGTCATCGGCAAATACCATCCGCACGGCGACAGCGCCTGCTACGAAGCGCTGGTGCTGATGGCGCAGCCGTTCTCGTACCGCTATCCGCTGATCGACGGCCAGGGCAACTTCGGCTCCAGCGACGATCCGAAATCGTTCGCGGCGATGCGCTACACCGAATCCAAACTCACGCCCATCGCCGAAGTGCTGCTGGGCGAAATCGGCCATGGCACGGTCGACTGGGATCCGAACTTCGACGGCACCCTCGAAGAACCCACCTGGCTGCCGGCGCGGCTGCCGCATCTGCTGCTCAACGGCACCACCGGCATCGCGGTAGGCATGGCCACCGACGTGCCGCCGCACAATCTCAACGAGATCGTCAGCGCCTGCGTGCGCCTGCTCGACGATCCCGACGCCACCGTGCGCGACCTCTGCGAACACGTGCGCGGCCCGGATTACCCGACCACCGCCGAGATCATCACCCCCATCGCCGATCTGCAGGCGATGTACGAAACCGGCCACGGCAGCGTGCGCGCCCGCGCGACTTATCTCCGCGAACAGAACAACATCGTGATCACCGCGCTGCCGTATCAGGTCAGCCCGAGCAAGGTGATCGAGCAGATCGCGCAGCAGATGCGCGCCAAGAAACTGCCGTGGCTGGAAGACCTGCGCGACGAATCCGATCACGCCAATCCGACCCGGATCGTGATGATCCCGCGCAGCAATCGCGTCGATGTCGAACAGCTGATGGGTCATCTGTTCGTCACCACCGATCTGGAAAAGAGCTACCGGGTCAACATGAACGTGATCGGCCTGGACGGCCGTCCGCAGGTCAAGAACCTGAAGATGCTGCTCAGCGAGTGGCTGGTGTTCCGCACCGACACCGTGACCCGGCGCCTGAAGCATCGCCTCGAGAAAGTGGAACGCAGGCTGCACCTGTTGGAAGGCCTGCTGGTCGCATTCCTCAATCTCGATGAAGTCATCCGCATCATCCGCACCGAGGACGAGCCGAAACCCGCCTTGATTGCACGCTTCGGCCTGAGCGACGACCAGGCCGACTACATCCTCGACACCAGGCTGAAACAGTTGGCGCGACTGGAAGAGATGAAGATCCGCGGCGAGCAGGACGAACTCGCCGCCGAGCGCGACAAACTGATGTCGATCCTCGACAGCAAGTCGAAGCTGAAGAAGCTGGTGAAGGACGAACTGCTGGCCGACGCGAAGAAATTCGGCGACGCGCGGATGTCGCCGCTGGTGTCGCGCGTCGCCGCACAAGCCATCGACGAAACCGAACTGGTGCCCAGCGAACCAATGACCATCGTGCTGAGCGAAAAAGGCTGGATCCGCGCCGCCAAGGGTCACGATATCGACGCGGCGGGCCTGAGCTATCGCGACGGCGACGGCCTGCTGTGCGCGGTGCGCGGCCGCAGCACCCAGCAGGTCGCATTCCTCGACAGCACCGGCCGCAGCTATTCGTCGCTGGCGCATACGCTGCCGTCGGCGCGCGGCAACGGCGAACCGCTGAGCGGCCGCTTCTCGCTGCCGGCGGGCGCAGGGTTTGTGACCATGGCCAGCGGCGCCGACGATGCGCGCTTCGTGCTGGCGTCGTCGCACGGCTACGGCTTCGTGACGAAGTTCGAGAACCTCACCGGCCGCAACAAGGCCGGCAAGGCGATGCTCTCGCTGACCCCCGGGTCGACGGTGCTGCCGCCGACCGCCGTCGGCAATGTCCAGACCGACCGGATCGTCGCGGTCACCAGCGCCGGTCATCTGCTGGCGTTCCCGATCGCCGAACTGCCGGAACTCGACAAGGGCAAGGGCAACAAGATCATCGAGATCCCGAAAGCCAAGCGCAGCACCGAGCGCGTGATCGCGATCGCGGTCGTGCCGCCCGGCGGCACGCTGTCGGTGAAATCCGGCGCACGCACGATGTCGCTGTCGTTCAAGGATCTGGAACCGTACATCGGCGCACGCGGCAGCCGCGGCGGCCTGCTGTCGCGCGGCTGGCAGAAAGTCGACGCGCTGACGGTGGAATGATGGACGCGGAGTTCTGGCACCAGCGCTGGCAGGACAACCAGATCGGCTTCCATCAGGACCAGCCGACGCCGCTGATGCAGAAGCATTGGCCGTCGATCGGCGCACCGCCCGGCTGTCGGGTGTTCGTGCCGCTGGCCGGCAAATCGCGCGACATGCTGTGGCTCGCGGCGCAGGGTCATCGAGTGCTGGGCGTGGAACTGTCGCAGCTCGCGATCGAGCAGTTCTTCGCCGAACACGGCCTGCAGCCCAGGATCGATGAAACCCAGTACGGCCGGCATTACCGCGCGGGCGGCCCTCAAACAGGCGATATCGAACTGATCTGCGGCGACGCCTTCGCGCTGGATGCCGCAGCGCTCGCCGACTGCGGCGCGGTGTTCGACCGCGCCGCGCTGATCGCGCTGCCGCCGGCGCTGCGCCTGCGTTATGTGGACGCACTCTATGCCTGCCTGCCCGTCCGATGCCGCGGGCTGCTGATCACCCTGGAATATCCCCAGGACGAGAAGGAAGGCCCGCCGTTTTCAGTGAGCGAATCCGAAGTCCGCACGCGTTTCGGCTCGCACTGGGATGTGGATCTGCTGGAACGCCGCGACATCCTGGCGACCCAGCAGAATTTCGTCGACGAAGGCGTGACCGCGCTGGACACCTGCGTCTATCGGCTGCAGCGACACGTCTGACCTGCGGTCCGCGTGCCTGAAGACCTCCTACATGTTCCGGCGCGATCCGATTTTCCTGTAGGAGGGCCTTCAGGCCCGAGCTCTACCACACAGACCGGTTAACATCGCCCGACCGCGACAGCCCGCAGGACGCCATGAGACCGGTTGCACCGCTTCCCCCCGTCGATCCTTCGCCGCCGCCCGCGTGCGGCATCTGCGGCGGCGCGCAGCCATCGCCGATCGGCAGCAAGGAATTCTCGCGTTCCGGCAACGATCATTTCGCGGGCGAACGCCAGTTCGCGGACACCGGCATCCGCATTCCGTATCACCGCTGCCGCGACTGCGGCGCGGTGTTCACCGCAGCGCTCGACGGCTGGTCCGCGCAGGATTTCGCGCGACATATCTACAACGACGACTACGTTTTTTCCGATCCGCCGTTCGACAGCGAACGCCCGGCGCGCAACGCCGCCATCGTCGCCGGCATCTGGCATTACGAACAGGACAGCCGCAGCGTGCTTGACTACGGCGGCGGCAACGGCCGGCTGGCCGCGGAGCTGTGTACGCGCGGCTTCGACGCAGTGAGCCACGACGCCTTCTACGACCCGCAGCCGCTGCCCGACCGCAGTTTCGGCCTGGTCTGCAGCTTCGAGGTCATCGAACACGTGCCGCATCGCGACCAGGCCGCGTGGGTGGCCGGCTTCGCGGCGATGATGGCGCCGTCGGCGGTCGGCCTGCTGGGCACCGAACTGGTGACCGAACCGGTGGATCTCGAACACTGGTATTTTTCCCCCCGCAACGGCCACATCACCGTGCATACGGCGGACAGTCTGCAACGGCTGCTCGCTCCGCACCGCTTGGAAGCCGTGACCATCGCCAACGGCCTGCATCTCGTGCGACGGACCGGCTGACGGCACTGCGAACAAACGCACCACGCATGCAACCCGCACCAGAATCCCAGGACACCCCATGTTGAAGTGGCTCAAACGCATCTCGATCCTCGTTCTGATACTGATCGTCGCCGGTGCGGGGACCGGCTGGTGGCTGATGCGCGGCAGCGTGCCGACGCTGGACGGCGAACTCGCGCTCGATGGCCTGACCGCGCCAGTGACGGTGCAACGTGATGCGCTGGGCGTGGCGACCATCGATGCGGCGAACGAAGTCGACGCGCTGCGCGCGCTCGGCTACGTGCATGCGCAGGAGCGCTATTTCGAGATGGATCTGATGCGCCGCGTGTCCGCAGGCGAACTGTCGGAATTGTTCGGACCGATCGCGATCGAGAAGGACAAGGTGCAGCGCGTGCACCGCATCCGCGCGCGGGTCGAAGCCGATCTCGCCGCGATGGCCGCGGACAAACGCCCACAGCTCGAAGCGTATACCGCAGGCGTCAACGCTGGCCTCGCCGCGCTGCGCGTGCGGCCATGGCCTTACCTGCTGCTGCGGCAGGAGCCGAAGCCCTGGGAACTGGGCGACGCCGCGCTCACCGGTTTCGCGATGTACTTCGATCTGCAGGACGCCGGCAATCATCGCGAACTGGCGATGTGGAAGATCAAGCCGCACCTGCCGCCCGCGCTTTACGACCTGCTCGCGCACGACGGCAGCCGCTGGGACGCACCGCTCTACGGCGCCGCGCGCGGCGACGCACCGCTGCCGACCGCCGATCAGGTCGACCTTCGCAAGCTTTCGGCGCCGCCGGGCGAGCGGCACGACGTCGCGGCCGACGACATCGTGCCCGGCAGCAACAATTTCGCGGTCGCGGGTGCGTTGACTGCAGACGGTCGCGCCATCGTCGCCGACGACATGCATCTGGGCCTGCGCGCGCCCAGCCTCTGGTTCCGCGCGCGCCTGCGCTACGCCGACGCGCGCGCGCCGGGCGGCAAGGTCGATATCACCGGCTT
>CALRWS020000051.1:0-21927 GCA_943371935.1 Chitinophaga pinensis | reverse complement strand
CCTCTCCGGAGACCAGGCAGCGGGCTGAAGCCCGCTCTACGGCCCGCTCTACGGCCCGCTCTATACGTCAATCCCGCAGTTCCACGGCGATGCAGTCCACTTCCAGCCGTGCGATCACCGCGGCCGCCATCGCCTCGGTCCCGATGGCCTTGCCGGAGGGGGCCAGATCGGCAGTCAACGCGCCGTTGTCGATCGCATCCGCGACCGCGCCCTCGATGCAGCGGGCTTCGGCTTCCAGCCCCAGCGAATGTCGCAGCAGCATCGCCGCGCTGAGGATCGCGCCGCAGGGGTTGGCGATGCCGCGACCGGCGATGTCCGGCGCCGAACCATGGATCGGTTCGTACAGCCCGAGTCGGCCTTCGCCCAGCGATGCCGACGGCAGCAGGCCCATCGAGCCGGCCAGCATCGACGCCTCGTCGGTGAGGATGTCTCCGAACATGTTTTCGGTGACGATCACGTCGTATTCGCGCGGACGCGAGATCAGATGCATGGCCATGCTGTCGACCAGTTGATGTTCCAGACGCACGTCGGGGAACTCGTCGCGCGCGACCCGGGTCGCGACCTGCCGCCACAGCCGCGAGGTTTCCAGCACGTTGGCCTTGTCGACCGATACCAAGAACCTGCTGCGGTCGCGCGCCAGAGCGCAGGCGCGGCGCACGACGCGTTCGATCTCCTCGACCGTGTATTCGCACAGATCGGTCGCGCTGGTGTCGGTGCGCGTGCGCTGGCCGAAATAGACGCCGCCGGTGAGTTCGCGGACCACGATCATGTCCACGCCGGTGAGCAGATGCGATTTGATCGGCGATGCGGTCAGCGCGACTGGATGGGTCTTCACCGGGCGCAGGTTGGCGTACAGGCCGAGCGCCTTCCGCAGGCGCAGCAGACCTTGCTCCGGACGCACTGCGCCATCGGACCACTTCGGGCCGCCGACCGCGCCGAGCAGGATCGCGTCGGCCTTGCGGCACGCATCGAGCGTCGCATCGGACAGCGCCGTGCCCTCGGCGTCGATCGCGGCGCCGCCGATCAGGCGGGTGTGGAAATCGAAGGTGTGCCCGTAACGGCGCGCGGCGGCCTGCAGCACGGCGACCGCGGCGGCGGTCACTTCCGGGCCGATGCCGTCGCCCGGCAGAACGACGATGTCAGCGTGCATGATGGTGCGTCTCCATGGTGCGGTCCTCGAAAGCTTGAATGGAAGTGCTGTTTTTGAGCAGGTAACCGAGCTGATCGACGCCTTCGAGCAGGCAGGTGCGCGCGAAGCCGTCGATCGGGAACGTGAAACTGCGGCCATCGGGAAGCGTCACGCTGCTCGCGGTGACATCGATGTCCAGTTCGATGCCTGGATTCGCCAGCAATTCGTCGACCACAGTGGCATCGAGCACAACAGGCAGGAGTCCGTTCTTCAGCGCGTTACTGCGGAAGATGTCCGCGATCTCGGCGCTGATGATCGCGCGCAGGCCGAAGTCGAGCAGCGCCCACGGTGCGTGTTCGCGCGAGGATCCGCAGCCAAAATTGCGGCCGGTCACCAGGATCTGCGCGCCCTGCGCTTCGGGTGCGTTCAGTGCGAACGCCGGATCGGGGCTGCCGTCTTCGCGATAGCGCCAGTCGTTGAACGCGAACCTGCCCAGACCTTCGCGCGACGTGGTGGTGAGGAAGCGCGCCGGGATGATGCGGTCGGTATCGATATTGCTGTCGGGCAGGCACGCGGTGCGCGAGCGGACGTGCGTCAGCGGTGCAGGGTTCTGTGGGACGGTGCTCATGCTGCGTCCTCCTGCAGATAGCTGCGCGGATCGACCACATGACCGGCGACGGCGCAGGCGGCGGCGGTGTACGGCGACGCCAGCACGGTGCGTGCCTCGCGGCCCTGCCGGCCTTCGAAATTGCGGTTGCTGGTGGACACCGCGAGCTGTCCGGGCGCGACCAGGTCGCCGTTCATCGCGATGCACATCGAACAGCCGGGCTCGCGCCATTCAGCGCCGGCGGCGCGGACGATGCGGTCGATGCCTTCGGCTTCCGCGGCGCGTTGCACCTGCACCGAGCCCGGCACGACCAGCATGCGTACGCGCGGGTGGACATGATGGTCGCGCAGGATTTCCGCGACCTGGCGCAGATCGCTCAGCCGGCCGTTGGTGCAACTGCCGACGAACACCACGTCGACCGGCTGCCCGGCCAGCGACATGCCGCTGGGGAAACGCATGTAGTCGAGCGCGCGCTGGGTATCGGCATCGTTCGCGACCGGCAGTTTGGCGTCGATGCTGGTGACCTGCCCGGGATGCGTGCCCCAGGTGACCGTGGGCCGGATGTCCCGCGCATCAATGCGGACCACGCGGTCGAAGCGCGCGTCGTCGTCGCTGCGCAGCGTGCGCCACTGCGCGACCGCACGCGCGAAATCGTCTCCTTGCGGCGCGCGCGGCGTGTTCGCGAGATATTCGAACGTCACTTCGTCGGGCGCGACCAGTCCGGCGCGGGCGCCGGCTTCGATCGACATGTTGCAGACGGTCATGCGTTCTTCCATCGACAGCGCGCGGATCGCGCTGCCGCGGTATTCGATGACGTGGCCGGTGCCGCCGTCGACGCCGATCGCGCCGATGATGTGCAGGATCAGATCCTTCGCGGTCACGCCGACGCCGAGTTCGCCCTCGACCTCGATCGCCAGCGTCTTCGCCTTGCGCTGCAGCAGGCACTGGGTCGCCAGCACGTGGCCGACTTCGCTGGTACCGATGCCGAAGGCCAGCGCGCCGAACGCGCCGTGCGTCGCGGTGTGGCTGTCGCCGCAGACGATGGTCATGCCCGGCTGGGTCAGGCCCAGTTCCGGTCCGATCACGTGCACGATGCCGCGATGGTCGCTGCCGAAGTCGAAGAGTTCCACGCCGAACCGCGCGCAGTTCTCGCGCAGGGTGCGCACCTGTTTTTCGGCGTCGGGGGTGTAGTAACCCAATTTTCCGGACGCATCCGGCGGCGTGGTCGGCGTGGAATGATCGAGCGTGCCCTTGGTGCGCCCGGGCCGGCGCACCGGCAGGCCGCGCGCGTCCAGTTCGGCGAACGCCTGCGGCGTGGTCACTTCATGGATCAGATGCAGGTCGATGTAGAGCACCGCGGGCGCATCGGCAGTTTCGGGCACGACGACGTGCGCGTCCCAGAGTTTCTCGAACAGGGTTTTCGGTTCAGGTGTTTGCGGATCGGGAGTCATGGAGAAGGCTCGGTGAAGAACGAATGGATCCCGGGGAGCGGAATACGCGCGGAATCGCCCTTGCTGTTGCCCCCTTTAGAAAAGGGGGCGGGCCTCGCGCAGCGAGGACGGGGGATTTGCGGAGTCGCCGCAGAGCAAATCCCCCCGCCGATCGCGGTGCGATCGACGACCCCCTTTTTCAAAGGGGGTAAGCGGTAATCGGCGCCGCTCATTTTCAAGAGAGGTGAGCGGCCATCGACAACCCTTTTTTTCCAATGGTGCAAGCGGGCATGGTCTGCGCTGGAAACTGGTTGCATGCGGGTCACGCGGTGGCGCTCAGGACTTCTTTCGACGGCGCGTCGGGCATCGGAGCGACGCCAACTGCCGATGGCGAGCTGCGGCGATGCACACGGTTGACGATGTCCAGCCACGCCTGCGCGCTGGCTTCGAGGATGTCGGTGCTGGTGCCGGAGCCGGTGATTTCATCGACGACGTCGTGCGCGCCGCGAACGCGGGCGGTGAGGCTGGCCTGGCCCTGCGCGTCGTCGCCGGTGGTGACGCTGGACACCTGGTAGCTTTCGATGTCCAGATGGATGCCGGTGCCGCGCGCCAGCGCCGCGAACAGCGCATGCACCGGGCCATCGCCGGTCGCCGCTTCGGTCACGCGCTCGCCGTCGGGCGAACTCAGTTCGACGCTCGCCGTGGGCAATGTGCCATCGCCGACGCCGGTGCTGACGTGCAGGCGGTTCAGACGCCAGCCGCCGATGACCCGGCCGTCGATGCCCAGCGCCAACGCCTCAAGATCGGCATCGAACACTTCGCGCTTCTTTTCGGTCAGGGTCTTGAAGCGTCCGAACACCTGGTTCAACTGCGCCTCTTCCAGCGCGAAGCCGAGTTCGCGCAGGCGGTCGGCGAGCGCGGCGCGGCCGCTGTGCCGGCCCATGATCATCTGCGATTTCGCCCAGCCGACCGCCTCCGGCCGCAGGATTTCGTAGGTGCCGCGATGTTTGAGCATGCCGTGCTGGTGGATGCCGGATTCGTGTGCGAACGCATTCGCGCCCACGATCGCTTTGTTGCGCTGCACGTTCATGCCGGTGATGCGGGTGAGCAGACGCGAGGTCGGCACCAGTCGTTCGGTGTGGATCCCGGTGGTCGCGCCGAAATAAGCGCGGCGCGTCTCGAGCGCCATCACCAGTTCTTCCATCGCGCAGTTGCCGGCGCGCTCGCCGATGCCGTTGATCGTGCATTCGACCTGGCGCGCGCCGCCTTCGATCGCCGCCAAGCTGTTCGCCACCGCCAGGCCGAGATCGTCATGGCAGTGCGCGCTGAAAACCGCCTGGTCTGCGTTCTTCACGTTGGCGCGGAGAAATTCAAACAGCGCGCGGATCTCGCCCGGCGTGGTGTAGCCAACCGTGTCGGGGATGTTGAGCGTGCGCGCGCCTGCGGCCAGCGCCGCCGAGCATATTTCGGCGAGGAATTCCGGTTCGGTCCGCAGCGCATCCTCGGCCGAGAATTCCACGTCGTCGACATGGCGCCGCGCGAGGGTCACGCCCATCACTGCGCGCTCCAGCACTTCGGCCTTGCTCAGGCCGAGTTTGTGTTCGCGATGCAGCGGACTGGTCGAGATGAAGACGTGGATGCGCGGCCGTTCCGCGCCTTCCAGTGCGCGCGCGCAGGCTTCGATGTCGCCGATGTGGCAGCGGGCGAGTGTGGCGAGCGTCGCACCGCGCACATCGCGCACGATCGCCGCGCAGGCCGCGAGTTCGCTTTCCGAGCTGGCGGGAAATCCGGTCTCGATCGTATCCACGCCGAGTTCGGTGAGCGCATGCGCGAACCGCAGTTTCTGTTTCGCGGTCATGCTGCAGCCGGGCGATTGCTCGCCGTCGCGCAGGCTGGTGTCGAAGATCGAGACCCGTGCCGGCGACTCGCGGGTAACGTCGGTATCCATCAGGCGAAAGCCTCCAGGGCGGGGGTAGGAGAAGTCGGTGCAGCGCTGGCGGCCGCGGTAGCGGTTGCCGGAGCGAACACCGGCCGGGCGACGACGGGAGAGAGCGTCGCCGCCCGGCCGATGCGTGCAACCTGTCTGGCGGCGGCAGGCCTGGCGACCGCAGGCTTGATACCGGCATCGTCGTGGGCGCGACGCCGCGGTTTGCGCGGCGCGCGCGGGCGCACGTCGGCCAGCAGGCCGGCCAGCACCGCGGCATCGATGTTGCCGCCCGACACCACGGCGCATTTGCGTTTGCCGGCGACGCGGCGCCCGGCGGCCAACGCCAGCGCACCGGCGCCTTCGGCGATCACGTGCTCTTCCAGCGCCAGCCGCACCAGGGTTTCGCGCAGCTCGGCTTCGCGCACGATCACGATGTCGTCGAGCAGGCGCGAGAGGATCTCGCGGGTGAGCAGACCGGGCTGTTTCACGCGCACGCCGTCGGCGAGCGTGGCCGCCGGCAGCGGGCCTTCGGATTCGCCGCGCAGGGCGCGATGCATCGCGTCGACGTGTTCGACCTGGGCGCCGATGATGCGTACGCCCTGCGCGTGCAGCGCCAGCGCGACGCCCGCGGCCAAGCCGCCGCCGCCGATCGGCACCAGCACCACGTCGGGCGCGAGCGACGCGATCTCCATGCCGACCGTGCCCTGGCCGGCGATCACGTCGGGGTCGTCGAACGCGGACAGGAATCGATAGCCGTTTCGTTCGGCCAGCTGCATCGCGAAGGCGCGGGCTTCGTCGAAGGTGTCGCCGTGCAGGCGCACGGTCGCGCCCCAGTGTGCGACACCGGCGATCTTGGTCTGCGGCGCGCCGTGCGGCATGACCGCGATGGCGGGAACATTGAGGCGATACGCAGCCCACGCCAGGCCTTGGGCATGATTGCCGGCGGAGGCCGCGATGACCGGGCGGTGATCGCCGCGTTCGTGCGCGGCCAGCAGGGCGTTCAGTGCGCCGCGCACTTTGTACGAACCGGTGCGCTGCAGGTTTTCCAGTTTCAGCCAGCAGCCGAAGCGTTCGGCGTAATGCAGCGGCGTCGGCGGCAGATAGCGTCGCAGCCGGGCCTGGGCGGCGAGGATATCGCCCGCTCCGACCGTGGCGGGGCTGCGGACATCGCCGGCGACATCGCTCTCCATCGCTCAGACCTCCGTCAGCCAGCCGCTCGACCACGCGCTTTCGCCGCGCACGGTGCGTGCGTAGACGGCGGCGATCTCGCGCGCGACCGGGCTGTCGGGGTCGTATTCGCGTCCGTCGATCTCGTGGATCGAGGTGACTTCCGCAGCGGTGCCGCAGGCGAAGACTTCGTCGGCGTCGCGCAGCTCTTCCATGCTCACCGGCCGCGATTCCGCGCCGATCAGCCGGATCAGGGTGTCGCGGGTGATGCCGGCCAGGGCGTCGCGATGCTCGACCGCGGTCACCCGGCCGTTGCGGACGATGAACAGGTTGGCGCCGGTGCACTCGACCACGAAGCCGTCGTCGTCGGCGAACATCGCTTCGTCGAAACCGCGCGCCTTCACTTCGCGTTTCGCGAGGATGGAATTGACGTAGGCGCCGCAGAGTTTCAGCGGCGGCAGCGCGCTGGCCGGGTTGCGCCGCCAGCTCGACACGGAAACGCGGGTGCGGTTGCCGCCCAGATGCACGTTGGTGGACGAGGTCGCGACCATCAGGTGCTGCGGATGACCGGCCACGTCCAGGCCGAAGCTGCCGTCGCCGTACCACGCGAGCGGGCGGATGTAGGCGTCGCCCTGGCGATTGGCGCGCAGCGTCGCCAGCACCGCCCCGGTCGCTTCGGCGACATCGAAGGTCATGCCCAGCAGTTCGGCGCCCTTGCGCATGCGCTCCAGATGCTCAGGCAGGCGGAACACCGCGGCGCCGCGTTTCGTGGCGTAGGCGCGGATACCCTCGAACACGCCGCTGCCGTAGTGCAGGGCGTGGGTGTGCACGCTTGCCTGCGGGCGGCCGCTTTCGATCAGGTCGCCGTCGTACCAGATCGTGTTCGGTGCGGTGGCGGTGTCTGCGCGCGGCGCGGGCGCCTGTTGCTGCGCAGGCGCCCGCTGCGGCGATTCCAGCGTGGCGGACGCGCTCAGAGACATGGCTGCACCTGCACGTCGAGGCAGTCGTAGAGCTTCGCCAACTGCTGATGCAGGCCTTCGGCGGAACGCTCGCCTTCCACGGTCATCTGCAGATGCCAGCGATCGCCGTCGGCGCGGGTTTCGCCCTCGACGGCAAGCGGGCGGAAGCCGCGGCGCTCGGTGGTGCCCAGCACGCGGGACAGCGCGCCTTCGGCTTGGCGCAGGGTCAGATCGAGTCGATAGCGCATGGCGGTACTCCTACGACGAGGTGGGGAGGGAGAGGGCGGAGGTCTGCGTGGTCGACGCCGTGACCTGCGGCATCGCGGGCATCGCGATGCGTTCCAGCGTGGTCGCTTCGTCGGCGTCCAGCATTTCGCTGTTGTTGTGGTTCGGCGGCACCAGCGGCCACACGTTCGCGGTCTGGTCGATCGCGACGTGCAGCAGCATCGGGCCGGGCGCGGCGATCAGCGCCTGCAACGCGGCTTCGACATCGTCGGCGCGATCGACCTTCAGCGTCTGCACGCCGAACGCCAGCGCCAACGCGCAGAAATCCGGGTTGTCGCTCAGATCGATCTCGGAATAGCGGCGCTCGAAGAACAGTTCCTGCCACTGCCGCACCATGCCCAGCGCCTGGTTGTCGAGCAGCACGATCTTCACCGGCAGGCGATAACGCGCGACCGTCGCCAGTTCCTGCACGTTCATCAGGAACGAACCGTCGCCGCTGACGCAGATCACCTGCGCCTCGGGCTTGACCATCTGTGCGCCGATCGCGGCCGGCAGGCCGAAACCCATCGCGCCGAGCGCGCCGCTGGTCAGGTGATTGCGTGGATGATCGAAGCGCCAGTGCTGGGCGACCCACATCTGGTGCTGGCCCACATCGCAGCTCACGATCGCGGCCGGCGCCAGTTCCGACAGGCGCCGCAGCAGCGACGGCGCGTACACGCTTTCGCCGGGCGCGTCGTAACGCGGCGCGGCGATCTGCTTCGCGTGCAGGCAGGCATCGCGCCAAGCGTGGCGCGCGACGCCGTGGCGACCGTGCAGATGCGCGGCCGATGCGGCCAGCATCCGCTGCAGGCTGATCGACAGATCGCCTTGCACCGGCGCATCGGCAATGCGCAGCTTGCCGATCTCGCAGGCGTCGATGTCCAGATGGACCACACGCGCGTTCGGCGCGAACTCGGCCAGCTTGCCGGTGGCGCGGTCGTCGAAGCGCGCGCCGACCACGAACAGCAGATCGCATTCGTGCACCGCCAGATTCGCGGCGCGGTTGCCGTGCATGCCGAGCATGCCCATGTTCAGCGGATGCGCGTGCGGCAGCGCGCCCAATGCCTTGAGCGTCAGCACGGTCGGGATCTGGGTCGCATCGACGAACGCGCGGAACGCGTCCACCGCATCGCCCAGCGCGATGCCGCCGCCGGCGTAGATCACCGGCTTCTGCGCCAGCGCCAGCTGCGCCAGCGCCGCATGCAGCGCCGCGTCGGTGGCGCCCGGCGCGGCATCGACCTTGGCCGGCGTGTGCGCGGGCAGATGCGAAGCGTCGGCGTTCTGCACGTCCTTCGGCAGATCGATCAACACCGGGCCGGGGCGTCCTTCGCGCGCGAGCCGGAAGGCCTCGGCGACGATGTTCGGCAGGTCGTCGACGCTGCGCGGCAGGAAGTTGTGCTTCACGATCGGCATGGTCATGCCGAACACGTCCAGTTCCTGGAAGGCGTCGGTGCCCATCAGCGGTGTGCCGACCTGGCCGGTGATGCAGACCATCGGCACCGAATCGAGCATCGCATCGGCGATGCCGGTAACCAGGTTCGAGGCGCCCGGTCCGGAGGTCGCGACGCAGACGCCGACGCGGCCGCTGGCGCGCGCATAGCCGTTCGCCGCGAACGCGGCGCCCTGCTCGTGCCGCACCAGCACGTGTTTGAGGGGCGATCCGTGCAGGGCATCGTAGAAGGGCATGATCGCGCCGCCGGGATACCCGAACAGCGTATCCACGCCTTCCGCGAGCAGCGCTTGCACCAGCCAGCGGGCACCGTTCATCAGGCAGTCTCGGCAATCGGATGCGTGGAGGAGGGCTTGGCTGGAGCTTGGGCGGCGGCCTGCGCAGCATCCTGCGTCGAAGCCGCCGTGGTTTGCGGCGCGCTCTGCTGCAGCCACTGCATTTTCGCGCGCAGTTCCCTGCCGACTTTTTCGATCGGGTGATCGAGATCGGCCTGCTGGTACTTTTTGTAATTCGGCAGGCCCGCGTCGTACTCGGCCACCCAGCGCTGCACGAAGGTGCCGTCCTGGATCTCGCTCAGGATGTCCTTCATCCGCGCCTTGGTGTCGGCGTTGATCACCCGCGGACCGCTGACGAAGTCGCCGTACTGCGCGGTTTCCGACACGAATTCCAGCATGCGGGTGATGCCGCCTTCGTAGAACAGATCGACGATCAGCTTCAGCTCGTGCAGGACTTCGTAGTAGGCGATTTCCGGCTGGTAACCGGCTTCCACCAGGGTCTCGAAGCCCGCCTGCACCAGCGCGCTGGCGCCGCCGCACAGCACCGCCTGCTCGCCGAACAGATCGGTTTCGGTTTCTTCCTTGAATGTGGTCCTGATCAGATTGGCGCGCGCGCCGCCCAGGCCTGCGGCGTAGAGTTTCGCGAATTCCTCGGCGCGACCGCTGGTGTCCTGGTGCATGGCGTAGATGCAGGGTACGCCGCGGCCGATTTCGTATTCGCGACGCACCAGCGCGCCCGGGCCTTTGGGCGCGACCAGCACCACGTCCAGATCTGCGCGCGGCGAGATCATGCCGAAATGCACGTTCAGACCGTGTGCGAACAGCAGGCAGGCGCCTTGTTTCAGATTCGCCGCCAGTACGTCGTTGTAGAGCTTCTTCTGCACCATGTCCGGGGTCAGCACAGCGACCAGATCGGCGCCTGCGGCCGCTTCCGCGGGCGTTTTCACGGTGAAGCCGTCGGCGAGCGCCTTGACTTCGGTCGGGCCGCCCGGGCGCAGGCCGACGACGACATCGAAGCCGGAATCGCGGAGATTGAGCGCGTGTGCGCGGCCCTGGCTGCCGTAACCGATGACTGCGATGGTGGGGTTTGTGGAGGTGTTCATGGCTGGTTTCCGTGATGTTGGAGAGGAGGTTTCTTACTTGTCATCCCTCGCTTCGCTCGGGATGACATCTGTTTTTCATTCTTCAGGCGGACACCGTGTTCTCGATGCCCGTATCGGCCGTCAACGTCGCGTCGATCCGCCGCGTGTCGTCCAGCAGTCCGGGCGACGTCACCGCGCCCTGCGACGCCGAGCGCACGTCGCGCGCGAACTTCGCGAGCACCCCGTGGCGCACGCGCGGCGCGATGCGTGCGGCGCTGCGCGACGACAGATCGGCGGCCACGTCCAGCCGGCGCGTAGCGACATCGATGGTCACAAGATCGCCTTCGCGCAGCTTCGCGATCGGGCCGCCATGCGCGGCTTCCGGCGACACGTGGCCGACCATGAAACCGTGGGTGGCGCCGCTGAAACGGCCGTCGGTGATCAGGGCGACATCGTTGCCCAGCCCCTGGCCGACCAGCGCCGCGGTCACCGCGAGCATCTCGCGCATGCCGGGGCCGCCGGCCGGGCCCTCGAAGCGGATTACCACGATGTCGCCTGCGTTGATCTTCCGCGCCTGCACCGCGGCGAACGCGGCTTCCTCGCTGTCGAACACGCGCGCCGGACCGGAGTGTTTTTCGCGGCCGTGGCCGGCGAGTTTGACGATGCAGCCTTCCGGCGCGAGATCGCCGTAGAGGATGGAATAGCCGCCGCGCGGCTTGATCGGATCGCCGATCGGACGCACCACGTCCTGCGTCGGCGATGTCGTCGTGGCTTTCGAGTCCGCAAAAAAACTTTGGCCGGCGACCGTAGGAATATCCTCGATCAGACCGGCCATCTGCAGTGCCTGCACCACCAATGCGGTGCCGCCTTGTTCGAACATTTCCGCCGCGGTGTAGCGGCCGCCCGGTTTCAGGTCGGCGATCACCGGGGTATTGGCGCTGGCCGCTTCAAATTCCTCCAGATCGAAACGCACGCCGGCTTCGTGCGCGATCGCCAGCAGATGCAGCGCGGCGTTGGTCGAACCCGCGGTCGCCGACACCGCGCGTGCGGCGTTGCGCAGCGCGGTCAGGCTGAGCAACTGGCGTGGCGTGGGGCCGCCGTCGCGCAGCAGTTTCATCACCAGCTCGCCGCATCGTTCGGCGGCCTTGGGTTTTTCGGGATGGGTGGCCGGGATGTCGTTCTCGCCCAGCGGCGACAGGCCCAGGAAGGTCAGCACCATCGCCATCGTGTTTGCGGTGAACTGGCCGCCGCAGGCGCCCGCGCCGGGGCAGGCCTTGTGCTCGATCTCGTTCAGTTCAGCATCGTCGATCTTGCCTGCTGCGTGCGCGCCTACGGCCTCGAACACGTCCTGCACGGTCAGCGCGCGTTCGCCGCCGTCCTTGGATGTGCAGCGGCCCGGCATGATCGTGCCGCCGTAGAGGATCACCGTCGGGATATCCAGCCGTGCCGCTGCCATCGCCGCCGCGGGAATGGTCTTGTCGCAGCCCACCAGCAGCACCATCGCATCGAGGCAGTGGCCGGTCACCGCGAGTTCGATCGAATCGGCGATGGTTTCGCGCGACGCCAGCGAGGCGCGCATGCCGTCGCTGCCCATCGCGATGCCGTCGGTGACGGCGATGGTGTTGAATTCGATCGGCGTGCCGCCGCCGGCGATCACGCCGCGCCGCGCGTCCTGGGCCAGGTCGCGCAGGGTGATGTTGCAGGGGGAGACATCGGACCAGGTGTGGATCACCCCGACGAAGGGCTTGGCGATGGCTGCATCGTCGAGGCCGGTGGCGCGCAGCATGGCGCGCGCCGGGGCGCGGGCGGGTCCGTGTTTGATGGCATCGCTGAGCATGTCGCGGAATCCTTGAAGCGTGTGGTGGGGAACGTTGTGATGGAGAAAAGTCGTGATCGAGAAAAGTCGTTTGGAAAATTCGAGGCCCAGAAACGCGAAAACCCCCGCACCTTCTTCAGGGGCGGGGGTTCTGTTAAACCCGGGTTGTCAGTCGCTCAACCCTATCCCGCACCTGTGGTGTTGGTAATAAGGACGACGACGACAAGGACGAGCGACGCGAGCGCGACGTTGATGACGGTGGTGTCGATGCGCTTGGCCTGCACGGCGCTTGCATGCGCCTGCGCCGCACGGTGTGCGGGGGCGTGTTGCGGGTGCTGGATGCTGCGCTGCGTCATGACTGAAGAGAACCACGCCCTTTCCAGGCATGTCAAGCCTGCGACTGCTGACGAATTGGAATAAGCGCGGCGAGGCGCTGCGACCATGGCATCAATTCCTTTTTTATCAATACGATAGCGCGTCGTTGCCGTGCGTCCTGTAGTCGTGGTCCGAGTCCTTTCCGGGGCGCGAACGGCGTTGTCGCGGGCCAAGCCTGGACACGAATTGCGCGAATCGCGCCCACGCGCGCCTGCGGATGCGACACGCCAATGCGGCCATCGGCGATCGGAATGGCGATATGGCGATCGCATATGTTCCGATCGCTGGCACCCCACGTGACGACGGGCCGATCCGGGGTCTAGACTCGGGTCGCAAGCGACGACCGACGCCATCGGTCCGACAGCCAGCGAGGATCGCGGTGAAGCCTACGGATATCCGGAACCCGGACACCTTCCATAAAGTCGTCGACTGTCAGTGGGCCTGCCCCGCACACACGCCCGTCCCCGAATACATCCGGATGATCGCCGCCGGACGCTACGCCGATGCCTACATGGTCAACTGGCGCAGCAACGTCTTCCCCGGCATCCTCGGCCGCACCTGCGACCGCCCCTGCGAACCGGCCTGCCGGCGCGGGCGGGTCGAGGAGAACAACGGCAGCGGCCCCGAGCCCGCCCCGCCCGAGCCGGTTGCGATCTGCAGACTCAAGCGCGTCGCCGCCGACAACAAGGGCGACGTCAGCGCACGCATGCCGCCGCTCGCGGCCCACAGCAACGGCCGGCGGATCGCCTGCGTCGGCGCCGGGCCGTCGTCGCTGACCGTGGCGCGCGATCTCGCCCCGCTGGGCTATCGAGTCACTGTGTTCGAGGCCGATCCCAAACCGGGTGGCTTCATGCGCACCCAGGTGCCGCGCTTCCGCCTGCCGGAGGAAGTGATCGACGAGGAAACCGGCTACATCCTCGACCTCGGCGTCGAATTCATCGGCAACCGGCGCATCGAATCGATGAAGGGTCTGTTGGCCGAAGGCTACGACGCGGTGTTCGTCGGCAGCGGCGCCCCCCGCGGCCGCGATCTTGATTTGCCCGGCCGCCAGGAGGCCGCGGCGCAGATCCATGTCGGTCTCGACTGGCTCGCCAGCGTCTACTTCGGCCACGTCACGAAGGTCGGCAAGCGCGTGCTGGTCCTCGGCGGCGGCAATACCGCGATGGACTGCTGCCGTTCCGCGCGCCGGCTCGGCGGCGAAGAAGTGAAGGTGATCGTGCGTTCCGGCTTCGACGAAATGAAGGCGAGCGCATGGGAGAAGGAAGACGCGATGCACGAGGGCATTCCGATCCTGGATTTCCGCGTGCCGAAAACCTTCGTCCACGCCAGTGGCCGCCTGACCGGCATGACTTTCGAGAAAGTGCGCGCCGAATACGACGCAAAAGGCCGGCGCAAACTGGTGCCGACCGGCGAGCCCGACGAATTCTTCCCCTGCGATGAAGTATTGATCGCGGTCGGTCAGGAAAACGCGTTTCCCTGGATCGAACGCGAGGTCGGCATCGACTTCGACGAATGGGGCATGCCGGTGGTGGACAAGGTCACCCATCAGTCGAGCCTGCCGCATGTGTTATTCGGCGGCGACGCCGCGTTCGGGCCGAAGAACATCATCTGGGCGGTGGCCCATGGCCATGCGGCCGCGATCAGCATCGACAAGCTGCTCAACGGCGAGGACACGCACGAGCGGCCCGGGCCGGAAGTGACGCTGATCTCACAGAAGATGGGTATCCACGAGTGGAGCTACGACAACGGCGTTTCGAACGACGAACGCTACAAGGTGCCCTGGTCGGAAGCGGCGAAGAAGCTGGACAGCATCAGCACCGAAGTCGAGCTGGGCTTCGACATCGCCACCGCGTGGAAGGAAACCCAGCGTTGTCTTAACTGCGACGTGCAGACGGTGTTCGTCAAGGACAAATGCATCGAGTGCGACGCCTGCGTCGACATCTGCCCGACCGACTGCATCACCTTCACCGTCAACGGCGACGAGGAGGATCTGCGCAAGCGCCTGACAGCGCCCGCCCTGAACCCGACGCAGGACCTGTACGTATCCGAGCCGCTGAAAACGCTGCGGGTGATGGTGAAGGACGAAGACGTGTGTCTGCACTGCGGCCTCTGCGCCGAACGCTGCCCGACCGGCGCCTGGGACATGCAGAAGTTCCTGTTCAACGAAACCCAGGCCGGCCAGGGCTGTCGCGGTGCGAAGAAGATGGAGGCGGCGTGATGGGGGCCATTCGAAAGACCGCAGTTTCCGCAGCCTTCGAGAGAAAAGCGCTCTCCGCTTTTCCCCCCTTTGAAAAAGTGGGGCAGGGGGGATTTGCTGTTGATCCTCCAGCCGGAAAAGCAAAGCAAATCCCCCTCGTTCCCCCTTTTTCAAAGGGGGAGGAAAACTCATGACCCAGTTTCAACAGGCATCAGTGCAGCATCCGCAGGTGCAACAGCCACAGATACAGGCGGTCAACGATTTCGTCGTCAAGTTCGCCAACGTCAACGGCTCCGGCTCGGCATCGGCCAACGAGCTGTTCGCCAAGGCGATCCTGCGCATGGGCGTCCCGGTCAGCCCGCGCAACATCTTTCCGTCGAACATCCAGGGTCTGCCGACCTGGTACGAAGTCCGCGTCTGCGAACGCGGCTGGCTCGGCCGCCGCGGTGGCGTCGACATGATGGTGGCGATGAACCCGCAGACCTGGGACGGAGATATCGCCGAGATCGAAACCGGCGGTTATCTGTTCTACGACAACAGCAAGCCGCTGCCGAAATCGAAATTCCGCGACGACATCCACGTGCTCGGCGTACCGCTGACCGAAATCTGCAACGCGACCTACAGCGACCCGCGTCAGCGTCAGCTGTTCAAGAACATCATGTATGTCGGCGCGCTCAGCGCTTTGCTCGACGTCGACGTGCCGGCGATCGAGGCCCTGATCGCCGAGCAGTACAAGGGCAAGGAAAAACTGCTGAAGCCCAATATCGAGGCGCTGCATCTGGGCCGCGACTGGGCGCTGAAGCATCTGCCGTGCCCCATCGGTCTGCGCGTGCGCAAAGCCGACGCGGTGGGCGATCGCATCTTCGTCGAAGGCAATGCCGCCGCTGCGCTGGGCTGCGTCTACGGCGGTGCCACGGTCTGCGCCTGGTACCCGATCACGCCGTCGTCGTCGCTGGCCGAAGCGTTCCAGAAGTATTGCCAGACATTCCGCGTCGACGCCGACACCGGCGAGAACCGCTTCGCGATCATCCAGGCCGAAGACGAGATCGCGTCGATCGGCATGGTCGTCGGCGCCGGCTGGAACGGCGCGCGCGCCTTCACCGCGACATCGGGACCGGGCATCTCGCTGATGAACGAATTCATCGGTCTGGCCTATTTCGCGGAGATTCCCGCGACGATCATCGATGTGCAGCGCGGCGGCCCGTCCACGGGCATGCCCACGCGCACGCAGCAGTCGGACATCCTCGCTGCGGCCTACGCCTCGCACGGCGATACCAAGCACATTCTGCTGTTTCCGGAAGATCCGCATGAATGCTTCGCGTTCTGCGCCGATGCCTTGGATCTGGCCGACCGCCTGCAGACGCCGGTGTTCGTGATGACCGATCTGGACATCGGCATGAACCAGCGCCTGTGCGCGCCGTTCGTCTGGGACGACACCCGCGTCTACGATCGCGGCAAGGTGCTGGATCGCGAAGCGCTGGAGGCGGGTGCGGAGTTCGCGCGCTACAAGGACATCGACGGCGACGGCATCCCGTACCGCACCTATCCCGGCACGCATCCGGAGAAGGGTGCGTATTTCACCCGCGGTACTTCGCGCAACCCGCAGGCGCAGTATTCCGAGCGCGGCGCCGACTATATCTACAACATGCAGCGCCTGCTGAAGAAATTCGATACCGCCAAGACCCTGGTGCCGCAGCCGGTGCTGTCGCAGACCGAAGTGCCGTCGCGGTTCGGGGCGATCTATTTCGGCTCGACCAGTCCGGCGATGCAGGAAGCCATCGAGCGTCTGCGCGAGCAGGATATTCCGCTGGATACGCTGCGCGTGCGCGCGTTTCCGTTTCCCGCATCGGTGCGCGAGTTCGTCGACGCGCACGAAGCGGTGTTCGTGATCGAACAGAACCGGGACGGCCAGCTGCGCAGCCTGCTGATCAACGAGTTCGACATCGATCCGGCGAGGCTGATTGCGGTGCTGCATTACGACGGCACGCCGATCACCGCGCGGTTCATCTCGAATGCGATCGTTCAGCGGATCCGCCCGGCCGAGCAGCGGGACAAGGTAGCCTGACTGATGAAGCCAGGCCCGCTTTGCGTTCATAGCCCCCTTTTTCAAAGGGGGCAAAAGCGACGGCGAAACGCAGGAATGCAGGGCCGAGAATTCTTCCATGGCCTCCTTTTCGAAAGAAGGCAAAAGCGACGTCGAAGCGCTGTGCTCCTTGAGCAACAGCCGAAATCCGAATATCAAAAGCGACAAGCAGGACGAAGCGCATGACCTATCTCACCAAGCCGAAACTGCATCACCCCACGCTCTCCTGCAACGCGATCGGTTTCACCCGTCGCGATTACGAAGGCAAGATCAGCACGCTGTGCGCGGGCTGCGGCCACGATTCGATTTCGGCCGCGATCATCCAGGCCTGCTGGGAGCTGGATATCCAGCCGCATCTGGTCGCCAAGCTGTCCGGCATCGGCTGCAGCAGCAAGACCCCGGATTATTTCCTCGGCCAGTCGCACGTGTTCAATACCGTGCACGGACGCATGCCGTCGGTGCTCACCGGCGCCAATCTCGCGAACCGCGAGCTGATCTATCTCGGCGTTTCCGGCGACGGCGATTCCGCCTCCATCGGCATCGGCCAGTTCGTGCATGCGATCCGGCGCGGCGTGAACATGGTCTACATCGTCGAGAACAACGGCGTCTACGGCCTGACCAAGGGCCAGTTCTCGGCGACCGCCGACCAGGGTTCGGTCTCGAAAAAAGGCGTGGCCAACACCGACAGCCCCTTGGATCTGGTGACGATGGCGCTGCAGCTCGGTGCCAGCTACGTCGGGCGCGGCTTCTCCGGCGACAAACACCAGCTGGTGCCCTTGATCAAGGGCGCGCTGTCGCATCGCGGCGCCGCGTTCCTCGACGTGATCAGTCCCTGCGTCGCCTTCAACAACCATGCCGGCAGCACCAAGAGCTACGACTACGTGCGCGAGCACAACGACGCGGTGAACCAGCTCGACGTGATCCTGCCGCGCGCGGAGATCGCGGTGGACTATCCGGCCGGAAACACCATCGCGGTGGAACAGCATGACGGCACGGTCCTGCGGCTGCACAAACTCGACGAGGGCTACGATCCGCGCGACCGGATCGCAGCGATGAACCTGATCCAGCAGCGTCACGCCCGCGGCGAAGTGGTGACCGGTCTGCTGTATGTGGACGCTGCGGCCGACGACCTGCACGGTCACCTCAACACCGCCGCGACGCCGTTGAACGCCATGGGCGCGGATGAACTCAATCCGGGCGCCGCGGCGCTCGACAGGATCAACGCATCGCTGCGCTGAAACGGCGCCGCTATATCCCATAGTCGGCTGTTTTCCGTGCTGCGGGCCGCAGATCTACCCGGAACAAGCCCGGATGCTGGCGGTCGGCGGCGAGGAATGGTTCAATGTCGCCAGAAGCGGGGGTATCGCCGGCCCGGTCGGCGATTGAGACAGTCCCTTCGAACCTGATCCGATTGATATCGGCGTAGGGAAGCTTCGCCAGCCACCACTGCGCCCTCGCGCGTGGTCGCAGCGCCGCCGCTTCGTCCCGAACACTTCGCGCATCCGTGCGAGGGCTTCAACAAGACCAGGACGAATGCCGATGAATGCCGTACCCGCGACGCTGCTGCAGCAGACCGATCAACTTTCCGAATCCGTGACCCGGCCGATTCCCGGTTCGCGCAAGATCTTCGTCGAGGGCTCGCGTCCCGACCTGCGTGTGGCGATGCGCGAAGTCTCGCTGTCGCAGACGCCGACGCTGTTCGGCGGCGAAGAGAACCCGCCGATCACCATCTACGATCCCTCCGGCCCGTACACCGATCCCGATGCGAACATCGACCTCTCGGCCGGCCTCGCGCCGCTGCGCGCGCGCTGGATCGAGGAGCGCGGCGACACCGAACAACTGCTCGCGCTGAGTTCCGAATTCGGTCGCGGTCGCGAAAGCAACGCCAAACTCGACGCGGTGCGCTTTCCGAACCGCGCGCTGCCGCGTCGCGCCAAGGCGGGCGCCAATGTGTCGCAGATGTATTACGCGAAGCGCGGCATCGTCACCCCGGAAATGGAGTACGTGGCGATCCGTGAGAACCAGCGGCTGGAGACGGTGCGCGATGCGCGCCTGCTGTCGCAGCATCCGGGCGAAACCTTCGGCGCCAATATCCAGAAGATCATCACCCCCGAGTTCGTGCGCGACGAGATCGCCCGCGGTCGCGCGATCCTGCCGAACAACATCAACCACCCGGAAAGCGAGCCGATGATCATCGGCCGCAACTTCCTGACCAAGATCAACGCGAACATCGGCAACAGCGCGGTGTCGTCGGGCATCGCCGAGGAGGTCGAGAAGCTGGTGTGGGCGATCCGCTGGGGCGGCGACACGGTGATGGATCTTAGCACCGGCAAACACATCCACGAAACCCGCGAGTGGATCATCCGCAATTCGCCGGTGCCGATCGGCACCGTGCCGATCTATCAGGCGCTGGAGAAAGTCGACGGCCGCGCCGAAGAGCTGACTTGGGAGCTGTTCCGCGACACGCTGGTCGAGCAGGCGGAGCAGGGCGTCGACTACTTCACCATCCACGCCGGCGTGCTGCTGCGCCACGTGCCGCTCACCGCCAAGCGCGTGACCGGCATCGTGTCGCGCGGCGGTTCGATCATGGCGAAGTGGTGCCTCGCGCATCACAAGGAGAACTTCCTCTACACGCATTTCGAGGACATCTGCGAGATCATGAAGGCCTACGACGTGGCCTTCTCGCTGGGCGACGGCCTGCGTCCGGGCTGCATCGCCGACGCCAACGACGCCGCGCAGTTCGGCGAGCTCGAAGCGCTGGGCGAATTGACGAAGATCGCGTGGAAGCACGACGTGCAGACCATGGTCGAAGGCCCCGGCCATGTGCCGATGCAGTTGATCAAGGAAAACATGGACAAGCAGCTGGTCGAGTGCGGCGAAGCGCCGTTCTACACGCTGGGGCCGCTGACGACCGACATCGCGCCGGGCTACGACCACATCACCTCCGCGATCGGCGCGGCGATGATCGGCTGGTACGGCTGCGCGATGCTCTGCTATGTCACGCCGAAGGAGCACCTGGGCCTGCCGAACCGCCAGGACGTGCGCGACGGCATCATGGCCTACAAGATCGCCGCGCACGCGGCTGATCTGGCCAAGGGCCATCCCGGCGCGCAGGTCCGCGACAACGCGCTGAGCAAGGCGCGCTTCGAGTTCCGCTGGGAAGACCAGTTCCATCTCGGCCTCGATCCCGAAAAGGCCAAGGAATTCCACGACGAAACCCTGCCGAAGGACGCGCACAAGCTCGCGCATTTCTGCTCGATGTGCGGCCCGCATTTCTGTTCGATGAAGATCACCCAGGACGTGCGCGACTACGCCGCCGAGCACGGCGTCGCCGACGAGACCGCGGCGCTGGAAGCCGGCATGGCCGAGAAGGCCGCGGAGTTCCGCGCGCAGGGTGCGCAGGTGTATCGCAAGGAGTGACCGGCTGATCGCGGTTTCCGCTGGCCCAGCGCATAACGCCGCAGAGATGCGGCGTTATGCATTGCGCATGATCGACGCTGCGCTCAGCAGGACGCGCGATGCGCCGACGGTGCATCCGCGACATCCCGCTGCGAACGGTCCGGCGTGCGGTCGCACAGACGACGCGAGAGGGCGTACACCGCGCTGCGCAATTCGCCCACTGCGGTCAGCTCCCAGCAGTGGCCGCGCGCCAGGGCGCCGATGCAGTACAGCCCGGGCACGGGGCAGTCGGCGGCATCCAGCACTTCGTAGTTCGAGGATGTCCTGATTCCGAGCCCCAGCGGGTCGGGAAGGATCGTGCCGCTCGCGACCATGTGTTGGATCAGCGGATGCGTGGTCCGCGAAATGTCGGTCTCCAGGCCGGTCGCGCGGATCAATCCGTCGAACGTGTGCGGTTCGGCCTTGAGGCTGCCGCGCGGGCGGATCAACGCCGAGACGGCATCGCCGGCCACGCCCGCGCGCACCAGGCGACCGGCGACCACCCGCAACCGGCCGCTGCTCAGGGCCTCGTCCACCTCTTGGGCGGCGCGCGGCGCCATGCGGTGGCGGTATGTTTCCCACCAGACGCGGATATGGCGCAGGAAACGCGCGCGTTCCGCGGCCGGCAATCCTCCCCAGAAGGCCTGCACATGCGGCCGAAGCGCATCGATCACCGTGCGCCAGTCGTCGACCACGCGGGTCACCGAGCGCACTGCCGCGACCAGCGCGCGCAGATCGTGCGTCCGCAGCGCCTGCAGAATCACCGGCGGCAGTTCGATCGGATCGCTCGGGATTTCGGTATGCCGCTGCGACAGCAGTCCGTGCCGCGAGAGCGCAACGATTTCGCCGCGATGGCCGCGGCGGCGCAGCGTCGACACCACATCGACCATGGTCAGGCCGGTGCCGACCACCAGCAGTCGCGCATCAACGTCGATCCGCTCCAGATCGCCTTCCTGCCAGGGCGACCCGACATAACGCCAATGCCGGGCCAGCCGCGGACCCACGCCGGCCAGGCGCTGCGGCGGCAGTGCACCGACCGCCAGTACCACGCGGTCGCTGAAGAAACTGTCGCCATCATCGAGATGCACGCGATAGCCGCCGCCCGGCACGCTGTCGATTTCGACCACTTCGTGCTCGAGCGTCGTCAGGTTGGTCGAGGTGCTTTCGGCGTCGTGCAGCCGGTCCAGCAGATATTCGGCGTACGCGACGCGGGGCAGGAACGCATCCGTGGCGCGCGGCGACAGGTTCAGCCACTGCGCGAATTCCGCGGGTTTGCTCGCGGTCGCGCCGAGCTGGCCGGCGCGCGCATTCAGCAGGTGTTCGCCGCGCGCGTCTCCGTATGCGACGCCGCAGCCGAAGTTGCCGGCGATCCCGACCAGCAGGATCTCGAGATCGGTGTCGAACGATGTCGCCAGTTCGGTTGCGAGCGTCGCGCCGGTATAGCCGGCGCCGATGATGGCGATGCGCATCGTGGTTCATTCCTGGCCGCTGTTGCGACCGAGTATGCGAACGACGTGGAGGGCGCGTGTAAAAATTCGGTTTTGGTCGAAATCGTAGGGGAAAACGACCATTTCATCGTTCGCTGCGCAACTGCATGGTTTGCTTGGACATGCAGTGCGATTCATGACGGACGATCATGGCGTCATGTCCGCGCGTCGCGATGGCGATGATGGATCGGCCAGCACCGTAGAGCGGCCTTCAGGCCGCTGCTTTTTTTGCGAAAGATTA
>CALRWS020000050.1:0-22287 GCA_943371935.1 Chitinophaga pinensis | reverse complement strand
AGCAGGAAGGCGGGCGCGCTGATCAGCGTGAGCGTGGTGCCCAGCGACGCGGCCAGCGACATCGGCATCAGCAAACGCGAGGTCGCGAGTTTCTGTTCGCGCGCCAGGCGCATCAGGATCGGCAACATCATCGCGGTCACCATCACGTGATGCGAGAACGCGGCCAGCGCCGCGGTCGCGGGCATCACCACCGCGATGGTGCGCCACTCGCTGCCGCCCGCCGCGCGCCCGATGCCCGCGCCGATGCGGTCGGTGATGCCGGTGGCCGACAGTCCCGCCGACAGTACGAACACCGCCGCGACGATGATGGCCGGCTCGCTGGAAAAGCCAGACAGCGCTTCCTTCGGTTCGAGAATGCCGGTCAGGGTCAGCGCCAGCAGCGCCAGCATCGCCACCAGATCCACACGCAGTTTCTCGCTGATGAACAGCGCCAGCGTGGCGGCGAGGATGACGAGAAACAGGACCTGCTGTACTTCCATGGACGAATGCTTGGCGATGCGGGAAGCGATACGGTAGTGCATCCGCGTTGCGGCGGCAGGAACGCGGCGGGAACGGGCGTCATCGCTGTCTCCGGAATGCAAAAAACCCGGCTTTCGCCGGGCTTTCTGCACGCGAATGCGGGAAAGCGTCAGAGATGCTTGATGATCTCGTCCGCGAAGCCGCTGCACTTCACTTCGTTGGCGCCTTCCATCAGGCGGGCGAAGTCGTAGGTCACGTTCTTGCTGGCGATCGCGCCGTCCATCGCCTTGATGATCGCGTCCGCGGCTTCAGTCCAGCCCATGTAACGCAGCATCATCTCGCCGGACAGGATCACCGAACCCGGGTTCACCTTGTCCAGGTCGGCGTACTTCGGCGCGGTGCCGTGGGTCGCTTCGAACACGGCGTGGCCGGTGACGTAGTTGATGTTCGCGCCCGGGGCGATGCCGATGCCGCCGACCTGCGCGGCCAACGCGTCGGACAGGTAGTCGCCGTTGAGGTTGAGCGTGGCGGACACGTCGTATTCGCGCGGACGCAGCAGGATCTGCTGCAGGAACGCATCGGCGATGGCGTCCTTGATGATCAGGCCGGCGCCGGGCTTGCCTTCGGGAATCACGTGCCACGGGCCGCCGTCGAGTTCGACCGCGCCGAAGTAGTCGCGCGCGACCTTGTAGCCGAAGTCGCGGAACGCGCCCTCGGTGTACTTCATGATGTTGCCCTTGTGGACCAGGGTCACCGACTTGCGCTTGTTGGCGATCGCGTAGCCGATGGCGCTGTGCACCAGGCGTTCGGTGCCCTGCCAGCTGACCGGCTTGATGCCGACGCCGACTTCGACCTTGCCGCTGCGTGCGGGCATGCCGATGGCTTCCAGCTCGCGGTCCCACGCATCGACGCGCGCCTGGGTGCCGAAACGGATCTTGTCGAAGCCCTTGGGGAATTCCTTCTCGAGGAAATCCAGCATCTTCTGGGCGTCGGCGGAACCGGGTTCGAATTCGATGCCGGCGTAGATGTCCTCGGTGTTCTCGCGGAAGATCACCATGTCCACGTCGCCGGGCTTCTTCACCGGAGACGGCACGCCCTCGAACCAGCGCACCGGGCGCAGGCAGACGTACAGGTCCAGCATCTGGCGCAGCGCGACGTTGAGCGAACGGATGCCGCCGCCGACCGGCGTGGTCAGCGGGCCCTTGATGCTGACCAGATATTCGCGGCAGGCCTCGACGGTGGCGTCGGGCAGCCAGTTGCCGGTGGCGTTGAAGGCCTTCTCGCCGGCCAGCACTTCCATCCACTCCAGCTTGCGCTGGCCGCCGTAGGCCTTGGCCACCGCGGCGTCCAGCACGCGGACGCTGGCGCGCCAGATGTCGGGGCCGGTGCCGTCGCCTTCGATGAAGGGAATGATCGGCCGATCCGGAACGTTCAGTCCGGTCGGGGATTTGGTGATCCTGGCGCCGTTCGCCGGCACCGCGGGTGTGAAATCAGCCATTACGCATGGTCTCCATGAAGGCCGGCAGCAGCGCCGGCCAAGGCGGCTATTGTCGCGGGTCCGGGCGGATGGGGCAAAGGGCGCGGATGCTGCACCTGCGAACGAAGCTCTGAGATGCGCCTCACGGAGCGTGTCCTGCGGCCGTGAATCGATGCTGCATCCGCAAAAAAAGTTCTGAGAGCGCTCGCACGAAGTGAGTTCCGCGGCCGGGATAGGATCGCTGGGTGCTGCGCGGGGAGGGGTTCCCGCCGCACTCACGCCATCGACACCTGCGATGGCGACCGCACGGCCGCTGGTCCGCATGTGCCTGGTCCATCCTCCGGTCGATCTTCGGCCGGTCGGTATCCGCCAAGGAAGCGCGCCCCATCCTTTTGGCCGTCTCACGATCCTCAAGCGATGTATCAATCAATCATGGAGCGAATCTCAATGTCTCATCCGCAAGCTCACCGTCCTGCCCGCCGTACCGCCATCGCGCTGTCGCTGGCCGCTGCCGTGTTCGCCATCGGCAGCGCCTCCGCCGCCGACCGCCCCGTCCTCAGCAAGACCGTCGCCGACGCCATGAAGCGCGACCTCGGCATGAACGACCAGCAGCTGGCGCGGTACTTCAACGCAGAGCGCACCGCGTTCGTGAACGAAGCCCGCGTGGCCCGCCAGCTCGGCGACCGCTATGCCGGCAGCTGGCTGGAGCGCGGCACCGACGGCAACTTCAGCTATGTCGCCGCCACCACCGGTTCGGCCAAGGCCGGCAATGTCGCCGGCGTCGCGCTGCGCCAGCACCGTTATTCGATGCGCCAGCTCGAAAACGCGGTCGCCGATCTGGATCGCGTCCACGCCGCGGTGTCGAAGAAAGCCGCGCTGGGTGGCGTTCATTCGTGGGGCATCGATGTGCCGACCAACACCGTCGTGGTCACCGTCGCTCCGGGTTACGCCCTGAATGCGGTCGATCTGGTCGCCGCCAGCAGCGTCGATGCCGGCATGGTCCGCTTCGAGGTGTCCACGCTGCAGGCGCCCAGCCCGTTCCTCAACGTGATCGGCGGCAACGCCTACACCTCGGGCGGCGGTCGTTGCTCGATCGGCTTCTCGGCCACGCGCAATGGCGCCAAGGGCTTCGCCACCGCCGGCCATTGCGGCGGCATCGGCACCAGCGTCGGCCTGTCCGGCACCACGGTCGGTTCCGTCCAGGCGCACTACTACCCCGGCGGCGACATGGCCTGGGCCAGCGTCCGCAGCAGCGACACCCTGGTCGGCCAGGTGACCAAGTACAACGGCACCGTGCAGCGCGTCCTCGGCCGCACCGAAGCGGCGGTCGGCGCGGCGATCTGCCGTTCCGGCAGCACCACCGGCTGGCGCTGCGGCACCGTCACCCGCAAGGGCGTCAGCGCCAACTACGGCGCCGGCACTGTCAGTGGCCTGATCCAGTCCACCGCCTGCGCCGGTCAGGGCGATTCCGGCGGCTCCTGGATCACCGGTTCGGGCCAGGCCCAGGGCGTGACCTCGGGCGGCCAGTTGCCGGCCGGCAGCAACAACAACTGCAGCGTGGCCTCCCCGGTGACGTTCTTCCAGCCGATCAACCCGCTGATCACCCGTCTGGGTCTGGTGCTGACCCTGGGTTGATGCCCCGCGTCGTGCCGCACGCCATCCGGCGGCGGCACGATTGTCAGCGACCGGCCAGGGATGGCCATGCGAAGCCCCGGGCACGTCCCGGGGCTTCGTCATTTTTTCGTCGTTGCGTGGAAGCGAAGAGGCGGACTGACTTCCGGCACGCGTGGCGACCGGGCATTCGGAGAACGATGGCGCGAACCGTTGGCCGGAGTGCCCGTATGCTCGATCGTCGCGATGTCCTGAAGTTCGGTGCGCTGGGTCTGGCCGCCACCGTCGCCGCGCATGCGTCCGCGCAGATCGCCCCCGCGAAACGCGCCACCGCGCGCGACCCCGCGCCGCAGCCCGCCGGCAAGCCGCGTCCGGCCGAAGCGCCCTTCGACCTGCTGATCCTCGGTGGTACCGGACTGACCGGCCCGCACCAGGTGCGCTACGCGCTGGCGCGCGGGCATCGGGTCACCATCTTCAATCGCGGCCGCAAACAGCCGGAATGGCCGGGCGAGGTGCAGCAGCTGCTCGGCGATCGCGACAAGAACGACTACGCCGCCATCGAAGCCGAAATCGCCAAGGGCCGGCGCTGGGACGCAGTGATCGACAACCCAAGCAGCGTGCCGGCGTGGATCCGCGACGCGGCCGCGGTGCTCAAGGGCCACGTCGGCGCCTACACCATGATTTCCAGCCTCTCGGCCTACGCCGACAACGCGACGCCCGGCACCGACGAAACCGCGCCGCTGGCGACGTTCGACGGCGATCCGCTGAAGGAAACCATGGCCAGCCTGCGCGCCGACATGCAGAAGTACGCCGGCCTGAAAGCCGCCACCGAAGCCGAAGCCCGCAAACACTTCGGCGACAAGACCACCATCGTGCGGCCTGGCCTGATCGTCGGCCCCGGCGACGACACCGACCGCTTCACCTACTGGCCGCTGCGCCTGTCGCGCGGCGGCGAAGTGCTGTGCCCGGGCGATGGCCGAGACCCGGTGAAGTTCGTCGACGCGCGCGACCTGGGCGAATGGATGATCCGCCTCGCCGAGAACCACGCCCACGGCATCTACAACGCCATCGGCCCGGACTACGACCTCGACATGGCCGCGCTGCTGTACGGCATCCGCGCCTCCACCACCCAGGGCGCGAAGCTCACCTTCGTGCCGACCGATTTCCTCGAAGCGCAGAACGTCACCCCCTGGGGCGACATGCCGGTGTGGGTGCCCGGCAATGGAGAATCCGCCGGCTTCCATACCCGCAGCAACGCTAAAGCGATCGCGGCGGGGCTGACGTTTCGCAGCATCGCCGACACCACCGCTGCGACCCTCGCGTGGTTCGCCGCGCAGCCGGAGGAGCGCCGCAACGCGGGGCCGCGTGCGGGGATCAAGCCGGAGCGGGAGGCTGAGGTGTTGGGGGCGTGGAAGGCGAAGTCGAAAGGCTGAGCGGGCGCCTGGGTTCCGGTCGCCAGCGCGCAGGCATCAAGCCGTTCGCTGTCGGGATGCGCCGCTCACCTGCTTTTTGTGGGAGCGACGCAAGTCGCGAAGCCCGCGACACGAACGGCGATGTGTTGTTCGTCATCATTCCGCCGTCATCATGCGTTTCTGCGCCAAAGCGAATTGCACGCGGTGTCGCATCGGAAACGCCACGGGCTTCGCGACTTGCGTCGCTCCCACAGGAAGCCAGATATGCGATACACCCGCGCTGCGCGAGCCTATACATATCCGTAGCCCGGCAGCATGTATGCGGGCGAAGATGGATGACTGGTCGGTCGCCGTCATCCCGGGTCTCGCCGTTGGCGAGACCCGGGCTACGAATTCGCGATCACATTGTTTGCGTGTGGTTCGTATAACAGAGTGGACGCTCAACCAGCGCCGCAACACTTCTTGTACTTTTTCCCGCTGCCGCACGGACACGGGTCGTTGCGGTCGGGTTTCTCCTCGCGCTTGAGCTGCGTGCGTGGGGTCAGGGCGTCGATGCGGTGCAGGTGCAGGTCGGCCAGCATCGCCGGCAGTTGGACGATGATGCCCAGGCGTTCTTCGTAACCCAGCGGCGTGGTGTCGCCTTCGGGGTCTTCGCCCAGCACTTCGCCGCTGGCGAGGCGGTCGAGGTAGGTGAAGATCTCATCGATCCAGTCGTGTTCGTCCAGCCACGCGTCCCAGGCGGCTTCGCGCAGTTCGACGGCGCGGAAGAAGCCGTAGGCCCAGTCCTGGCCGACGTCCAGGGCGTCGTCGCTGTGTTCGGACGGATCGTCGGGCAGCCACAGCAGCGGCGCGAGGTGGTCGGGGATGTCTTCGCCGTGGCGCACGCGCTGTTCGACCATGCGCCAGTGGGACATCAGCAGCATGTCGACCTCCGCCGCTTCATCAGCGTCGTTCCAGCGCGGCACCTTGCCGCCCCAGACCGCCGGCTGCCACTCCTCGGGCGGCACCGTTTCCGGCGACACCGCCAGCGCGGACAGATAGCCGTCCAGCGCTTCGACATTGAAGCCCTTGAACGGCACGGCGCGCTGGTCCAGCAGGTCGGAGAGGCGGTCGAGCTTGGCGTCGTCGAGCAGATCGGTGGCAGACATGGCGGTGCGTCGAAGGAAAACGGTGGCTAGGGTAATCGACTGCGGCTCCCGCTGCGCTTCTGCCGTCGTCCCTGCCTGGCGGGGAGCCATGCCTGCAAGCATTCAGTACACATCGCGCGTTGATTCACGGTCCCGGGCATGGGTCCCCGCCTGCGCGGAGACGACGAGAAAAGGAGGCGAGCCTCAAACCGTTCGCGATCAGTCGCCCGGCATCTGCGCCGGCGTATCGACATCGCCCGGCGGCTGCGGGGCGGTGAAGTCGATCGGGTCGGGTTCGTCGCGCAGCAGCGTGCGCGCGCCCTGGTCGCCATGCAGCGCGGCGAGTGCGGAGAACGCGCTGCGCGGGAAGACCGCCGGCACGCCGCGCAGGCCGTCGTAGCGCGAGGCGACCATGCGCCGCGGGTGCGCGTCGGCCAGCGCGAGCAGGCCGCGCAGCCAGGCGGCGTCGACGGCGTACTGATCGACCAGCATCACCAGCAGGCGTTGTACCGCCGGGTCCACCTCCGCGCGCGCCACAGCCGCACGCAACGACGCCGACATGCCGTCGCGATGATCGGGCACATCGACGCGTTCCAGCGACGGCGGCGCGCGCAGCGTACGCCACAGCGCGTCGGCATCCGTGCCCAGGGTCAGCAGCACGCGCGGCGCCACGGTGCAGGCGCTATCGACCGCGTGCTGCAGCAGCGAGCGGCCGCGCCACGGCACCAGCTGTTTCGGTCGGCCGAGGCGGGTGGAACCGCCGGCCGCGAGAATGGCGACGACCGTCGTCATGCGGGTGTGGCGGTGTCCGATGCGGTTTCCGGATAGCAAAGCGCGCGATACGCCTGCATCGCTTCGGCCAGCATCGACACGGCGAGCTCCTGCGGATCGCGCGCGCGCGGCAGCAGCCCCAGCGGGCTGCGCAGTCGCGCCGCGTCCGCGGCCGGCACGCCGCGCGACTGCAACGCTTCGAGCCGTTGGGCCTGCGCGCGCGGGCTGCCCATCGCGCCGACCAGACAGGCGTCGCTCGCGAGCGCCCGCTGCAGGAACGGTAGCTCCCAGTCGTGATCGTGGAACAGGGTGATCGCCACCGTGTACGCATCGAGCGCCAGCGGCGGCAGCGCGTGCTGCGCCTGCAGCACATGCAGCGGAACGCCGATCGCGTCCAGCGCCGGGTGCAGCTCGCGCTCGGGGCTGAGCGCGGTCACTTCGATATCCGCCGCGCGCGCCAGCCGGCACATCGCCAGCAGGGTGTCGCCAGCTCCGGCCAGCACCAGACGCAGTGCGGGCTGTTGGCGGATGCGCAGGTCGCCGGTGGCCGTGGCTGCTGGCGGCAGACAATCGGGCGGCGTCGCGGCGTCGCGCCAGCGCAGGTCGAAGGCTTCGCGTCGCGCGATGGCCTGCGCGATCGCCTCGACGGTCGCGGCCGGCACGATGCCGTCTAACTGCAAATCAAGGCCGCTGCCACAGGGCAGCACGATGTCGACGTAGGGCGAGTCGGCGCCGTAGCGCACGCGACGGCTGGCGGCATCGGCGATGGCGCGCTGCGCTTCCTCAATCACCGACCAGTCCAGACAGCCGCCGGAGAACGAACCCGCGACCTCGCCGCCTTCGGTCACCGCCATCTGCGCGCCGATCCGGCGCGGCGCGGCGCCGTGGATGCCGACCAGGGTGACCAGTGCGCAACGTTCGTCGCGCTGCGCGCTGGCGATCAGCAGCTCAAGCGGACGCGGCATGCGGTCGAATGGTGTCGCGTCGAATGGCGTCGCATCGAATGAAGCGTGGCCGGCTCATTTCAGCGCGCTCATTTCAGCATGCTCATTTCAGTGTGACGAGATACGCGATGATCGCCTTGCGGCGCTTGGCGTCGGGCGTCGCGATCATCATCGTGGTGCCCTTGACGCGCGTCGACGGCGCCTTGAGGTAGGCGTCGAGTTCCTGCGCGGTCCAGGTGATGTTGCTGGCGCGCAGCGGGGCCGAATAGTTGCGGTAGGCGGCGACGCCGGCGGCCTTGCGGCCGACGACGCCTTTCAGCGTCGGGCCGGTCGGCTTGGCGCTGCCGTCCACCGAATGACAGCCGGTGCAGGCGACGAACGCCGCCTTGCCTTCCTGCGCGGTCTGCGCGTGTGCGCCGAGCGGCAGCATGCTGCACAGCGACAACGCGGCGAGAGAGGCGATTCGAAAGATCATGGGTCAATGCTCCGCGTCGGTTGCAGGTACTTGGAAATCATCTCGAAAGCGGTTTGAACTGTCATCCCGAGCGCAGCGAGGGACCTGATTTGGAGCCATTACAGATCAGCAGGTCCCTCGCTGCGCTCGGGATGACAACAACGTTGCCTCAAGGTCCACTGGCCGATGTCGATTCGCGCTCCAGACAACACCTACCTGATCAAGCCTCCAGAAACGGCAAGTCGCGAACACGCTTGCCGGTGGCCTGGAAGATCGCGTTGGCGACCGCCGGGCCGATCGGCGGCACCGCGCATTCGCCGATACCGGTCGGCGATGCCGTCGACGGCAGCATATGCACTTCGACCGTGGGCATCGCGTCGATGCGCAGCACCCGGTAGGCGTCGTAGTTGCCCGCGGTCGGCGCGCCGTTCTCCAGCGCGATGCGTTCGCCGAGCATCGCGCTGAGGCCGAAGCCGGTGCCGCCTTCGATCTGCGCGCGCACGATGTCGGGATTGATCACGATGCCGCAGTCCGAGGCCACCACGCAGCGTTCGACCCGGATGCCGCCGTCGGCGGTTTTCGACACTTCCGCGACGGTGGCGACGAAGCTGCCGAACGACTGGTGCACGGCGACGCCGCGATAGCGACCGGTCGCGACCGGCTGCGACCAGCCGGCTTTCTCGGCGGCCAGCGACAGCACCGCGCGTTCGCGGGCGTCGGCCGGCAGCAGCGCCAGCCGCAGCGCGACCGGATCCTTGCCGGTGGCCGTCGCGATCTCGTCGAGCAGCGTCTGCATCACGTACGCGGTGTGGGTGTGGCCGACCGAGCGCCACCACAGCACCGGCACCGGCGACGCCGGATGGGTCATGCGCACGTCGATGTCGGGCAGCGCGTACGGGGTATCGACGACGCCCTCGGTCGAGGTGGGATCGATGCCGTCCTTCATCATCATTCCCTCGAACGGGGTGCCGGCCATGATCGACTGGCCGACGATGTGATGCTGCCAGCCGCTGACGTTGCCGTCGGCGTCCAGGCCCACGCGCACGCGATGCACGTGCAGCGGGCGATAGCGGCCGCCGCCCATGTCGGCTTCGCGCGTCCACTGCAGTTTGACCGGTGCGCGGAAATCGATCGCTTTCGCAATCTCGGTGGCTTCGACGAACACGTCGCAGTCGGCGACCGCGCGCCGGCCGAAACCGCCGCCGGTCTTCATCACGTGCAGATCCACCTGCTCGGGTTTGACGCCGGCGATCTGCGCGCAGGCACCCTGCACCGCGTCCGGCATCTGCAGGCCGCCGTGGATGTGCAGGCGGTCGCCGTCCTTGTGGATCACCGCGTTCAGCGGTTCCAGCGCGGCGTGCGCCAGATACGGAAAACGATACGTAGCCTCGATGGTCTTCGCGGCCTTGGCGAGCTTGCCGGCGGCATCGCCGCGCTGCAGCGCGACCTTACCGTCCTGTTTCGCCAGCGCTTCGTAGTCGCTGAACATCGCGTCCGACGAACGCGTCTCCGCGCCGCTGTCGTCCCACGTCACCTGCAGCGCTTCGCGGCCCTTGATCGCGGCCCAGGTGTTGTTCGCCACCACAGCCACGCCGCGGCTGATCTGCACCACCTCGACCACACCCGGCACGGCTTTCGCGGCGGTGGCGTCGAAGGATTTTGGCTTGCCGCCGAAGCGCGGGCTGTGCGCGATGGTCGCGACCAGCATGCCCGGCAGCTGGATGTCGATGGTGTAGTCCTGGCTGCCGTCGGACTTGGCGCGCGCGTCGATGCGCGAGGTCGCGTCCTTGCCGATCAGCGTCCACGCCTTCGCGTCCTTCAGGGCGACCTCGCCCGGCACCGGCAGCGGCGCGGCGGCGGCGATCAGGCTGCCGTAGGGCGCGCGGCGGTCGCTGCCGGCGTGGATCACTTCGCCGTTCGCGGTCGACAGCTCACCGACGGCGACCTTCCACTGCTGCGCGGCGGCCTGCTTCAACAGTTCGCGCGCGGCGGCGCCGGCCTTGCGGTAGCGCTCCCACGACGACGGCATGCTGCTGGAGCCGCCGGTGAGCTGGAACGCGCCGCCCATCGCGAGATTGCCGTACCACTTGGGATTGCCGGCGCGGCCTTCGACGCGCACGTTGTCCAGCGCCACGTCGAGTTCTTCGGCGACCAGCGTCGCCAGGCCGTGATAGGAATTCTGGCCCATGTCGAACTGGCTGGAATACACGGTGACGATGCCGTCGGCGGCGATCGCGATGTAGGCCTCGAACGGCGAGCCCGCGGCGGGTTTGCCGCCGGCTGCCGCAGCGGGTGCGGCGGCGTCGGAGGATTCCATCTTGCAGCCGACCATCAGCGCCGAGCCGATGAGCGTGGCGCCGAGCAGGAACTGGCGGCGCGAGAGCGTCGGGGTCTGTGCCGCGTCGACGACGTCCAGCGCGGAAAGTTTGCGACCGTTGAACATGTCCGTTCTCCTTACGCGAGTGCGGTGGCGGCGGCTTTGATCGCCGCGCGGATGCGCTGATAGGTGGCGCAGCGGCAGAGGTTGCCGGCCATCGCCGCGTCGATGTCGTCGTCGCTGGGGCTGCGGTTGGTGTCCAGCAGCGCGATGGCCGACATGATCTGCCCGCTCTGGCAGTAGCCGCACTGCGCGACCGCGCCGGCGACCCATGCGTCCTGCACTGCCTTGGCGACCGGCCCGGTCGCGCCGGCGCCTTCGATGGTGGTGATGGGCTGGCCGACGAGCGCGCTGGCCGGGGTGACGCAGCTGCGGATCGGCTGGCCGGCGACGTGCACCGTGCAGGCGCCGCACTGGGCCATGCCGCAGCCGTATTTGGTGCCGGTCAATCCGGCGATGTCGCGCAACACCCACAGCAGCGGCATGTCGTCGGGGGCATCCACCGGCACCGCTTTGCCGTTGATCGTCAGTTCGAAGGCCATGTCGCGCTCCTGGTGCTGGTCTGAAGGGATTGGCGGAGATCGGAGAGACCGGGTGTCCTCAAGACGTTCCCGTACATACAAGGCGGGAAGGGAGAGGGCGCCGGGCCGGGGTCGCCGCGCGGGCGAACCGGGCCACACTATGCCAATTCTCCATGCCCTTCCAGTACGCGCGGATGACACGCGGCGTTGCGCGGCCGACCACGAAACGACAGGCGCGACGAACGCGTGCACGACAGCGGGCACGAAAAAGGGCGCAGCCGGAGCCGCGCCCTTCTCGAAACGCTCGAAGCGGCAGCGTTACTTGGTGACTTCGAATTCCTTCGTCTGCACAACCGCGCCGTCCAGCGAGACTTCGACCTTGTACTTGCCGGGCGGGAAGCCGTCGGGCTTCGCGATCTGGAAGTTGGTCGAGCCGGTGCCGGTAAGGTTGAGGGCCTTGCTTTCGTTCGACACTTCCATGGTTTCGGCGCCGTTGGCGTAGGTCCACTTGGCGCCGATGTTGCCGGCGACGGTGGCGGCGGGGTCGCTGGTGGCGGTGCCGATCGACACGGTGATGGTGTCCTTGGGCTTGAAGGTGGTGCCGGTGGACGTGAGCTTCATGTCCGGGCCGACGGCGTTGCCCAGTTCGACGGTGGTGACCGAAGCGGTGGCGGCGACCGGCGCCGGTGCGGGGACCGGAGTCGGAGCCGGCTCGCTGATGGCGGGCGGCGCAACGGCTTCTTCCTTCTTCTTGCAGCCGACGATGGCGACGCTGCCGATCACGGCGATGAGCAGGGCTTGGGTGAGTTTGCTTTGGAGCGGACGCGTGCGATTCATGGGTTGGATCCTCGGGGCGGTCATGTGGATGTTCTGATGCGAAGGCGGTGTGCGTGCAGCGTGACGAATCGGTCGATCACTCAGGTCGAGGGATCGTCGAGATCGCCGTCGCCGTCGACATCGATCGCCGGCAGCTTGATGGTCTGCCCCGGGAAGATCCGGTCCGGATCCTCGATCGTGTCGCGGTTGGCCTCGAAGATCTGGCGCCAGAATTTGGCCTTGCCGTAGAAGCGTTTGGAGACGGCCGACAGCGTGTCGCCCTTCTCGATGGTGTAGGTCTGTTCGCCCGTGCCGCCGCCGCCGCCTTCGCCGCCGATGATTTCCTCGGTGGTGGTGACGGTGGTCTGGACGTTGCTGAAGTCGGGCCGGGCCTGTTCGGTGCTGGTCACCGAACTCTGCACGTTGGAAAAATCGGGTTTTTTATCGGGTGTGGTCATGGTCGGACGGCTCCTGCCTGATGGCCGGGCCACATTGACATGGCGAATGTTAAGAATCCATATCGACGACGTGTTTTTTTCGCGGCGTCGGCCTACTGCCTTTCATCGCGTCCGGGAACGGGTGGCGGCGTCCCCGGCGTCGCCCGCCACGGGTTGATGTCCAGCCCGCCGCGGCGCGTGTAGCGCGCCTCCACCGACAGCGCCTGCGGCCGGCAGCGCGCCATCACGTCGACGAAGATCCGTTCCACGCACTGCTCGTGGAACTCGGCGTGGTCGCGGAACGACACCAGATACCGCAGCAGCCCGGCGCGGTCGATCCGCGCGCCGCGATAGGCGATGCGCACGCCGGCCCAGTCCGGTTGTCCGGTCACCGGGCAGTTGGATTTCAGCAGGTCCGAGCGCAGGGTTTCTTCGACGACGGCATCGCCGTCGGAGGCAAGGTGAACCGCATTCGGCGGGCCGTAGTCGTCGATGTCGAGATCGAGCGTGTCGATCAGGATCGCACCATTCAGAGCCGCATCGTCGTCGACGGCGAACGGCGGCAATCCGAAATCGACCGCGACCGTCGCGCCCGCGACCCGCGACAGGTCGGCGATGAGTGTGTCGCGCACGTGCGCGGCGGACTCGAAGCGCGCGGCGTTGAGCGAATTCAGATACAGCTTCAGCGATTTCGATTCGATCAGCATCGGCGACGCCGCCGGCACCGCCAGTGTCGCGGTCGCGACCACCGGCTTGCCGCGCGCGTCCAGCCAGCTCAGCTCGTAGGCGTGCCAGCGGTCGTGGCCGATGAAGGGCAGCGATGGCGCGTCGGTGTCGATGCCGATCTCGGTACGACCCAGCGTGCGCGGAATCGGAAACAGCAGGCCGGCGTCGTAATGCGAGGGGTACGCGACTTCGCGGCCGAGGGGGATGTCGTGTTGGTTCATGCCGGCATTATCGCGCAGGCTTCAGCCGCGCATGTCCGTAGAGTGGCCTTCAGGCCGCTGCTCTTTCTCGCGAAGAGCAAAGCAGCGGCCTGAAGGCCGCTCTACGGAACGGTGAGCGTCAGCCGTTCGCGCCGTGCAGATAATCCAGCGTCACCTGCAGCATCGCCCGCAGGCCCACGCCCAGCGCGGACTCGTCGAGGAAGAACTCCGGCGAATGGTTCGACGGCGCCTTGCCGGCGTCCTGGCCCTTCGGCGTGGCGCCGACGAAGAAGAAGAAGCCGGGCACTTCGCGGGCGTAGAACGAGAAATCCTCGGCGCCCATGTTCAGGCCCATTTCGACCACGTTCTCCTTGCCGGCCGCGCGTTCCAGGCTGGGCAGCAGCTTGGCGGTCAGCGCGGGATCGTTGACGGTCACCGGGTTGCCCTTGGTGTCCGGGATCTGCGCCACCGCGGTCGCGCCGTGCGCGGCGGCGACGTGTTCGGCGACGTTCTGCAGATCCTTGAACACCGCCTGGCGCATGTCGTCGTCGAAGGTGCGGACGGTGCCGATCATTTCCACCTGGTCGGGAATGATGTTGTAGCGGATGCCGCCCTTGATCGCGCCGAAGGTGACGACCACCGGCAGCTTCGAGATGTTCTGGCGGCGGCTGACGATGGTCTGCGCGGTGCCGATGACATCGGCCGCGGCGACGATCGGGTCCACGCCGCCCCACGGCCGCGAACCGTGCGTCTGCCGTCCCTTGATGACGATGTTGAAACGGTCCGACGCGGCCATCGCCGGGCCGGCGCGGTAGCCGATCTGGCCGGCGTTGAGGGTGCTGAACACGTGCAGGCCGAACACCGCCTCGGGTTTGAAGTCGCGGAAGATGCCCTGCTTCAGCATTTCCTCGGCGCCGCCCTCCTCGCCGTCCGGCGGGCCTTCCTCGGCCGGCTGGAACACGAACAGCACTTGGCCCGGCAGGTCGGCCTTCATCGCCACCATCGCTTCGGCCACGCCCATCAGGGTCGCGGTGTGGGCGTCGTGGCCGCAGGCGTGCATCACGCCGACGGTCTCGCCGCGGAAGGTCGAGGTGACCTTGGACGCGAACGGCAGCGCGTGGCGTTCGGTCACCGGCAGCGCGTCCATGTCGGCGCGGATCGCGATGCGCGGGCCGGGCTTGCCGCCCTTGAGCACTGCGACCACGCCGGTGGTGGCGATGCCGGTCTTCACGTCCAGGCCGAGCGCCCGCAGGTGGTCGGCGACGAGTTTCGATGTGCGTACTTCGCGGTTGCCGAGTTCCGGGTTCTGGTGGATGTCGCGGCGCCAGGCCAGCACTTTCGGGCCGAGCCGTTCGGCCTGGGCGCGCACTTCGGGCCGCGCCATGTCGGCGGCGTGCGCGAGCGGCGCGCCGAGCGCGCAGGCGAGGCACGCGGAGGCGAGGGACAGGGCGAGCAGGGTCGTGCGCATGCGGTCGGGTCTCCGGTGAGTCAGGCGATGCTAACGCATGTGGCGCGCCGCCCGCCCGTAGGAGCGGCGGAAGCCGCGATGCACCACGGGCTTTCAACAGCCGAAGGCTGGTCAAGACTTTCGGCGCGCCATCGCGGCTTCCGCCGCTCCTACAGAGCGGGGGTTCTCGCACTCGTCAAACCGCACCGCGCGTGCGAGGCTTCGCGCTTCGCCCGCCGCAGGCCGCACCCATGTCCGAACCCGCAACCGCCCGTCCGCTCGAAGGCGACGCCGCGCTGATCCGTGCGGTCGGCACGTTCGCGCTGACCGCGGCGGTGATCAACGTCATCATCGGCGGCGGGATCTTCCGGATGCCGTCGGCGCTGGCCGACAAGATGGGCAGCGCCGCGCCGCTGGCGCTGCTGGCCGGCGCGCTGGCGATCGTGCCGGTGGCGCTGTGTTTCGCCGCGATCGGCAGCCGCACCCAGGCCACCGGCGGGCCGTACACCTATCTCACCGCGGTGTTCGGGCCATTCGCCGGATTCCTTGCCGGCGCGCTGATGTGGATCAGCAATATCGCGTCCAGCGCCGGCGTCGCCGCCGCGCTGTCGGTGCAGGTGGCGACGCTGGTGCCGGCGTTCGCCGATCCCTACGCCCGCGCCGGTCTGCTGACCGTGGTCTATCTGTCGCTGTTCGCGCTGAATGCCTTCGGCGTGAAGCTGGGGGCGCGCGCGATCGCGGTGCTGGCGACGCTGAAACTGGCGCCGCTGTTCGTGCTTGCCGGCGTCGGCATGTTCTTCGTCGACTGGAGCCTGGTGAGCTTCTCGTTCGGCGACGTGCCGTCGGTGTCCGCGCTGGGCGCGTCGATGGTGCTGGTGATGTTCGCCTACTCGGGCATGGAGACCGCGCTGGTGCCGTCGGGCGAGCTGCGCGACCCCGCGCGCAACGTGCCGCGCGCCACCATCGCCGCGATCCTGCTGGTGGTGCTGCTGTACCTCGGCCTTCAGATCGTCGGCCAGGGCCTGCTCGGTCCGAAGCTGGCCGACAGCGGCGTGCCGATCGCCGACACCGCCGCGGCGCTGTGGGGTCCGGGACGCACGCTGCTGCTGATCACCGCCTGCATCTCGATGGCCGGCTTCCTGCTGGGCAATCTGCTGGGCACCTCGCGGCTGGTGTTCGCGCTGGGCCGCGACGGCTACCTGCCGCGCGCGTTCGGCCGGGTCACCGCCACGCATCGCGTGCCGCTGCTGGCGCTGATCGCGCATGCCAGCCTGGCCTGGGTGCTCGCGCTGGGCGGCACGTTCGACACGCTGGCGTTGATCTCCGGCGGCGCGATCTGCCTGATGTACGGCCTGGTCAGCCTTGCGGCGTGGCGCGCGCAGCGCGTGAACCTGCGCGAGCGTGGCGAACCCTTCGTGCTGCCGGGTGGGCCGGTCATTCCGCTGATCGCGTTCGCGGCGATGCTGGCCATCGTCACCACGCTGACCAGCAGGGAATGGATGGCGATCGGGGTCGCGCTGGCGGCGCTGATGCTGATCTACGCCGGGCTGCGCGCGCAGGGTCGCGGACGCGCCTGACCCCACGGATCAGCGGGACCGGAAGATCCGCGCGTTTCGATTCAGAGCAGCATCTGCGGCGAGAACAGGGCCGCTTCGGGCAGCCGCTCCGCTTCGGCGGCGGCCTGCGCCAGCAGGCGATCGGCCTGCATCGGGCCGATCAGGTCCGCGGCCAGCAGATACAGCTGATGGGCGAGATGCTGCAGGTCTTCCTGCGCATGCAGCGGCGGCAGCGCATCGCTCGCGAAGCGCTCGCCCGACCACTGTTTGAACGCCCGGTGCAGCGCCTGCGTGCGGCTGTCGGTGCCGGTGCTTGCGCCCAGATCGTCCACCGCCTGCTGCAGCACGCCCGGATGCCGGTCGGCCTTGGCGAGGATCGCGGCCGCGATCGGCTGAGCGAACGCCTTGAACACGATGCGTTCGACCGAGTCGATGCGTGCGACCGGCTCCGGCACGGCGGGTGCCGCTGCCGGCGCCTCTCGCCCCGCAGGCACGAACGGCTGCTCGTCGGTCTGGTTGGCGGCGGGCATCCAGGCGTCGGGCACGCGCGGCAGGCTCTCGTAGGGCTGGGTCAGACCCTGGAACAGCCGGCGCTGGAACAGCGATTTCTGCTCGGCGTCCAGCCCGGCGACCTTCGCCACCGCCGCGGCGAAACGGGTCACCACGAAGTGGGTTTCCTGGCTGTGTTCGCGCTGCCAGAGCTCGAAGTACACACGCAACTGCTGCGGATCGGAGAAGGTGTTCTGCAGCGCCTGGTAGATCACCCGGCGGCGGTAGTTCAGACCCATGCTGCCGTTGTCGTTGGCCACCACCGGTCAGCCCTCGCCGCCGAGGTCGCGATGGGTGCGTGCGGCCATGAACTCGCCGTAGCCGATCTCGTAATGTTCGGTGTAGTCGAGGCCGCGCTGTTCGTGCTCGGTGCTGGCGCGCAGGCCCATCGTCGCGTCCAGCGCCTTGTAGACCAGCCAGCCGATGCCGAACGCCCAGGCCGCCGCCACGGCCGCGCCGAGCGCCTGCACCGCGATCCGGCCGGGGTCGAACAGATCGTCGCGCATGAACAGGCCGACGGCGATCGTGCCCCACAGGCCGCAGAAGCCGTGGACCGACACCGCATCGACCACGTCGTCGATCTTCAGCCGCTGCAGCACCGCCGGGCCGACCACCACGATCATGCCGCCGATCATGCCGGCCACCACCGCGAAGCCCGGGTCGATGTATTTCGCGCCCGCGGTGACCGACACCAGCCCGCCCAGTGCGCCATTGATCACCGCCGACATCAGCAGCGGGCGGCGGTGGAAGGCCAGCGTCAGCATCGCGCCCAGCACGCCGGAGGCGGCGCCCAGGTGGGTGTTGAGGACGATCACGCCCAGATCGTTGAAATCCGGATCCGCGGCGCCGCCGTTGAACCCCAGCCAGCCCACCCACAGCAGGAACGCGCCCAGCGCCGCCAGCGGCAGGTTGTGGCCGGGAATGTCGCGCACCTCGCCGGTGCGCGAGAAGCGGCCGAGCCGCGGGCCCAGCACGACGATGGCGCCAAGCGCGGTGAAGCCGCCGATCATGTGCACCGCCGCGCCGCCGGCGGTGTCGAGGAAGCCCAGCCCGCGTAGCCAGCCCGGGTTTTCGGCGGTGCCGCCCCAGACCCACGCGCCGTACAGCGGATAGATCAGACAGACCACCACCACCGAGCCGACCAGATACGGCATGAAGCGGATGCGCTCGGCCACCGCGCCGCTGATGATGGTCGCGGCGGTGGCGGCGAAGAAGGTCTGGTAGAGCACGTTCACCAGCGAGGCGCCGTCGCCGGCCGGGAAGAAATCGCTGATCCCGACCACCCCGTTCCAGTTCAGCCCGAACATCAGCCCGAAGCCCACCGCCCAGTACGCCAGCGAGGCGATGGCGCAGTCGGTGAAGTTCTTCATGATCACGTTGACCGAGTTCTTCGCGCGGCAGAACCCGCTTTCCAGCAGCGCGAACCCCGGCTGCATCATCAGCACGAAGCCGGCGCAGGTGGCGATCCAGACCGAATGGACGACCTGTTCGGTCGTTTGTGCCCACGCCACCCCTGGCGCCAATGCCGCAATTGCGAACCCCCACCGATACCAGCGAGCCATGTTCCCCCCAGATTTTTTTTAGCCTCTCCCCAGAGGCCTGACCGGCGAGCCTACACGAATTCCGTGCGCCGGCGTATTGCCCGAAAGCCGCGTGCCCGGGCGGTGGGCGCGGCCGTCAGTGGGTGTTGCGCTCGCGGTGCCAGCCGCGATGCTTGATGTCCAGATACAGGCTGTACGCGGCAGTGAACGACGGAAACAGGTTCTGGATGATGCCGACCGAATCCTGCTTCTGCGAGAAGATGAAATACGACAGCGTCATCGCGCTGCCGACCAGACTCATGTACCAGAACGCGCGCGGGATCACCGGTTTGCCGTGGCGCTTGCTGGCGATGAACTGCACCAGCCAGCGGCCGCCGAACATCAGCGCGCCGGTCAGGCCGATGAGTTTCCACGGGCTCATGTGCAGCCCGGTCCACGCCAGCCACGGGATCGGCGAATTCATGATGTCGACGGGAATGGCGTCCACGGCTAGATCTCCTCGGTCGTGGTGCGCTTGCTGCGCGCGATCAGCCACGCCACGCCGCGCAGGTCGCGCAGGCCGACCAGCGCGCGGTTGAGGTTGTTGTATTTCGACACGCCGCTGGCGCGGTGGCGGTGGTTCACCGGCACGCTGACGGTCTTCCAGCCGGCGCGCTGCATCAGCGCGGGCAGGTAGCGGTGCATGTGATTGAAATACGGCAGGTCGAGGAAGGCCTCGCGCTCGAACAGCTTGATGCCGCAGCCGGTGTCGGGCGTGGCGTCCTGCAGCATGCGGCTGCGGATCGCGTTCGCGACTTTCGACGCCCAGCGCTTGCTGCCGGTGTCCTTGCGCTGCACGCGCCAGCCGGCGAACAGTTTCACGTCGGCGGCTGATGTCTCGCGTTCGGCCAGAAGTTTCGGAATATCGGCCGGATCGTTCTGGCCGTCGCCGTCGAGGGTCGCGATCCACGCACCGCGCGCCTGCTTCACGCCGGTGCGCACCGCGGTGCTCTGCCCGCTCTGGGTGACGTGCTTGATCACCCGCAGTTCGGGCACGTCGGCCTTGAGCTTTTTCAACACATCCAGCGTGTCGTCGCGCGAGCAGTCGTCGACATAGACGATCTCGAACGCCTCGCCTTTCAGCAATGCGTTGCCGCGCAGCGCGGCGGTGATTTCGTTGATCAAGGGCGTCACGTTGTCGCGTTCGTTGAACACGGGGACGACGACGGAGAGGTGGGGGTGGGTCATGGGATTGGGTATCCGGATTCACGTTGCGAACGGATCGCGAGAATCCTCACGAGGTCGATCCGTTCGTCGTAGTGGTACAGCGCAAGGTAGCCCCGCATTCCGCGTCCGATCACCAGCTCGCGCAGACCATCGCCACAGGGACGGCCGATGAGCGGGTTGGCGGCGAGAACGTCGACAGCGCCGATCAGCCCCGCCAGCCGATCCGCACCGTCGGTCGATGCATGTTCGCGCAAGTGGTCGATGATCCGTCGCAGATCCGCGCCGATGCGTTCGGAGAAAAAGAGCTGGGCCAAACGTTCAGCCCTGGATGGGCTTGGAAGCCGGCAGCGGCACATCCTCGCCGGCCATCCGTGCGCGCAGGTAACGCTCCATGTCGTCCCACTCGATCCCCATGCCCGACGCCTCCATCTCCGCCAGTCGTTCGCGGGCTTCCTCGTGGAAGGCTTGGCGGCGTTCCAGCGCGTCGGCCTTCTCGGCGATGGCGTCGAGAATCAGACCGTGGGTCGAGGTGCCTTCCTGCGCGGCGATGCGCGACAGGCGCGCCTTCAGCTCTTCGGGAATGCGGATCGTGGTCGTGGACATGGCAGTGCCTTGCGGCGAGCGGGCATAAAATGTAGCACATGAGTGCTACACGCCAGGATCAGGTCCGCGCCTTCAACCGCTCCAGCACCCCTTCCAAGGTGTCCAGATCGGTGTAATGGATCACCAGCCGGCCCTTGCCGCCGCGGCCGTGCAGCACGTTGACGATGGTGCCCAGCGATTCGGACAGGTCGCGCTCCAGGGCGACGATGTCGGCCTGCGGTTTGGGCTTGGCGCCGTTGGTGGTCTTGGCTTTGGTGCCGCTGGGCACCTGCCCGGCGGCGTACTGCTGCACGCGGTGTTCGACTTCGCGCACCGACCAGCCCAGTTCGGCGGCCTGGCGCGCCAGCGCGATCGCCGCCTGCGGCGCCAGTGACAGCAGGGCGCGGGCGTGGCCCATTTCCAGCGCGCGGGTTTCCACCAGTGTGCGGATGTCGGCCGGCAGTTCCAGCAGGCGCAGCAGGTTGGACACCGCGGCGCGCGAGCGGCCCACGGCTTCGGCGGCCTGCGCGTGGGTGAGGTCGAATTCGTCGATCAGCCGCTGCAGCGCCTGCGCTTCTTCCAGCGGGTTGAGGTCTTCGCGCTGGATGTTCTCGATCAGCGCCATCGCAACCACGGTGCGGTCGTCGACTTCGCGGATGACGACCGGGATTTCCTTCAGCCCGGCCTGCTGCGAGGCGCGCCAGCGGCGTTCGCCGGCGATGATCTCGTAGACCTTGCCGCCCTTGTCCTTGGCGATTTCGCGCACGACGATGGGCTGGATCACGCCCTGCGCCTTGATCGACTCGGCCAGCTCGGTGAGCTTGCCCGGGTCCATCGCGCGGCGCGGCTGGTACTTGCCGGGGGTCAGCGCGTCGACCGGCAGCATCCGCAGGGTGTCGGCGGACGTGGCTTCCAGCGCGGGCGCCTCCGCGGCGGCCTTGGGGCCGAGCAGGGCTTCGAGGCCGCGGCCGAGGCCACGCTTTTTGACGGTGCTCATGCGGAGGTCCCCGGGGTCTTGTGGTGCGCACCGCCGGCGCCGGCCTGTTGCGTGCGTTCGCGCTGGTGGCGGATCACTTCGCCGGCCAGTCCGAGATAAGCGATGGCCCCGCGCGACCCCTTGTCGTAACCGACGATGCTCTGGCCGTGGCTCGGGGCCTCGGCCAGGCGCACGTTGCGCGGGATGATGGTGCGGAAGACCTTGTCGCCGAAGTGCGCGGTGAGGTCCGCCGAGACGGCGTTGGCGAGGTTGTTGCGCACGTCGAACATGGTGCGCAGCACGCCTTCGATTTCCAGATCCGGATTGAGCTTGGCCTTCAGCGCGTCGATGGTCTGCAGCAGCGAGCTGAGGCCTTCCAGCGCGTAGTACTCGCACTGCATCGGCACCAGGATCGAGTCGGCGGCGGTCAGCGCGTTCAGCGTGAGCAGCGACAGCGCCGGTGGGCAGTCGATGAGGATGAAGTCGTAGCGGTCGCGCACGGTTTCGATCGCGCGCTTGAGCCGCTGCTCGCGGCCCGGCTCGTCCATCAGCTCGATCTCGGCCGCGGTCAGGTCGTTGTTGCCCGGCAGCAGGTCGAAGCCTTCGGCGGTGCGCACGATCACGTCGACCGCGTGCATTTCCTCCAGCATCACGTCGCAGGTGGAGCCGGCGAGCTCGCGCTTGTCGACGCCGCTGCCCATGGTGGCGTTGCCCTGGGCGTCGAGGTCGACCAGCAGCACGCGCTTGGGCGCCTGCGCCAGCGCGGCGGCGAGATTGACCGCGGTGGTGGTCTTGCCGACCCCGCCTTTCTGGTTGGCGATGGCGATGATGCGGGCCATGGTGGGGTCCGGAAGTCTGGTGTTGGCCGGGCCGAAGCCGGCAAGTCCGCGCCAGAGGCGGCGCGGGCCGAACCGCAGATTATGCCTGCTGGCGGGCGGGCTTGCCGTCAGCCTTTGGTCGGTTCGGCGTGGCCGACCACCACGAGATGCCGTTCTGCGCCCAGCCCGGGCACGGTCAGCGGGTGGATATGGCGCAGCGCCCAGCCCGCGGGCAGGCCCGCGATCTCGTCGTCCGGGCGGGTGCCCTTCATCGCCAGCA
>CALRWS020000049.1:0-25443 GCA_943371935.1 Chitinophaga pinensis | reverse complement strand
AACTCAAGAGTTAGGCGTCATAGACGCTAGACTGGCGCAGGTTAAAACAACAAGGAAGTGTCACTTGCGGCTACAAAATCACTTCAAACTTCTCGCGCAATCGATGCTTGCCTGGCTCGGATTCTGGTTGCTTGGCTTGCCGGACTACTACCAACAGTACTCTGCTGCCGCCGTAGGCATCGGGGTCGTCATCCTGTCGGTTGCAACTTCGCTGCTGTGCCTGCTGATCCTGCTTCGCGTTTCACCCAAACGCCGATTCGTAATTGCGTTCTGGCTGTCATTCTATTTCACGGTACCGTTCGCAGTGCTGGATACGTGGTACTGCGGAATTTACCTTGGGCATGGTTCTTCATACCTTTGGACTTACTGGTATTTAACGGTTTTCTATGTTTCACCATGGCTTACGTTGCTCCCAACCGCAGCCTTGCTTCAACGCTTCTCACGTCAGCAGTGACACCTGACCATTCGTGTATGGACTCTCCACGCAAGTACCGGTCGTCGATTGCTTGAAGACGCCGTGACTTCGACAGCGAAAACGGTTGCACAGCCAGTCGCAGAGCGCACAGATGGGGTCAGGTTCACTTCAACAGAAGTGAACCTGACCCCATCTGTGGATTTACCGCATCAACGCTCCGCCTCCATGCCCAGCCACAGCACGGCGTAGTGCTGCGACATGCGAATGCCCAGCGCTCGCCACGTGGTCTCGCGCCAGATGCCGCGGTTGAGGATGACGTTGTGGTGCGCGGCGCTGCGCCGCCAGCAGTCCAGCGCGATTTTGGCGGTCATGCCGCCCGAGTTCCAGCAGACGATCTCGAAGCCGTGGCCGGTGTACGCGCCGCGGGTGATCTCGCGCGGCTTGTCCCACATGCAAGGCCGTAAGGCGCATAGAACCACGTAGGGTGCATAAGCGAAGCGTCATGCACCTTTCGGCAATTCCGGTGTTGGTAACACTCAACGGCGCATGACGCCTTCGGCTTATGCGCCCTACGCGCTACACTAAACCCGACCTGTCCGGTGTTTTACGCAAATATCGGATCAACTTCCAGACCACGTCGTAGACAAGAGCTAGGGACTAAAAAAATATGCGTGCTCTCGATGCTGAACACTACTTGCTCGAAGTCAAGCTTAAGAGAGATAAGGTCGCATCTTTCGATCAATACCCATTTTCGTTACCCGTCGTGCGCAATTTGCATGCACTGGAATTACATCCGAAAGTCACTTTCATCATCGGCGAGAACGGCAGCGGCAAGTCCACGCTTCTTGAAGCAATTGCCACATCTTGGGGATTCAATCCGGAAGGCGGCACGAAGAATTTCAGGTTCCAGACTCGCGCATCACACTCGACATTGCACGAAAATATCACCCTTGTGAAGGGTATCCGCCGCGCCAAAGATGGCTTCTTCCTGCGAGCGGAGAGTTTCTTCAACGTCGCGACGGAGATTGAGCGATTGGATGAAGAAGGAGGAGGTCCGCCGATCATCAACTCTTACGGCGGGGTGTCATTGCACCAGCAGTCGCACGGCGAGTCGTTCTTCGCTCTCATGATGCACCGCTTCAGCGGCAGTGGACTGTACGTGCTGGACGAACCGGAGGCCGCGCTCTCACCACAGCGACAACTGGCGATGATCGCGCGACTGCACCAGCTGGTGCAGTCGCATTCTCAGTTCGTCATCGCCACGCATTCACCGATCTTGATGGCTTACCCGGATGCCTGCATCTACCAGATCGGCGACAGCGGCTTGCAACAGATCGAGTACGAACAGACTGAGCACTACCTCGTTACCAAGGCATTCCTCGGGAATCCGAAGCGACAGCTCGATCAGCTATTGAGCTGAGCTCTCAGCCAAGTTCCGGAGGTTTCAATACCGGATGCTGACGATAAAGAGGATTAGCTATTGCCAGCAATAAGGCCGTAAGGCGCATAGAACCTCGTGAGGTGCATAAGCGAAGCGTCGTGCATCTTTCGGCAATTCCGGTGTCGGCAACACTCAAAGGCGCATGACGCCTTCGGCTTATGCGCTCGACGTGCTGAACCCGCCACCGTACGGCACCCTGCGCATTTATTACGATAACCCCACGTTCATCTTGAAAAGACAGTACGTTTTCTGCGGACAGTTTCGTCCGCATGGCGCCTCAGCAATGGGTATAGGTAGTTCGATCGGCGCATCGAGTGTCCCTGATGCGCGGGATGTGCGTGTCGATTACGATGCACGCATCTCTCATCGGCCCGTGACGCCTTCGGCTTATGCGCCCTACTGTCCCGGGACCCACCCATGACTTGGACTCCAAGGTCAGATCCCATACCTGATCGCTTGTACACCGATGCGTGGAACGACTATCGACGAAGACTCCAACGCTTCATCGGAGTCTGGTTGGGCGGATTCCTGTTGGTTGCGGCGTTCATCTATGCTTTTTCGCTTGCCGCCGGACCCGGCTGGCTCGGTATGATCATTGCCGCTTGCTGGCTGGTCGCGTTTGCGATCGCAGGCATCCGCTTGCAACTCTTCAAGTGTCCGCGTTGCCGCAATCGATTTTTCAGCCACGCCTGGTATTACTGGCCGTTCGCGCGCAAGTGCGTTCATTGCGGCCTGCGGAGGTTGCAGTAATCCTGTCGTAAGCATCGGCACATGGCGCTTTCAGCTGAAATCCCGGCGCGACAATGATCGGGACCCGACGGAGCTTCCCGCGTTCGAGACTCCATACCGTCACATGTTCCACGATCTCACATTAGTTTTGTCTCGCCAACGGCGCAGCGATCGGCATCGCTTTGTGGCGTTGGCGTATCGATATCCGCCTTCCGTCGATTGAATCGAGCGGGGTCTGTTCCGCGGATCGACCACATGCTTCAAGACTGGATCCCGGCCTGCGCCGGGAAGACGGTGATCTGAACGGCGATCCGGACGGAAATACTCGCCGTGCTTCAAATCACGCGGATAGAGAATGCGGAATCACAACAACCCGCTCCGCTTGATCGAAAGATACTGCTCCACCAGCGCGGCGGGCAGTTGTTCGCATGTCACGTCGAGCACGCTGACGCGGTGGTTGCGCAGGGTTTCGTGGGCGGCGGCGCGCTGGGCGATGTAGCGGGCGGCAGCGGCGGCGCGGACAGCGCTGCGCACGTCGTCGACGGGCTGGTCGAGGGCTTCGTCGAGGTCGCGTTCGCGCAGGCTGGCGACGACCACGAGGTGGCGGCGCTGCAGCAGGCGCACGGCGCCGAGCACGTCTTCGATGTCTTCGTCGCGCAGGTTGGTGACCAGCATCACCAGCGCGCGGCGGCGCTGGCGCAGGGCGAGTTCGGTGGAGGCGGCGAGGTAATCGGTGGCGACCGGCGCGGGCTGCAGGTCGTAGCTGGCGCGCAGCAGGGTATCGATGGCACCCATGCCGCGCTGCGGGGCGACCCAGCGCTGTTCGCCGCCGACGGTGAACAGGCCGACGGCGTCGCCGCGCTTGAGCGCGATGTAGGACACCACCAGCGTGGCGTCGAGCGCGCGGTCGAAGTGCGACAGGCCGCCTTCGTGCGCGAGCATGCGCCGGCCGGTGTCGACCACCATCAGCAGTTGCTGATTCTTTTCGTCCTGGTATTCGCGCGAAATGAGTTTGCGCGCGCGCGCGGTCGCCTTCCAGTCGATCTGGCGCATGCTGTCGCCGACGCGATATTCGCGCATCTGGTGGAAGTCGGTGCCTTCGCCGCGGCGGCGCTTGATGTGCGCGCCGACCAGCCGCGAGGCCTGTTCGGCGCTGAACAGCGCGAAGCCCGCGAGCGGCGCGAAGTTCGGAAACACGCGGATCGACTGCGGCGCGCCGACGACGCGCGACTGCCGCCACAGCCAGAGCGGCGACAGCAGCCGCAGCTGAGTACCGTCGAAACGGAAATTGCCGCGCACCTGCGGGCGCAGACGATAGGTGAGCGTCGCCACGCTGTCGGCGGCGAGGGTGAGCGTGCGCGGCATGTCGCGGGTGTTGCTGTCGACGGCATCCCAGTCGCCGGGATGCAGGTCGTGGACGGTGAGGCGCTGGCGGCGGCCGTAGTGTTCGATGCGCAGTTCGACGTCGCGTTCGACGCCGATCGGCCACGCTTCGGGCAATGCGCGCGCGACCTCGGGCGTGGGCGCGCGCAGCAGCCGCCACAGATCGAGGATCGCCAGCACCGCGAACACCGCGAATGCGATCACCCAGACGCGCGCGGGCGCCAGGCCGACGCTCACCGCGAGGCCGAGCACGGCCCAGGCGATGAACGCCCACACCAGTCCGGGCGCGGGGCGCGGCCATGCGCGTACGACGCGGGCCGCGACGACGGGCGCTGCGGGCGCGGGTTTCGATATCGCGTTGGCGGCCGTTGCGCTCACTGCCGCGGCGCTTCGACCTTGGCGAGCAGCGCTTCGAGCACCTGATCCGGCGTCTGGCCTTCGATCTGCATTTCCGGGGACAGCGCGATGCGGTGGCGCAGCGCCGGTTTGGCGATGCTGCGGATGTCGTCGGGGGTGACGAAATCGCGGCCGGCCAGCACCGCTTGCGCGCGCGACGCGCGGACCAGCGCGAGGCTGCCGCGCGGGCCGGCGCCCAGCGCGATGCCCGGCCACTTGCGGGTGGCGGCGACGATGCGTACGGCGTAGTCGATCACCGCGGCGTCGACGGTGACCTGCGCGGTGCCGAGCTGCATCGCGACGATGTCCTCGGCGCTGAGCACGCTGTTCACCTGCGACAGATCGAAATGCGCAGCGGCGCGGCCGTGGCTGACGGCGGTGACCATGCTCACTTCGTCGGCGTGCGAGGGATAGTCGATCAGCACCTTCAGCAGGAAGCGGTCGAGCTGCGCTTCGGGCAACGGGTAGGTGCCTTCCTGTTCCACCGGGTTCTGCGTCGCAAGCGTCATGAACGGCGCCGGCAGCGGGTGGCTGCTGCCTTCGATGGTGACCTGCTGTTCCTGCATGGCTTCCAGCAGCGCGGACTGGGTCTTCGCCGGTGCGCGGTTGATCTCGTCGGCCAGCAGCAGGTTGGTGAAGATCGGGCCGCGGCGGATCGCGAAGCGTTCGGTCTTCGGGTCGTAGACCGCATGGCCGCTGACATCGCTGGGCATCAGGTCGGGGGTGAACTGCACGCGGCCGTAGCCGCAGCCCAGCGCCTGGCCCAGCGCGCGCACCAGCAGGGTCTTGCCCAGGCCGGGCACGCCTTCGATCAGCACGTGGCCGCCGGCCAGCAGCACGATGAGGATCTGGTCGAGCACGTCGTCCTGGCCGATGAAGGCCTTGGCGACCTCGTCGCGAACGGCGGCGGCGCGCGCCACCAGCGCTTCGCCGAGGATCGGCTGCGGCGCAGCCGCGGTGGCGGCGTGCCCGTGGGCGACGTCATGGGCGTGCTCGTTGGCGTGCTCATGGATGGGGGGCGTGGTCATAGTCGGTTTCTCAGCTGGAGAAGTCTGGCGATGCGAAGCACGAAATCCTTGGCGTCGCCCGGGCGGGGGTAGCGCAGCGCGGCATCGACATCGGCGGTGCTCATGCCGGTGCGGGTCGCGATCGCGTCGATCTGCGCCGCGCCCTCGAGCACGGCGGCGTAGGGGTCGCGGCGGCGCAGGCGACGCATGAAGGCGTCGTGCACGGCGGCGTAAAGCGCGGCGCGGCGGCCGTAGCGATAGAGATGGTCGCCGCTGGCCTGCACGTGTTCCAGCAGCGAGCGGCGATCGGGCGCGGGCGCGGGGCGCAGCGGGCCGAGACGTTCGGCGCGCATCCACAGCCACAGCAGCAGCGCCAGCAGCGCCGGCAGCAGCACCCGCCAACCGTGGTCCAGCAGCAGGCGCCAGAACGGCGGCATGTTGGCGCTGTAGATCAGGTGGAAGGTGCCGCCGTCGGCCCAGTTCGGCTGCAGCAGCCGGCGGGTCAGCGCGGCGTGCTGGCGGTCTTCGAGTTTGTCGTTGAGCAGGAAATCGGTATCGGCGAGCACATCGACGCTGCCTTCGCCCCAGGGCACGCGGGCGTAACCGTATTCCTCCTCTTCGTCGTCGCCCCAGGTCGCGGCGGTTTCGACGTCCTCGTCGTAGAAATAGAACCGGCGGCCGTCGCAGAACTCGGCGTGCTGCGACATCTCGTCCACCTGCAGGCCCTGGCAGACCGGATCCGTGTCCAGCACCGCGATGCCCAGATCCTCCAGCAGCGGGACCGATTCTTCGCCGATCTCCGCGCCCGGCGGCGGCGTGCGCAGGATCAGATGGCCGCCGGCCTCGACCCACGCCAGCAGCGTTTCGACCTGATCGGCCGACAGCGTGCGCGGGTCGGCGAGCAGCAGCAGGGTGTCGGCCGGCTGCAACGGGCGCGAACCCAGGCTCAGGCGCTGGCGCGAATCGACGCGCTGGCCGGCCTTGCCCAGCGCGATCTTCAGCGCGTACAGCGGGTTGTAGCCGGCTTCGCCCTTCGGCGGCAGATCGATCGTGTTGGTCACGCGTTCGTAGGTGCGCAGCCACCACCACGTGCCGGCGGCGAGCAGGCCCGCGCCCAGCAGCGTGAGCAGGACGATGCGCAACGCGTTGCCGCGCCGGGTCATGCCGCCCACCGGAAGCGTTCGGCCAGCGTCTGCACCAGGGTTTCGAAATCGTCGGCGGCCGGCAGGCGCTGGCCGTAGGCGGCGTATTGCCAGATGCGGACCATGCGCTGGAAAGCGTCGCGGTCTTCGGCCTCGGGCATGCGCCGCGAGAGCCGCAGGCAATCGGCTTCGGTGGCGCCCGGCGGAGGATGGGCGTCGACGCGCGCGGTCATGGCTTCGACGCTGGCGCGATACAGCAGCGCCAGCGCGCGGCGCGGCTGACCCTGCGCCCACAGCCGGCGCGCGACCGTGGCGATGTCCGGCGGCAGCGGTTCGCTGTACGCCAGATGGGTCATTTCCACCGGCGCGGGTTCGGGTTCGGGCACGGCCAGTCCGCCGAGCAGCCACGGCCACCAGCGCTTCGCGGTGAGCAGCAGCGCCACCACCAGCGCGCCGACCAGCAGCCACAGCCCGTATTCGGCGAGGAACCCGATCAGACCCGCCAGCCACGCCAGCTGCGGCGGCTCGGCGTCGATGGGTTTGTCCTTCTTCTTGTCGCGGTCGCGGGGCTGCCACGTGGTCTGCTCCAGCTTCGGCCGCAGCAGCGGATCCTTGTAGGCCTGGGCGACCGCTTTCTCGAACGCCGCCTGTCCGCTGCGGTCGTCGCCGAAGATCTGGCGCAGGGTGCGGGTTTCGACGTCGGGCGATGGGCTTTCCTCGCCTGCGGCCGCGGTGGCGGCCGCAGCAGCGGCCTTGGCGGCCTCTTCGGCAGCCTGCTGCTCGCTGTCCTGCGTCGTGCCGGGGGCGGTCTTTCCGGGGACGGTCTTTTCAGGAACGCTCTCTTCGGGGAAGGGGCAGGTGTTGTCGTCGCGGGCGTGGGCGGGCATCGCCATCGGCAGGCACAGCACCAGGGCCAGCAGCACGCTGGTGCCGACCGCCTCCAGGCGTTTACGCATGCGCCGGAACGCGATCTCCAGGTCCCAGGCTTCCAGCTGCGTGCGGCGGTTGAGGTACAGGCCGAAGCCGGCGCCGACATAGAACGGTTCGATGAAGGCCACCGCCACCCAGTCGAGCGCGTTGAACGCGATCAGCGCCCACACCGGCGGGTCTTCGGTCAGCGTGGCCCAGGCCGCGCGCGCCGCCTCGGGCAGCAGTTCGTTGGGCACGAACAGGGTGACCAGCAGCACCGCCGACAGCACCAGGGCGATCAGGAAGTTCAGGCAGGCCAGGGTCAACAGCACCGCCGGGCCGCCGACCCCGCCGCCGATCACCCGTCGCCGTTCGGCCAGCCGCGTGGGGTCCGCGCCTTCCAGCAGATCGATCGGCAGCATCGCCGCGCGGAACGGGCTGAACCGGCGCCAGGTGAGATGGCCGAGCATCGGTTTCCAGCCCCAATGCAGCTGTGCGCGCAGGGTTTCGGCGGTGCCCGGCACGCTGCCGAACACCGCACGCGACAGCACGTACTGCGGAATGCGGTCGAACACCGGACGCAGCCACCACATCAGCACCCACGCCAGCCAGATCTGGCCCACCGCCCACGCGGCGAGATTCAGCAGCACGAACACCGCACCGGTGACCAGCAGCCACGGCGTCCAGATCGCAGCCGCATGCCGGCGCACCAGCGCCGCGCCCAGCTCCATGGCTTCCCACGACGAGCGCGGGCGCAGTTCGACGGTGAGGGTTTCGAGCTTCACTCGGCGCGTCCCGCCGACGCGCCGCGCTGCACCGCAACGGCCGGGAGTTGCACGGCCGCGCCGCGCACTTCGCCACGCCCGCCCAGCGCAAGCCAGCTCAGGGTGATCGCCCACATGACCCCGCCCACGGCGTATTTGATCGCCGCCGGCATCCAGCCGATCGACGACCAGAAGGCTTCCACGAACGCCGCGAACACCAGCATCGCGAACACGCCCAGACACAGCCGGGCGCCGACCTTGCCGCCTTCGATCAGGGCATCGATCCGACGCCGCCGCCCGGGCGCGATCAGATCCAGCCCCAGCCGCAGCCCGGCCGCGCCGGCCAGCACGATGGCGGTGAGCTCCGGCGCCGAATGCCCGGCGACGAAGCGCCAGAACGGGTCGCCGTGGCCCACGCCCTGCAGATGCCCGCCCACGCTGCCGATCATCAGGCCGTTCATGATCAGCACGTACACCGTACCGAGGCCGGCGAGCAGGCCGCTGGCGAAGGTGCGCAGGCCGATGCTCACGTTGTTCATGATGTAGAAGCCGAACATCGCCAGATCGTCGCCGCTCTCGCGGCCGAGCTTGCGCTCGGGATTGGCGGGGTCGTACATGCTTTCGTACATGGCGACATCGCCGGGGTCATGGAGGCTGTAGACCAGTTCCGGCGACACCAGCATCGCCACGAACGAGCCGACCAGCGGCACCACGAACAGCAGCAGCGACGCCCACAGGCAGCCGCGCTGGGCGCGCACCAGGCGCGGGAAATCGGCGAGGAAGAATTCCAGCGCGCGCCGCCACTGCGGCGGCGCGGCGCGGTAGAACACCGCGTGGCCGCGCTGGGTCAGCGCCTGCAGGCGCTCCACCACCACCGGGCTGTAGCCGCGGCTGCGCGCCAGCGCCAGCTGCTGGCACAGGCGGCGATAGCGCGCCGGCATGTCCTCGTCGCGCAGGCCGCGCCACTGCAGATGGCTGGCCCGCGCCTGGCGCGGGCTGTCGCCGCGCGCGACCAGCCAGGCCTCGAATTCGGTCCATTCGTCCTGATGGCGGGCGATGAACGCCTCCTGGCGCATGACCGCGTGCTTCATGACCGCATACCCGATGACAGCTTGTCCAATAAAAGCATGCTCATTGCCGCCCCAGCAGCCAGTTGGCGACGGCCTGCAGGCGCAACACGCCCAGCGCGCCGTCGGCGCCCACCACCGGCGCGGCGATGCCGGCCAGTTCTTCGCGACGCTCCTGGGTGAGCTGCGCGGTGCGTTCGGAGAAGGCGATCACCGCCATCTGTTCCGGCGGCAGCAGCGGGTGCAGGGGCGCATGCGCGCCTTCGGTGGCCGCGCGGGCCGTCTGACGGGTGCGCGGAGCATGGATGACCATGGTCTTGGCGACCATATCGCCCAAGCGCCGGCCCCAGGGATCGGAAAAACTCGCGACCAGGCCCACGCCGTAGCCGAACGGCAGGAAATCCACGGTGCGCAGCAGGTTGCGGACGATCGAGGCCATCCAGCCCACCGGCGCGCCGTCGTCGGCGATCACCCGCAGTTCCAGCGCGCGCTTGCCGGGGGTCTGCCCGTCGAACAGGGTTTCGCAGAGGATCGGGTAGCCCCAGAACACCACGAAGAAAATCACCGTGTACAGGCCGGCCCCGGCCTTGCCCAACAGACCCAGCACGGTCCCCGCCACCAGCAGCACGCCCCAGCGCACCGCGGTGTCGATCAGCCACGCGATGGCGCGCGGCACCGGGCCGGCGGCGGGTAAGCGCAGGGCCACGCCTTCAGGCGTGTAGACGTCGCGAACGGTGTCCAACGCGGACGGTTTCTGGGCGGAATGGTGCTGTGCGAACTGACCCGGTGCAGACGGACGTGAGGTCATCGGGCAACGGCCCAAGCGGCCCGGCGTGGGCATGGGCGACGTCCGGCCGGACGCGCGATGGTCGCTCCACTCGTTTCCGCCATCCTCTCCGCCCCGTGGCCCGTCGTCTGTCGTCGCATCCGGCGGTTACTCTACCTTGACGACCCGCACATTTCCCAGCATTTCGAGACTTCTTTCGTCATGGCCGCCGCGCACTTGCAAACGCCGATGCACTGCCGTCCGCACTGCGGCGCGTGCTGCACCGCGCCCTCGATCACCTCGCCCATCCCCGGCATGCCACACGGCAAGCCGGCGGGCATGCCCTGCGTGCAATTGGACGACGATCTGGGCTGCCGGCTGTTCGGCCGACCCGACCGCCCGGCGTTCTGCGCGTCGCTGCGGCCGGAGCCGGGGATGTGCGGCGCTTCGCGCGACGAGGCGATGACGCTGTTGGCTGCATTGGAAACGGCGACGCGGCCCGATTGATCCGAGGCGGTGACGTTGTAGGAGGGCCTTCAGGCCCGAGCTCTTGATCGGCAGGGGTATTTTCCGCAGGCAAAAGCTCGGGCCTGAAGGCCCTCCTACAAAAAAACGATCCGCTTCATTTCGCCGGCAGTGGGCACGGCATTACAACGGCTTGCGATCGTCACCGCGCATCCCGGCCAGCAGCGCCGTGCCGTCGGCGTCCACGCGCAGCTCGCCGTATTTCGCAGGGGCGTAGCGTTCGCCCTGACCTTCCGGGAAGAACCAGGCGTTGCTGGCGATGCGCATGTCCCAACCGCGCTCGCGGTAGCGCACCGCGATTTCGCCCGTCGCGACCGGCCGCGGTGCGAGCTGGATGCGGACGAAGCGGCCGACGCCGTCGGCGGCGAGCGCGAACACGGCGTAGCCGTCGCGGCTGATGCTCGATTTGCCATCGAAACCCATACAACGCAGTGCCGCGGCGGTATTGCTGTTGCGTGCACGTGCGCAGGCCGGATCCCATGCATCCCTGATCTGATCCACCGCCGCAAACCGCAGCGCCATGTAGTCGCCCTGCATCAACGAACGCGGATCGACCGGCGCCAGTTCCAGCAGCAGTACACGGCCGTCGGACAGGATCCGCTCGCGCTGGACGATGCCCTGATTGGCCACCGCCAGCGCCAACAGCAGGCCGCCCCACAGCAGGATCGAGCGCCAGTGCTTCATCGGCGGTCTCCCGCGTCGGCGCGCAGGCCGATGCGCGTCAGTGCGAAGCGGATCGCCAGCAGCGCGACGCCACCGAGCAGCAGCCACTGCGATTTCTCCAGCAGCGGCACATCCAGTTGGTAGTAGTAGCGGATCAGATACACGCCGGTGCCGAGCAGGCCGGTCGCGAGCAGCGCCGGGCGATGCGAAGCGAACGCGGTCAGCGCCAGCATCACCCCGAGATTCACGCCCGGCGCGCGCAGCCAGATCAGCGCGAACGCCACCGCGCACAGCACCGGCAGCAGCTGCCGCACGCCGGCCAGCCGCCACACGGTCAGCGGCAACAGCAGCGCGACGGCGATCTGCGGGGCCCAGATGCGCCAGCTCATCGCGTCCGGCGCCGTGGGCCACAGGTCGAAGTCGCCGAAGAACGCCATCCACAGCGCGACCAGACTCAGCGCCCACGCCAGCGGCGACAGCGGCAGCGTGCGAAGGTCTTCGTAGTCCGTCCGCCACCAGGCGGCGAACGCCAGCCACGCCAACACCGGCAGGGCCACCGGCGACATGCCGTAGCCGGCGGTATCGAGTTCGTTGCAGATCGCCACCACCGCGACGGTGAAGATCGCGCCGCACAGGAACCGGTGCATGGTCTGCGCGCCGAAGCCGTACAGCGCCAGCGCGATCGCGGCGCTGCCGGCCCAACCGGCGGTATTGCCGAACCATTCGTTGAAGCCGACGCCGACCAGCAACTGCCCGACCAGACTCAGGGCGATGGCGCTCTGTTCGACGAATTCGCGGATGAATTCGCTATTTGACCTGCCGTTCAACCGGCCGCCGCGTGCGATCCGCAGCAACCCCAGCGCCGCGGCGATGCAGAGCGCACCGGCGGTGACGGCGATGCCCGGGGTCTTCCAGATTTCGTCGAACAGCGTCGCGAAAAAGCCGAACAGCAACCCTGCGGCAATCCACGCCGAGACGCCAATCAGCCCGGCGAGATACCACGGCAGACCGTCGCGATGTGCGGGCGCTTCGCCGGAAACGGCACCCGCGGCGCGCAGCCGCGACCACAGCGCTTCGGCGGCGGGAGATGCGGGAAGATTCATGCGTCCGCCTCCCGGCGATCCATCCGCCGCAGCCACCATGCACCCGCGGTCGCCTCGCCCAGCACCACGACGGCGAGCAGCAGCCACAGTGCGGCGGGTTCATTGCCGCGTTCGAACACATACCGGCTCATCAGCTGGAACAGCCAGACCGTGCTGACGCCGATCATCGCGATCACCGTCATCGCCAGCACGGCGCGGTCGCGGCGGCGGCGCAGCTCGACAGCAAGCAGCACGGCGACGCCGGCCGACCAGACCAATACTTCATGGCCCAACCTCGGCCCGCCATTGGCGAGCGCCGACGTGATCGCCGGCACGCTCAGGCAGAACAGCGCCGCGGCGGTCAGCAGGCGCGGTCCGCCATCGCCGCCGAACTCCGGCCATCGCCCGGCCGCGAACCGCCAGCCGAGGAACAGCGCCAGATCGAACAGGCCGACCAGCATCAGGCTGTGTTCGTCGTCCAGCAGCGCGCCGCCCATGGTGTCGGCCCACAGCCCCAGCGCGATGTTCGCCACCGCAATCCACAGCAGCCAGATCGCCGCATGCCGCCCGGCGAACGCCCAGGGCAGCGCCAGCGCCGCCCACAGCGTGAACAATTCCCAGGTGTCGGCGCCGGTCTGGTAGGTCTGGCCGATCAGCGCCAGCACCCCGCCCAACAGCACCATCGCCAGCCACAGCGCGGCCTGTCCGCCGAGTCGGGCGAGGCCCAGCCGCGCGGCCGCCGCAACGGCCGCGATCACCAGCGCCTGCATGCCATACAGGCGGGTGAATTTGCCGAGGTGTTCCCAATTCGCGGCGATGAAACAGATCGCCCCGGCCGCGCACAGCGCGACGCCCAGCCACAGCGCGAAACGATCCAGGAACCAGCGCCACAGCGCGGTATCCGGCGCCGGCCCCAGCGCGTCGCGTGCGGCAGTGGCGGCGGTCGCATCCACTGCGCCGTCGCGGCGCCATTCGCGCAGCTGCGTCTGTTCCGCAACCGTATCGCGCCAGCGCCGCCACTCGCCCATGTCAGCTCCCGGTCTCGCCGGCGAGATACTGGTCCTTCAAGCGCACGTAATGCTGGGCCGAGTAGTACAGCGCTTCCATCTCGGCATCGCTGAGCCGGCGCGCGAATTTGCCGGGGTTGCCCAGCCACATTTCGCCTTCGCCCACGACCTTGCCGGGCGGGATCAACGCGCCGGCACCGACGAAACCGTGTTTCTTCACCACCGCGCCGTCCAGCACGATCGCGCCCATGCCGATCAACGCCGCGTCCTCGATGGTGCAGGCATGGATCACCGCCTTGTGGCCGATGGTCACGTCCTCGCCGATGCGGGTGGCGAACCCGCCCAGCTTGGCGTGCGGGCCGTCGTGGCTCACGTGCACGACGCTGCCGTCCTGGATATTCGTGCGCGCGCCGATGCGGATGAAATTCACGTCGCCGCGGATCACCGTGGCCGGCCAGATCGACACGTCGTCGCCCAGCACGACGTCGCCGATGACGACCGCGGCGGGGTCGATGTAGACCCGTTCGCCCAGCGCGGGCAGGTGGTGGAGATAGGGGCGGATAAGGGTATGGGCATCGGTCATGGCCGCATTTAAGCACGCAGCGACGGCACGTTCTAAACTCGGGCCATGAACACGACCGTCATCGCGGCCAACGCCGCCATCATCGCCGCCAACGCCGCGATCACCGCCGCCCATGCCGGCGACAAGGACCACAACGCACCGACGCCGGATGCGCAGCGCGCCCCGCCCGCCGACGAGACCGCCGAGCTGGCGCCGACGCTGGACCGGCTCAAGGCCGCATGGCGGGCGAAGAAGCCGGACTACGCGCAGCGGATCAGCGACCTGGAACGGCTGAAGACCGCCTTCAAGGCGCGGATGGGCGAGATGGCGGCGGCGGTGCGCGCCGATTTCGGCCACCGCTCCGAACACGAGACCTTGCTGGCCGACGGCATGACCGTGATCGCCGAGATCGACCACCTGCGCCGGCACTTGCGCGGCTGGATGCGGCCGACGCGCGCGAGCGTCGGCTTCCAGCTGTGGCCGGCCAGCGCGCAGATCCGCCACGAGGCCGTGGGCGTGGTCGGGGTGATGGCGCCATGGAATTACCCGGTGAATCTGGCGCTGGTACCGCTGGTCACCGCCATCGCGGCCGGCAATCATGTGTTCCTGAAGCCTTCGGAGCACACGCCGCAGACCAGCGCTTGGCTGCAAAAACTGCTTGCCGACGTGTTCCCGGCCGATCGCGTCGCGGTCGCGCTGGGCGGCGCCGAACTGGGCGCGGCCTTCTCCGGGCTGCCGTTCGATCATCTGGTTTTCACCGGCTCCACCGCGGTCGGGCGCAAGGTGATGGCTGCCGCCGCACCGAATCTCACCCCGCTCACGCTGGAACTCGGCGGTAAATCGCCAGCGATCGTCGCCGCCGATTTCCCGATCGAACAGGCCGCGGCGCGGCTGGCCAGCGGCAAGTGGTTCAACGGCGGCCAGACCTGCATCGCGCCGGACTACATCCTGATCGACGCCGCGCGACGCGACGCGCTGGTGGACGCGCTGCGCGCGCAGGTGCATGCGCGCTACGGCGCGGACATGCGCGAGGCGACCGACTACACCCGCGTGGTCAATGAAGGCCAGTACCGCCGCCTGCGCGGCTACATCGACGATGCCCGCGCGCGCGGGCTGACGGTGATCGAACTGGCCAGCGTGGACGCCGGGCGCGCCGAAACCGAACGCCTGATCCCGCCGACGCTGATCATCGAACCCGGCGACGACAGCAAGGTGATGCAGGACGAAATCTTCGGGCCGATCCTGCCGATCCACGGTTACGCGAAGCTCGAAGACGCCTTGGCCTATGTCGAAACCCACGACCGGCCGCTGGCGCTGTATCCCTTCAGCCACGATCGCGGCGTGGTCGACACCATCCTCTCGCGGCTGATCGCCGGCGGCGTCACCGTCAACGACACGCTGCTGCACTTCGCCGCCCACAACCTGCCGTTCGGCGGCATCGGCCCCAGCGGCATGGGCCAGTACCACGGCCGCGCCGGCTTCGACGCCTTCACCAAGGCGATGCCGGTGCTGTGGCAGGCGCGCTTCACCGCGACCGATTTCATCAAGCCGCCGTATCGCGGCAGGATCGACCGGTTGATCCGCTTCCTGACCAAGTAAGCGGTTGCTCCGATCAGCGTCTGGCCGGTCAAGCCGCCGCCCCACACCAACACCATCGACAAGGAAAGGATTCCAATGACCCGGATCACGACCCGCGCGCTGCTGCACACCCTTCTCATCGCGCTGTTCGCGCTCGCGCTGCCGCTGGCCGCCGACGCCGCACCCCGGCCCGCCAAACCGGGCAAGCTGCGGGTGTGGCTGACCGGCAATGCCGCGGACTCCGCGCGCGCACCGGTCGGCGGCCCCGCGCTGCTGCTGATGGGTGGCAGCACGGAAGTCGACGCCGGCTTCTCGCAGCGGGCGTATCCGGTCGCCAACGGCGGCGACATCGTGATCCTGCGCACCTCGGGCAAGGACGGCTACAACAGCTATCTCTACAACCTCGTTTCCGGACCGCTGAAACCGGATTCGGTCGAAACCATGCTGGTCGACAGCCGCGACAAGGCCGACAGCGATTACGTCGACTGGGTGATCCGCACCGCCGAGTTGATCTTCATCGCCGGCGGCGACCAGGCCACCTACGTCAACGCATGGCAGGGCACCCGCGTGGAAGACGCGCTGCACGCCGCCCACGCGCGCGGCGCGGTGATCGGCGGCACCTCCGCCGGGCTCGCGGTGATGGGTGAATTCGTCTACGACCCGGACGGCATCGCCGGCATCACCAGCGCCGAGGCGCTGGCGAATCCGTACAGCCCCTACATGACATTGAGCACCGATTTCCTGCGCTTCCCGATCATGGACGGCATCGTCACCGACAGTCATTTCCATGCGCGCGACCGCATGGGCCGCACGCTCGCGTTCATGGCGCGGCTGCGCCAGGACGGCGCCGCGGCGCAGATCACCGGCCTCGCCATCGACGAACAGACTTCACTGTTCATCGACCGCAACGGTCTGGGCGTGGTCGACACCAACGGCGCCGGCGCGGCATACGTGATCGAGGAACGCGCCGACACCTTGCGCACGCAGGTCGCGCCCGGTCAGCCGCTGATCTACCGCAACCTGCAGCGTATCCGGCTCGACGCCGGGCGGTTCTTCGACTTCGTCAGCCGCCAGCACAACGGCCTCGCCGCCATCATCAGTGTGGACGGGCGCAACGCGACCGCGCCGTTCACGCCGGCGGACCCTTACTGAAGCCTGCGGCGCAGGCGCATCCGCGATGCTGCCCTGCAGCTTGACCCTCGCCACGGCACGGCGTATCAACCCGTATTCCCATCGGGCAACGCTCCGCGACGCCTCCATGCCGAAACCACGCATCCATCTCCGGCACATCGGCCGGACTTTCTATCTCAGCGAATGGTGGGACGAGTAGTCCTGCGCTGCTGAATGCCTTCGGCCCGCAATGGGCCGGCCGGTGCGACATCGCCGGTCCGCAATCACATCCGCATCCCGAATCGTGCGCCGCCTGCGCGCACGCATCCATCGCAATGGAGATTCCTCATGTCCGTTCTTATTCCGCGCGTGCGTATTACGCGCCCCGCTGCGCGCGCCGCCGTGGCCGCACTGTGCGTTTGCGCCGCGCTGTTCGCCATGCCCGCCGTCGCGCAGATCGCCAGCGAAAGCGAGAACAACAACACCGAAAGCGCCGCCGACGGCCCGGTAGCCTCCGGCACCCGCGTGACCGGCAGCTTGTCCACGTCGTCCGACATCGACTGGTTCTATTTCGACCTGACCGCCGCCAGCACCGTCGGCATCCGTCTGGATCACGGCACCGGCAACGACTTCGACTGGGCGCTGTACAAGGCCACCGGCGGCGCGGTCGCCAGCGGCAAGAGCAGCGCGATACCCGAGAACGGCAGCTACGCCGCCACCACCACCGGCCGCTACAAATTGAAGATCACCGCGTATCGCGGCAGCGGCGGGTACGACCTGGACGTCACGCTCACGCCATCCGGCGGCGGCGGCGGCACCGGCGGAACGCGTCCGGCCAAACCGGGCAACCTGCAGAGCTGGATCGTCGGCAATGCCGCGGATTCGGGCAAAAACCCGGTCAACGGCCCGGCGCTGATCCTGATGGGCGGCGGCACCGACGTGGATGCCAGCTTCAGCCAGCGCGCGTTCCCGGTCGCCAACGGGGGCGACGTGGTGATCATCCGCACCAGCGGCAGCAACGGCTACAACGATTACCTCTATAACCTCGTCACCGGCACGACGAAACCCGATTCGGTCGAAACCCTGCTGCTGGACACCGTCGACAAGGCCAACAGCGACTACGCCGACTGGGTGCTGCGCAATGCGGAGCTGATCTTCATCGCCGGCGGCGACCAGTCGGCCTACGTCAACGCCTGGAAAGGCACGCGCAGCGAGGATGCGATCCACGCCGCCTACGCGCGCGGCGCGGTCATCGGCGGCACGTCGGCGGGGCTCGCGGTGGAGGGCGAATTCGTCTACGACCCCGATGGTGTCGTTGCGGCGACCGGCGCCGAAGCCATCGCCAACCCGTATCGCAGCAGCATGCTGTTCACCGGCGATTTCCTGAATTTCCCGCTGATGAACGACATCGTCACCGACACCCACTTCTCGCAGCGCGACCGCATGGGCCGGCTGTTCGCCTTCATGGCCCGACTGCGCCAGGACAACAACACCGCGCGCATCCTCGGCATCGGCGTGAGCGAGAACACCGCGATCTTCCTGGACCGCACCGGCCGCGGCGTCGTCGACGGCAGCGGCGCGGCGTACGTGGTCGAAGAACGCACCGATACCCAGCGCACGCAGGTGCTGCCCGGACAGCCGCTGATCTATCGCAACCTGCAGCGCACCAGATTGACCGCCGGGCAGTTCTTCGATTTCGTCGCCTACACGCACAACGGCACCAGCATCGTGCTGAGCGTGGACGGTCGCAACGCCACCGCGCCATTCTCGCCGGCCAATCCCTACTGACTTGCATTGCCTCGCCGATGCGCAGCCGTCCGTGGATCCACACTTGACGGCTTCTCATCGGCGGGGTATCACATCGCCGGTCCTATTTGGCCTCCGCATGCCGAAACCCCGCACGCATATCCGGCATATCTGCCGGACTTTCTATCTCAGCGAATGGTGGGACGAATAAGCCTGTCCGCGTGAGTATCCGGGCCCGTCGCGGCCCGTCGACCGCAGCGTCGCGCTGCCGCCTATCCACCCGTTCCGACCCCAATACGACCGCAGACCACCGCTGCGCGCCCGTCGCGCGGCCCTGCCGTCCGTTCGCATGCACGAGGAAGTCATGACCCGCATCCTGCCGCCCGCTTCACCGCTCGCCACCCCGTTGGCGATCGCCATTTCGCTGTTGCTGTCCGCACCCGTCGTCGCCCAGGACACCACAACGCCCGCCGCGCCGCAGGATGCGCCGGCCACCCAGCAGAACGACCTCGACACCATCGTCATCACCGGTTCCAACCTGCGCGGCATCGACCTGCAGGAAGCGCAGCCGGTGATCGTGCTCGACAGCGCCGACCTCAAGCAGATCGGCGCCAGCACCGTCGGCGACGCGCTCAAGCAGGTGTCGGAAACCGGCGGCGGCACCGGCAACTTCAGCACGTCCAATTCAGGCGCGCTGCAGGCCGATTCGCCGGCCGGCAGCGCCGCCGCCTCGCTGCGCGGCCTGGGCACGTCGTCCACGCTCACCCTGGTCAACGGCCGCCGCATCGCGGTGTCGTCGTTCGCCAACGGGTCCGAGAACTTCGTCGACATCAACGCCATTCCGCTGGCCGCCGTGGACCGCATCGAAGTGCTGACCACCGGCGCATCGGCCATCTACGGCGCCGACGCGGTGGCCGGCGTGGTCAACGTGATCCTGCGCAAGGATTTCGACGGCCTGCGCCTGGGCGTCAGCTACGGCGATTCCACGCGCGGCACCGACGAAGGCCGGACCAACGTCAATCTGGTCTACGGCTTCCAGGGCGACCGCGTCGACGGCCTGTTCGTGTTCGACGCCTACCAGCGCAACGCGCTGTACGACCGCGACCGGCGCATCTCCGCGGTCGAGCCGCGGCCGTCGCAGCAGGGTCTTTTCCCGAGCTTCAACGACTTCGATTTCCTGCAGGACGATATCGTCGAAGCCGGATGTCCCGACGACCAGTTCGCCGTCGGCCGGCTCGGCGAGTACTGCGAAGTCAACCGCAACGCATTCACCGCGACCGATCCGGAAAGCCGCCAGTTCGGCGCGTACGGCACCTTGAACGTCAAGCTCAACGACAACGTGGAATATTTCACCGAGTTGGCCCTGCAGCACAACAAGGCGCGCGCCGATGCGGCGCCGGCGCCGTGGGATGCGGCGGTATCCTTCGCACACCCGGGCATGCCGGCGGAACTGAGGCAACGCTTCCTGTCGCTGGGTTTCGATACCAGCGCGCTGGTCGCCTTCGGCCGGTTTCCGGACGCGCGCACGATCGAAGTCACCACCGACAACGTGCGCTGGCTCAACGGTCTGCGCGGCAGCATCGGCGGCTGGGACTGGGAAAGCGCGCTGACCGTCTCGCGCAGCGAATCGGAACAGAACGCGGTCGCCGGCATCTACAACGTCGCCCGCGTCGAAGCCGGCCTGTTCGGGGAGCTCTGCGCCGACGGCAGCATCACCTGTTCGCCCGGCGCAGGCGGGCTGTGGTACGACCCGTTCAACGGCCAAGCCGGCAACAGCGCGCAGGTGCTGGATCTGGTCCGCGAAACCGTGCCGCGCGAGGGCCGTTCGAAACTCTATGCGTGGGATGCGAAGCTCAACGGCGACTGGGGCAGCATCGGCGGACGCGCCGTGCCGTGGGCGTTCGGCGCCGAGCTGCGCCGCGAGGAGATCGTCGACGATCCGTCCTTTCTGGCCACCGCCGACATCGACGGCAATGTGCCGGTCTATGGCTTCGGTTCCACCGCGGTCGAAGCCGAGCGCACGCAGTGGGCGCTGTTCGCCGAAACCAACCTGCCCGTCACCAGCACGCTGGACGTGCGCGTCGCCGGCCGCTACGACCATTACGACGACTTCGGCGGAGACTTCAATCCGTCGATCGGTTTCCGCTGGCGTCCCAGCGACATGTTCCTGCTGCGCGGCGGCTGGAATACCTCGTTCCGCGCGCCGTCGCTGGCCCAGGTGGGCGCAGGCACGACGCTCAGTTCCGGCGCGCTGCCGTGCGCCGCCGGCAGCGAATTCTTCGACAGCTACTGCGGCGGCTTCTCCGGCGACGACAGCTATCTGTCGGAAATCTACGGCAATCCCGACCTCGACCCGGAAACGTCCACGGCCTGGTATTTCGGCAGCGTGTTCGAGTTCGGCGACCGCGCGACGCTGACCCTCGACTACTGGAATTTCGATCAGGAAGATCTGGTCGACATTGATGACCTGGAACTCTTCCGCCGCGCATTGACCGATCCGAGTCTGGTCTACAACTCGCGTCCGCGCGCCGGCGATGCCAATCAGCGCACGCTCGCGCCGGGCGTGATCGGCATCGCCACCCGCGGCGGCGAGATCGGCGATCCGGTCGACGACGTGCAGCTGCAACTGATCAATATCGGTCGGCAGAAAACCGACGGCATCGATCTGGGCTTCGACTACCGCTTCGACGAAACCCCGCTCGGCCGCTTCAAGACCTATGTCGACGCGACGTGGACGCATTCCTTCGAACGCAGCGAATCCTGCGATCCGAACGGCAGCGACACGCGTCGCGGCGCCGGCAATTGCAGCGGCGGCGGCCAGCGTCTGCTGGAAAGAACCGGCGAATTCCGCTACCCGGAATGGCTGGTCAACACCGGCGTGTCGTGGTCGCGCGGCGACTGGAGCGCGCGGCTGTGGGCGAATTACATCGACGGCTATTACGACGACGATCAGCGCGCCGAAGTGCCGGCCGGGCGCAAGGTGGCGTCGTGGACCACGCTCAATTTCAACGTGGACTGGGACATCGACGACCGCCAGTCGATCGGCCTGAACGTCAAGAACCTCGGCGACCGCGACCCGCCGCTGTCGCTGGGTTCGACCAGCAACGTGGATCTGTACAACCACAATACGCTGGGCCGGTTCGTGACTTTCCGCTACACGTATCGTTATTGAGAAGATCGTCGGCGGGACGGCCTCTCGCCGTCCCGCTGCACGCGCGAGAAGCGCCCTGTCATCCCGAACGCGGGCGAAGCCCGGGGAGGGATCTGTTTGTGTTCGGTGGTGAAGCAACAGCAGGTCCCTCCACCCGCTGCGCGGGTGTTCGGGATGACAGAAGGTTTCGAGCCGCTGTTGTGGCGGCGCTGGTGAACGCGTCTCTGTCGTGTTGTCCGTCGTGTTGTTCGCTGTACCGAGGTGATCGATGTCGAATGTCCCATCCCAGGCCGCGCCGGAGCGCGGCCTCAATACCCTGCTGGTGCTGCTGGGCATCGCGTTGCTCGCCGCGCTGGTGGTGCCGTTCGTGCCGGCCGGGCTGTTCGAGCCCGGCGCGCCGGTGGCGCTGGACCGTTTCCGGATCGATCCGGAGGCCGCAGTGTCCACCGTGTTCGGCACCGCCGACGGCCGCGGCTTCCTCAACTTCCTGTTCGAGGGCATGACCAGCGGCGACCGCAACGGCGCCGCGGTCGGCCTGATCGCGCTGATCTTCATCATCGGCGGCTCGTTCGCGCTGGTGAACGAGACCGGCGCGGTCGAACGCGGCCTGCTGCGGCTGGTCGCACTGAGCGGCGGCCATCCGGCGTGGCTGCTCGGCAGCCTGACGGTGGCGTTCTCGCTGGGCGGCGCGGTGTTCGGCATGGGCGAGGAAACCATCGCCTTCCTGGTGCTGCTGCTGCCGCTGATCGACCGGCTGGGACTGCCGCGTGAAAGCGCGGTGATGGCGACCTACATGGCCAGTCAGATCGGATTCGCGACGTCATGGATGAATCCTTTCAGCGTGCTGGTCGCGCAGAGCGTGGCCGAGGTGCCGGCGCTGTCCGGCGCACCGCTGCGCATCGCGGTGTGGGCGGTGTTCACGCTGGCGGCGCTGGTGTTCACGCTGCGCTATGCATTGCGCCATCGCATCGCCGGCAACGGCGATGTCGCGTCGATGCTGCAGGCATCACCGCTGCGCGGCAGCGACCGCATCGTGCTGCTGGCGATCGTGGCCACGGTGGTGTGGATCGTGTGGGGCATCACCTCGCGCGGGTATTACCTGCCGGAACTGGCGGCGCAGTTCTTCGCGCTGGGCCTGTTCTGCGCGGTGGTGATGCGTTTCGGCCGCCGTGGCGACGACGGCGACGCGCAGCGCCCCAGCGCGAACCGGCTCGCGGAACTGTTCACCACCGGCGTGGCGCAGATGGTACCGGTGGCGCTGGTGATCGCCGCGGCCAAGGGCATGCTGTGGCTGCTGGGCGGCACCGATCCGCACAAGGCCTCGGTGCTCAATACGCTGCTGTACACGATGGGCCACGCGCTGGAAGGCTGGCCACCGATGCTCGCAGCGCAGGGCATGCTGCTGTTCCAGGCGATCTTCAACTTCTTCGTCACCTCCGGCTCGGCGCAGGCGTCGATCACCATGCCGCTGATGTCCGGGCTGGGCGACATCGTCGGCGTCACCCGTCAGGTCGCGGTGCTGGCGTTCCAGCTGGGCGACGGCGTGACCAACCTGATCATTCCCACGTCCGCAGTGCTGATGGGCGCGCTGGGCGTGGCCGGGGTGAGCTGGCAGCGCTGGCTGCGCGCGATCTGGCGATTTGAATTGCTGCTGGTCGGCCTGGCCGCCACCGCGGTGGCGGTGGCGGTGAGCATCGGCTACGCCTGACGCCTGCGACGACGACCGCGACGGCTACAGCATCCGCCGCAGCGTCGTGTCGCGACGGATGAAGTGGTGCCACAGCGCGGCGATCGCGTGCATCGCGATCACCGCGTAAAAAAGGGTGCCCAATGTTTCGTGCGCCTCTTCCAGCATGTCCTCGGCGCCTTCGCCCAGCACGATCAACGGCGGCAGCGACCAGGGGGTGAGGGGGATCGGCAGCGCATGGCCTTCGGACCAGACTGTGAGAATGCCCAACACCGGCTGCACCACCACGAACAGCAGCAGCGCGAGCGTCACCAGCCTGCCCGGCAGCAGGCTCCAGCGCGGCGGCGGCGGTGCGATCGGCAGCGGCGACGCGGCGAACTTCGCGAGCAGCCGCGGCACGAACAGCAGCAACAGCGCCAGACCGGCGAAGACGTGCCAGTCCACGCCCGCGGATGCGCCTTCCTCCATGTCCTCGCCGAACTCGCTGGTGAGATAGGCCAGCAGGACCAGACTTGCGCCGAGCCAGTGGATCGCACGGACGGGCCATGCATATTTGATGTTTGCGGCGGAAGACATGGTGGCGTGACCTGGGACGCGGGGGAGTCGCCACTGTCTGCGTTCGCCGGCCTCCCGGCTTGATTCCGATCAAACGTTTCCGCGAAACGGGCATGACCGATGGGGGATGCCGCGCAACGATTCCCGATACGTTTCTCGTTACACTTCCGGAATGAAAATCGCCTCCTGGAACGTCAATTCCCTCAACGTCCGGCTGCCGCATCTGGAGCAGTGGCTGCAGGCCGCCGCACCCGATGTGGTGGGGCTGCAGGAAACCAAACTCGAAGACAACCGCTTCCCCGACACGGTGCTGGCCGGCTTGGGCTATCGCAGCGTGTTCGCCGGGCAGAAGACCTACAACGGCGTCGCCCTGCTCGCGCGCGGGCATGCGCTCGACGACGTGCAGATCGGCATCCCGGATTTCGACGACGCGCAGCGGCGCGCGATCGCCGCGACCATCGGCGGCATCCGCATCGTCAATCTATATGTCGTCAACGGTCAGGATGTGGGCACCGAGAAATACGCCTACAAACTGCGCTGGCTCGATGCCGTGCACGCCTGGCTCGCGGATGAAATGCAGCGGCACCCGAAGCTGGTGGTGATGGGCGACTTCAACATCGCGCCCGACGACCGCGACGTGCACGACCCGGCGGTGTGGAACTACGACAGCATCCTCACCTCCACTGCCGAGCGCGCCGCGCTGAAACGACTGCTCGACCTCGGCCTGCACGACGCCTATCGCCTGCATCACAGCGAAGGCGGATTCTTCAGCTGGTGGGATTACCGCCAGGCCGGCTTCCGTCGCAACCTCGGCCTGCGCATCGACCTGACCCTGGTGTCGGATGCCCTGCGCGACAAGGCGACCGCGGCGGATATCGACCGCGAACCGCGGACGTGGGACCGACCGAGCGATCATGCGCCGGCGTGGGTGACCCTCGCTGCGCCTTGAGCGCATGGCGGCGCAAGCCATTGCGCCAACATCATCGGCAGCCCATCGGCTGCGCCCAGCCCAAAAAAAAGCCCGGGAAACCGGGCTTTTTTTCGTCCATCAACCGAAGCCCGCTCAGCGCGCGCGGCCCCGGGTGACCAGATTGACGAGCAACAGCAGGATGACGGCGCCGCCCAGGGAGGCCAGCAATCCGATGATGGAAAAATCACCGGTATTGGCGGTGCCCGAGCCCAGCATCGGCGCGATCAGGAAGCCGCCGAGGAACGAGCCGACGATGCCGACGATGACATTGAGGAAAATTCCCTGTTGGCCATCGCGCTTCATGATGATGCTGGCCAGCCAGCCGATGATGCCGCCGACGATCAACCAGATGATGATATTCATGATGTTGTTCTCCACATTGAAGTTGAATGCCCGGCATCGACCACTGACCAGGGATCACTGACCAGCGATCGCTGCCGCCGCTTTGATATGAATCGTCGATATGCGATCGACACACATGCCGACTTGGGAAAAGTGGTCGGCACTCGCGCCGAAGACCTTTCCGAAACCGCGCCGGTGTCGCGCCGATGAAGCTTGAAGGCATCGGGCAGCGGCCGCAGCACGCTGCGGATGTTATTCAGGGGAATGTCATTTCATCGGGAAAATCGGCGGATTCCAGCGAATATCCGAGTATCCCGGCGGTGTCCTGCACGACGTCGACGCCGCAGGATTGCATTCTGCAGGCGCGCTCCGGCGTGCTTTCCGGAGCATGCGCAAAACGTTATGGATTCTTCGCCGGTGGCGCAGGACTGGTCCGCAGCGCCGCC
>CALRWS020000048.1:0-26720 GCA_943371935.1 Chitinophaga pinensis | reverse complement strand
AGATCTTCGACCGTCAGGGTCACCTCGTGGCCAGCACCGCCCAGGAAGGCATGATCCGCGTGCTGGCCGACGACATCCATAAAGGCTGATCACACATGCGTCAGGTCTTCACCAGTCCCCGTCTGGAAAACGTCGAACGGGTCGCCGCTCTGCTGCAGGAACATGGCGTGGTCACCCGCATCACCAACGGGCGCACGTTCAAGGGCAGTCTCCGCGGCGGCTTCAGTTATCGCGAATCCGCGAACAAGAATCCGCCGCCGGCGGTCTGGGTAGTGCGATCCGAGGATCAGCCGAAGGCGCGCGAACTGCTGCGCGAAGCGGGCCTGCTCGATTCCGGCCGCTCGCCCACCAGTTATCTGTCGACCGATCTGCTGCACAGCGCGCGCGACGATGCCAACGACCCCGCGAAGCGACGCATGTTCCGGATCAAGGCGGGCCTGCTGATCAGCATCACGATCGCGATCAGCCTGGGCCTGTTCACCTGGCTGAAGTCGACATCGAAGGCGCCGGCAGTCGCCGCGTCGGCATCGGTCGCGCCGACGCCCGCACCGCAGGCCGCCGTGGCCGAGACCATGATGTTGCCGAACGAAGCGCCCCAGAGCGCATACCTGGCGGCCGTGCCGAGCGCACTGGCCGCGATGCTGGCGACAGCGGAACTGCGTGCCCGCGAAGGCGCCAACGTTTGTCTGTCCGTGGACGGCGCGGATCCGTCGGAGACGGTATTGGCCCAGTTTGAAACCGCCGATCGCGCGCGCATCCGATCCCAATCGGCATGCGCGACCACGGCTGACGCCGCGTCGACGCTGTCGATCGCAGTGCGCGAATATCGCACCGACGGTTCCGGTAGCGGCACGGTGCTACTTGAGATCGCCAATGCCGGCGGTGACAAAGCGCAAACGGAGAGCAGAACGCTCGAAGTCCGCCGCGATGGCTTGGACTGGGAAGTGAAGCGGGTCGTGCCGTAAGCGGCAACTTCACGAAACTACCCGGTCATTCCACTGTCCGCCCCGATCTTCGAAGCGGGCAACGCATCTCAACCGCAAACCGATCATCCCTCTGTCATCCCGAACGCCCGCGTAGCGGGTGGAGGGATCTGCTGTTGCGCACCACCGGCGACAAGCAGATCCCTCCTCGGGCTTCGCCCTCGTTCGGGATGACAGTTTTTTCCTGAGCCGCTCAGCGTCTCACTTACTTCGGCTGACGCGGTGCGCCGCGCTCGCCGCGATGCGCCTTGTGATGGGCCTGCATCTCTTCGCGACTCAGGAAGCCGTCGCGGTTGGTGTCGATCGCGGCGAAGTTCTGCAGCACGCGATCCTTGCCGGCAAGCTCCTGGCGGCTGAACCGGCCATCCTTGTCGGCATCGAGCTGGGCCATGCGGTCGCCGCGACCGCCCTTGCCGCCGTGCATGCCGCGCTGCGGACGTTCTTCTGCGGTGATACGGCCGTCCTTGTTCGCGTCCAGCTTGTCGAAATGCTCGGCGAACTTCGGCGCCTTGGCCGCTTCGCTACGGTCGATCACGCCGTCCTTGTTGATGTCGAGCTGGGCCATGCGGTCGCCGCGCCCCCCCTTGCCGTCGTGCATGCCGCGCTGCGGACGTTCTTCTGCGGTGATGCGGCCGTCCTTGTTCGCGTCCAGCTTGTCGAAATGCTCGGCGAACTTCGGCGCCTTGGCCGCTTCGCTGCGATCGATGACGCCGTCGCCGTTGGTGTCGAGCTTTGCGTGGCGGGTCTGCCGCTCGCCAGCAGGCTGCGCTGCGGTCTGCGCGAACGTCACGGCGGCCGTGCCGGTCATGGCGAGGCCAAGGGCGATGATAAGGATAGGTTTCATGGCGGTCCCTGTGGGTTGTGTGCGGGTTGGGTCGGGCATCTCGCGCCCGCTTGCGATATGGAAACGCCCCGGCGCGGCGGCGGTTGACGCCCTTCGGTCACATTCGCCGCCCGGCCGGGTCTTGTGGGTATGCAAACCGGTGATTCGGACCGGTTACCCTTTCCCGAACGAGCATTCCCATGACCAACCTGTCCGCCACCAAACCGTCCATGACCGATCGGATCCGCAAACTTCCCGCCGATGCGCTGCGTCTGGCCCTGCTGGCCTTGGCCGTCGTCCTCATCGTGGAAGGTCTGGATGGCCTGATCGCGGCGGTCGCCGTCGGTGCCGTGCTGCTGTTCCTCGCCGGCTGGGATATGGCCCGCACCCGCGCAGCGGCGCGTTTGCTCGTCCGCAGCGTCATCCGCGACTGAGTCCCAGCACATGAACGCCGCCGTCCTGTCCATCGATGACCTGATCCAGCACGAGCTGCCCGCCGCCCGCAGCGGCGACCAGGGCGCCTACGGCCGGATCGTCGCCGCCTGCCAGAACACCGTGACCGCGGTGGCGCTGGCGATCACCCGCGACGTCTCGGCCAGCGAGGACATCGCCCAGGAGGCGTTCCTCAACGCCTGGCAGCATCTCGAACGCCTGCACAGCCCCGACAGCTTCCTGCCGTGGCTGCGCCAGATCACCCGCAACCTCGCCCGCGACCATCTGCGCGCGAACCGCAACCAGCCCCTGGACGGGCCGAACGCCGAGCTGGTGATGGCGATGGCCGCCGATCCCGGCCCGCAGCCGATGCAGAAGATGCTGGAGGACGAGCGCGAGTCGGCGGCATTCGAACTGATCTCGTCGCTGCCCGACGACAGCCGCGAAGCGCTGCTGCTGTTCTATCGCGAAGGCCAGAGTTCGCAGCAGGTGGCGATGCTGCTGGGCATCAGCGACGCCGCCGCGCGCAAACGGCTCTCACGCGCGCGGCAACTGGTGCGCGACGACATCCTCAAACGCTTCGGTGACTTCGCGCGCAGTTCGGCGCCGTCGGCGGCGTTCACGGCGGCGATCATCACCGCGCTGGGCATGGCCAGCAAACCGGCCGCCGCGGCGGGCGCCACCGCCATCGGCACCGCGACGCTTGGCGGCGCCATCGCAGGCAAGGGGCTGGCCGGCGTTCTGGGCATGGGCAGCGTGATCGGCGGTTCGCTGGTCAGCGGCGCCATCGCTGCGCATCTCACCCGCCGCTATCTGCTGGTGTTCGCCGATACGCTGGAAGAGCGCGACGCGATCCTGCGCAGCTACAACCTCTATCTATATGTCACCTTGAGCGTGATGCTGGCCGCGTTTCTGGTGGTCTGGTGGGTGCCGAGCTTCGCCTGGGCGATGACCACCACGATCGCAGCGGAGTGCGCGTCGCTGTGGACGCTGCTGCGGATCCGCAACCTGCTGCAACCGATGATGGCGCGCGACGCCGCACGCGATCCCGAAGGCGCGAAAGGACGATACCGCGCTTACAACTACAGTTACGGCCCGCTGGCCATCGTGGTGTCCGGTCTGCTGTATGTGGGCTCGATGGCGATCTTCTATCTGGGCCTGCATTACGGCGCCAAGGGGTCAGCCGCGGCGATCACGATGATGCTCGAACGGTTCTTCGGATGACCGCGGGGCTGTGAATACGATTCACGCCATCGACACCCTGATCGGCGCGGAACTGCCTGCCGCGCGCGGTGGCGACCGCGCCGCCTACGGCCGGATCGTGGCGGCGTGCCAGAACACCGTCACCGCGGTGGCACTGGCGATCACCCACGACGTGCCGGCCAGCGAGGACATCGCCCAGGAAGCCTTCCTCAGCGCATGGCAGCACCTCAAGCGCCTGCAGAATCCGTCGAGTTTCCTGCCGTGGCTGCGCCAGATCACCCGCAACCTCGCCCGCGACCACCTGCGCGCGAATCGCCATCGCCCGCTCGACGGCGAAGGCGCCGACATCGCGATCGAACTCGCGGCCGATCCGTCGCCCACGCCGATGCAGCAACTGGTCGAAGACGAGCGCGAACACGCCGCGGCAGAACTGATCTCGGCGTTACCCGAAGAAAGCCGCGAAGTCTTGCTGCTGTTCTATCGCGAAGGCCAGAGTTCGCAGCAGGTCGCGCTGCTGCTGGGGCTGTCGGACGCGGCGGTGCGCAAGCGGCTGTCGCGCGCGCGCCAGAGCCTGCGCGAGGATCTGCTGGCCCGCTTCGGCGAATTCGCCGCGGGCAGTGCGCCGGGCGTCGCGTTCACCAGCATCATCGCCACCGCGCTGACCATCGCCAGTCCGCCCGCTGCGGCGACGGGCATCCTCGGCATCGCCGCGGCCGGCGGCGCGAAGACGCTCGGCAAGGTCGCGCTGGGCGCGGGCGGCAGCATCGCCATCGGCCTGATCGGCGCTTTCGCCGGCATCTGGCTGGGGCTGCGGAAACAGCTGAAGGGCGCGATCGACGAAGAAGAGCGTCAAGGACTGATCCGCAGCGCCGCGATCAACGGCGCTGCATCGGTAGCGTTCATGGTGGCGATGCTGGCGCTGTCGCGCTTCAGCGAAGGCTGGGTGCCGACGGTGCTCGCGATGCTGGCGTTCATTGCGGTGATCTTCTATCAGACGCTTGTCGTGCAGCCGCGCATCCTGCAGCGCCGCCACGCGATGGAAGCCGCGCGCGATCCGGTGCTGGCGGCGAAGATGCGCCGTCGCGAACGCATCCAGTGCTGGCTGGGCACGACCATCGGGCTCATCGGCGGCGTCGGCGGGCTGATCGCCGGATTGATCGCCTCCGGCCGGCTCTGAGCGAAGGCATTGCGACGCATGCGCTGAAAGCCGGCCTTTGCGGTCGCATTCGCAGCGCCTGCGAACGGGGGCGGTTATCCTGCCCGCATGTCCGCATCCTCCGCCAGCGACCGCTTCGCCCGCGTCGTTTCGATCCTCGGCCATCCGCTGCTGGTCCTGCCGGCGGCGTTGATGCTGCCGGCCGCCCTGCGCGGCGGCGATCCGCGGACGCTGCAGGCCGCGTTCGCGGGTTCCGCGCTGTTCGCAGCCATGGTGATGGGCTGGTCGTGGTGGCAGGTGCGACGCGGCCGCTGGGCCCACGTCGACGCCAGCCAGCAGTCCGAACGCCGCTCGCTCAATCGCACCCTGCTGGTGCTGATCGGCCTCGGCGCACTGCTGGCGTGGCGCGCACTGCCCTCGCCCGAGCTGGCGGTCGCGCTGGCCCTGTCCGCATGCATCGTCGCGGTGGCGCTGCTGACGGTCCGCTGGTGCAAGCTGTCGCTGCATATCGCATTCGCGGTCTATGCCACGGGTCTGCTGTGGCCGCAGGGCGGCTGGGCGATCGCCGCGTGCTGCGCATTTGCCGCAAGTGTCGCCTGGTCGCGCCTGCGGTTGTCGCGTCATCGTCCCCGGGATCTGGTCGCAGGCGCCGCTGCGGGACTGCTGGCGGCCATCGGCTATTGGCTGGCGCTGCACATGTTGCAGGCCTCGCCATGAGCACTGAACGTAACGACGGCGTGGATGCCAGCGACGCGATGCGCCTGTTCCACACGTCGGAACACGCCTGCGGTTACTGGCCCGAGCGGCAGGCGCGCGATCTGGTGTTCGATCCCGGCGATCCGCGGCTGGGGCAGATGTATCCGATGGCCCTGAGCTGGGGCTTCCGCCGCTCCGGCAATCTGATCTACCGCCCGCACTGCCGTGGCTGCCAGGCCTGCGTGGCGGTACGCATTCCGGTGAACGAATTCCGGCCCGACCGCAGCCAGCGCCGCTGCCTCGCGCGCAATGCCGATCTCGAAGTGCGGGTGCTGCCCGCCGAGCGCAACGACGAACATTTCGCCCTGTACCAGCGCTATCTCAACGCGCGCCATCCCGGCGGCGGCATGGACGGCCACGGCGCGGCGGAATTCGACCAGTTCCTGGTCAGCACCTGGGGCCAGGGCCGCTTCCTCGAATTGCGCACCCGCGAGCCCCACGGCACCGGCGATCTGCTGGCGGTGGCGGTGACCGACGTCGTCGCCGACGCGATGTCGGCGGTCTACACCTTCTACGATCCCGACGCCACGGATCGCGGCCTGGGCACCTTCGCCATCCTGCAGCAGATCGCCTGGGCGCGACGCGACGGCAAACGTCATCTGTATCTCGGATACTGGATCGACGGCCATCGCAAGATGGCCTACAAACGCCGCTACCAGCCGCTGGAAGCCTTCGATGGCCAGCGCTGGTCGCGCCTCGCCGGAGACGATCCGCAATGAATATGCCTGCCCCGCTTCTGATCTCACGCGTGCGCATCCCGCACTGGCTTGTCGCCGCCGCACTCACTGTCGTATGCGCAGGCTGCATGCGCGTCAACGTGCATGGCGATCCGAACGCTGCCGTTGCCGCATCGCCCACGCTGCGGGTCGCGACCTACAACGTGTCGCTGTACGACGACACCGACGGCGGACTGATCCGCCGCCTCGAAGCCGGAGATCCCGCCGCGCGCGGCATCGCCAGCGTGCTGCAGCGCGTGCGTCCGGATCTGGTGCTGCTCAACGAATTCGATTACGACCCCGAAGGCCGCGCTGCGGACCTGTTCCAGCGGAACTATCTGGAAGTGGCCCAGGGCAGCGACGGCCAGGCGCTGCGCTATCCGTATCGCTATTTCGCGCCGGTCAACACCGGCGTGCCCAGCGGCCTGGATCTGGACGGCAACGGCACCGTCGGCGGCGAGGGCCGCGACCGCGGCAACGATGCCTGGGGCTACGGCCTGCATCCCGGCCAGTACGGCATGCTGGTGCTGTCGCGCCATCCGATCGACACCACTCAGGTGCGCAGCTTCCGGTTGCTGAAGTGGAGCGCGATGCCGGACGCCGCACGACCCATCGATCCGCAATCGCGGGGATCTTTCTATCCGGATGCGATCTGGCGGCAACTGCGGCTGTCGTCGAAATCGCACTGGGACGTGCCGGTGCGCACGCCGCGCGGCGTCCTGCATTTTCTGGTCTCGCACCCCACCCCGCCGGTGTTCGACGGCCCCGAGGACCGCAACGGCGCGCGCAACGCCGACGAACTGCGGCTGTGGCGCGACTATCTGGACAACGACGATGCCGATAGCGGCTGGCTGTGCGACGACCAGAGCCGCTGCGGCGGTCTGGCCACCGGCAGTCGTTTCGCGATCGCCGGCGATCTCAACAACGACCCCGTCGACGGCGATGGCCGCCACGAAGCGATCCGGGCGCTGATCGAACATCCGCGCATGCTGCGCCTGCCCGCACCGCGCAGCGAAGGCGCTGCCGTGTCGGCGCACGACGCGGGCGGCGCCAACGCGGGCCATCGCGGCGATGCGCGCGAGGACACCGGCGACTTCGGCCCCAGGGTCGGCAATCTGCGCCTGGACTATCTGCTGCCGTCCAAGGGACTGCGCGCGACCGCCAGCGGCGTGCATTGGCCGGCGGCCGGCACGCCGGAACACACTGCGATCACCGCGACCGACCATCGTCTGGTCTGGGTCGATCTGATCGTCGAGGACTGAGCGCCCGCCGAACGCTGGCGGCGCCCCGAACCGGTCTCAGGACGTCGCGCGTCAATGCGATTTTCGTATACGTTCACCCGCATCCGCACGCCCGCAGCGATATCCCCCAGCGTCGACGTAACCGGCCATTTGCGCGCCGTTGGCGTTTTTTTGGCCCGGTTTCGGCATAGGAGCGCGAACCCAACGAATGCTGTTGTAGTAACTGAAAGTTTGGGTATAAGCTCCATTCATGATCCTCGGCAGACATGAAGCGGGTGCCGGGGCAGATGGTGACGTCGGGGAGTCTCCAGTGCTCGAAGCTGCTGTGCGAACGGCAGCCGAAACCCTGCTGAAGACGCTTCCCGGCGGTACGCACGTCGCCATCGCCTGGCGTCATGCGCGCCTCGGTCTCGGCAGCACAGGCACTGCTTCTGGCAGCGATGCACTGCGGCTGGCCGTACTTGCCCACCACCAGGGGCTCCCCGTCGAAAACGCACCAGGCCTGTTGCTCGATCGTCATTGCGACAACGACGGCAACGGTGTGACGCTCGGGCTGTCGTTGCCGGATCCGCCCCCTGAAGACTGGTCGCGAGCGTCCTGGCTCGCGATGGCGCGCGACCTCATCGTCGCCACGCTGCAACTCGCGGAAGCCGACGCGAAGATCGAGACGCTGGAGAAATCCAAACGCCTGCAGCACGCGCTCTACGAAATCTCCGATCTGGCGGGTTCCGGGCTGGAGATGCGCGACATGCTGGCGCGGATCCACCAGGTAGTCGGCGGCCTGATGCCCGCGGAGAACTTCTACATCGTCCAGTACGACGGCAAGCGCGAGATGATGCGTTACCTGTATTTCGCCGACAGCCGCGACGCTTTCGACCCGGATCCCGGGGTCGAATATGTGGTCGACCACAACATGCACACCATGACCGCGTCGCTGTTGCGTCATGGCCGGCCGCTGATCGGTTCTCCACGCAAAATCATCGAATCGTTGAACATTCAGGACAGCGAATACGCTGGCGGCCCGTTGAGCGAGGACTGGCTGGGCGTACCGCTGTTGCGCGACACCCAGGTCTGCGGCGCGATCGTGGTCCAGGATTACGAGCGTGCGCAACGCTACGGCACCGAAGACCGCGCCCTGCTCGAATACGTTGCCCAGCACATCCTCACCGCGCTCGACCGCAAGACCGCGCAGGTGGAGCTGGAACGACGGGTGAAAGAGCGCACCCACGCGCTCGAAATCGCCAACCTCGAACTGCAGGCGGAAGTCGTCGAGCGCGAACGCGCAGAAAAGCTCCAGCAGGCCCTGTTCCGCATCACCGAACTGTCGGTCAGCGCCGACAGTCTCGAACGTTTCTACGCCGACCTGCACTCGATCGTCGGCGAACTGCTCTACGCCAGGAATTTCTACATCGCGCTGCTGTCGAGCGACGGCAAATTCATCGAATTTCCCTACGTCGCCGACGAGGTCGACCTGCGCGAAGTCCGCGACCGTCCGCGCGCCAAGGGATTGACCGAATACGTGATCGATACCGGAAAGCCGCTCCTCGCCGACCGGGCGCGCATCCAGACCCTGGAAACCCAGGGACTGGTCAACAGCTTCGGACCTCCGGCGCATTGCTGGCTCGGCGTGCCGCTGAGTCGCGACGACACCGTGCTCGGGGTGATCGGCGTGCAGAGCTACACCTCGGGCATCGGCTTCACCGAACGCGACCAGGAACTGCTGACCTTCGTCGCCCACCACATCGATGCCGCGCTTGCGCGAAAACGCGCGCAGGACAAGTTGATCGCCGCGCACGCCGAACTCGAAACGCGGGTGCTGATCCGCACCCAGGAACTGGCCGACGCCAACCGCGAACTGCGCGAACAGATCGCCGAGCGGCTGCGCGCGGAGCAGCGGCTGCGCCATCAGGCGCGCCACGACAGCCTCACCGGCCTGCCCAATCGCGCGCAGTTGCAGGAACGCCTGGACGACGCCATCGCGCGCGTCTCCGCGGGCGGCAAGCCCTTTTCGGTGATGTTCCTCGACATCGATCGTTTCAAACTGATCAACGACAGCGTAGGTCATGTCGCCGGCGACGAGCTGCTGGTCGAAGCCAGTCGCCGCATCTCGCAGGTGATCGGCCGCGACGACATCGTCGCCCGTCTGGGCGGCGACGAATTCGCGATCCTCGCCGAAGGCATCGACGATGCCGAGACCGCCGAGCAGTACGCCGCCGCGATCCGGCGCGTGCTGGGGCAGTCGATGTGGATCGAAGGCCGCGAGGTCTTTCCCTCGGCCAGCATCGGCATCGCGCTGTGGAATCCGCGCTATCGCAAGAGCGAGGAACTGCTGCGCGATGCGGACGCCGCGATGTACCGCGCCAAGCGCCGCGGCCGCAACCGCAGCGAACTGTTCGACGAGGAGATGCGCGCCGAAGCGATGCGCCTGCTGGACCTGGAAGCGGATCTGCGCCGGGCGATCATGCACGACGCCTTCGAACCGCATTTCCAGCCGATCCTGCGGCTGCAGGACGGCCAACAGGTCGGCTGCGAAGCGCTGGTGCGCTGGAATCACGAACATCGCGGCCTGCTCACCCCGTCCCAGTTCATCGGCGTCGGCGAGGACAGCAGCCTGATCGAACAGGTCGACTGGCTGATGTACGCGCACGTGGTGTCGTCGATGGGCGAATATCCCGGGCATTACGTATCGATCAACGTCTCGCCGCGGCATTTCCTGTCGGACAACTTCTCCGATCGCCTGCTGCGCATGATCGACGAAGCCGATCAGGATCCGCGACGGCTGCGGATCGAGATCACCGAGGTCGCGCTGATCGAGGACGCGCCGCGCGCCCTGCGCATCCTGCGCGACCTGCGCAGCCACGGCATCGCCGCCCTGCTCGACGATTTCGGCACCGGATTCTCGGCGCTGTCGTACCTGCACCGTTTCCCGATCCAGGGCCTGAAGATCGACCGCAGTTTCGTCGCCGGCCTCGAGGGCGAGACCAGCACCGAAAGCCTGGCGCTGGTACGCGCGATCCTGGCGATGGCGCTCACCCTCGGCATCGACACCATCGCCGAAGGCATCGAGACCGATCGCCAGCGCGAAATCCTGGTGGAACAGGGCTGCGAGTTCGGCCAGGGCTATCTGCTCGGGATGCCCCTGCCGCTGCAGCGCACCCATCACGGCGGGCGGCGGCGCGTGTCGAGGCCGCATTGACCCGAGAAATAGTTATTTATTTAGAACAATAGATTCGATTTCTAATTATTGTTCTATTTTCGATCCTCCCTAAAGTAGGCAAAGTTCGCCGCTGGCTTGAGGATGCACCCGGCATCCGGCCCCGGCGCCAAGGGAGAATTCCAATGAACGTCGCCTTCCCGACCTCGCCCGCGCACCGCGCTGCCGGCCACCGCAATCGCGCTGCCTTGATCGGAGCCGCACGATGATCGCCCTGCGCCCAGCCGCCGAACGCGGCCACGCGAACCACGGCTGGCTGGACAGTTGGCACAGCTTCTCGTTCGCCGGATATCACGACGACAACCACGTGCACTGGGGCCCGCTGCGGGTGATCAACGAAGACCGGGTGCAGCCCGGACGCGGCTTCGGCACCCATGGTCATCGCGACATGGAGATCATCAGTTACGTGATCGAAGGCGCGCTGGGCCACAAGGATTCGATGGGCAATGCCGCAAGCATCGTCCCAGGCGAAGTGCAGCGGATGAGCGCCGGCAGCGGCGTCACCCACTCCGAGTACAACCACGACACGAACGGCAGCACGCATTTCCTGCAGATCTGGATCATCCCGTCGACCACCGGCGTCGCGCCGGGCTATGCGCAGCAGACGTTCACCGATTCCGACAAACGCGGCCGGCTGCGGCTGGTCGTGAGTCCGGACGCCGCCGAGGGCTCGGTGAGCATCCACCAGGATGCACGGATGTACGCCGGCCTGTTCGACGGCGACGAGCGCGCGACGCTGGATCTGGCCGAAGGCCGGCTCGCTTACGTGCACGTGGTGTGCGGCGGAGCAACGGTGAACGGCCACGCGCTGAAAGCCGGCGATGCGCTGCTGTATCGCGACGAGCCGCGGGTCGACGTGTCGGGTGGGATCGGTGCCGAGGTGCTGGTGTTCGATCTGCCGCGGATGGAGTGAGCCGTTCGCAGCCGCGAGCGCATGATGCAGATGGCCGCTTACGGCCAGGGTAGAGCTTCAGGACAACATGTATTCGCAATGGCCTTTGCGCAGATCGCAGAAGAACACCCAGCCGTACTGGCCGCCGCCGCGATAGGACCATGCGCGGCGTCCATCCGCCGCCTGCGCATCGACGATATCGTTCCAGTCGGCGAACTTCATCGCGGGAAGCGCACCCGGCTTCAGTCGTGCGGTCAATGCCGGCGCATCCTTCGGATCGAACGAGAATTCGCCTGTCGATGTGTTGTGGTCGAGATTGTTGTTCGTACGGATGTCGCGGGCCGAGAGCGGCAGGATGTCCGGCAGCCAGCCGCGGCCGAACACGTCGTCCTGACGCGCTTCGGCCAGTGTGGCGTATTCGCGCTCGACCGTATCGGTCGGTAGGTCGCATGCGCAGAGCAGGGTTGCGCCTGCAAGCAGTACGACCAGAAACGCATTCCTCACGACCGCGCTTCCGCATCTCCCATCGATGAGGGCAACGCCTCCGAAGGCGCATTCGCCGGCTCGGCGGTCGGACCGATCACCGGCAGCGCGATCGGCAGCGGGTCGGCGCCGCGTAGACCGAAACCGAACATCGCTTCGCTCTGGGTCGACACCACCATCCGCACCATGCTGCTGGGCACCATCAGTTCCAGCGACACCTCGCGGCCTTCGGGCGTGCGGCCGTCGAGCGTCATTTCGATGAAAGCGCCGCCGGTATCGATGGTGGTGCAGGCGACGTGCGGGCCGGCCGGCCCCTCCTGCAGGAACGGGCGGATCGGATCACCCAGCGCTTCCAATGCCTGCGGAAAGAAGAAGACGGCGTAGCCGTTGGTGTCGTTCATCGAGGGCTCCTGATGCGTCCGGGAAGCCTAGCAGGAAAATATTGGCCGCCCGCCCGGAAACCGCAAACGTAGAGCGGCCTTCAGGCCGCTGCTTTTGATGATTGTTCGTTTACGAAGGCCAAGACAAAAGCAGCGGCCTGAAGGCCGCTCTACGGAGTCTGTAATCGCGGTTCATCGCAGTGTGATCTTCAGCGCCGCCGCGGCATCGCGCGCGGCGGCGCGTGCGGCATCGATGTCTTCGCCCAGCGCCAGCGTCACCGCGACCCGGCGATGGCCTTCGACCAAAGGCTTTCCGAACAGGCGCAGCGCGGTCTCCGGCGCGCGCAGCGCATCGGCGACGCCGTCGAACACCGGCACGCCGTGGCCGTGCGCCAGCACCGCGCACGATGCCGACGGCCCGTTGTGGCGGATCGTGCCGCTCGCGTCGGCATGCACGGGCAGGCCAAGGATCGCGCGCGCATGCAGCGCGAACTCGCTCAGTTCCTGCGAGATCAACGTGACAAGGCCGGTATCGTGCGGACGCGGCGACACTTCCGAGAACCACACCTCGTCGCCCTTCACGAACAGTTCGACGCCGAACAGGCCCCAGCCGCCGAGGTCGTCGGTGATGCGTTTCGCGATCTCCTGCGCACGCTGCAGCGCGTTCTCCGACATCGGCTGCGGCTGCCAGCTTTCGCGGTAATCGCCGTCGCGCTGCAGATGGCCGATGGGCGCGCAGAAATCGGTGCCGCCGGCATGGCGCACGGTCAGCAGGGTGATTTCGTAGTCGAAGTCGATGAAGCCTTCGACGATGACGCGCCCGGCGCCAGCGCGACCGCCGGTCTGCGCGTACGCCCACGCCTTGTCGATGTCGTCGGCGGTACGCACCAGGCTCTGGCCCTTGCCCGAGGACGACATCACCGGTTTCACCACGCAGGGCACGCCGATCGCGGCCACCGCGGCGCGGTAATCGTCCAGCGTGTCGACGAAGCGGTACGGCGAGGTCGGCAGGCCCAACGTTTCGGCCGCGAGCCGGCGGATGCCCTCGCGATCCATCGTCAGCCGCGCCGCGCGCGCGGTCGGCACGATCCGGGTGTGGGTGCCGCGCTCGGCGAATTCGCGCTCCAGCTGCACCAGGGTCTCGGTGTGGATCGCTTCGATCTCGGGAACGATCAGCGTCGGACGCTCTTCGGCGATCAGCGCCCGCAGCGCATCGCCGTCCAGCATGTTCAGCACGTGGCTGCGATGCGCGACCTGCATCGCCGGGGCGTCCGCGTAGCGGTCGGCGGCGATGACCTCGCAGCCGAAGCGCTGCAGCTCGATCGCGACTTCCTTGCCCAGCTCGCCCGAGCCCAGCAGCAGCACGCGGATGGCGGAGGGCGACAGCGGGGTGCCGAATTCAAGCGCGGACGGACTGGGCATGGGGCGGGCTCGACGGGAAAGAGGCCATTGTAAATCAGGCACTTGCGGAATTCTTTCCAGCGCATCCGACCGTCCGTCCGGAAGGTCTTGCAACAAATGATATCTTTTTGATATCAAATCATCATTCACCACCAAAGCGAGACCGCGCCATGAAAGAGAATCCTTCCCGCTCGCTCCCCGGCATCCCTGTGCTGCTGCTCCTGTTGGCCGCCATGTTCGTGGGTGCATATCTGATCGCCTCCAGCGTCGAAGACGCGACTCCCGGATGGATCATCGGCATCGCGACCATCGTCATCGGCATGTTCCTGATGTTCGGCCTGTACACCGTGCAGCCCAACCAGGCGGCGGTGTTGAGTCTGTTCGGCAAATACATCGGCACCGTGAAGGACGGCGGACTGCGCTGGAACAACCCCTTCTACGGCAAACAGAAGGTCTCGCTGCGCGTACGCAACTTCGAGAGCAGCAAGCTCAAGGTCAACGAACTGGACGGCAGCCCGATCGAGATCGCGGCGGTCATCGTCTGGCAGGTCGTGGACAGCGCCGAAGCGGTCTACAACGTCGACGACTACGAAAGCTTCGTGCACATCCAGTCGGAATCCGCGGTGCGGACCATGGCCACCAGTTATCCGTACGACCAGCACGAGGATGGCCAGCTCGCGCTGCGCAGCCACGCCGCCGAAGTCTCGAAGCATCTGATGGAGGAACTGCAGGACCGCCTGACCGATGCCGGCGTACAGGTGCTGGATTCGCGCATCAGCCACCTGGCCTACGCGCCGGAAATCGCCCAGGCGATGCTGCAGCGCCAGCAGGCCAACGCGATCATCGCCGCGCGTACGCGGATCGTCGCCGGCGCGGTGGGCATGGTCGAAATGGCGCTGGAAGCGCTGCAGAAGAACGGCGTGGTGCATCTGGACGAAGAGCGCAAGGCGCAGATGGTCAGCAATCTGCTGGTGGTGCTGTGCGGCGAGCGCTCGACCCAGCCGGTGATCAACACCGGCACCCTGTATTGATCGCGGCTGCAGCCGCTTCTACGCAAGAGCGCCCGTCATGAGCGAAAAGAAAGCCTATCCGCTGCGCATCAATGCCGAAGTCCTCGCGGCGGCGCAGCGGTGGGCCGACGATGAGCTGCGCAGCCTCAACGCACAGATCGAATACGTGCTGCGCGATGCGCTGCGCAAGACCGGGCGCCTGCCCGACAAGACCATTCCCTCGAAGCCGGAAGACGAATCATGAGCACACAGTGGACATACAAAGTAGTCGATGCGGAAGCGAAAGGATTACGTATGCTGAAGAGCGAAGACATCGAGATCGTGTTGAATCAACACGGCATGCTGGGCTGGGAGTTGGTCGAAGTGATCCAGATGGCCGGGAATCAGGCGACCTTGTATTTCAAGAAGCCCAAGTGATCGAATTTCGTTAGAACCGCACAGAACTGCAACGATCGGTCGAAAATCAAGGAGAACCGTATGATCCATGTCATCCGCCAGATCGAGCGCAGGCTCGGCCGCAAGCCAGGCGAAGGTCGCATCGCCGCCCGCGCGGCGCTGTTGTCCGCAATGCTGCTGTTGCTGGGCATCGGCGCACTGCTGTCGTCTCGCGCGAACGCGCAGGACGGCGCACAGGACTTCGACCCGGCGCGCGAAGCGCAGGCCATGCTGGATGCGCTGGACGCTGGCGATTTCGCCACAGTGCATGCGCGTTTCGATAGCACCATGGCTGCCGCCGTCAGTGCGGAACAACTGTCGCAAGGGCTGGGGGCACTCGCAGCCCAGGTCGGTCCGCTGCAATCGCGGGACGAACCGGACGTGAGGATCCGCGACATCGGCGCGCTGGTGACGATTCCACTGCATTACGAGCGCGGCGAGCTGACCGCGATCATCGCTTTCGACAACGAACGCAGGATTTCAGGCTTCGCGATCCGGCCCGCTGCGCCGACGCAAGCCGCAGCCGTCGCGCCGGTGCCCGAAAACGCGAATTACCGCGAAAACGAGCTGACGATCGGTGAAGGCGAGAACGCGCTGCCGGCAACACTGGCGATGCCGAAAGACAAGGGGCCAAACGGCAAAGGGCAGTTTCCCGCCGTCGTGCTTGTCCACGGATCCGGCCCTCAGGACCGCAACAGCACCATCGGTCCCAACCGGCCTCTGCTCGACATCGCCCGCGGCCTCGCCGAACGCGGCGTCGCCGTGCTGCGTTACGAGAAGCGCACACGGGCGCATCCGCATCAGTTCGCCGACGGCGGCAGTATCGATCTGGAAACCACCGACGATGCGGTGGCGGCCGCAGCGCTGCTGCGTGGGCTGCCGGGCATCGACGCGAAGCGCGTGTTCGTGCTCGGCCACAGTCAGGGCGGGATGATGGCGCCGCGGATCGGCGCGCGCGATCCGCAGATCGCCGGGCTGATCCTGCTGGCGGCGCCGTCGCGGCCGCTGCTCGACATCCTGATCGAACAGAACCGCCGCCTCGCCATCCTCAACGACGGCACGGTCAGCGACGCCGAGAACACTGCGATCCAGCGGCTGGCGGACAGCGTGGACGCGATCCGCAAAGGCCGCGAGATGACCGCCGCGCAGTCGCCGATGGGCCTGTCGCCCGCGTATTGGCGCAGCGTCGAAGCGGTGGATGCGGTCGCCGAGGCGAAGGCCATCGCCCAGCCAATCCTGATCCTGCAGGGCGCACGCGACATCCAGGTGGTCGACGCCGATTGGCAGGGCTGGAAAGCGGCCTTCCACGACACGCCGCGCGTGACCTTCAAACTGTACGAGACCTTGAATCATCTCGGGATTCCCGGCGAAGGCGACGGCAATCTGCAGGAATACCAGACGCCGGGACACGTCTCGCCGGAACTGATCGCCGATGTCGCGGCGTGGGTCGCGGCGCAGTCGAAGCAGTGATGCGCCCGGATCCGCTTCGAAGAACGCCTGCGGAAACACGGCCGGGAAAAAGACGCCGGAACACCTTCAGGAGTCATGCGCATGCGCCGCGAATTCGCCATCGTTCCGCCCGATCTGCGCCTAGCCCTGCCGCTGCCGGCGATCGCCCTGCTTGCCGCGCTGGTGGGCCTGGGATTCGCCGCACGCGAAGAACCACGCGTGTGGTTCTTCGCGATCCTGATCGTGATGGCTGCCGTATTGATCGTGTGGTCGGTGCAGCGACGACGCGTCGTGCTCGACGGCGACCTGCTGGCCATCACCGCCGGCCTCAACAGCGCCCGCGTCCGGGTCGCCGAGCTTGATCTCGCCGCTGCGCGCATCGTCAATCTCGCTGACGCGCCCACGCTGCGCCCGTTGCTGAACACCTTCGGCACCGCGATGCCCGGCTACCGCACCGGCCATTTCCGCCTGCGCGACCGCAGCCGCGGATTCCTGTTGCTGACCGACCGACGCAAGGTGCTGGCCCTGCCCGAGCGCGGCGGGCGCACGCTGTTGCTGAGCCTGGAGCGCCCGCAGGCGCTGCTGGATGCGCTGCAGGCCGTGGCGGCACCCGCGTCGCGACGTTAATCTGTACCGATGCGTCCCCTGCCCCGCATCCTGCTCAATACCGCCCGGATCGAGGCGTGGCCGGCCTGGCTGCTGGCTGCGCGCAGCAACCGCGACGCGCGCATTGTCGCGGGCGCGCGCTGGGTGCTCCGGCGCAAGCGCGATGGCCGCTATCTCTCCGCCGAATTGCCGCAGGGCTGGATGGCGCTCGATCCGCACTGGAGTCGCGAACCGGGCATCGTCGATGCGCTCGACGCCATCGACGCGCCCGCACCGCACCCCGGCGTGCGCGACCCCGGAACGCTGCCGCTGCACGCGCTGCGCGAACGCCTGGATGCGCTGGGGCTGGATGCGGACGACTACAGTGCGCGCAGCGGTCTGCCGCTGGTTTCCGAACCCCGCTGGCTGGCGCATGCCGGTTTCGACCGCTACCGCCGGCCGCTGTGGCTGCTTTCGGGCGCGGCGCGCGCATGGGCGAGCCTGCATGCCGCCGCGCTGCGCGATGACATTGTCCTGGACGCCATCTCCGGCTACCGCAGCCACGACTACCAACTTGGCATTTTCGAGCGCAAGCGCGCGCGCGGCATCGCGGTGCCCGACATCCTCACCGTCAACGCCGCGCCGGGCTACAGCGAACACCACAGCGGCCGCGCGCTGGACATCGGTACGCCGGGCGAACCACCCGCGGAGGAATCGTTCGAACGCACCGCGGCGTTCGCATGGCTGCAGGCGCAGGCCGGCGATCACGGCTTCGTCATGAGTTTTCCGCGCGACAACCCGCATGGCATCGTCTACGAGCCATGGCACTGGTGTTATCGCGGAGAATTCACTTGCAAAACACAACCGGAAAAGATCCACGCATGATCCATCCCCTCGCACTCGCACTCGCAATGCTGCCCGCACCTGATGCTGAAGGTCGCTACAGCGAATGACGCCGACTGTCGATACGGCTATCTCGACCGGCCGCAACAACTTCAACCTGATGCGCCTGATTGCCGCGTGGCTGGTGATCTACAGCCACAGCTGGCCGATTACCGGCAGCGTCGGCGTCGACGCCATCAGCGCACTTACACAGATCAAATCGGGCGGCGCGCTTGCCGTGGACGTGTTCTTCCTGATCAGCGGCTTTCTGGTGGCAGCCAGTTTCCAGCGCAATGCTCTGCGCGAATTCGTGCTTGCGCGCGCGCTGCGCATCTATCCGGCTCTGATCGTCTGCGTGCTGTTGAGCGTCTGCGTGTTGGGGCCGCTGCTCACCACTGCGCCCGACTACTGGAGCGACCAGAAAACGTGGCGCTATGTGTGGGCCAACGCCAGTCTGTGGCGCGCGCAATTCTGGCTGCCCGGTGTGTTCGATACATTGCCCCGCACTGCCGTGAACGGATCACTGTGGACACTGCCGATCGAAGGCCACCTGTACGTTGCCCTGACGATCGCAGGACTGGCCGGCATGCTCGCGCCGAAACGCTATCTGCCGGCCTGGACGCTGGCGGTCGCGGCGGCCTGCGCATTCGCCTACCTGCGCGCGCCGCTGCCGGAACACCTGGTCTATCTGCTGTGGGTGACCGTGTTCTTCATCACCGGCACGCTGTGCTGGGTGTATCGCCAGCGCATTCCGCTGTCGATCTGGCCGCTGCTGACGTTACTTGCCGCAGCGGTGGCACTGCGAGGCACGTGGTGGTTCGGGCTGGTCTATGTGCCTCTGCTCACCTACGCCACGTTCTACATCGCACTGATACCCAAACTGCCGGTGATCGCCAAAACCGATCTCTCGTACGGCCTGTATCTCTACGGTTGGCCGATGCAGCAGCTGGCACTGCTCGCTGGCGCGGCCACGGTGGCGACGAATACCGCAGTGGCGACCGCTTTCGCGTTCGCCTGCGCCGCTTTGTCCTGGTTTCTGGTCGAACGCCCGGCACTGGGCTGGAAACGGCGCTTGCTCGCGAAGCGGTCGCCGACATGACAGACCGCCAGCGGCGGCGCATCGCCATCGGGTTGGCGACAGCACCGATCGTGGCGTCGTCCACATCCTGCCGGCGCAGCCACGATGATGCGGCGTTCGTGCAGGACATCAGCCAACTCGACCGCACCGAAGTCGCAGCGATCATTCGCCCGGCATCGACCGAAGCGGTGTCTGCAGCACTGTCGAGCAGCGCAGCGCCGGTCTCGATCGGCGGCGGGCGCTACAGCATGGGCGGACAGACGGCCTGGCCGGATTCGCTGCATCTGGACATGCGCGGCATGCGTCGGCTGCTGCATCTGGATACCGCCAAGCGCCGCGTGCGCGCGCAGGCCGGCATGCGCTGGCGCGAACTGCAGACCCTGATCGATCCACACGATCTGTCGGTCGCGATCATGCAGAGCTACAGCAATTTCACCGTCGGCGGTTCGGTGTCGGTGAACTGTCACGGTCGCTACGTGGGCAAGGGCCCGATCGCCAACAGCATCGTCGCGCTGCGCATGGTCACAGCGAACGGCGAAGTGCTGGATCTCGACCGCGACTCGCAGCCGGCACTGTTCCATGCGGCGATCGGCGGCTATGGCGGGCTGGGCGTCGTCACCGAGGTCGAACTCGAACTCGATCGCAACGGCCGCATCGCCCGCGAAGCGGAATTCGTCGCGCTCGCCGATTACCCCGCCTGGTTCCGCGAGAACATCATCGATCGCGACGACGCGGTGCTGCACAACGCGGACCTCGCGCCGCCTGACTACGACCACCCGCTCGCGATCACCTGGCGGCGCACCGACGCGCCCACCACCATCGCCGAACGGTTGATCCCGGCAGACCGTGACTACGGCCGCGAACAAAGCCTGATCTGGGCGGCATCGGAGCTGCCGTACGGCGACGAGGTGCGCGAACGCAAGATGACGCGACGGCAGTTGCAGGAGCGCCCGGTCGTCTGGCGCAATCGAGAAGCCAGCCTCGACGCGGATGCGCTGGAACCGCGCACGCGCAGGTTTTCGACCTATCTGCTCCAGGAATATTTCATTCCCACGGAAAACTTCCTCGGCTTCGCGGCTCTTCTGCGACGGATCCTGCTCGCACACGAGGTCCATGCGCTGAATGTGTCGATCCGCCATTCGCCGGCCGATCCCGGCACGCTGATGCGCTGGGCGCCGCGCGACGTCTTCTCGTTCGTGCTGTATTACAAGCAGCGTTCCTCGCGCTGGGCGGACGCGGATGCTGCGCGATGGACGCGGCCGTTGATCGATGCCGCACTGGGCATGGGCGGACGCTATTACCTGCCCTACCGGCTGCATGCGACGAAGGAACAGTTCGCGCGCGCCTATCCGGAGGCGGAAGCGTTCGCGGCGCTGAAAGCGCGGATCGATCCGCAGCGGCGGTTCCGAAACCGGCTGTGGCAAACCTATCTGCCGCGCTGAGCGCAAGATCCGATGGGCAGGAATCAGTCCTGCGAACGTTTGGTCGGCGTTTTCGTCGCCGCTTTCGCGTCTGCGCCGAAATCCGCGATCCGCCACAGATACAGGCTGGCATAGGTGCGATACGGCCCCCAGCGTTCGCCGCGTTCGGCCAGCATTCTGGGCGGCAGCATCGCGTCGAGCTTGTCGACGACCTGCGCGCCCTTGCGGATGCCGAGGTCGTCGATCGGCAGCACGTCGGCGCGGCCCAGCCGGAACATCAGCATCATCTCGACCGTCCAGCGGCCGATCCCGCGCACCGGCACCAGCGCGTCGACGATGGCGTCGTTGTCCATCGTCGACATCCGCCGCAGGGCCGGAATCTCGCCGCGGGCCTCGCGCGCCGCGAGATCGCGCAGCGCCAGCAGTTTGTTGCCGGACACGCCGCAGGCGCGGATGGTCGCATCGTCGCAGCGCGCCAGCGTGTCGCAGTGGAAACGGTCGCTGCCGATCGCGGTTTCGACGCGTCCGACGATCGTCGCCGCGGCCTTGCCGCTGAGCTGCTGATAAAGAATCGCCCGCGCCAGCGCATCGACCGGATCGAAAGGCTTGCGCCAGCGCGGATCCGGATCGATCGCGCCGATGCGCTTCATCCAGGCGCCGAGCTTGCGGTCGCGCCTGGCGAGGTGATCGTAGGCGGCCTGGGTGTCGAATCCGCGGGCGTGTCTGGGCATGCGCTTCTCAGCGTCTGAGCGCGTCGACGGCGTACAGCAGCCAGCCGAGCATGATCATCGAACCGCCCATCGGCGCGAGCCGCGTCGGCGCGCCGAAGAAATGCGCAGCCGCCAGCGAGCCCGAGAACAGCAGCACGCCCAGCAGCAGCATCGCCAGCGCGAGCGTGCCGAGGCGACGCGGAGTGTGCGGCGACAGCGCGGCCAGCGCAATGCCGTGGGCGAGCGCGAACAGCGCGGCGGATTGCAGATTCGCGCGCGCGAGACCCTCGGCGCCGTGCGCGGCATACGCCGACAGTCCGACGCCGGCCGCCGCCAGCACGCTACCGGCGGCAGCCAGGATGCGATGCGCGCGACGCGGTTTCATGGTCATCGCATTCCCGCCTGCACCATGGGTGTCGGAGCTGGACTCGTGTGACCAGCGCCTGTTGAAGCCGCAAACGCGAAGCGCCGCAGAATGCGGCGCTTCGGAAACACTTCTGAGGATGCGGACATGCGCCTCTGGTCTTGAGCCGCCGGCTTACTTGATCTGCCAGTAAGCGGTGAATTGTCCGTCTTCCGTGAACGCGCCATCGATGCCGCTGTCGTAGACCTCGTAAGGACGGTCGACGACTTCGATCCCGCGCGGTGCGGACCAGGCGCGAAGCGCGTTGCGGACGTTCTCGAGCTCGCGGATATAGCCGATGAACTTGCCGCTGACCGCGCGGCGCGCCGGCAGCAGCTTGTACTTCACCGGGCCCTGCAGATTCAGACCCGTCAGCTCGGTCGTGGCGGTGGCGGCGGCTTCGGCGGTATCGGCCTTGCGGACCGGCATGGCGACATCGAAGGTGTAGTTTTCGCGGCCCTGCTCGCTGGTGATGATGCGCATGGGGCCTGCGGCAACAAGGCCATTGCCGGCCAGGGTGCGGTTGATCCACTCCATGTTGCCGACCATCGACTTCTCGATCACTTCATCCTTGAATTCGAGCGTGCCGGCGGGCACGAACAGCAGGTGCTCGGCCGGGACCTGCACGACCGCAAGACCGGTCAGCTTGTCGCCATACACGGCATGGTCGATGTTCGGGATCGACGCCAGCATGTTGGTGAGCTTGGCCAGACCGAACTTCATGTCGTCGCCGACATGGCTGCGCACGTACAGACCGGCGTAGCGACCGAGCAGATTCCAGCCGTAGTCGACCTTGTAGCTCTGGCTGATCTCGACGTTGCGGTTGTTCTTGCCGGTCGGCTTGAGCTTGAACTCGGTGCGCTTGTTCTTGCCCTGGCGGTCGTCCTCGATCGCGATCGCGACCAGTTCGTTCGGCACGCTCTCCACGATCTTCCAGGTGCCGCTACCCACCTGCGCGTTATCGGAGTTGTACTTGAATTCCGCGCCGACGCCGGATTCGGGCCCGGAAATGCTGGACTCCATCTTCGGGTCGCGCAGTGCGATCGCGTTCCAATCCTTGAAACGGCTGAAATTGTTCAGCGTGTCGTAGACGATGGTCAGTTTGCGGTTCGTTTCGATCTTCTCGACCATGAAACGACTGGACGGCAGCACGAGGCCGACGATGAGGAACAGCGCGGCGACGATCGCCAGGGAAATCAGGATCTCGAGCAGACGTGTCATTACAGAGGCTCTCCGGGACCAATACCCGCTGATGACGGGCAAGACCCGAATCCTAACAGGGAACAGCGGTGCGGAGCGAGGGCCGCATCGGAAGTGACGGATCGGGGCGGCTGCCCGGACCCGGGATGACGGCCACAGTCGACCCGGAAGGCGACGAGCGCAGTGCCGTCCGACCACCGGCGGAATCCCGCCCTATCGGCGCCGGACCCGCCACGCGAAGAAAAGCCGCGATCAGATCAACTGCAGTTCGAAGGCCTTGAGGACGGCACGGGTACGGTCGCGCACGCCGAGCTTGGAAAGAATGTTCGAGACATGATTCTTGATGGTGCCTTCGGCCACGCCCAGCGAATTGGCGATCTCCTTGTTGGAGAAGCCCGACGCCATCAGGCGCAGGATCTCGGTTTCGCGGTCGGTCAGCGGATCCGGGCGGTCGAGGCTCACGAAATCGTTACGCATGTGCTCCAGCCCGGACAGCAGGCGCTGGGTCACCGCCGGCTGCACAAGCGAGCCGCCGCCCGCCACCGCCTGGATGGCGCCGACCAGTTGCTCCAGAGAGACATCCTTGAGCAGATAGCCCTTCGCTCCGGCCTTCATGCCGGCCAGCACCAGTTGATCGTCGTCGAACGTGGTGAGGATGATCGTCGGCGGGAGTTGATTGACCTTGCTGAGCGCCTGCAGCGCTTCCAGACCCGACATCGCCGGCATCCGCATATCCATCAGCACGACATCGGGGTTGATCTTGGGAATCAGCTCGACCGCCTGACGGCCATCGGACGCCTCGGCGACCACTTCGATGCCCTCGGCGAGCGCCAACAAGGAACGGATGCCCTGGCGTACCAGGGTCTGATCGTCGACCAGACAAACGCGAATCATGTCGTCTCCTGCATGAAGCCGTGAATGCGCCGGTCACCCTGACCGTTTCGCGGATTGGACGGCAAACCGTCCTTGGGGAATACGGGAACCATCGGAAAAGGGAGGCAGGAAGGGGTCATGCCGCGATTCCGGGTGCGGGAACGCCGCCCGTTGGCGCCGCCCCCCGCCTCAGCGGCAGTCCCATCCGGTCCGTCGCCTGGACGACCGGCAGGTAGAGGGTCAGGCAGAAGCCCTGCCCCGGCCGGGTTTCGATCTCGACCTGGCCACCGTAGGCCGCCAGGCGTTCGCGCATGCCACGCAGGCCGTTGCCCACCGCCGGTGCCTCGGCGGCGCCGCGGCCGTCGTCGCGGGCCACCACCTGAACGCCGTCGCCGTGCCAGCGGTAGTCCAGGTCCAGGGTCGTGGCCTGGGCGTGGCGCACCACATTGGTGATGATTTCCTGCGTGCAGCGCAGCAGGACATGGGCGCGCTCGGGGTCGTCCAGCAGGAATGGCACCGGCAGCAGCATTTCGATCTGCAGCCCGGGAACGTTGTCGGCCAGCGGCAGCAGGGTCGCGGCCATGTCGATGGCGTCGTCCTCGCGGATCTGGCTGACCGCCTCGCGGACATCGCTGAGCAGCAGTTTCGCGAGGGTATGGGCCTGGGAGACGTGTTCCTGGGCCTTGCCTTCGACCAGATGGTTGGCCACTTCCAGATTCAGGCTGAGGGCGGTCAGGTGATGCCCCAGCAGGTCGTGGAGCTCGCGGGAAATGCGCGTGCGCTCGTTGACCCGGACGCTTTCGGCCAGCAGGGCCCGGGTGGCGCGGAGTTCGGAATTCAGCCGGCGCTGCTCTTCGCGCGCCTGTGCCTGCTGCCGGGCCACCAGGCTGGTGGCATATACGAATCCGGCGAATCCGGCATACAGCAGGGCCTGCATCACCGCTTCCATCAGGGTGAAATCGCGGCGCATGAACACCGGAACCACCGCCAGCTGGCTCAGCACCAGCCAGGCCACGCCCAGCCGCAGCGACAGCAGCCAAGGCAGCGCGCAGGCCGCCACCATCAGCAAAACGCTGCCCAGTCCGCTCTCGCTGTAGTACCCCAGTCCGATCGCCGCCGGGGTCAACACCACCAGCAGCACGTAGTCGAACAGCCCCGGACGGCGCGTGCCCAAGCCGCGGGTGAGCCAGGCATAGGCGGCGCCGAAGGCGGCGTACGCCACCCAGCCCTGCCAGGGCATCGTCAGCAGCAGGAAGCGGTCGTCGTCCGAACCCGCCAGCATCGGCATGATCCAGGTGTACAGCAGCGGCACGCCGACCACCGCCCAGGTGAAAAGCCCCGAGTAACGCAGCAGCCGGCTGTGATCCATTCGTGTGAACATCCGGGGAGTGTAGGCGCTCTGCCGGCCACTGCACCCCACCGGAAGTCATGGATGGCGGCAATCGCGGGCCAGACTCCGGATAAAGCCGGGCCGGTGAAACACCGCAATGTCGCCCGGTCGGGACGGGCATGCGATAATTTCGCGCCATACCCGTGCAGGGTCCCCGCCCGCGCACGCCACTGCCGGAGTCATTGGAATGTCGATTGTCATCCGCGACGTGCGCGAGCACGAGCTGGATTCCGTCCTTGCCCTCAACAATGCCGCCGGCCCCACGATCCTGCCTTTCGACCAGAACCGTCTGCGTCATTTCTTCGACTCCGCCGAATACTTTCGCGTGGCCGAGCGCGACGGCACCCTCACCGGCTTCATGATCGGCGTGGGCAATCGGGCCGATCACGACAGCAGCAACTTCCGCTGGTTCGCGGAACGCTATCCGGATTTCTTCTACATCGACCGCATCGTGGTCGCCAGCCGCCGCCGCGGCGGCGGCGTGGGGCGCGCGTTCTATGCCGACGCCCAGACCTACGCGGAAATGCGCTACCCGCGGCTGGCCTGCGAAGTGTTCATCGACACCGCCAGCGATCCCGCCCTCCCCGATCCCGCGCTGCTGTTCCACGGCAGTTTCGGCTTCCGCGAAGTCGGCCAGCAGATGATGCCGGAGACCGGCCTGCGCGCCGCGATGCTGATGAAGGATCTCTGCAGCTATCCGTGGATCCACGAGACCTATGGCGCCGATCTGCCGGACGTGCCGTGGCTCACGGCATCGCGGATCGGCCCTGGTCCTCAGCGCGCGACAGGCACCGCTGCATGAGTGCCGCGACGCCCGTGAACTACGAATTGGCCGGCGATCTGAAGATCGGCCAGGTCGGCATCGCCAACCTGCGCGTGCGCACCCTCGACGTCGAACGCTTGGGTGCCGAAATGCGCGACCGCGTCTCGCGCGCGCCGAAACTGTTCGAACGTGCGGCGGTGATCGTCGATTTCGGTGCCCTGCCCGGCACGCCGGACGTGACGGCCGCGCGCGCGCTGCTCGACGCCCTGCGCGCCGCCGGCGTGATCCCGGTCGCGCTGGCCTGGGGCAGCGGCGACAACGAGCGCCTGTCGGTCGAACTCGGCCTGCCGCTGCTGTCCAAGTTCCGCGCGCAGTACGAACCGGCCGAACCTTCTGTAGGAGGGGCTTCAGCGCCGAGCTTGCCCGCTGAAACAACCATCGCGGCTTCCGCCGCTCCCACGAAAGCCGCCGCGCCCGCAAAAAGCACCACTGCGCCGGCCGCGGCCGCCGAACCGGGCATGGTGCTGACCGCGCCGATCCGCTCCGGCCAGCAGATCTACGCCGAGCAGCGCGACCTGACCATCCTGAACACAGTCGGCGCGGGCGCCGAAGTCATCGCCGACGACTCGATCCACGTCTACGGCGCCCTGCGCGGGCGTGCCCTCGCCGGCGCACGCGACAACGACAAGGCCCGCATCTTCTGCCGCGAATTCCACGCCGAACTCGTCGCGATCGCGGGACATTACAAGGTCATGGAGGATCTTCCGGTCGAACTGCGCGGCAAGGCCGTGCAGATCTGGCTGGACAACGAACAGATCCACATCGCCGCGCTCGCCTGAGC
>CALRWS020000047.1:0-28275 GCA_943371935.1 Chitinophaga pinensis | reverse complement strand
GCGTCCGTCTACTCGCGCCAGCTGTGATTATGGCGTTCGTTGAGCGCGACCGCTGCATTCGGACCCCAGGTGCCGGCAGCATACGGCTTGGGCGCCATGCCGGCATGCTGCCAGCCGTCGAGGATCGCATCGACCCACTGCCACGCGGCTTCGGTCTCGTCGCGTCTTACGAACAGCGTGCCGTTGCCTTCGATCGCGTCCAGATACAGCCGCTCGTACGCCAGACGTCGGCGTACGTTGGCGAACTCCGCGTCCAGATCCAGATCCAGCGACACCTGCGACAGGCGCAGGCCGTTGCGGTCCAGCCCCGGGGTCTTGTGCATCAGCTGCAGCTCGATGCGCTCCTCGGGCTGCAGGCGGATGATCAGCGCGTTGGGCTGGCTGGCCGCGCCGCCGCGGGCGAAGATCGAATGCGGTACCTCGCGGAACTGCAGGTAGATCTCGGTGCAGCGGTGCGGCATGCGCTTGCCGGTGCGCAGGTAGAACGGCACGCCCGACCAGCGCCAGTTGTCGATGTGCGCGCGCATGGCGACGAAGGTCTCGGTGCCGCTGGGACGCCCGAGCTCTTCCAGATAGCCCGGCACCGCCTTGCCGCCGATCGCACCGGCGGTGTACTGCCCGGCCACGGTCTCGGCAGCGACTTCCGCGCGGCCGATGGGCCGCAGCGAGCGCAGGACCTTGATCTTCTCGTTGCGCACCGCGGTGGGCTCGAACTGCGAGGGCGGCTCCATCGCGGTCAGGCACACCAGCTGCAGCAGGTGGTTCTGCAGCATGTCGCGGATCGCGCCGGAGTGGTCGTAGTAGTCGCCGCGGCCTTCGACGCCGACGGTCTCGGCCACGGTGATCTGCACCTGCTCGATGTGCCGCGCGTTCCACAGCGGCTCGAACAGCGCATTGCCGAATCTCAGCGCCAGCAGATTCTGCACGCCTTCCTTGCCGAGGTAATGATCGACGCGATAGACGCGATCCTCGTCGAAGCTGCGGGTGACGCCGTCGTTGATGGCGATGGCTTCGGCAAGATCGTGGCCGATGGGCTTCTCCAGCATCACCCGGGTACCCGGTCCGGCCAGACCGTGACGGGCCAGCGCGGCGCAGGCCTGTTCGTAGAACTTGGGCGAGGTGCTGAGGTGATAGACGATGTCGCCGCTGCGCAGGCTGCGCACGCGTTCGGCGAGTGCGGCCATCGAAGCATCGTCGTCGAGCGAGGCGGGCTGGTAGTGCACGCGCGCGAGCAGAGCCTGCAGGGTGGCGTCGTTGCGCTGCTCCGCCGGAACAAAACGCGCGATGGCGTCGGCGACGACGGTGCGGAAGGCCTCGTCGTCGAGTCTGCTGCGGGCGGTGCCGAGGATGCGCATCGACGCGGGCAGCAGGCCGTCGCCTTCCAGCCCGTACAGCGAAGGCAGCAGCATGCGCTGGGCGAGGTCGCCGGTGGCGCCGAAAATGGTCAACAGGGTCGCGGGCGTGGTCACGGTGCGTCCAATGTCATGAAACGTGAAGCGTATGCCGCAGCGGTGGATCGATCGGTTGAATTCGATTCCACCCGATCCGGCGCGCTACGGCCCGACATCACAGCGACCGCAACAGACGGACCCGATCCAGCGTCCACATCGTCGGTCGCGTGTCGCCGGTGAAATACATGCAGAGATCCTGAGCGCTGGTTTGCGGCGGCAGCGGCGCTTTCATGGTGAGGAAACCGTCGCTGCCCGGCGCCTGCGGTAACGACAGGCTCGCCAGCGTGGGGCCCTCGCATCCGGCGCGGATCACCAGCTCGCCGTACGCGGACTGCGCGGGCTTGAACTTGCGTGCGGGTTCGTCGTGCGCCAGCTGGAAGAAATAGGGAATGCGACCGGCGCGGATTTCGATGCCGGCGATCCCGCCCAGATCCGCCCGCTTCCATTCCCAGCAGGGATTGAAGATGTCGACGTTGAAGATCGCGCTATCGCCATCCGCCGGGCCGTCGTCTTCCAGCCGCAGCATCAAGGCATTGGTGCACATCGTCAGCGCGTCGTCGTTGCGCTGCAGCAGCGAGCCCGCGCTGAGCCGCCGTTCGCTGGCGTCGCCCAGCGCGTGCCCGCCGTGAAAGGCGGCGGCGCGGACGCGGATCGGCAGACGCAGTGACATTGGCTGCGCATACTTCGCCGATTGCGCTGTCGGCGCGCTGCCGTCGGTGGTGTAGCGGATGTCGTCGTAGCCCAGCGGATTCGACAGCGTCACCGTCACGGCGCGCGCAGCACGATCTTCTTCGGCATCGATGCGGATCTCGAACGGCGTCTTCGCATGGCCGATGCCCAACGCGCGATAGCGCTGCAACTGCGCCGGCAGGCGGTCGAGGAAACCGTCGTAACCGCGCACCGCCGGCGCCGACCATCCGATCTCCGCGACCGCGGCGATGCGCGGAAACAGCGCGTGTTCGACCCGCGCGAACGTGCGCATGTGTTCGGTCCAGACATTGGCCTGCAGGCCGAGGATGTGTTTGCGCTTGTCCCTGGCGAGTGCGGCAGGGATCGGATCGAACGCGTAGACGCTGCGCAGTTCGACCAGCGCCGGTCGGCCCGGCGGCTCATTGGCGGAAGCGGTCTGCAGATAATCCAGATACAGCGAAGACACCGGCGTCATCACCACATCGTGTCCCTGCGACGCCGCCTGCAGGCCGCCCTCGGTGCCGCGCCACGACATCACCGTCGCGCTGGCCGGCAGATCGCCTTCCAGGATTTCGTCCCAGCCCAGCAGCCGACGCTGATGCGCGGCCAGGGTTTTCTCCAGCCGCTGCATCATCCAGCTCTGCAGCTGCATTTCGGTCTTCAGTCCGAGCTGCGCCTTGCGTGCCTGCACCTGCGGCGATGCGATCCACTGGTCCTTCACGGCTTCGTCGCCGCCCAGATGCACATAGCGACCGGGGAACAGATCCACGACTTCGGTCAACACGTTTTCGAGGAACACCAGCGTGCTTTCTTCGACGTTGAACAGATTGGTGTTGACGCCCCATTCGTTCGAGACCGCGATCGGCTTGCCGGAAACGCCCAGTTCCGGATACGCGGCGATGGCGGCGGTGGCGTGGCCGGGGATGTCGATCTCGGGCACCACCGTGATCTGCCGTTCGGCCGCGTAACGCACGATCTCGCGGATCTGTTCCTGGCTGTACCAGCCGCAGTACGGACGCGGCTGTCCGCTACGTGGATCGATGCCGCCGTCGCCGGACGGTATGCGGCAGCCGCCGATCTCGGTCAGGCGCGGATAGCGCTTGATCTCGATCCGCCAGCCCTGGTCGTCGGTGAGATGCCAATGGAAGACATTGAGCTTGTGCATCGCCATGGCGTCGAGCATGCGCTTGATCTCGTCGACCGACTGGAAGTGCCGCGCCGAATCCAGCATCGCGCCGCGCCACGCGAACCGCGGCGCGTCTTCGATGCGCAGCGCCGGCAGTTGCGTGCGTTTGCCGCCGGCATCCACCATCAGCTGCCACAGCGTGACCGCGCCGTGCTGCAGCCCGCGCGCGTCGCGTCCGCGCACCTCGATGCGCGAGGACGAGATCTCCAGCGAATAGGCTTCTTCGTCATCGAGCGAGGTATCGATTGCGAAGCGGATGCCATCCTTCGCCCTGGAGCCCGCGGAAGGTTGCAGCGTCAGGCCATGGCTCTTCGCGACGAAGCTGGAAAACAGGCGTGCCGCCGACTGCGCCGCTTCGCCGTCGGCGCGCAGCGCGGTGTTCGCATCGATCGTGAAGCTGCCTTTTCGCATCCGCAGCGATGCGGGTGCGGGAATGAGCGCCGGTGTGGATGTGGAGGTTTCCGTGGTGTTTCGCGCAGGCGCCGGATTGTCGGCGCTTTGAGAGACGAGCGGCAGGACCAGCGCCATGCACAACGCGATGCGGGACAGGGCTGCGGACGGAAGGGAAGCGATCATGGCGGCCTTCTGGAATTCGATGTCGTCGATGAAAGTGGAAGCGCGACCCGGCAGCAGGCGCTTTGCCGTATCGGCGGCGCGCGTATCGAGGCGTGCGACAGCAGGCTTCGGATCTTACGCGAGGGCACCGGTCGGGGCATCCGACCGGAAGCACCGATGCGATGCGATCCGCATGTCACCAAAAAAATGGGCCCGGATGAATCCAGGCCCGAAGGGGACCACAGGTGGATGCGTCAGAACTTCATGCGGAAGGTGACGTAGTACTGGCGGCCGTTCTCGTAGATCGAACGCGGACGGTCGCGGTTTTCGGCGTAATACTGGGTCTTGGGGTTGTTCAGATTGAGCGCATCGAGGGCCAGCGAGTAGTTCTCGTTGAACTTGTAGCCGAACGAGGCCGACACGTTGTCGACATCGTCCTGATAGAAGGCCGACGAGCGATCCAGGCCGCTGTAGAACGACGAACGAAAGGTGTAGTTCAAGCGCGCGTTGAAATGCTCGTTCTCGAAATAGCCGCCGAGGTTGTAGGTGTTCTTCGAGGTGCCCAGCATGTCTTCGTTGGTGCCGTCGGCGCGTTTGGCGTTGGTACTGCCGTCGGCGTAGGTGTAGTTGGCGAAGGCACCGAAGTAATCGCCGATCGGCTGTTCCCACGCCAGCTCGAAGCCGCGAACCTTCGCGTCCGAACCCAGCGGGATGGTCACGTCGTAGTCGACCAGCGCGCCCTGCGGATTGTTGGCATCGATCGTCAGGTACTGGCGGCGGGTGGTGCCGAGCGCGACGTAGTTGTCGATGTCCATGTAGAACAGGCTGGCCGCGAACAGCGCGCGCTCGGCGTAATACCACTCGAAGGTCGCGTCGAGGTTGGTCGAGAGGATCGGCTCCAGATCCGGGTTGCCGCCTGAACCGCCGCCGACGCCGCCGATGTTGGCGGGCGGGCTGAGCGACACCGCGCCGGCCAGCTGCGAGTAGTCGGGACGCGTCAGCGTGCGCGATACGGCAAAGCGCAGCACCTTGTCGTCGGCCAGGTCGTACTTGAGGTTCAAGCTCGGCAGCCAATCGTTGTAGGTGTTGTTGACGACATCCTGGCGGAAGGCGCCGAATGCGGACGTGGTGACCGCGCGCGGATCGGCCGCGGTGGTGTTGACCCAGTTGGAGGCTTCTTCTTCGGTGCGCACATAGCGCAGGCCGACGTTGCCGCTCCACTTCTCGCCCTCGAAATTCAGCTGCGCGTAGGCGGCGGTGCTGCGTTCCTCCAGACCGTATTCGGCGGGGAAGTAGCGGCGCGTGACCGGGTCGCGATTGGTCAGGCGGTTGAACTGGGCCAGCTGTTCCGGCGTGTAGTACCAGATGTTGCGCGGGAAATTGCCGCCGAGGCCCGAGCCGAAGTTGCCGGGATAGTTGCGGAAACCCTGCGGCCAGGTGCTGGGATCGAAGGCGTTGGGCGTCGTCGCGAAGCTCGGGCCTTGTGCGATGACGTTTTCGAGACTGCGCTCGTGCCGCGCGTCGCGCACGCCGAAGTTGAGCGAAGTGAACGCGCCAGCGTCGAGGAAATACGTACCGTCCAGCTTCAGCCACTTTTCCTTGTCCAGCACATCGACATCCTGCAAGCCGAAGATCCAGTCCAGTTTGATGTCGGTGATCGGCGTGCCGGGCGCTGCGGTATTCGTGGTGCCCAGATTCCAGTCGGCGGCGCCGACGCCGCGCAGGCGCCAGCCCGCGCCGCTGCCCAGGCCCACGTCCCATTCGGCGACGTCCTGGGTCGGGGTCTTGCCGTGGCCGGTCGAGGTGCCGATCTGGCCCGAGAACGTCAGCTTGTCGCTGACATCCCATTGCGCGTCCGCGCTGACGAAATTGCTGCTGGAGGCGGCGCCGGGGCGCGAAATCTGGTCGTAGATGCCGTACTGACGCAGCGGATCGGCCGCGAACGTCGCGCTGACGAGGGTGTTGTTGCGCACCACATAGCCGGGATTGGGGGCTTGTCCCGCGCCCTGCGCGAGGATGCGGCTGCCCCACAGCATGTAGTTGCGGTTGTAGTTGTCGGCCTTCATCTTCGAGCTGAAGCCGGTAAGCGAGAAGGTGAAATTGTCGGTCGGCTTGAACTGGGCCGAGATCAGGCCGCCGGTGCGTTTGCGTTCCTGCTCGAACAGCGCCGAGCCCATCAGCCCCGGATAGAACACGCCGCTGAGATCGGGGTTGCTGAGCGCGATGGCCGAACCAGGCGCGATGCTCTCGTAGCCGAGGATTTCCTGCCCGTCGCGACGCAGATGGCGCTCTTCGCTGAAGACCTGGACCATGAAGCCGAAGGTGTCCTGGTCGTTGGCCCAGTTCACAAGCGCCGACAGTTGCGGGTCGGTCTTGCTCGGCAGGTCCGCGTTCACCGCGCCCAGCGAGATGTGCGAGGTGAAACCGGCCGGGAAATTCAGCGGACGACGGGTGACGATGTTGATGTTGCCGACCGCGCCGCCTTCCACCAGGCGCGCTTCCGACGACTTCAGCACTTCGACTTTCTCCACCAGTTCGGAGGGGAGCAGCGAGTAGCTGACGCTGCGGCCGACGGTGCCGCTCTGGTTGAGCACGAACCAGTCGCCGGAGGCGATGTTGTGGCCATCGATCAACGTCTGGGTGAAGCTGGGGCTGGTGCCGCGCATGCTGACGCGGTCGTTCTCGTCGAACGCGCCTTCATTGGCGCTGGCGGCGCTGATGTTCACGCCGGCCACGCGCTGCAGCGAATCGGCGACGTTGTGATCGGGCATCTTGCCGATGTCTTCGGCGTTGATGACCTCGATGCGGCTTTTCGCGTCGCGCTTGTCGTCGAGCGCTTTGCCGATCGCGCCGCGGATGCCGACGACCACGATCTCGTCGAGATCCGATGGCTGTTCGGCCGCTTGTTGGCCGGCAGGCGCGGGCGCGCTCTGCGCGAAGACCGGTGCGGCGAATCCCAGGCTCGCCAGGATGGCGATCGACAGCGCGCTTCTTTGCAATTTCATGGTGAATTTACTCCCCTCATCGTTGAATTTCGGAGCGGGCTGGACGTACACACACTCAGCACAACGCTGCCGTACCTGTTGATTTCGAGTACCCATACCTCGACCGTATCCCGACGCCTTGCATATCGCCTTCGAGTGCCGCGTCTTCGTCAGACGGCGTCGTGCCCCTCCCGGTCGCGCTGGTGCAGATACCAGTTCGCCGCCCCGATCACGCCCAACTGCCCGTGCTCGACCAGCCGCACGGGAATGCGTTCCAGCGCCGCGCGCATCGGTCCCTTGTCGAGGAACCGTTCGACGAAGCGGCTGTGCATCAGGAAATCCCGGATCTGCGGCAGGATGCCGCCGGCCAGATAGATGCCGCCCTGCACGCCGTAGAGCAGGGCCATGTTGCCGACCACACTGCCGAGCAGGCCGCAGAAGATCTCGAGGGTTTCACGCGCCAGCGGGTCGCTGTCGGCGAGTGCGGCTGTCGTGATTTCGTCGGGCGTGCGGTACGTGTGGTTAGCGCCGCGGATCGCGCACAGCGCGGTGTGCAGGTGCATCAGGCCGGGCCCCGACAATGCGTATTCCACCGGCACGTGGCTCTGCTGTTTCAGCATTTCCTGCAGCAGTGCGATCTCGATGGCGTTGCCGGGGGTCAGCGCCGCCTGTCCGGCTTCCGTCGCCAGCACGACATCGCCGGTGTCCGAAGGAATCCACAGCGCGGCCCCGAAACCGGTCCCCGGGCCGAGCACCAAGGTCGGTCCCCGCGTCGCGTGCCTTTCGGGGCCGGTCACGCGCAGCAGTTCGCTGGCGTCGACCTGGGGGGCGGCGTGGGCCACGGCTTCGAAATCGTTGACCACGCGCAGATCCCGGAAGCGCAACTGCGCGCGGATCTGCCCGGGCACCAGCGGCCACGGCAGGTTGGCCGAAATCACCGAGCCGTCTTCCAAGGCGTAACCGGCGCTGGCGATGACGCCTTCGTCGACCGGGCCGTGATCGACGCTGTCCAGGAAGGTCTTGAAGATGTCGCCGGGGCTGGCGTAATCGGTGCAGGCGTACTTGCGGTAGTGCAGGACGGCGACCGGGCGCCCGGGATCGGGGCTGCGCCGGACCAGTCCGATGCGGACGTGGGTCCCGCCCACGTCGGCGGCGATGAACGGGCGAAGCGCCGCATTCATGTGCTGCATCGGCGCTGGATTGGCGATCACCACTGCTTCTTCCCTCGCGTGCCTGGGGGTGGGCTGGGAGCGCCGGGACCCGGGCAGGTCAGCGCATCGGGTCCGAGTGTGGGTTTGAGCTGACAACGTTGTCAACAGGCGTTTTCGAAAGATCGCCAAAAAGCCAGTTTTTCGATTGCAATTGAAACAATCGCCGTCCTGGATGCGTTTTGTGTGCAAAAACGTGTCGAAAACGGCAGTTTCCGGCATCGGCGCAGGCAGCGAGGCTCCCTGCGGATGTTGCGCCGCACACAAAGCGACGCGCCGGTTTTGGCGCACGGAACCGGTCAAAGTGGCCTGGGGGGTGGTTTTCGGGGTGAAGTTATGACAACGTTGTTTCCACCTGATCCGCCCTGCGCTGTCGGCGCCAGTCGTCCCCGCCGCATCGCGAAGGCCAGCCTGCACCCATCCTCTGCATCGGGAATCCGCACGCCATGACCGCAGCGCGCCACGCGTCGATCGTCATCATCGGCGCCCTGTTCTTCGTTTTCGGCTTCGCGAGCTGGCTGCTGGCGATGACGGCGATCATGATCATGGGCATCGTCGACGGCGCCTTCGTCACGCGGCTGTTCGCGGTGCTGAAGCAGCGCGACGATGTCCAGTGGGTGTTCCCGCTGTTGATGGTGCCGTGCTGCCTGTACGGCCTGCATTTCGCGTCGCGCCGCCATTGCGCGGGGATGCGGCCGCGGCATCGATCGCGCATGATGCCCGTTCACCTCGCCGATTGACGACACCCAGCTTCACCCGGAGCCGTATGCGCAGACCCACCATCAAAGACGTGGCCGAACGGGCGAAGGTTTCGCTCAAGACCGTGTCGCGCGTCATCAACAACGAACCTTCGGTGATGCAGGGCACGCGCGCGCGCGTGCTGCACGCCATCGCCGAACTGGATTACGAACCGGACGTTACCGCGCGCAATCTGCGCAGCGGTACGCCGTTCGTGATCGGTCTGGTGTACGACAATCCGAATCCGTATCACATCATCGGCGTGCAGAACGGCGTGCTGGCGGCGTGCCGCGAAACCGGGTTCGGCCTGCAGATTCAGCCCTGTGATGCGACTTCGCCGCTGCTGGTGGAAGAGCTGGTGGAGTTCGTGAAGCGTTCGCGCCTCGCCGGCCTGGTGCTGACCGCGCCGATGTCGGAAAACATGGAGCTGGTGAACGCGCTGGCGGCGCGCGACGTGGCGCTGGTGCGGATCATCGCCGCGACCGAGGATCCGAACGACGGCCATCTGTGCGTGTACGTGGACGATCGCGACGCCGCCTACGAAATCACCGAGCATCTGATCCAGCTCGGCCACCAGCGCATCGGTTTCCTGTGGGGCGGACTGGCGCACAAATCCAGCACCGAACGCTACGCCGGCTACGAGCAGGCGCTGCAGGAATACGGGATCACGCTCGACAAACATCTGGTGATTCCCGGCGATTACACCTTCGACGACGGTTTCCGCGGCGCGCGCCGGCTGTTGGCGCTGCGCGAGCCGCCGACCGCGATCTTCGGATCGAACGACGAAATCGCCGCCGGTGTCTTGGCGGCGGCGACATCGACCGGCATGAACGTGCCCTACGACCTGTCGATCGCCGGCTTCGAGGACAGCCCGTTCTCGCGCCAGTCGTGGCCGCCGCTCACCACCGCCAAGCAGGCGACCGAAGACATCGCCCGGCAGGCCGCGCGCCTGCTGATCGCGGGTATGCGCCAGGATGCCTACGACGACCATCCCACGGTCATGCACAACCAGGGCTTCGCGCCGCAACTGGTCGTGCGCGGTTCGACCGCGCCGATGCGTCCGCGCGCGAACGATCACGGCAACGACGCCAAACCTCCGCCGTCCGCTCCGACGTAACTCCACACGCCAATCGCGAACCCGACCATGACCGATCGCCCGATGCCGCGCGCCCCCGACGCGACGCTGATGTTCAACGAAGCGGCGGAAACCGCCGATGTGGTCGCCGCGCAGTTCCGGCGCAATGCGTCGGCGATCGCGGCGTTGGCCGCCGAACTGCGCGCAACGCCGCCGGCCTTCGTGGCCACCTGCGCGCGCGGCAGTTCGGATCACGCCGCCACCTACGCCAAATATCTGTTCGAGACCCAGCTGGGCGTGGTCACCGCGTCGATCTCGCCGTCGGTGCATTCGGTGTATGCGACCCGGCTCAAGCTGCAGAACGCGCTGTTCCTGGCGATTTCGCAGTCCGGAAAAAGTCCCGACCTGCTGCGCAACGCGGAGGCCGCGCGCGATGCCGGCGCGCGGGTCGTGGTCCTGGTGAACGCGGAGGATTCGCCGTTGGCGCGCCTGGCGCATACCGTCATCCCGCTGTGCGCCGGGCCGGAGCGCAGCGTCGCCGCGACCAAGAGCTATCTGGCGTCGCTGTCGGCGGTGCTGCAGCTGGCCGCGCACTGGCGCGGCGATGCGGTGTTGCTCGACGCGCTGGATCGTCTGCCCGACGCGCTGCGTGCGGCGTGGCGCGCGGACTGGTCGGCGCTGACCGATGGCCTGACCGGCGCGCACAACCTGTTCGTGCTCGGCCGCGGCCTGGGCCTGGCCGCGGCGCAGGAAGCGGCGCTGAAATTCAAGGAAACCTGCGGCCTGCACGCCGAGGCCTACAGTGCCGCGGAAGTGAAGCACGGGCCGATGGCGCTGGTCGGCCCGGGATTCCCGGTGCTGTGTTTCGCGCAGCCTGACGAAACCGAAGCCGGGACGCTGGCGCTGGCGGAAGAATTCCGCGCGCGCGGCGCGCAGGTGTGGGTGTCGTCCGCGCATGGGGATTTGGAGCTTGTAACCGCACCGCACGCGGCCTGCGCGCCGCTGCTGACCATCCAGAGTTTCTACCGCGCGATCAACGCATTGGCGCTGCGTCGCGGACACGATCCGGACGTGCCGCCGCATCTCAACAAGGTCACCGAAACCGTATGAGCGGCTGCGTGCTGATCAACGGCCGCGTGTTGACCGGGCGCGGACTGGTCGACGGTCTGGCGGTGGTGATCGCCGATGGACGCATCGCCGCGGTGTGCGATCCGGTGGACGTGCCGGCCAGCGCGGGACCGCATCGCGATCTGCAGGGCGACGCGCTGCTGCCCGGCTTCATCGACATCCAGGTCAACGGCGGCGGCGGCGTGCTGTTCAACAACGCGCCCACCGTCGATACGCTGCGGCGCATCGCGCAGGCGCATCGGCGCTTCGGCACCACCGGCCTGTTGCCGACCCTGATCAGCGACGATCGCGAGGCGATGCGCGAGGCGATCGCCGCGACCCGCGATGCCATCGCGCAGGGCGTGCCGGGGATTCTCGGTCTGCATCTGGAAGGCCCGTATCTGGCATCGGCGCGCAAGGGCACGCACGACGCCGGGAAGTTCCGCGTGCCCGACGCTGCCGAGATCGAACTGGTGGCGTCGCTGGGCCATGGTGTCACCGTGATGACGCTGGCGCCGGAATGCGTATCGACCGATACCATCCGCGCGCTCGTCGCGCGCGGCGTGCTGCTGTGCGCGGGACACACCGCCGGCAGCTACGAACAAATCCGTGCCGGACTCGATGCCGGCATCCGCGGCTTCACCCATCTGTACAACGCGATGTCGCCGCTGCAGGGCCGCGAACCCGGCGCGGTCGGCGCGGCGCTGGAAGATCCGCACAGTTGGTGCGGCATCGTCGTCGACGGTCATCACGTGCATGCGGCCAGTCTGCGCGTGGCGCTGGCCGCCAAGCCGCGCGGCAAAGTGCTGCTGGTGACCGATGCGATGCCGCCGGTCGGCGCCGACGATCCGGCCTACACGCTGTACGGCGAAACCATCACCGTGCAGGACGGCGTGGTGCGCAATGCCGCGGGCGCGCTCGCGGGCTCTGCGCTGGACATGGCGACCGCCGTGCGCAACAGCGTGCAGTGGCTGGGCGTTCCGCTGGAGGAAGCCGCGCGCATGGCGTCGACGTATCCGGCGGAATTCCTGGGGCTGGGCCGCGAATACGGAAGGATCGAGCCCGGCTACCGCGCCGATCTGGTGTCGCTGGATGACGGCCTGCGCGTGCGCGATACCTGGATTGCAGGCGCTGTTGGCTGAGTGGTTGGCTGAGCGGTGGGCCGCTTTCGGAGAGGGGTAGCGGAGCTGCGCTCCGCTCTACATTCGTGTCCGATCATCGACAGCGGATGCGGACGGTATCCGGGTCGAAGCGCTGGGCGAGGTTCTCAGTCGGCTTTTGGCGGATCTGTCGGAAGCGCGGCACGCGGCGGCAGCGACCAGTCGATCGGTGTCTTGCCTTTGCGGCTCAGGTATTCGTTGGTCGCGGAAAAATGCGCGCAGCCCACGAAGCCGCGATGCGCCGACAGCGGCGACGGATGCGGGGCCTTCAGCACGCGATGCCGGCCGGTGTCGATCACCTTGCCCTTGGCCTGCGCGTAGCTGCCCCAGAGCAGGAACACCAGCCCTTCCTTTTCGCGATTCAACACATCGACGACGTGATCGGTGAACCCTTCCCAGCCCTTGCCCTGATGCGCGCCGGCGCGACCGTCTTCCACGGTCAATACCGCGTTGAGCAGCAGCACGCCGCGTTCCGCCCAGGGCGTGAGATTGCCGTGGTCGGGGCGGGCGACGCCCAGATCGCGCTGGATCTCCTTGAAGATGTTGTCCAGCGACGGCGGTATCGCCACGCCGGGACGCACCGAGAAACACAGCCCGTGCGCCTGGCCCGCGCTGTGGTACGGATCCTGGCCGAGGATCACCACTTTCACCGCGTCGAACGGCGTTGCGTCGAAGGCGGAAAAGATCTGCGAGCCGGGTGGATAGATCCGCGCGCCCATCGACTTGCGATGGCGCAGGAACGCGCCGAGCGCGGTCATCTCCTCGCGCAGCAGGTAGTCGCCGATGTGGCTTTTCCAGGAAGGTTCGAGCTTGATGCGGTCGTCGTCAGCCATGACGTGTTCAATCCGTGCGGACAGTGGGCTGCGAATGATGCACCAACGTCGCCGCACACGACATGGACGCTGTGCGCGATTCGCGTTGCGAAGATATCGTGGAGCGTTCGATCCGCCGCTTCAAATCGTTACTTCGATGATCGCTTCGATGGCTGGTTTGATCGCTGCTTCACTCGGCCGCCGCCCGCTCCGGCAGCTTCGCCATGCGCAGCTGGAAGAGGGTCTTGGTGATCAGCATGCGTTCTTCGATCGGCTTGGAGACCAGATCGTTGGCGCCTTCGCGCAGCAGGTTGGACTGCTTGTCGCGATTGCCGTCGCCGGTCATCACCAGCACCGGCAGGCGGCGCTTGCCGTAGCCGAAATCGTTGCGCACCGCGCGCAGCAGGTCTAGGCCGCTGACTTCGCCGTCCAGGGTCACGTCGGTGAGCAGCAGGTCGGCGCCGACGTCCTCTTGGCCCATGTGTTCGTTGAGATAGGCCAGGGCATCGTCGCCGCGGCTCATGTGGATCACGCTGATGTCGTGCGCCTGCAGCATGCGCCGGGTGGCCACCGCGACGGTGATGCTGTCCTCGACGTACAGCACGCGCGCGTCGGGGATCGGCTGCGGCTGCACGTAGCCGCGGATGAACGCGGCGAGTGCGGCGTAGCCTTCGGCCTTGTCGAAATAGTCGGTGACATCTTCGGTGAAGCGGCGCGCTTCCAGATGCGCCTGGGCATCGCCCGAGACCACGATCACCGGCACGTAGCGCTGCGCCGCGGTGGTGCGGACGTGGCGCGCAACCTGCAGGCCGTCGCCGTCCATCAGCACCAGCGACGTGGTGACCAGATCGACCGGGCCGGCTTCCAGCGCCGCCTTGGCTTCGGACAGGCCGGCGCAACCGATCACTTCCACGCCCGGCAGGTCGCGCTGCAGCATGTCGCCGATCAGCCTGCGGACCAGTTTGGAACCATCGACCACCATCACCCGGGGGGTGTCGGTGGTCAGGTGGCGGACATCGTGGGCGGGCATGCGTGGGTTTGCTCGGGCTGCGGTTGTGGTGGTCGGATGAGGAGGGCGGCGGGTGGTCGATCTTGCGCCGGATCGTTTCCGGCAGCCTGCGCCGGGACGATCGTGCGATCAGGATGCCTGCTGCGATCGCGTCAGACTTTAGTTTGACGCAGAAAATGTCCGGTGACCACGCCGGCGCCCAGCCAACCCAGCGCGCCCGCGACGGCCAGCACATACAAAGCGTGCAGCGGTTCGACACCGGCGAAGGCGAAACCGCTGCCGTAACTCTCCGCCAGCGCCCGCAGCGGTTGGCGCAGGGCGAATTCGGCCGCGGTCAGCAGGCCCAGCGCCAGCGCACCGGCGGCCAGCCCGTAACAGGCGCCGAGGTACAGGAACGGCCGGCGGATGAAACCGTCGGTGGCGCCGAGCGACTGCAGCACCGCGATCTCCTCGCGCCGCGACTGGATGTCCAGACGCACGGTGTTGCCGACGACCAGCAGCGCGCCCAGGCCCAGCAGCGCCGCCAGCACCCAGACCACGCGCTCGCCGAATCCCAGCCAGCGGTCCAGCCGGTCGCGCCAGACCGCGTCGTGCTGGACGAAATCGGCCTCCGGCAGCGCGCCCAGCGCGGCCGCCAGCACCCGTTCGTCGCCGCGCGGGCGCAGCACCAGCACGCTCGGCAGCGGGTTCTCGCCCACCGCCGCCAGCGCGTCGGCGTAGACATCGGTGCCGCCGCCGGCAGCCCGCAGGCTGGCCAGGCCATCGTCCGGCGTGCGCACGGCGACCTCGGCGACATCGCCGCGTGCGCGGAGGGTCTGCGCCAGCGCCTTCGCGCGTTCGAGGGGAATCTCCGGCTTCAGGAACAGGGCGATCTCGCGGGCGCGTTCGATGTTGCCGCCCAGCCGCGCGGCGTTGTCCAGCACCAGCGCCAGCCCGAGCGGCAGGGCCAGCGCCACCGCCATCACCCCGACCGTGAGCAGCGTCGCCCACGGCTTGCCGAGCATCCGGCCGAGGCTGGCGACCAGGCTGTCGCCGTGATGTTCGATCCAGGCGGCGATGCGCGACCGCGGTTTGGCGACCGTGGCGCCGGACGTCGCCGACTTGGCGGGCTTAGCCATCGGCCAGTTCCTCCGGCGAGATGTCGTCGAGCAGCCGGCCGTGATCCAGCACCAGCACCCGCTTCTTCATGCGCTTGACCAGCCCCAGATCGTGGCTGGCGACCAGCACGCTGGTGCCGCGTTCGTGCAGCGCCGCGAACAGGGTCATGATTTCGGCCGACAGGGTGGGGTCGAGATTGCCGGTGGGCTCGTCCGCCACCAGCAGCTGCGGCTCGCCGATCAGCGCGCGGGCGATGCCGACCCGCTGCTGCTCGCCCGCCGAGAGCTGGCCGGGCAGCGCGTCGAGCCGCGCGCCCAGGCCGACGCGATCGAGCACGCTGCGCACGCGCTTGCGGATCTCGTCGCGACGTACGCCGCGCAGGATCAGCGGCAGCGCCACGTTCTGGGCCGCGGTGCGATCGGTCAACAGGCGGTGATCCTGATACACCACGCCCACTTCGCGCCGGTGCATCGCCACCCCGCGGCCGTCGACCGTGCGCAGATTGCGCTCGCCGAACAGTACCGCGCCGCGGCTCGGGCGTTCGGACAGATGGATGAGCCGCAGCAGGGTGCTTTTGCCGGCGCCGGAGTGGCCGGTCACGAACAGCATCTCGCCGGGCTTCACCGAAAAGCTCACGTCCGCGAGCGCGACGTGGCCGCCGGGATACTGCTTGCTGACGTTGTCGAAGCGGAGGACGGTCATGCGGTTCGCTGCATCACTTCGGTTTGTTCGTGGAAGATTTCGAAGGTGACGGATCGAGCGCGCTCTGGTTCGTTTTCGAAAGGAATTTTCCGGACACCGAAGTTCTGTGGATCTCGCGTTTACTCGACCGCAGCAATCCGATCTCGGATGCGCTCAAAGTCCTCGGTTTTGGCGAGGTACCGAGCTTCTGATTGAGTGAGCGCGTCGAAGGCGTGACCGAATCGTTCGAGCCACCAGTGTTCAGTTGCTTGGCCATGTCGTTCTCTCAACTCTTCCAGTTGTTTCGTGCTCAGCGAAAGCCGGGCTGAGTAGGGCTTGCCGGTCAGCGCGACCGCGGCAACGACTTTACCGCCGTTCGAGTGAATATAGCCGCGCAGGTTGGCCAATGTGCCACCCATCCCGACGAAGTCGTCGACGAGGACGTACGAAAGGCCGGGTTCGATGGCCCCGTCGAAGGTGGCTTGTCGCGCGAGGCGTTCGAAACCGCCCGCGCCGGTATGGGCCACGATATTGCTCTGGACGATCTCGCTGTCCACCGGCCAATCCAGATGTCGCCCCAGTTCGTCGGCCAAGGCTTCCGGGATGGCGTTCACGCCTTCCCGCTCATACGCATGCGCGCTGACGAGGGTTGGGGTTTCGCCGGGAAACATGGCGCCGAGCGCCCTGACCTGATCGGGGTTCAGGGTGTCGTGGACCAGCGCGATGGCTGCCTCCGCGTCGCCGGACTTGGCGGCCGGATAACGCGGGTGCTGCTTGACTGCGGATTCGGAGGCGTGAAGCAGAACGTCCGGGAATCCGTCCCAAGACAGTCTTGGCGGCTTCGCGGGCATGTCTGCTACACGGTTGCCGTCAGTGCTGCGAACGCGGCGGCTTGGTGACCAGCGACTTCAGCTTGTTGCCCAGGCGCGCGAACAGCGACGGCTTGGATGCGCCGGCCGACTTCGCGGAGGGCGCGCTGCCCGTTGAGGCACCGCCCACCGACACCGGCGCCGGCGTCTCCAGCGCACGCACCGCCTGATTGACGGGATTCGCGCCCTCGCCACCGTCGATGCGCTTGCCGCCGCGACGCCGACGCGGTTTGCGCGGACCGCGCTCGCCCTCGGCCGCATTCGGAACGCCGGCAGCCGCGACCTGCGCGACGGCAGGCTGGGCGACCGCCGGATCGGCGACGGCGGGCTTCGGCGGAGCATTGGGGTCGCGCGGCGGGCGCGGGGTGCGCTCGCGACGTTCGCCGCTGGTGGAACTGCTGCCGGTGCCGCTCGACGAACGCGGTGCGCCCGTGCGCGGCCCGCTGCTGCCGCGACCACCCGGGCCGCCGCTGCTGCGGCCACCGCTGCCGCTGCGTCCGCCGCCGCGCTTGGCGTCGTCGGCCGCGCGGGCTTCGCGCGCTTCGCGGAAGATCGTGCTGAGGCTGTCGTCGTTGTCGCCTTCTTCGCCTTCCGCCACCGGCTGACGCTCGCGCTCCGGGCGCGGCAGCGACGTCATCAACTCACGGGTGACCGGCTCGGACGGAATCTTCTGTTCGATGTAGGCCTCGATATCAGGCAGCGACATCGCATAGCGCTCGCAGGCGAAGCTGATCGCGTCGCCTTCCGCGCCCAGACGCGCGGTGCGGCCGATGCGGTGCACGTAGTCCTCGGCATCGAACGGCAGATCGTAGTTGTAGACGTGGCTCACGCCGTCGATGTGCAGACCGCGCGCGGCCACATCGGTGGCCACCAGCAGTTCGAGCTGGCCTGCCTGGAATTTCTTCAGCAGCGATTCGCGCTTCTTCTGCGGCACGTCGCCGCTGAGCACGCCCACCCGGTAGCCGGCGCGATCCAGCGCGCGGGCGACCCGTTCGACGAAGGCCTTGGTGTTCACGAACACCATCGTCCGCGCGCCTTCGCTGCGCGACAGCAGGCCCAACAGCAGCGGGATCTTCTCGTCGTCGGCCGGGTAGTACATCAACTGCCGGACCTTCGAATTGGTGATGTACTCGCTTTCGACGACGATCTTTTCCGGATCGTTCATGTGCTCGTAGGCCAGCTCCAGCACGCGGTGGCTGAGGGTGGCCGAGAACAGCAGGGTCTGGCGTTCGGTGCAGGCCGGCATGCGCCGCAGCAGGAAGCGGATGTCCTTGATGAAGCCGAGGTCGAACATGCGGTCGGCTTCGTCCAGCACGCAGACTTCGCAGGCGTGCAGGCTGACGACCTTGTGCTGCTTGACGTAGTCGATCAGCCGGCCCGGCGTGGCGATGATCACGTCGGCGCCGGCCTGCAGCAGGGCGCGCTGCTTGTCGTAGTCCACGCCGCCGTAGACCAGGGCGAACTTCAGGCCCAGGTCGGCGCCGAACTTCACGGCGTCCTTGTGGATCTGGATCGCCAGCTCGCGGGTCGGCGCCAGGATCAGCGCGCGGGGGTCTTCGGGCTTGCGTTCGGCCAGGGCCGGGCGGGACAGTAGCCGGTTGATGACCGTCACCAGGAAGGCGAGGGTCTTGCCGGTACCGGTCTGGGCCTGCCCGGCGACGTCGCGGCCGGGCAGGGTCACTGGCAGCGTCAGCGCCTGAATCGGCGTGCAGCGGGTGAAACCCGCGGCTTCGAGCCCGGCCAACAGCGCCGGATGCAGCTCGAAGGAGGAAAAAGTGATGTCGGTTAGGGGTTTATCGCTCATGCTCAGGCGTAGGATGCGGGCCGGCGCGACGGCGGAAAGCCGGGAGTCGCGCTTGCGTGGGAAGTCGCGGGGCAGCAGACTGCCGGCCTCTGCGAAGTGGTGCTCGGCCCCGGGGTGCGCCTTGAGAGCGGGCCCCTTGAAGCCGGCGATGCAAGCCCGCAGTGTAGCAGCCTATCCGTACCAGCCTATCGCCAGACCGCCCCGGTCGGCCCAGACCCGACCCGCCCGACGCGCCATTCCCGGCCCGTCCGCATCACCCGGAGACTCCCGTGAGCGACAAGATTTCCCATGCCACCGATACCGATTTCGACACCCTCGTCCTGCAGTCCGACGTGCCGGTGCTGGTGGATTTCTGGGCGCCATGGTGCAGCCCCTGCAAGATGATCGCGCCCTTCCTCGATCAGCTCGCCGACCAGTACGACGGCCGCGCGCGGATCGTGAAGGTCAATATCGAAGACCAGCCGAACCTCGGCCGCCGCTTCAATGCGCGCAGCATCCCGATGCTCCTGGTGTTCAAGGGCGGCCAGGTCCATGGCACCCAGATCGGCGCCGTCGGCAAGCCGCAGCTCGCCCAACTGATCGACAAGGCGCTCTGAGCGCCGCTCCGGGGCGCCCCCAACCCGGGGCGTCCCGCGTTGAAGGTGCCCACGCCGCCGGTCGCGGGCATGAACCCGACTTCAGCCCGATGCTTGCCGCCGCGCCGCGCGGGTGCTAGCTTCTAGCCGAACGACGCGCCTCTGGCGCCGTAAATCCCCGTCCTAACCGACCACCCACACCTGACACCGTCCGCGCACCGCGGACGCTCGCAGTTGCGAGGATCTCCGCTTTGTCCGATCAGACTCCCGAATCCGGCGATACCGCCGTGAAGCGCGTGCGCAAACCGCGCGCCACCAAGACCGTCGCCGTCCAGACCAGCATGCCGCTGCCTGAAGCACCGCAGCCGGTCGCTCCACCCCCGCCACCACGCGCTCCGGTACCTGCATCGCCGCCGCCAGCCGCCGCGTCGCCGCCGCCGGTCCAGCCTGCCAGCCCACCGCCAGCCGCGCCGCCGGCACCGCAGGCCCAGCCGCCGCAGTCCGCACCGCAGGCCGATACCGGCGGTCAACCACCCGCCCAAGCCGGTCAGCACGGCGGCCAGCAAGGCAACCAGCAGGGCGGCGGTCGACAGACCCACCCGCAGGGCGGCCAGCAGGACCGTCAGCAGGGCGGCCAGCAGGACCGCCAGCAGGACCGCCAGCAGGGCGGCGTTCCCCAGGCCGCCGACGGCAATGCCGGGCAGGGCCAGGGCGGCGAAGGCCAACAGCGCTTCAACAACAACGCCAATACCAACAACGCAAACAACAACAACCGCCGCGACCGCTTCCGCAACCGCCGCGACCGTTTCCGCGGACGCGACGAGAACGGCAACGAGCAGGGCAACGAGAACGGCGGCGACAACATCAGCCAGGAGGCCGGCAGCTTCCAGCAGCAACAGTTCGTCGCGCGGCCGATGGTCGGCGTGCCCGAGGGCTTCCCGCAGTATTCGCTGAGCGACCTCAAGCGCATGCCCACGCCGAAGCTGCTGGATATCGCCGAGCAGTTGAACATCCACGAAGGCGTGGCCCGCGCGCGCAAGCAGGACGTGATCTTCGCGCTGCTGAAAGTGCTGACCCGCCACGGCGAAGGCGTCGCCGCCGACGGCGTGCTGGAAATCCTGCCCGACGGCTACGGCTTCCTGCGTGCCGCCGAGGCCAGCTATCTCGCCGGCCCGGACGACGTCTACATCTCGCCCAGCCAGATCCGCCGCTTCAACCTGCGCACCGGCGACGACCTCGCCGGCCGCATCCGCTGGCCGAAGGACGGCGAACGCTACTTCGCGCTGGCCGTGGTCGACACCATCAACGGCGAGCCGCCGGAAGCGTCGAAGAACAAGGTGCTGTTCGAGAACCTCACGCCGCTGTTCCCGCGCCGCCGCTTCAAGCTCGAACGCGGCGACGGCAGCACCGAAGACATCACCGGTCGCATCCTCGACCTGATGGCGCCGCAGGGCAAAGGCCAGCGCGCGCTGATCGTCTCGCCGCCCAAGGCCGGCAAGACCATGATGATGCAGCAGATCGCCAGCGCCATCACCTACAACCACCCCGACGTGCACATGATCGTGCTGCTGGTGGACGAGCGTCCGGAAGAAGTCACCGAAATGCAGCGCACCGTGCGCGGAGAAGTGGTGAGTTCCACCTTCGACGAGCCCGCCGCCCGCCACGTGCAGGTCGCCGAAATGGTGATCGAGCGCGCCAAGCGCCTGGTCGAGCACAAGAAGGACGTGGTGATCCTGCTCGACTCCATCACCCGTCTCGCCCGCGCCTACAACAACGTCGTGCCCAGCTCCGGCAAGGTGCTGACCGGCGGCGTCGACGCCAACGCGCTGCATCGTCCGAAGCGGTTCTTCGGCGCCGCGCGCAACGTCGAGGAAGGCGGTTCGCTGACCATCATCGCCACCGCCCTGGTCGATACCGGCAGCGCGATGGACAAGGTGATCTACGAAGAGTTCAAGGGCACCGGCAACTCGGAAATCCACCTCGACCGCCGCATCACCGAGAAGCGCGTCTATCCGGCGATCGCGGTGAACATGTCCGGCACGCGCCGCGAAGATCTGCTGATCGAACCGGATCTGCTGCAGAAGATCTGGATCCTGCGCAAGCTGCTGCACGGCATGGACGAGATCGCGGCGATGGAATTCCTGCTCGACAAGATGAAGACCACCAAGTCGAACGACGAATTCTTCACCTCAATGCGGCGCTGACAGCCCATGTCATCCCGAACCCCGCAGGGGTGAGGGATCTGCTGATCGAACATCGCACAGAACGAACGCCCCGCATCGCGGGGCGTTGATACTTTGTAGGAGGGCCTTCAGGCCCGAGCTCTTCAAAGATCGCGCGATCGTCCGGAAAAGATCGGGCCTGAAGGCCCTCCTACCGAGCCGACATCCTGTAAAGGCTTTTGAATCTTCAAGGCGTCGGCGCCGCACCCTGCGTGCCGTAGGTCGCCTGTCGCGCTTCCTGCAGACGCATGCGCAGATAGTCGTCGCGGCTCATGCCGCCGGGGTAGCTCGTCATCGCCATGACTTCCGAGACGATCTGCGCCTCGCGCACCTTGTAGGCCTGGAACCCGGCGTCCTGGCGCTGCTGTTCCTCGAAGGCAGCCTGCCGCGCGGCAGTCTGTTGCCGATAACGGTCCACCAGCGCCTGCGACTGCCGGATGCGTTCGGCCTGGTCCTGCTCGGCGGCCTCGATCAGGCTCACGCGCAATACCACGCTCTCGCCCGCCGAGAGCTCCCGCGCCTGTTCGCGCTGGTCGATCTCGCGACCGATGGCCTGCGCCTGCTCGCGCCGCGTGTTCTCGTCCAGCGTGTGCGCGTCGCGCAGGAACCCACGCACGCGCTGCTCGAACGCCATGCGGTTGCGGTACGCCCGCGCTTCCGGCGTCGATGCCAGCGCGGCCTGCCGGGAATCGGTGGCGGCCGGCGTCGACGCGGGGGGCTGCGTGGACGCGGAACGGGTGTCGACGGATGCGTCGCCGCGGTATCGCGACATCCAGAACGCGAGCGCCGCTACGACCGCGATCGTCAGGCCGATGTGAACGGGTTTGATCTTCATGATGGGTGGCGCAGTGATTCCTGCACAGGCATTCCTGAGACATTCCTGGAACATTCCTGGAATGGGAAGCGTCTCCCGGCGGGCCCGCAACGCGGGTCCGCCGGGAAAGCGCATGGGCGATCAGACCAACTGGTCGACGGTCCAGTACAGCAGGTTGAACGGTTTGGCGCGATCGGCCGCATCGCTGGCTTCGGTCGCGTCCAGCACATTGCCCGAACCCACCAGCACGCTGTCGAGGAAGTTCTTCAACTCCAGGCTCATGGTCTGGATATCGCCGTTCTTGAAATCGACGATGGTGGTGCAGTGGCTTTCGTTGAGCGCGCGATACTGCGGGAAGTAACCGCCGAAGTTGCCCAGGCCGTTGAGTTTCGCCGACAGCCGCTGGGTGTCGGTGCCCCAGCGGGCGTGGATCAACGCTTCCTTGGCGGCCTGGTTCGGCGCGTTCTGGATATCGGCGAAGAACCGCTCGTACGAATACGAGGAGAAATTCAGATCCTTCCAGAAGTGGGTATGGCCGAAACGGTCGTTCGGATACTTCGCCGACAGCGCGTTGTAGATCGTGCCCAGCTGGTTGAGGTCGAGCTGCGGCATCTGGCCGGCGAGGTAGGGCAGCGGTCCGTTCGGTTTGTTCAGACCCCACGCCTGGCGCATCAGGCCCTGCAGCGGTGCGGACGGATAGACGCTCGCGTCGCCGCCGAGCGGCGCATCGAAGACCGGGCCGGAATCGTTGATCAGGAAGCCGCGGGTCGGCGCCAGGTCGCGACGCAGCGGCGCGTAGTTGGTCAGGCTGCCGGCGCCGCCGGCGCTGCAGCCGGTGGACAGCATCTGCGTCGGTCGCTGCACGTTGTCCTTCAGCCAGCTCACCACGGCGCGGACGTTGCGGGTGCCGTTGTGGTGCCAGACCAGCGGCGGTTTCACGCCGGCAGGATCGTTGTAGACCGCCACCTTGTCGCCGCTGTAGATGTCGCCGGTGCAGTAGGGCACGTAGACGATGTTCCACTGCTGGGTCTTGATCGACTCGAACGGGCTGACGCGGGTGACGAACGGGCTGACCAGGCTCGCGCCGGGATTGAGCAGGCTCATGTAGTCGTCGGGGATGCCGTTCGGATTACGCGCGCCGCGCACGCCGGTCTGGCCGGTGCAGCTGGCGTAATCCCAGCAGGCGCCGCCGCCTTCCATGTAGATGATGGTGTTGCGGGTGTTCGGCACGCGGTTGAAGAAGAACTTGTACTGCGAACCATTGCCGCAGACCGCGCCGGTTTCGGGCGCGAGCTTGATGGTCTGCCACTCGGTGTAAGCGCCCGGCCTGAAGCCGTCGGCATAGCCGGCCGGATTGGACAGCAGCGGATAGTCGCCGGTGCGTTGTGTAGCGGTGACCTTGTTGTCGGCTTTCGGCGGCGATGCGATGTTCGCCAGTGTCTGCCAGAACGAATAATCGCCTTCCTCCGCATGCAGCGGCGCTGCAATCAGGATCGTGGCGATGGCGGTTGCAAGCACGACAGGCTTGCTGATCGATGCGGTCATGACCTTCCTTCCTTTGGGTGATGGACTGCTTGGGTGACGCCCGTAATGGGCGCAGTGCGGACGGCGACGCCCCCCTGCGTCGCGCTGTGCGATGCGGACGATGCCACGGATCGGGCGTCCAATCCACACCGGATGTGACGCAGTGCTCGATCCTCGCCGGTTCGTTCGATCGACCCCGGAACGACGGCTTACCGGAGATGTCGCATCGCAACATCGCGCCGGCGCGCAACGTCGGCTAAAGCGTCTGCAACGTGCGACGCAATCGCGATCGAACCGTATCGATCGAAGCAGATCGCACCGGGATCGAAGCTAGCCGGCATCACGTCCATCGTCGTTGCCCGCCGTCGGCACGAAACGGATCGGCACTTCCGACAGCTTGGCCAGCAGGCGTCGCTCCTCGCGGCTCTCCCATGAGTCGAAGCCGATGGTTTCGATCGGCCGCCATAACGCCACCCAGGCCAGGATCAACAAACCCTCAGCCATGACTTCGCCGATCGATCCGCCGATGGCTTCGACCCAACGGCGAAGCAACAACGCGATCGCAAGCGTCGCAACGCCCGCCGACAGCGCAACGCGACCGATGCGGCGTCGACGCCGATGACGCCGCTCGGCCTGCTGATGGGCAAGCGAGAAATGGGTGTGGATGGCGGAAGCGATATCCGCGAGATGCTCGCCCAGCGCCGCGGGCGCATGGATCGCGATGGTCAGCGGCTGGCGCGCGCCGTACTCTCCGGCGCTCTCCAGCAGATAGGCCTCGGCGTTGCGGTCAAGCGCCTTGGCGTGGAACGGCGCCGGGTCGAGGTTGTCGAACAGCTGGTCCAATCGCTGTATGCGCAGATCGATGTCCGGCATCGTGTTTGCCTCCCGTATTGGACGCGCGCGAGGTGGTTCCGCATGTCGAACGCGTACGCTGCAGTCGTTCGCGGGCGATATCCCGCAGCAGCTTGCGCTGATCGGCAGGAAACGGAGAGCGCCCGCCGCAGTGACGGAGCAGCAGCGCATCATCCTGCGATTCGCCCAGCGTCTGCGCCTGATGTTCATGGTGCTTTGCCCCGCCTGGTCGCAGATCGGGGCCCAACTCCGCCAGCAGAGTGTCCTGTTGCCGCAATCGGCGCAGACGGCGCCGGAACACGTGCCAGGCTTCGTCGTCATCGGGATGCCGCTCGACCCGCCGCCGTGCCTTGTGGGCCCGTCGTTTGCTGCGCATCACCGCCTTGGCGATGTCGTCATCGCTCACGCTCTGCCACGGCAGGCGCAGCAGACGCGCCTGCGCGGTGGACAGCCGTCGGCGGCGGGCATCGAACTGCGGGTCGCGTTGCAGCGCGCGTTCCAGCATCACGTCGCGACGCTTTCGTACCGCCATCCCGGCCAGCGGCAGAACGTCGCGCACGGCGGGCGGCGCCGAATCGTCGAGCCGTTGCAGCGCCTCGATCAACGCCTGCGCATCGCGCAACGGCGACAAGCCGCGGCAAAGCCGGCCCAGCTCATCGTCGAGCCGCTCCTCGCGCCCATCGAATACGCGCGCCCCAAGCGCGAGCGCGGCCCGGGTACGACGGATGCATTTCCTGGCTTCATGGATCCCCGAATGCCGCGCCTCGCCTTCCTGGGCCAGGAGCGTCTGCGCTTGCAGCAGCTGCCCGCTGGCGAATGCGATCAGACGAGACCCGATGGGCGGGTCTTCATCGAACGATGTCATGGAAGCCATGGCGACACTGTCGGGCGGCATTGAGGCATTCATCCTCATGATGAACGAGTATCATGGGGATTACCGGAGGTGGCCGACTTGATTGAAGTCAAATGATGGTAGGGCGCATAAGCCGAAGGCGTCATGCGCCATGAGGCGTCACAGGTGCCGGACGCTTAAAAGAACGGTGCATGACGCTTCGCTTATGCACCCTACAAGTGGATATGCGCCTTACGGCGTTGGAGGTGCGACTACTTCAGCTAGGCCAGCAGCTCTTGAACGTCTCGGCGCTATCTTGCCAAGACGCCACAAGTGCGCCGTTCGAGTATTGCGTATAACGCCGTGTCTCAACGGTGAACACACCGAGGATCATCATTCCGAGATCGTTGAAGCCGCACCACGGTGTCGGTTTCGAGATGTCAGATCGAGAAATCACTTCGTACCCTATACCGTCCATTGGCCCAATCGTGGGGCCGTTGTAGAGCGAGCGAATCTGCAAAGGGCCGGCAACGTTCGAAGCAGGAGCTTTCCCAAAGAAAGATCTTGCACTTTGGTACCTAGATCGAATCTCTTGCGGGACAGTGACTGCAGGCACTGAGACAGCGGGCATCTTAGCTACCGACAACCCATTGTCTGTTGGCGGACACCGTTGATCCTTCGTAGGTTCAGAAGTCCGCAAGCTTGCGTTCGATACATCGGTTAGTCGCAAAACTCCGCTAAAGGGCATCATGCGTTCGGCCTCAGGCAGCATCTGGCTTGCCAACGTAACCCCACTATCGTTCGACGCCAGTGTTGCATCGACCACAACAGTAGCGCTAAACGGGATTTCGACTGTTGTCTGGTAAGCGATCATGTCAAATCGACCGCTAGGGCCGTAGGCTGGGTCATGGACCCAGCCTTTGAAGGCTTCCAGATAGCTGGGTCCATGACCCAGCCTACAAAATTGAAGCGCTGGCGGTAGGCGAAGGCATCACGCCATGAGTGGTACGGCCCCGGTTTCCTGCACTGCCTGCTACAGGGATGAAGCCGACGCTTATTCCTCAACGCTCTCCAAATCCCGCTCCCCAACCCGCCACGCATCCCCTTCGCGCACCATGCGCACGCGACCACGACGTTTGATGTCATCACGATCCACGCCTTCGACCCAGAGCACGGCTTCGTCGCCGTGTATGCGGCCGCGCAGGATCTGCGGCTGCTGCGGTTGTTCGTCGCGAAGATCCTTCAGGGTTTCCTTGATGCGCTCGTCGTCGTTGTCGGGCAGGCGCCAGCGCGCGTCTTCGCCGATGAATGCGCGCAGCGCGACGATGTCGCCTTTCGCGACGGCTGCGGCGTAGGCGCGATAGGCGGTGCCGGCGTCGCCGCCGCCTGCGGGCAGCGGCGTGCCCAGAGGTTGCGCGATGGCGGCGTCGAAGCGCAGGTCGAAGTCGTAGGTCTTGCCGAAGAAGTCTTCGGGGTCGGCCAGCACCCAGCGGCCGGCGATGCGTGCGTTGGTCCGTACGTCGAGCTTCAGTTCGCCGTAGCCGGAAGTGTTGAAGGAATCGTCTGGATTGCGGCGGCGGTAGTACAGGCCGCACTCGCCGCCGTCCGCGGTGAGGCAGAGGCGGATGGTGCCGCCGCTGCGTTCGCCGAGTTGTTCGCTTGCGGCATCGTCGGGATCGAAGGCGGCGGCGACCTTCGCGGCGTCGAGCGGGTGGTCGCTGAGATAGACGAAGATGTCGTCATCGGCCGGGTCCAGATGTTCTTCGCGGCGTACGGCGATGACATGGTCGACTTTCAGGCCGTTGTCGGCCATGCGGAAATGGCCGCTGCCGCTGCCGTTACCGGTGTCTGCGGCGCCTGCGTAGCCGTTCAATCCGAACAAGGTCAGCGCCAGCAGCGCGAATCGTTGCGGTGTCATGGCGGCCCCGTCGGCGTTGATCGTGTTATCGGCATAACGGGATCGATGCCGATACACGGTCATTGGGCTGCCGGGTTGGAACAGCGGGCCGCGCCGAAGCCCAGTGGATTCAGAAGCCCCTGGATTCAGCCGTCGCCGAGTGAAGTGAGCAGGCGGCGCTGCGCGTCGGCGCTGTAGAACGCGCCGGGTGCGAGTGCGTCGGGCGCGCTTCCGGCCAGCGAAGTATTGTTCATCCACGGAATGTTGGCGCGCGGGCCGGGGATATAGGCTTCCCACTGCCCGTAGCGGGTTTCGCGCATGCTTTCCGTGGAGAAGGACACCGGAATGCGTCCTACGGTGGAATCCTGGCCTTTTGGAATGTCGCCATCGGGTACGACAAGCGTCCAGCGCTTTGCGGCGGTCAGGCAGGACTGCGTCAGTGCCCTGCGCCATTGCGCCATCTGTGCTTCGGTGCCGATCACGCGCATGTTGACCTGTTCGGCATCGATATCCAGGATCCGGCCTTCGCGGTCGTAACGCACCACGAGATAAACCGTACCGGACACGCCCGAGCCGCCCAGCGCCGTGAAGGGATATTCCGGGGTGCGGAAGGTCTTCTTGTCGAGCGTGGTTCTGCCCTGCGATGACGGACTATTGAAGCTCGCGCTGCGCAATTCCACCGTCAGTTGTCCGTCGTCGTGTTTCTTCGCGACGAACAACAGACTCATCGCCGAACGACTGACGGCGTTGCCCTGCAGCGGAATCGATTCGAATTTCCACCGCGGCGCGATGCGCGCCACCATGTCGACGATGCCCTTGGGCAGTTTCTCGGGCTGGTCGAGCGTATGCGCGACGACATCGCCTGCAGGCGTGATATCGACGGTGCCGGTGACCGACAGGCTGGATTCGACCTGCTTGCGCACACCGCCACGGCCCGACTCGGCGTGAACGGCGGCGCTGAAGACCAGCAGCGCGAGAAGAACGGAAAGACGACGGAACATGGCATCGCACCCGGGTCTGGAACAGGCGGCAAGCATAGCGAAAACCGGCTCGATACGATCCCGAATATCGCCTGCTCGCCCGGATCCGGGCGAGCAGGCGTGATTAGGGGCATTGGAACAGGAACGTCGAT
>CALRWS020000046.1:0-28918 GCA_943371935.1 Chitinophaga pinensis | reverse complement strand
TGTCGCCGTCCTTCAACACCTTGGTCGGCCCGGGAATGCCGTGGCAGATCACGTTGTTGACCGAGGTGCAGATGGTGGCCGGGAAGCCGCGATAGCCGACGTTGGCGGGAATCGCCTGCTGCACGCCGACGATGTGGTCGTGGCAGATGCGATCCAGCTCGGCCGTGGTCACGCCGGGCTGCACGTGCGGGGCGACGATTTGCAGCACCTCGGCGGCCAGACGGCCGGCGACGCGCATGCGCTCGATGTCTTCGGGGGTTTTGATGGTCATGGCCATGGCGGCATTATTGCCCATCCGGCCCGGCTTTGCCTCAATGGCCTGTCGCTGCGACTTGCCTGCAAGTGCCTGTTCCGGCTAGAATCCCGCGGCTCGACACCGGGTTTACCCGCTGAAGACCGCCCACGACGGGCGCAGCATCCGACCGGAATCATCCGTTCGCGACGCAGTCGAATCCACACCCGCCGCAATCCCCCGTCCCGGGGTGTCCCCGAAAGCCGTTCGCGGCCCGCCTTCACCGGCACGAGGATCTGGAGACGGCGCAGCGGGGAGGCCCAACCCCGGAACCACGCAACCCGCTCGACGGCGGGCGGCACCGCCCACACCCGATCCCAGATCACGGCGGCCGGTTCCACTGACTCGGAGTTTCGCAATGCCCCAGATCACCATGCGCCAGATGCTGGAAGCCGGCGTCCATTTCGGCCACCAGACCCGTTACTGGAACCCCAAGATGGGTCCGTACATCTTCGGCGCCCGCGGCAAGATCCACATCATCAATCTCGAGAAGACGGTTCCGCTGTTCAACGACGCGATGAACTTCATCTCGGGTATCGCCCAGAAGCGCGGCGTCATCCTGTTCCTCGGCACCAAGCGCAGCGCGCGCGATTCTGTGAAGGAAGAGGCCGAGCGCTGCGGCATGCCGTACATGACCCAGCGCTGGCTGGGCGGCACGCTCACCAATTTCCGCACCGTGAAGCAGTCGGTCGCCCGCCTGAAGGAACTGGAAGCCGCCGAAACCGACGGTACGTTCCAGAAGATCGTCAAGCATGAAGTGCTGAGCCTGCGTCGCGAACGCGAGAAGCTGCTCGCCTCGCTCGGCGGCATCAAGGAAATGAACCGCCTGCCCGACGCGCTGTTCGTGATCGATATCGGCCACGAAGACATCGCGATCAAGGAAGCCAAGAAGCTCGGCATTCCTGTCATCGCCGTCGTCGACACCAACTACGATCCCAACCTCGTCGACTACGCCATCCCGGGCAACGACGACGCCATCCGCGCGGTGCAGCTGTACGCCCGTGCCGCCGCCGACGCGGTGCTGGAAGGCAAGGCCGCCGCGCCGCAGGCCGCGACCGTGCGCGAGGAAGAGTTCGCCGAAGGCGACAACGACGGCAAGCGCGGTCCGCGCGGTCCGCGTGGCGCGGGCAAGAAGCCGGAAGGCAGGAAGCCCGAAGCCGCCGCGCCGGTCGAGGCTGCCGCGGCGACAGAAGCCGCAGCGGGCGAAGCGCCGGCCGCCGAGTAATCGGCCCCGCGTCATCGGCAAGTCATGCGGTCGCGCGACACTGCGCGGCCGCCGTTCTGATCCCGCCGCGTCCGACGTGCCCCGCATGTCCGGGCGACCGGCATCTCTTACGGTGGGTCCAGACCCGCCTTACATTGATTCATATCGAGGTTTGCAATGGCTGAAATCACCGCCACCCTGGTCAAGGAACTGCGCGAGCGCACCGGCGCCGGCATGATGGAGTGCAAGAAAGCGCTCACCGAAAACAACGGCGACCTTGAAGTCTCCGCCGAATGGCTGCGCAAGCAGGGCATCATCAAGGTGGGCAAGAAGGCTGATCGCGTCACCGCCGAAGGCCGCATCGCGGTCGCCCAGGACGGCGGCAAGGCCGTGCTGGTCGAGATCAACTCCGAAACCGACTTCGTGGCCAAGGACGAGAACTTCCTGGCCTTCATCGACGCCGTCGCCAAGGCCGCACTGGCTTCCGGCGCCGCCGACATCGAAGCGCTGAAGTCGGCCAAGGTCGCTTCGGGCGAAACCGTCGAAGAAGCCCGCGCCGCCATCGTCGCCAAGGTCGGCGAGAACGTGCAGGTCCGCCGCATGGCCCGCGTCGACAGCGCCGAGAACGTCGCCGCCTACGTCCACAGCGGCAAGATCGGCGTCCTGGTCGAGCTGAAGGGCGGCAATGCCGACCTCGCCCGCGGCATCGCCATGCACGTGGCCGCGATGAACCCGCCGCACAACAAGGCCAGCGACGTCCCGGCCGAATTCATCGCCAAGGAAAAAGAAATCGAACTGGCGAAGATGACCGACAAGGACAAGAACAAGCCGGCCGACATCCTCGAGAAGATCATCGGCGGCAAGATCGCCAAGATCGTCAACGAGAACACCCTGTACGGTCAGGCCTACGTGCTGAACACCGAACAGACGGTCGAAGCCGCGGTCAAGGCCGCCGGCGCCGACGTCGTCGGTTTCCAGCGCCTTGCGGTCGGCGAAGGCATCGAGAAGGTGGTGGAAGACTACGCCGCCGAAGTGATGAAGCAGGCCGGTCTGGCGTAAGCCGCCGCACTGCTGCAGAACACAGGAAACCCGCGGGGAAACCGCGGGTTTTTTGTTGCCTGCGCATCGCCGAATCACCCCGGCATCACGTTTCGGCGGGGGCTTCCGCATCGCTGTCCCGGATGCTATTCATAAGCCATGAGCATGCCGTCCATGGATCGGAGCGAAGGATCGCGGACGGCACGAACCGGAATCAGGCCACACAACACCAGGGGGAAAGCGATGACACACCATGCGCGAACAGGGATCCGTGCCGTTGTTTCGATGGCGATGTTGATGACGATGCTGCCCGGCTGCGCGGCGCTGAAATCCACGCGCCACAGCGACGATTCGCTCGCGCCCGGGCTCGGTTACTACCTGCCGAACGGCGACCTGAAGATCACCCTGACCGTCTCGAACGACGGCGGCGGCCCGATGCGGGTCTTCAAGGTCGAAACCCTGTACTACCCGGATGTCACCGAACGTTTCAGCGTGACCGTGCCGAAGAACATCCTCGGCGCGACCGAAGCCAACATCCAGGTCTCCGAAGCGGGACTGCTGGAATCGGTCACCTACACCTACGAGCCCAAGATCCTCCAGGCGATCGATGCGATTCCGCCGGTGGCGCCCGCACAGGCGCTCACCGCCAGGGACGCCGAAGGGCCCTGCAGCCTGCCGGGCGACTACGTCGCCATCGTCGCGCCCGCCGACGGCAAAGGCGAGCTGTGCGGCTACGACATCAGGATCACCTCGCTCGGCACCACCGCCCGCACCACCGCAGCGATCGCCCAGCCGGATGCGTCCTACGGGCGCACCGTCGCCGGCGCGCGCATGCCGAACAATGGCCTGTATTTCCGCATGAACCTGCCCTACCGCGTCGACATCTTCGGCAACGGCGGCGACGCGCTGCTGTATTCCGACATCGCGCTCAGTCCCACCGGCGCATCGACGCTGTTCGTGCAGACCCATCGCAGCCTGTTCGCGACCATCAGCGGTTCGATCACCTTCGACAACGGCGTGCTCACCGCATTCGCGCCGAAGAGCAGCAGCGAAATCGAAACCGCATTCAAACTGCCGGCGACGATCATCAAAGCGTATTTCAATTCGGTCAACGCACTGTTCGTGCTGCGCAAAGGCGCCGCCGACAGCGAAACCGAATATCTGGGCGCAGTGGAAAACATGCGCAAGGCGAAAGCGGACCTCGAAGCCTGCCAGGCGGCTTACGCTTCGGGAAACCAGGCCAGCATCGACAGCGCCTGCGCTACGCAGCAATGACCAACAAGCACGATGGCCATCTGCGTCGGGAAGAAGGTGGCCGAAGAGTCTGCCCCGTACTCGATACGGGGCTGGATAAAGTCGCTTCCGGAGCAGCCGTCGCGCAGTAGATGGACGAAGGCGCCACAACTTGCGCTCAACAAGGGCGGGCAGGCCCGCAGAGTTCGAGCACCAGCGCCGCATTCGCGGGCACCGGCATCGTTTTGTCGAGCGCGACGTAAGCCCCGGTCAGCGCGTTGCGGGTGGCGGTGGCGCCCTTCAGGCCTTCGGCGAAGCGGTCGAGCTGCAGTTCGACCGGTGCGTTTTTGCGGCTGAGCACGATCATCAGTCGCTGTGCGCCATCGTCGCGAAAGTAGACGTAGACACCGTCGCGCGGGAGGTAGTGCAGGAAGCGGCCCTGGTGAACGGCGGTGGCGGTCTTGCGCCAGTTGAGGAGGCTGCGCAGCCAGGTCTGTGCTTCGGTCTGCAGCGGTGTCAGCCCCGCACCGGTGAAGGCGTTGATGCGGTCGCCGGGCCAGCCGCCGGGAAAGTCGCGGCGTGAGGCTGCGTCGTCGCGGGTGGTCGGGCTGGTCATCAGTATTTCGGTGCCGTAATACAGCTGCGGGATGCGCGGCATGGTGACCAGATACGTCAGCGCGATCTTGTAGCTGTGCAGATTCTCGCCGAGCACGCTGTAGAGCCGCGGCATGTCGTGGTTGCCTTCGAAAGCTACCAGCGCGGTGGGCGCGGTATAGAGGCGGTCATTGACCATCGCTTCGTACAGGCGGCGCAGTCCGCCGGCGTAGTCGTTCTCGGGTTCGGCCAGCGCGGTGCGCAGGGTTTCGCTGAGCGGAAAATCCATCATGTTGGGCATGCCGGGTTTGCCTTCGACCCAGCCGTTCTGCCAGCGGGCGACGACCGATGCGTTCGCGCTCCATTCTTCGCCGACCATCGAAAAATTCGGATATTCGGCGCGGATGCGCCGGGTCCATTCGGCGAGGAAGGCATTGTCCGAATAACCGAACGTGTCGACGCGCAGCCCGGACAGGCCGGCATATTCGATCCACCAGATCGTGTTCTGGGTGAGGTACGTGGCGAGCAGCGGCTGCTGTTGGTTCAGATCGGGCATGGTCGGTGCGAACCAGCCCTGGGTAAAGTCGTCGCGGTCGCTCCGCGCGGCGTAAGGATCATCGACGGCCGTGCGACCGTGACGCGTCGGATCGTAGCGGCCGCCGTAGGTCAGCCAATCGACGGTCGGCGGGTCTTTCACCCACGGATGACCGTCGCCGATGTGATTCGGCACCACGTCCTGGATCACGCCGATACCTTTGCCGTTTGCAGCGGCGACGAACTCGCGATAGTCGGCGTTGCTGCCGTAGCGCGGGTCGATGCGGTACAGATCGGTGGCGGCATACCCGTGATACGAGTATTCGGCCTGTGCGTTCTCGATCAGGGGCGTCGGCCAGATCATGGTGTAGCCCATGCCGGCGATGTAGTCGAGATAATCGCGCATGCCGCGCAGGTCGCCGCCGTGACGGCCGCCGGGATTGTTGCGATCAGCGGCTTCCACGTAGCCAGCGACGCGGTCGTTGCGTGGGTCGCCGTTGGCGAAACGGTCCGGCATGAGATTGAGGATGACATCGCGATTGTCGAAGCCGCGCCGCTGCGCGGAGCCAGGGGCGCGCGCCAGCAGCGGATAGCGGATGACGTGTTCGGCGCCGCTGCGCGCAAGGCGCAGAACGAGTTCGCCGGGTGTGGCGTCTTCATTGATCTGCAGATCGATGAACAGATAGTTCGGGCTGTCGACGCGGGTGATCTTGACGATCTTCGCGCGCGGCGTTGCGTCGAGCGTTGCTTCAGCCGCGCCGATACCCGCGCCCTGCACCATCAGCTGCAGCCGGGCATCGTGCATGCCTACCCACCAATTGGGGGGATACGACACCAGCGTCGACGACGTCTTGCCTGCGGCCGAAACTGCGGCCGGCCCGAGGCACAGCATGGCCGCCAGCGCGAAAGCGGCGAGCGATCTCGAAAAAGAGCGGTATGTCATCGTCGATATCCGTTGTTCAAGCCCGTGAAGATAGTGCCATGCGCTGCCGTCCACGACAGGCGGACTGAAATCCTTTACATCGGCCCAATGCGCAAGGTGCCGCCCGCCGCCACCAGCGCATGCGGCACGGCGGTACGCGGCAGGTTGCGGCCATCGAGCGTCGCGCCAGAGGGACCGCCGCGACGGATGCGCAACGCCTTGTCGCCGATCCGCAGCGTCGCCCTGTCGATCAGCGGCACCCCAAGCACGTACTCGCCGCGCGCCGGCTGCGCCGGATAGAAGCCGAGCGTAGCGAACACCAGCCATGCGCTCATCTGTCCGGCGTCGTCGTTGCCGACGATGCCGTCGGGCGTATCGCGATAGAAGCGCCGTGCGATCTCCTCGACGCGCGCATGGCCCTTCTGCGGCGCATCAGTGAAGGCGTAGAGCCAGGCGATGTGATGGCTGGGTTCGTTGCCGTGCGCGTACTGACCGATCAGCGCCTCTTGGCCGAGATGCTTGTCTGGATCGCGCACGGCGCGGGTGAAGAAATCATCGAGCCAGGTTTCCAGTCCTTTCGCGCCGCCGAGCGCATCGCGAAATCCTTCGGCATCGTGAAGCGCAGGCGTTGCGGTGTACTGGTAGGCGTTGGCTTCGGTGTAGTCGCCGGGGTTGTTCATCGGCGAGGTGGCGATGGTGGGATCGAACGGCGTGCGCCAGCGTCCGGCGCTGTCCTTGCCGCGCAGCGTGCGCGTGGTGGGATCGAACAACTGCTTCCAGGCGGCAGCGCGCTGCGAAAAACGCGTTGCCAGATCGACGCGTCCGAGTTGTTTGGCCACCTGCGCCAGCGCGGCGTCGCCATAGCCCAATTCAGCGGTCATCGACACCGATTCGCCGGTCTGCACATCAAACGGCAGATAGCCGTAACGGTCGAGCGTGTCCCAATCGCGCTGCGCCCACGCAGGCGCATCGGGACGCGGCCGGGTACTGGTCGCCAGCATCGCCTGCAGCGCGGCGTCGGCATCGATACCGCGCATGCGTTTGGCCAGCGCATCGGCGATCACCGGCATCGCCGGGTTGCCGATCATGGTGTGGGTTTCGCGGCCCCATGCGGTCCATAACGGCAGGTAACCCATCTGCTGCTGGTGCGCGATCATCGTGTTGACGAAACCGGGCACGCGTTCGGGCACGATCAGCGTGTACAGCGGGTGCGAAGCGCGGAACGTGTCCCACAGACTCAATGTCGAGTAATAGACGCCGCCCGGCGCTTGCATTACCTCGCCTTTCGGTCCGCGCACGCGGCCATCGACATCGGCGATCTGGCTTGGATGTAGCAACGTGCGGTACAGCGCCGAATAGAAGATCCGCTTCGTGCGCGGGTCGGCTTCAATACGGATACGTCCGAGCAGTGCGTTCCACGCGGCATCGGCATCGCGACGCACCTGTGCGAAATCGCGACCATCGGCGGTAGCAAGATTTTTCAAGGCACCGCCTTCGTCAACGGTCGACATCGCAATCCGCGCTTCCAGCAGCCTGCCCTTGCCCAGATCGAAAGCGAGCACATAGCGCGGCGCTTTGTCGCCGTCGCGCGGCGGCAGCACGATGCGCTCGGCGATCGGCGCGCTGAAGCGCAGCGCAAAAGAGGCCTGGCGCTCGACCCAGTTTTTCGAGAACACCGTGCCTTGCAGATGCTGCGCGCCAACCACCCCATCCGCTTGGCTGACATCTGCACGGATCACACGCGGCCCATCGCCGAACAGAATGCCGTGCTGCTGATCCACCAGTACCTGCACGCGGCCGGGACGATCGAAGGTGTAGCGCTGCAAGGCGACACGGTCGCTGGCGGTGAGTTCCACGCGCACGCCGCGATCGCGCAGGGTCACGGCGTAGTAACCCGGGCGCGCGGTTTCGCTGCGCTTGTCGTAGCCGCTGGCGAAATCGACGGTCCGCGCATTCCACGCATTGCCCTGCGAGGGTTGAAGCAAAACGTCGCCCAATTCGCCGATGCCGGCGCCGCTGATGTGGGTGTTCGAGAAACCGAGAATCTTCGGCGCACGATATTGATAGCCGCTGCTGTAACTCCAGCCCCGATCGGCATTGTCCGGACTGGGTTGAACCATGCCGAACGGCATCGACGCGCCGGGAAATACGTGGCCGGTGCCGTCGGTGCCGATGAAGGGATCGACATGAGCGGTCAAAGGCTGTGCGGATGTCTGCAGCGACAGCAGACACAATACCAGCGCAAAACAGGTCGGAAACACGTTCATGCGCGCGTCCAGATCACCGGGTTCTTGCGCGTATCCACCACCTGCCCCGGCTGCGCACCCGGGCACCATTGGTCGCGGTCGTTGGCCTGAATCGGGTTCAAGCCTGCGGCGAGTCGTATGTCGGCATCCATGTAGATGACAGTCATCACCGAACGCGGGCGCTCGCTCAGATTCGCGCCGGCTTTATGGAAGGTCCAGCCGAGATGGAAACTGACTTCACCGAGATCGAAGCCGTCGCTCTCGAACGTGAAACCGTGTGCGGCCATGTTCGCAGTGATCTTCTCTTCGCTTTCGTCCGAAATGCCCAGATCGCGACCGAACGCGACCGACTGGCTGCGCGCATAGAAGCCCAGCGGCCCCATATCCGGGGGCACTGCCTGCAGCGGCACCCAGGCGGTGACGGTGCGGTCGCTGGCGAACGGCCAGTAGTATTGATCGGCATGCGCCGGAGTGATGCCGCCGCCGGGTTCTTTGTACAGCGACTGATCGTGGTACAGGCGCACGCCTTGCACCTGGAGCAGTTCGGCGGCGATCCGCGCCAGCCGCTGCCCCATCACGAAACGTCCGACCAACGGACTGTGTTCCCAGAGATTCATCACCTGCAGAAAGGCGCGATCGTAGGTGCTGCGTTCTTCCAGCGGCCGGCGCTCGGTGTTGAGATCGATGGTAAGCCGGGTGATCTCGCGGCCATAGTGCGCCAGGCTATCGGCATCGAAGACGTTCTTGAGCTTGATGAAACCGTCCCGGCGGAATCCTGCGATCTGTTCGGCGCTGAGGGCATAGGCGTTGTCGAGGATGTTCATGTCCGACTCGAATGATCGACGGCGATCCACACGGCGCCGCCTGGCAGGGATAGATGCTGGTCTTGCAACAAGGCGCCGCCGAATTGCCAGATTGCCGTGGCGGGAAGCGGTTCGGGAATGGACATCGTCTGGCCATGTGCCGATAGATTGAAGGCTGCCCACAGCGTTTCCGTCGGGCAGCGTCGGCGCAGCAAAAGGCTGTTGCCGACGACATGCAGAATGTCCAGATCGCCGTTGCGTAATGCCGGATGCCGGCGACGCAGTGCGATCAATCGCCGCGTGGTGTGCAGCATCGATCGCGTCTCCGACTGCTGCCGATCCACGGCAAGCGGCACGTGCGCAGGATCCACCGGCAACCAGGGCGAGCCTGTGCTGAAGCCGGCGTTCGGGGCTTCGGCCTGCCACGGCATCGGTGTGCGGCAACCGTCGCGGCCCGGATTCAACGGCCAGTTCGCGATGCCGAACGGGTCCTGCATCTGCTCGAACGGAATCTCGCTTTGCGGCAGACCCAATTCTTCGCCCTGATACAGGAAGATCGTGCCGCGCAGGCACAGCAGCAGCGCCATCCAGGTCTCGGGTGGCAGCGCATCCTTCGCATCGTCCACAGCGCTCGCCTGCGCGCCGAAATCGAACCCGCGTGCGACACCTTCGCCCCAACGCGAGGCCACACGCGGTGCGTCGTGGTTCGAGAACGCCCAGCTCGGCCAGCCGTCGCTGTCCTGCCATGGCAGCAGTTGTGCGGCGACTGCCGCGGCATCCGGCCGTGCGCCGAGAAAACCGAACGAATACGCTGTGTGCAACCGTCGATCACCGGCGGTGTAGTCCTGCATCGTGCGCAGCCCATCGACACCGCCGATCTCGCCTACCGCCATGCGCTCGCCGTGGCCGTAGGCGTCCATCGCTGCGCGCAGGCGTTCGAGGAACGCCAGCGTCTCCGGCTGATCGGCGTTGTGCAGATGACGCTGCATCAACACCGGCGATTCGCCTGCGCGCTCCGGCGGCAGCGACGGGTTGTCGCGCAGCTGACGGTCGTGGAAATAGAGATTCGCGGTGTCGAGACGGAAACCATCGACTCCGCGATCGAGCCAGAAGCGCGCGATATCGAGAATTGCCTCCTGCACAGCTGGGCAGTGGAAATTCAGATCCGGCATCTGCGGCAGGAAGTTGTGCAGATGGTATTGCCGGCGCCGCGGTTCCCAGCGCCAGGCCGGCCCGCCCATCCAGCTCTGCCAGTTGTTCGGCACGCGGCCGTCGGGCTTGGCGTCCGCCCAGACGTACCAGTCCGCCTTGGCGTTGTCGCGACTGCTGCGGCTTTCGATAAACCACGGATGCTCGGCAGCGGTATGGCTCCAGACCTGATCGATCAGCACCTTCAGGCCAAGCGCATGTGCGCGCGCCAGCAAAACATCGAAATCCGACAACGTGCCGAAGCGGGGATCGACACCGCAGTGATCGCTGACGTCGTAGCCGAAATCGCGCATCGGACTGGGGAAGAAGGGGCTGATCCAGAGCCCGTCGACACCGAGGTCGGCGATATAGTCCAAGCGCTCGGTGAGTCCACGCAGGTCGCCGATGCCATCGCGGTCGCTGTCGGCAAAGCTGCGCGGGTAGACCTGGTACAGCACGGCGCTGCGCCACCATGGCGCGGGCGAATCAGGGGCTGCGGCGGACGAAGAATAGGCGATCGACATGGGCGTCAGTGTGCCCGCTCCCGGCGTCATGTCAGCGGCACCCCACAACCGATATCGATACTATTTCGACCACTGCAGAGGAAATATTGACGGATGCAAGTCGCCTGGGAGCCCATCCACGGTAACTTCGGCCCCTTCGGACATGATTCATCGCACGCCTCCCGCCTCACTGCCGCTAACGGATGCCCGCTCCGATACCGCGCACCAGAACGCGAACGACACCACCAGACTCAGAGCGAAGAGCAGGAACATCCAGCGGTGTTGATCGAGTGCATCCGACAGCTTCAGCAATCCCGGCACCGCCAGCGCCGGCAGCACGAGGCTCGAATTGAACACGCCCATGCTCACGCCCATCGCGCTGGCGTCCACCGATTCGGAAAAGATCGCGAACACAATGGAGATCAGCGACGACCAGCCGATCCCGCACAGCAGCATGCCCAGGTAGTAGAAGACTTCGTTTTGCGCGCCGAGGGCAGTGAACAGGTAGGCGGCCGCCATCACACCCATTGCACCGCGATGCACGGCTACCTTGCCCCACCTCGAGCAGAGCGGCTTCAGCACCAGCACCGGCAGGGCCGCGCCCACCACGTTCATCAACAGGAAACCCATCGACAGAATGCGACCGGCGGTGTCCGCAGCCGTCGGCGCGATGTTGTTGGTCAGGTTGTACACGGCATCTGCCAGTACAGATCCGGCAGCGTTGGGGACGATGAAGTCGCGGACGTAGAAGAACGTCATCACGAACATGCTCTGTACGCCGAGCCATGCGAAACCGTGGCCCAGCAGGATGGTGCGCAGCCGGTTCTGGTCGGACGGCCGCGAGCGTCCCTGCCAGACGGTGTAGGCACCCCAGGCGAGGGTCGCTGCGATGGTGGCAAGAAACAGGGGTACCGCCAGGCCCGCGAGTGCGTTACCTAGAAGGAGCTTGTCGACCGCGATGAATACGCCGTAGAACGCGAAGCCGCTCATCGGTAGCAGCGCCCGGAACGCAGCGATGTCTTTCCGGCCAGTACGGTCCGTACTTCGCCCATCCTCCGGCCGTTCGTCCGGCGCACGCTCTTCGATGAAGAACATCGGCACGACCGTGAGGAAAAAAGTCACGGCCACGGTGGTCAACACCAGGACGTGATTGCCGAGGAAGATCGAGATCAGGTAGGCACTGATGCCGAGCACGCCGGACACGACTTGCATCCACGCGTAGCCGCGGACGCGGTCCGGCCCTTCCGGAGTCAGGTCGGCGACCAGCGATCGCGCCGGATTGAAGGTGACGTTCGTGCTCAGGTCGCTGACCAGCACGACGAACACGGCCACCACCAGCAGACTCAGGCCGGTGCTGGAGGCGATCGTGTCCAGTTCCAGCATGGCGAAGGTGGAGATCGCGCCGGCCACACCACCGGCGATCAGATAGGGCCGGCGGCGACCGTTCATCCACCACGTGCGGTCGCTGAGCGCGCCGACGATGGGCTGTACGAGCAATCCCATCAGTGGGCCCATCAGCCAGATCAGCGCAATGTTTTCGAGATGCAGACCGTAGCGGGTGCTCAACAGCCACGTCGTCGTCGCGACGGCAGACGACAGGCAGAAACCGATCGCGGCCGTCGGCAGGCTCAGCAGGATGAGAAATCCGGTCGACAGGTTTTTTTGCGCGTTTAGCATCAAGGCGACCTTTCAGAAAAAGCCCACGGCCGGCGCCGTGCTGACTGGACGGATGTGCTTGAAGCTCATGCGGTGGTTTCCGGACGCGTACGGATGGCGTCTGCGACGAAGGCGAGGCTGTCGGCCAGATGTGTCTGCCAGTAGGGCCAGTCGTGCCCACCGGGGTTCTCCCGCCAGGCATGCACGACGCCACGGTCGCGCAGCGCCGTGTGCAGCGCGCGGTTGGCAGGCAGCAGCGGATCGTCCAGCCCGCAGTCCAGATAGAGCGGCGGCAACGCCGCGCCGGCATGCAGCGCAGCGTCCACTGCGGCCAGCACAGAGGTGGTCTCGGGCGCTGAATACCAGCCTTGTCGCGGTTCCTCGATCAAGGCATCGAGATGGGCGGTCTCGGTGATCGACGAATGTCCGGCCGCTGCGCACCAACGCTGCGGGTACCGCGCCGCCAGCCGCAGGGCGGCGAACCCGCCCATGCTCAGGCCGATCAGCGCCAGCGGCGAGGTGTCGTCCAGCTCGGGTCGCAACTGTAGAGCGGCTGCCGGCACCTCATCGACGATCCAGCGTTCGAAATCTGCATCGATGTGCGGCACGTAGCCCGACCCGTCCCCCCAAAGCCCATCGCTGGGCATCGCCAGCAGCATCGGTGGGACAGCGCCGCAATCCACCAGCGCCTGCAAGGTGCGATGTGCGCCGCCTTGGAAGGCCCAGGCCCAGTGCGAGCCGTACACGCCGTGCAACAGCAGCACCAGGGGCAGACCGCGCCGGCCCTGCGCCTGACGTGGCGCGAACAGCATCAGGTCCGCGCGACGGCCGAGCGCGGGGCTCTTCACGGTGACGAAGTCGAAGCCGTCGGGCGTCAGCGCGGGGTTGCTGGCTTCCAGCGTGCGGAAGCGGGTCATGCTTCCGCCTCCCACAGATCGTCGCGCTCGTCGAACAGGATCACACCTTTGGCACTGCGTCCGGTCAGCATGTCGTCCAGCGCCTGCCCCAGGTCGCTCAGGCGGTAGGTGTGCGTGACCATGCGCTCCAGGGCCAGTTCGCCCCGCAGCGCCCAGTCGCACAGGCGCGGAAAGTCCCGCTCTGGGAGGCAGCCACCGTACAGCGGTACCAGATAGCGCTTGTCCCACCAGAACTGCGGCATCTCCACCGTCACCGGGCCGTGTGTGCCGCTCAGCTGCACCGCGTTGCCGCCGTTGCGGCACAGCTTCAGCGGCAGGAACGCCAGCATGGCGACACCGGTCGCTTCGAAGGCGTGGTCGGCGCCGCGACCGCCTGTCAACGCGCGCACTTCGGCGACAAGCTTGTCGTGCTGCGGGTCGTCGGCAGGCGGCGCGATGGTGTGTGTGGCGCCGAAGTCCAAACCGCGCTGCAAGGCCGAGGCTCGACGGTCGATGGCGATGATGCGGTCGGCACCGGCCAGGCGCGCGCCCTGGATCACGCTCAACCCCACCCCGCCGCAGCCCACCACCGCAACCGTGTCGCCCGGCTGCACTTGCGCGATGTTCACCGCAGCGCCGACGCCGGTCATCACGCCGCAGCCGAGGATGCAGGCGTGCTGCAGGGGCAGGCGTTCGGGCAGGACCGTCAAGGCATCGGCGCGAACGACCGCATGTTCAGCGAAGGTGCCGAGCTTGAAGGATCGCTCGATCGCCCGCCCGCGCCATCGCGTGTGACCAAGCGACGGCGCACTGCTGCCCAAGGACTCGTCGACGCCATTCGTGCGCTCGCACAGCGAACCACGGCCGCGCTCGCACTGCGGGCAGCATCCGCACGGAATGGCCCAATTCAGCAGCACCGGCTGACCGGGCCGCAAGTGCGGGTGTGTCGATGCCACGTCTTCGCCCACACTCTCGACCACGCCGGCACCTTCGTGCCCCAACACCAGCGGACCAGGCCATTGCAGCGAGGCGTGGTCGGTGTGACAGATGCCGGCGGCGCGCATGACCACGCGCACTTCCCCCGCCAAGGGCGCACGCACGATGGTCTGATCGATGACGAAACCCCCGCAGCCGTCGCCGATAGCGGCCGCGCTGCGCAGATCCCTCGATGGGAAACCACCTGATGTCATTCGCGTACCTCGCCCGGAGATTGATGGCATGCGGGACGGCGCGATCACAGGTGCTGCGCTGTTTCCGCCGCCTGACGCCCACTCTCGACATCGACCGTGGGCCAGCAGATTTCTCGGCCTTGCGCCGCAGTGTGCACGCCACCTGCCTTGCGCAAGACGCGCCACACAACCAATATCAATACTATTTCGACCGCATCAACGGAGAAAACTGCCGATGAAAGTCGCTTGGGAGTCCATCCAGGCAGGAACCCAGTCTGCACGACTGATGCGGCTGCGGCTGGCGTCCTTCGCGGGCGCGCTGCACGCCCATGAAGCGCTGGAGCTGACCTGGATCCAGCGCGGCGAAGGCGTGCGCATCGTCGGCAGCCGGGTAGAGCCTTTCATGGCCGGCGATCTGGTGCTGATCGGCCCCGGGCTGCCGCATGCCTGGCTGAGTCACGGCGTGCCGCCGGAGGGCGCTTGGGCGACGGTGCTGCAGCTCATGCCGTCCGCACCGCTGGCTGCCCTGCCGGAGTGGCGCGGCATCGGCGCCCTGCTCCAGCGCGCGCAGAGCGGACTGAGCGTGGAGGGCGCGCTGCGGACCCGCATCGTCCAGACGCTGGAGTGCATGCCGGACACCCCGGGACTGGGATTGTTGGGCGAGGCGCTGTCGATGCTCGCCGTGCTGGCCGAGGCCGATGAGGCGTTACGCCCGCTGGATCCGCTGCCTCTGCCAGTGCTGCAGCGCGATCCCGGCCAGCAGCGTCGGCTGGACGCGCTGCTGGTCTGGATCCGCGAGCATCTGCACGGCACGCCGAGCGTCGATGAAGCCGCCGCGATCCTGCATGTCAGCCCCGGCGCCTTCAGCCGCAGTTTCCATCGTCTCGCCGGCAAACCCTTTACCGATTACGTGAACGACCTACGCATCGCCGAGGCCTGCATGCTCCTGCGACAGAACGATCGCAGCATCGCCGAGATCGCGGACCGATGCGGCTTCGCAACGATGTCGCATTTCAACCGCCAGTTCCGGCGGCGGGTCCAGCGGACGCCGCGGGAATATCGACAACAGCGGTGACGCCGTGCGCGTTGGCCTCACCCCATCTGCTGCTGGAACACCACTTCCTCGTAGGGCTGCACCACCACCCAGCCTTCGCCCGCGAAGCGCAGCTGGACGCTTTCGCCCGAGCCGCGGCCCATCAGCGTGCGCAGGTTGATGTCGGTGACGATGTCCGGCGACAGGCCGCCCGACCACGCGACGGTGGCGTTCGGGTCGGTGAACACCGGTCCGGTCGAAGCATTAACCGGCAGCGTCAGCGGTTCGTAATGCGCGGTGATGGCGATCAGGCCATGACCACCCAGCTTCACGTTGAACAGCCCGCCGGCCATCATCCCGGCCACCTTGCGCATCATCGTGATGTCGTACGAGATCGTCGATTCGAGCGCCAGCACGTCGTTGCCGTTGACGAAGATCGATTCGCCGTCCAGGCGCAGCAGCATGATCTTCTTGCCGATGTCCGCCAGGTAGACCCGGCCCTGGCCCTCGATCTTCATCAGCGACATGCCCTCGCCGGTGAGGGTCTTCTTCAGCAGCCCGCCCAGTCCCTGATCCAGCAGGCCCTGACGGGTGAATTTGATGTTGCCCTTGCGCGCGATCATCGATCCGGCCTTGGCCCAGATCATGCCGTCGACGCGGGCTTCGAGCATGTGCGAGCTTTCCAGCTCGAACGCGTCGCCGGACAGGTCTTTCTCCTTGGATGCGGACAGGAATTCCTGCAGGGTCTTGACGGCCATGGCGATGTTCTCCGGGGGGTTGCGAATGGTGGCGCCATTGTCGACGCCGGACGCCTCCGGCACCATCCCCGGACGTCACGAACCCATCGCCCCTGCACGTCACGCCTGCAAGCCAACTCCGGAGCCGTCATGCCGTCCATCGTCGCCATCCCACACTCCACCGCTGGCGCATCGCGCACACCGGTGGCCGCTGACCGGTTGATCTCCGGTCAGCCCATGCAGGCCGTCGCCAACGCCTATTCCGACCCCGGTGAAGCCTTCCATTGCGGAATCTGGGAGGGCGATATCGGCGCCTGGCGCGTGCATTACACCGAGCACGAGTTCTGCCACATGCTCGCGGGGCGCGTGCGCATCGTCGATGACGAAGGCGACGAACGCATCGTCGCGGCCGGCGACAGCTTCGTGATTCCGGCAGGATTTTCGGGCATCTGGGAGGTATTGGAGCCGGCGCGCAAGCTCTACGCGGTGTACGAATCCGTGCGCTGAGTCCGAACACCTGCCGGAGCGCGTTAGAATTCACCGGTTTGTCACACCTCCGGAGTCCGTCATGTCCCAGCTTGCCTATCGCCGCGTCCTGCTCAAACTTTCCGGCGAGGCCCTGATGGGCGACGAGGACTACGGCATCGACCCCAAGGTCATCGGCCGCTTGGCCCGCGAGGTCATCGAAGTCCGCGACGCTGGCGCCGAAATCGCCCTGGTCATCGGCGGGGGCAACATCTTCCGCGGCGCGGGTCTGGCGGCCGGGGGCATGGACCGGGTGACCGGCGACCAGATGGGCATGCTCGCCACCGTCATCAACGCCCTGGCGATGCAGGATTCGCTGGAAAAACTCGGCGCCAAATGCCGGGTGATGAGCGCGCTGAAGATCAACGACGTGTGCGAGGACTACATCCGCCGCCGCGCCGTGCGCCATCTGGAAAAAGGCCGCATCACCATCTTCGCCGCCGGCACCGGCAACCCCTTCTTCACCACCGACTCCGGAGCCGCGCTGCGCGCGATCGAGATCGGCGCAGACCTGCTGCTCAAGGCGACCAAGGTCGACGGCGTCTACGACAAGGATCCGAAGAAGCACACCGATGCGGTGCGCTACGACACGCTCACCTACGACGAAGTGATTTCACGCGATCTGCAGGTCATGGACACCGCTGCCTTCGCCCTGTGCCGCGACAGCCGCCTGCCGCTGCGCATCTTCGACATGAGCCAGCCCGGCGTGCTGCTGCGCATCCTGCGCGGCGAGAGCATCGGCACACTGGTGACGCCAGGGCGCTGACGGGCGTCGATTCAGCACATTGATGCCTGCGCACGAAAAAACCGACGCCTTGCAGCGTCGGTTTTTGTTCGCGCCAAAAGTGGACGGGCGGGTTACTTCTTCTTTGCCGAAGGCACGACCGGCGCGCGCCCGCCGATGTGGCGCTCGAAGAACTGGAACAGCTTGGTGTAGTAGGCGATCTGGTTCTCGTCCTTGACGAAACCGTGGCCTTCGGTCGAGTAATACATCGTCTCGACCGGCTTGCCCTGCGCCTTCAGCGCTTTGGCCATCGCTTCGGAATGGGACTGCGGCGCACGCACGTCGGCACCGCCCGCGGCGAGGAACACCGGCACCTTGATCCGCGACGCGAGCTTGTTCGGGGAGGACGCGTCGAGATTTTCCTTGCCCAGATGATCGGCCAGGAAATCCTTGCCGTAGGACGACTGGCTGATGTCGCCGCGCCCCCACAGCATGTTCAGGTCATAGACGCCGACATAACCGACCGCGCATTTGTACAGATCGGGCTCCTTGGCGACGCCCATCAGCGAGGCATAGCCGCCGTAGCTGGCGCCGTAGATGCAGATGCGGTTCTTGTCGGCGACGCCTTCGCGGATCGCCCACTGCGTGGCGTCGGTCAGGTCGTCCTGCATGGTCAGGCCCCACTGTTTACGGCCGAGCTCGCGGAACTGCTTGCCGTAACCGCCCGAGCCGCGGAAATTCACCTGCAATACCGCGTAACCGTGCGCCGCCATCATCTGCACGTCGCGCTCGTAGCCCCAGCTGTCCTGCACGCCAAAAGGGCCACCATGGGGATGGACGATCAACGGCAGGTTCTTGCCGCTGCTGCCGGCCGGCGTGGTCAACAGCGCATCGATATCGATCCCGTCGCGGCTCTTGAAATACACCGGCCGCATGCTGGAGAGCCGCTTGGCATCCAGCCATTCGGCGCGGCTCATGAACCGATTGGCCTTCTTCGCCTGCGTATCGAAAATGAACAACTCGCCGGGATTGCGATCGTCGTAGACGGTCAGCATCGCATAGCGCCCGTCATCGGTCGCCGAACTCACGCTCACGGCCGCGCCGTCGAAATTGTCCTGCAGCGCGCGATGCAACTTGGCGTCGGCCGAATTCGGATCGAAATACTCGAATTTCGGGCGACGGCCGCCCCAGAACAGCACGCCGATCGGATAACGTTTGCCGACCGCGCGAAACAGACCGGTAGGGTCGACGACCTCATCCCGTACCACCTGCTTCATGGTTTCCGTAGCGGTATCGAACGCTCGCACCGAATCCGGACCGCTTGCTTCTTCCGCCTGGAGATAGGCGGTCGCATTGTCGGCGCTGAACCCGAGTGCCGACATCTTCCTGCCGGTGGCCGATTCATCGTTGATCAACTTCCACTCGGACTTGTCGTCCTTGCGGTAATACAGCACTTCCTTGAAATCACGGTTCAGTCCGGACGCGAATCGCGCCTGGCCATTGAAGTCGGTAAGAAACGAAGCGCCGCGCGCCGGCGCGCGCGCGAGCGGTTTGCGCGTGCCGGTGAAGACATTCATGCGCTCGAGCGAGGTGTAAGGGATCTCGCCCGCGGCGAACGGCGTCACCGCCACCAGCACTTCGGTGTCGTTGCCCACCAGGGTATCGACCATCTGGATGGACGCGGATTCGGCGCGCGCCTTGCCGCTGGACCGCGAACCGGTGACTGCGCGGACGCCAGCGACGATGCCCTGTTTGGAACCATCGGCGTTCGTACCCCAGATCTCGCCGAAGCTTACGGGTTGTTCCAGACCGCCGGCGCGCTCGCCGACAGTGAACAGCAGACGGTCGTCGCTCACCCACCAGAACTGGGCGACATGGGTATTGCGATCTTTGAGCGTCACATGGCCATAGGGCTCTTTCTGGCCGGGCTTCAGGATCACCATCACCGTCTTGTCGTCGGCGTTGAGCGGGATCGTGGCAGCGACGTAGCTGCCATTCGGCGAGATTTTCACATCGACGAAACGGTCGTCGCGAATGAAGTCTCCGAGGTTGTACGTTGCAGATGCATTTGGCGCATCGGCGGCGACGGGAGCGGCGGCAGCCTGTGCGAGGGAGGTCTGCGCAGACGCGAGCATCGGCAGCGACAGCAAGACTGGAAGCAGGAAGAAACGGTGATTCATGGCATTGCCCCGGCGAAGATTCACCGGGGCATTCTAACGAAACGATCCTGGCCTGACCGGTTTCGGCGTACAAACGCCCGGCACTTGCGCCGGTCGCTTATTTCGTCGATGAAGCCGCGACCACGGGCTCGCGTCCGCCGATGTGCTTCTGCAGGAACGTCAGCAGCCTGGCGTAGAACTCTCGCCGGTGCTCGAGCTTGTAGATGCCGTGGCCTTCGGTTTTGAAGTACAGCGTTTCGACCGGCACACCGGCCTTCTTGAGCGCCGCCTCCATCATCTCGCTCTGCTCGATCGGCACGCGCGGATCTTCGTGGCCGGCGGAAAGGAAAACCGGCGCCTTGATCTTGTCGGCGAGACGGTTGGGCGAGAACTGGCCGAGATCCCCTTCGTTCATCACCTGCTCGTGATACCGCCGCAGATCGTCGTTGCCCAGCGAGTCATCCGACTTGAACTTTGCCAGATCGTAAACGCCCACTTGACCGATGGCGCATTTGTAGAGCGGCGGCTCTTTCGCGAGCCCCATGAGCGACGCGTAGCCACCGTAACTGGCGCCGTACAAGCAGATGCGATCCATGTCGGCGACTCCCTGCGCGATCGCCCAACGCGTGGCATCGGTCAGATCATCCTGCATCTTCAGGCCCCACTCTTTGTGGCCGGCCAATTCATGCTCCCGACCGTAACCGGTGGAGCCACGAAAGTTGACCTGCAATACGGCATAGCCATGCGCGGCCAGCATCTGGACATCGGTACGGTAGCTCCACTCGTCACCGGCATAGGGACCACCGTGCGGATGAACGACCAAGGGCAGATTCTTGCCGTCGCTCCCGGGCGGCAGCGTCAACAAGACCGGGATCTTCCTGCCATCGCGAGCGTCGAACACCATATCGCGCGTACTGCTCAAACGATTGGGATCAAGCCACTCTGCGGCGAACATCACAGGATTCACCTTGCGGGTATCAAGATTCATCGCATAATAGCCCCCGGGCTCGCGGTCGCCGTACACACGGATCAACACTTCGTTCTTCGCGGTAGCCTCCGACCCAACGATAACCACTTGGCCCGGAAAGGCCTTCTGCAACGAACGATGGGCCTTCGCTTCCGGAGAATCCGGCGCGAAATACTCGTAGCGCGGGATGGAACCGGCATAGTAGACACCGATGACATCACGCTTTCCGACCGCATTGATCGTACCGGAATGGTCTGCCAAGGCATCGCGAACGACAACTTTCGACGTTCCAGTGGCTGTGTCGTAAGCGAGGACGGCATTCGGCCCGGTTTTCTCTTGGGTAACCAGATAAGCGATGCTGTCGTCGGAGGAAAATCCGATGGGCAATACGACTTTGCCGCTGACGCCTTCGTCGTTCATGAGTTCCCATTTGTCGTCTTCCGACTTGCGGTAATAGAGTTTCACGAACTGGTCTTTCTTGGAGCCCACCACAAAACGAGCAACGCCTCGGTTGTCGGTCATGAAGTCGGCGTTCGTCACCGGCGCCTGCGACAGGCGTGAACGCGTACCGCTGTAAACGTTGACCCGTTCGACGGTCGTATAATCCGAACCATTGCGAAACACCGAGGCGATGATGTTCTCGTCATCGTCCGACAGCGTGTTGATGATCCTCATGAATACGGTTTCTTTCGCCGCTTGGCCGCCTGCTCGACCGGAGATCATGGCGTCGTCCTTGATCCATCCAGCCAACTGCTTGGACTTCGAACCGTCCGCGTTGATCGCGAACATTTCGCCGGTAAAGACCGGGTTTTCGATCAACTGGTCCTTGACCCCGATAAAGTAGATCAGGCGTTCGTCGCTGACCCAGCGGACACCGATGATATGGGTCTTCTTGCCGGCGACATTGATCCGCGTCGGCGGCTTGGAATCGCCGGGCTTGAGGATCAACAGCACGGTCTTGTCCTCGACAGGCACGGTGACCGCGATGTAGGTGCCCTTCGGCGACACCTCGATGCTCTCGAATTTGTCCTCCCGGATGAAATCCTCGATGTCGTGCGGCTTGACGACTTGCGCCGCTGCGATGAGCGGTGACATCAGCAGCACTGCGAAAAGCACGTTTGCGATGAATTTCATATCTCCCCCTGCTTATTCGGTAGGTTATTGTCGCTTCAAATTGCCGGTTTCGAAACCAGTCCGTCGAGCGTTCTCGCCAGCTCTTGCGACCAATCCGGCAGATCGACTCCGAAATCCGACCGCAATCCGCTGGTATCCAGCACAGAGTAGCCCGGTCGCTTCGCCGGTGTCGGATAGTCAGCGGTCGCGATCGGCACGACGCGCGGCGCGCGTGCGATCAATCCGCGGGCATGCGCGGCATCGAAGATCGCTTCGGCGAAACCATGCCACGTGGTTTCGCCACCGGCCGTCAGATGCCAGACACCGCTGCGGACGAAAGGACGCGAGAGCACCGATGCGGTCGTGTCGGCGATCAGCGCAGCAGGCGTCGGTGTTCCGATCTGATCGGCGACCACGCGCAGTTCATCGCGGTCCGCGGCCAGGCGCAGCATGGTGCGCATGAAGTTCTTGCCGTGCGCGGCGTAGACCCAGGCCGTGCGGAAGATCAGATGTCGCGCACCACTAGCCTCGACCGCCCTTTCGCCCGCAAGTTTGCTTTCGCCGTACACGCCCAGCGGCGCAGTGGCATCGTCCGGGCGATACGGTCGCGTGCCGGTGCCATCGAACACGTAATCCGTGGAGTAATGCACCAGCAGCGCATCGCGCGCGGCGCAGGCTTCGGCGATGCGCTGAGGCGCTTCGGCATTGGCGCGGAAGGCGGCATCGCGATCGGACTCGGCGCGGTCGACAGCCGTGTAGGCCGCAGCGTTGACGACAACATCGGGCGCGATCCGTTCGATCAAGGCAGGCAGCGACTGTGGCGTGTCGAAATCGGCGATTTCGCACGGCGCGCCGTCTTCCAGCATGCCGCTGCGCGTCGTTGCGATCACCTCACCAAGCGAGGCGAGACTGCGACGCAGCTCATGCCCCACTTGGCCGTTTGCGCCGAACAGGAGAATCCTCATGCATCAGCACTCGTTGAACGCATCGTCATGCAGCGAACACCGGCAGCCGTTCGGGCGCCACATCGGCGAGGAACGGCGCCTTGGCATCCTTGTCGGACAGCGACGGTTCCGATACCGGCCAGTCGATCGCGAGCGCGGCATCGTTCCAGCGGATGCCCGCATCGGCGTCGCGGTCATAGGTTTCGGTACAGAGGTAACTGAAGACCGCGCCTTCGCTGAGGGTCACGAATCCATGGGCAAAGCCCGCCGGTATCCAGAAGTGGCGCTTGTTCTCGGCGCTGAGCACAACCGCGGCCCAACGACCGAACGTCGGCGAGCCGCGGCGGATATCGACGGCGACATCCCACACTTCGCCTTCGATCACCGACACGTATTTGCCCTGCGGCTTCGGCCACTGGTAGTGCAGGCCGCGCAGCACGCCGCGCGACGACGACGAGACATTGCCCTGCACGAAATCGGGCACGGTCAGCCCGTGCGCGACGAGTTTGTCGCGGTTGAACGATTCATAGAAAAAACCGCGGCTGTCGCCGAACACCTGCGGTTCGATAACGATGCAGCCGGGGAGATCGGTTTCGATGACTTTCATACTTTCGCCGCGCTGATGGACGTCGCGTTCATGGACATCATGTTCATGGACGGCCGGCTCATGGAACGAACCCGCGCTCGGCCAAGCCCAGCAGATATTGGCCGTAACCGTTCTTGGCCAGCGGCCTGGCCAGCGTCTCCAACTGCGCAGCGTCGATCCAGCCGTTGTTCCAGGCGATTTCTTCGGGGCAGCACACGCGCAGGCCCTGACGCGCTTCGATGGTCTCGATGTAGTTCGAGGCTTCGAGCAGCGACTGATGGGTGCCGGTATCCAGCCAGGCGTAACCACGGCCAAGCTGCTGCAGATGCAGCGAACCTTCTTCGAGATAGCGACGGTTGAGATCGGTGATCTCCAGCTCGCCGCGCGGGGACGGTTTGAGATCCGCAGCGAAATCGCTGGCGCGTCCGTCGTAGAAATACAGACCGGTGACGGCGTAATTGGACTTGGGTTTGGCGGGCTTTTCTTCGAGGCCGACGACTTTGCCGCCAGCGTCGAATTCCGCCACGCCGTAACGCTCGGGATCGCTCACCCAGTAGCCGAACACGGTCGCGCCGTGCTGCAATCGGTCGGCCTCCTTCAGCATGTTGGTCAGGCCCGGGCCGTGAAAGATGTTGTCGCCCAGCACCAGACAGCTCGGCTGGCCATCCACGAACTCACGGCCGATCAGATACGCCTGCGCCAGTCCGTCGGGGCTCGGCTGCGCCGCGTATTCGATACGCATGCCCCACTGCGAGCCGTCGCCCAGCAGGGTCTTGAACAGCGCCTGCTCGTGCGGCGTGTTGATCACCAGCACTTCACGGATGCCCGCCAGCATCAGCACGCTGAGCGGGTAATAGATCATCGGCTTGTCGTACACCGGCAGCAGTTGCTTGCTGATCGCCTGGGTGATCGGATACAGCCGCGTGCCGGAACCGCCGGCGAGGATGATGCCCTTGCGCGCGGTCATGCCGCGCTCCCGATGCGTTCAAGGCGATAGCTGCCGTCGAGCACGCGCTGCACCCATGGCTGCTGATCGAGATACCAGTCGACGGTGCGTGCGATGCCCTGCTCGAAGGTCATCGACGGCGCCCAGCCGAGTTCGCCGTGCAGTTTGGAAGCGTCGATGGCGTAGCGGCGGTCGTGGCCGGGGCGATCCTTGACGTAGGTGATCAGCGATTCGCGCGCGCGGCCGTCTGCGAGCGGACGGCGCTGGTCGAGCAGCGCGCAGATCGCCTTCACCACAGTGATGTTCTCGCGCTCGGCTTCGCCGCCGACGTTGTAGGTCTCGCCCGGACGGCCCCGTTCCAGGACGGTGCGGATCGCGCTGCAGTGATCGCCCACGTACAGCCAGTCGCGGACGTTGCGGCCATCGCCGTACACCGGCAGCGGCTCGCCGGCGAGCGCCTTGGCGATGATCAGCGGAATGAGTTTCTCGGGAAACTGGTACGGGCCGTAGTTGTTCGAGCAGTTGGTGGTGAGCACCGGCAGCCCGTAGGTGTGATGGAAGGCGCGGACCAGATGATCCGATGCGGCCTTCGACGCGGAATACGGCGAGTTCGGCGCGTAAGGCGTGGCCTCGGTGAATTTGCCGGTGTCGCCGAGCGAGCCGTAGACCTCGTCGGTGGACACATGCAGGAAACGGAAACCGTCGCGGCTCGCGCCTTCGAGCCCCTTCCAGTGGTCGCGCACGCATTCCAGCAGGCCGAGGGTGCCCACGACGTTGGTCTGCACGAAGGCGGCCGGACCGTCGATGGATCTGTCGACATGGCTCTCGGCGGCGAAATTCACCACCACGTCGGGCTGGTGCGCGGCGAGCAGCGCGGCGACCAGGGTGCGGTCGCCGATGTCGCCCTTGGCGAAGAGATGGCCGGGGTTGCCTTCGAGGGAGGCCAGCGTGTCGAGATTGCCGGCGTAGGTCAGCGCATCCAGATTGATGATCCGGACGCCGCTTGCGACGGCGTCCAGAACGAAGTTACCACCGATGAAACCGGCGCCGCCGGTCACAAGCCATGTCTGCACTCGAATGCTCCCGATAAGCGAAAGAACCGGCGGATTGTACAGTCACGCCGACGACGCATCGGCCCGGCGAACGCACCGCGCTCCGGCGATGGCGAGGCGGAACTGAACGGATTTCCAGGTTCGGTCCGTCTGTCTCAGCCCAACTCCCACACGCAGCGCCCGGCCTTCTTGCGGATCGCATCGAGGCGGGCGGCATGGGCCGCCAGCTCATCCTCGGTCGCGCGCACCCGCGGGCGCAGCGCGGCGTCCACCAGCGTCGCGGTGAATGCCGCAGCAGCGACCTCTGCGGCGCTCTCGCTGCCCGCCACATTGCCGAAGCCGATCTCGCTCTGTCCGGAGGTCAAGGCGAGATACACCTCGGCCAGCAGCTGCGAGTCGAGCAGCGCGCCGTGCAGCTGACGGTGGGCGTTGTTCACGTCGAGCCGTTTGCACAGCGCGTCCAGCGAGTTGCGCTGGCCGGGATAGCGCTTGCGCGCCATGTCCAGGGAATCCTCGATGCCGCTGACCCGGTCGCGCAGGCGACCGTATTGCGGGCCCAGCATCGAAAGCTCGTTGTCGAGGAAACCGACGTCGAAGGCCGCGTTGTGGATGATCAGCTCGGCACCGTCGATGAATTCGAGGAAAGCATCGGCGATTTCCGCGAACCGTGGTTTATCGGCAAGGAATTCGAGAGTCAGGCCGGTGACTTCCTGGGCACCTGGCTCGAATTCGCGATCCGGGTGGATGTACTGCTGATACGTGCGGCCGGTGGGGCGACGTTCCATCAATTCCACGCAGCCGATTTCGACCACGCGGTTGCCCTTCTTCCATTCGAGGCCGGTGGTTTCGGTATCGAGGACGATCTGTCTCATGCGCGCGCCCTGTCCTGTTGTTTGTAGATGACCGCCTGATCGCGGGCCAGGACATCGACGCGCTCGTTGTCGGGATCGCCGGAGTGGCCCTTCACCCAGCGCCAGTCGATGCGATGGCGCTGGGCAGCGGCATGCAGCCGTTCCCAGAGGTCGCGGTTCTTCACCGGGTCGCCGCCGGCGGTCTTCCACTTGCGGCGCACCCAGTTCGGCATCCATTCGGTGATGCCCTGGCGCACGTACTGCGAATCGGTGAACAGCGTGACCACGCAGGCCTCGGTCAGGGTTTCCAGTCCCATGATCGCCGCCATCAGCTCCATCCGGTTGTTGGTGGTCAGCACCTCGCCGCCGGCGATTTCGCGTTCGCGCGCCTTGTAGCGCAGCAGCGCGGCCCAGCCGCCGGGACCCGGATTGCCGAGGCAGGCGCCATCGGTATGGATTTCGATGTGTTTGACGTCGTTGGACGCTGTTTCGTCGTGCTTCAAGGAAGATTGCTCAAGTCGAAGGGCTCAAGTAGGAATTTCTGATCGAAACGGTTCAGGCGGCGGACACGCCGTCCGACAGCGCCAGCGGTTTGCGCAGGCGCATCGGGGTCATCGGGAACGCGCGTTTTTCGGCGCGCAGCAGATAGGCCGCGCGCAGCCCCGGCCCGGACTGCAGACTGGGCGAAGCGGTAGGCGACCACTGCGGCCCGATCCCCTGCGCGGCCGTGTCCGGCGCAAGGCCCGCATCGGTCAGCAGGCGGCGCCAGGTCGACGGATCGTGTCCGGCCAGGCCTGCGCGATGCCAGCGCAGGCGATAGGGCGACAGCGGATTCATGCCCAGCAGCGACAAGCGCCCGCCAGGTACCAGCAGCCGGGCGCATTCCTCGATCAGGGCCGCAGCATCGACCGGCCCATTGATCGGCCCAACGATCGGCACGTCGCCGACATGCTGCAACACCACCGCGCCCAGGGATTCACTGGCCAACGGCAGGGGCAGACGGCAGCGGATCGGACCCTGCCAGCCGTCGCCAGCCGGGCTGAGACGCAGCCCCCGGCCTGCGGGGGGTTCGGCGGCGGCGATCGGCGCCAGCCATAGCCACGGCAGCCCCACCACCGGATGCGCCGCCAGCGCATCGGCGACGATGGTGTGTTCGCTGTCGAGAACCGCCTGCCCGGCCGGCAGCAGGAACCACTGCATCGCGGATTCGGAGTGTGCGGGAGAGGACAAAGCAGGCATCGTGTCATTGTAAGCCGCTGTCCCGCCTCCCCGCCCCCTCGATGCCCATGCGCCTGCACCCCCTCCCCGCCTTCGACGACAACTACATCTGGACCCTGGCCGGAGACGACGGTCGTGCGCTGGTGGTGGATCCCGGCGATGCCGGCCCCGTGCTGGCCGCGGCCGCGGACGGGCTTCGGCCGATCGCGGTGCTGGTCACCCACCATCATCCCGACCACATCGACGGCCTGGCCGCCCTGAAAGCGCGCTGGCCGGAGATCGAAATCCACGCGCCGCACGATCCGCGCATCGGCATCGCGACCCATCGGGTGGGCCAGGGCGACAGCGTGGCCCACGCGGATTGGCGCTTCGACATCATCGAAGTGCCCGGTCACACCCGCAGTCATATCGCATTCCACAGCCAGCGCAACGAGAAGGACATCGGCCCCGGCCTGCTGTTCTGCGGCGACACCCTCTTCAGCCTCGGCTGCGGCCGGCTGTTCGAGGGCACGCCGGCGCAGATGCTGGCGTCGCTCGATGCGCTCGCCGCGCTACCCGGCGACACCCTCGTCTGCTGCACGCACGAATACACCCTGAGCAACGCCGCGTTCGCGCTGACCGTCGACCCGCACAATCAAGCGCTGCAGGCGCGCGCGGAGGCTGTGCGCACGCTGCGCGCGGCCTCGCAACCGACATTGCCCAGCACGATCGCGCAGGAAATCGCGACCAATCCGTTCCTGCGCTGCGATACGCCGGGCGTGCGCGACGCCATCGCCGCGCGCCTCGAACGCGCACCCGCGGACCGCCTCGAAACCTTCGCCGAACTGCGCCGCTGGAAGGACGTGTTCCGGGCCTGAAGTCGAGCGTCCACAACACGTGCCGGGACCATACGGCAGCCCACGGCCGGCCGCCCATGGCACACTGAACGCCCCGACGGAGACACGAGACGACCATGGGTTTTCTGCAAGGCAAACGCGCCCTCATCACCGGCATCGCCAGCGAGCGCTCGATCGCATCCGGTATCGCCGAAGCCATGCACCGCGAGGGTGCGGAACTGGCGTTCACTTACCAGAACGAGAAACTGAAATCGCGCGTCGAAAGCGCGGCCGCCGAGTACGGCTCCAGCATCGTGCTGCCGCTCGACGTCTCCGACGACGCCCAGATTGCCGCCTGCTTCGACGAACTCGGCAAGCACTGGGACGGCTTTGACATCCTGATCCACGCCATCGCCTTCGCCCCACGCGAAGCGATCGCAGGCCAGTTCCTCGACGGCCTGACTCGCGAGAACTTCGCCATCGCCCACGACATCTCGGCGTACTCGCTGGCGGCGATGGCCAAGGCCGCGCGGCCGATGATGGCGGGCCGCAACGGCGCGGTACTGACGCTGTCGTATCTCGGCGCCGAACGCGCGCTGGCCGGCTACAACCTGATGGGCGTGGCCAAAGCCAGCCTGGAATCGACCGTGCGCTATCTGGCCTACAACCTCGGCCCGGAAGGCACCCGCGTCAACGCGATCTCGGCCGGTCCGATCAAGACCCTGGCTGCGGCCGGTATCGCCGGATTCCGCAAGATCCTCGGCCATGTCGAACAGAACGCGCCGCTGCGCCGCACCGTCACCATCGAGGATGTCGGCAATGTCGCCGCATTCATGTGCTCGGACCTGGCCTCGGGCGTGACCGGCGAAATCACCTATGTCGATGCCGGATACAACATCATCGGCATGACCGGCATCGGCAACGAGTAAACGCGCCTCTTCAATGCCCGCAAAAAAGAAGCCCGGCGATG
>CALRWS020000045.1:0-32936 GCA_943371935.1 Chitinophaga pinensis | reverse complement strand
ATCGGCGTGTGGGTCTGGTCGCTGTCGCTGCGATAGACCTTGCCGGCGGCGATCATCCGCAGCGGCGGCTTCTGGTCCAGCATGTAGCGCACCTGCACGCCGGAGGTATGCGTGCGCAGCAGGCGGGCTTCACCGCGGCTGTCGGGCGGGAAATAGAAGGTGTCGTGCATCGCCCGAGCCGGATGGTGCGGCGGGAAGTTCAGCGCTTCGAAGTTGTGCCAGTCGTCCTCGATCTCGGGGCCGTCGGCGAGTTCGTAACCGAGACGGCCGAAGATCTCGGAGATGCGCTCCAGCGTGCGGCTGACCGGATGCAGGCCGCCGCGCGCAGCGTCGCGGCCCGGCAGGGTGACGTCGATGGTTTCGCCGGCGAGGCGCGCGTCGAGCACGGCGTCGTCGAGCGCGATCTTGCGTGCCGACAGCGCGTCGCCGATGGCGTCGCGGGCGCGGTTGATCGCTTCGCCGGCCGCCTTGCGCTGGTCCGCGGGCAAAGCGCCGAGGGCCTTGAGCTGCGCGGTGATGCTGCCGCTTTTGCCGAGCAGCGCGACCCGCAGCGCCTCCAGTGCGTCGGGCGTGTCCGCGGCCGCGATGTCGCTGAGGGCCTGCGTCGATAGGGGTTCGATATCGCTCATGTGCTCACGACCTTTTCGTTGTCGTCCCGAACGTGGCTTGACCTGGATTCCACGACATCGGGAGTGACCTGTTGTTGCATTCCGACCGCCGTCAAAGCAGGTCCCTCGCTTCGCTCGGGATGACAGCGGCAGAACACTGATTACGGTTTCACCTTCCAGAAACGAACATGGGGAAGGACTTGCGCCCTTCCCCATGCATGGTTCGATGATTCCGCCGTCAGGCAGCGCGCTACGCGCGAGCCTGCGGGGGAATGCCTCGTGCCTTATGCCGCGAGCGCGCTCTTCGCCTTTTCGGCAAGCGCGGTAAAGCCCTTCGCGTCGTGCACGGCGATGTCGGCCAGCACCTTGCGGTCGAGGGTGATACCGGCTTTCAGCAGGCCGTTGATGAAGCGGCTGTAGCTGATGCCGTTTGCGCGCGAAGCGGCGTTGATGCGCGCGATCCACAGCGTGCGGAAATTGCGCTTCTTCTGCTTGCGGCCGATGTAGGCGTACTGCAGCGCCTTCGTGACCGCCTGTTTGGCGGCGCGGAAGACTTTGCGGCGGGCGTTGTAGTAGCCCTTGGCCTGCTTCAGGATTTTCTTGTGGCGGCGACGCGCCGTTACACCACGTTTAACTCGTGCCATTGTTCAGTCTCCTCACAAATACGGAAGCATGCGGTCAAGACGGCCTGCGTCTTCGGCGCGAACGTGGTTCGTCTGCCTCAGGTTGCGCTTCCGCTTGGTCGCTTTCTTGGTGAGGATGTGGCTCTTGTTGGCGTGGCCGCATTTGTACTTGCCGGAAGCTGTCTTCCGGAAGCGCTTGGCCGCCGCCCGATTGGTCTTGATCTTGGGCATTGCAAGGATCCTTGGGGTCGTTTCGAGTACTGGCTTGGGCGGTGGGTGCCGGAGCAACCACACTTTCCGTCCTGCCCTGCCGGTTGATAGGTCATTGATCCGAAAGAAGAATCCCTCGAAACCAAGACGGGTCCACGGTCGCATTGACGCACCCCGGCGAACCGGGCCGGCCATTATGCCTGCGCATGGTTTCCCATGCAAATCAAAGCGTTGACTTCAGCGGCCGCGGCCGGCGTTGGTCTGGTCCTGGGACGATGGATGGACCGGATCCTGCGCCTGCTGCGGGTTGAGGCCCGCCTGGGGTTGCGACGCCTGCAGACTCAGGCCCAACGACTGCCGGCTGCTCTCCGCCAGCGGCGTCTGCATGGCGACCTGCTGGTCAACCTGGGCGTAACGCTGGGTCTCCGGGGTGGCACCCTGGATCGCGAACGCGCGGCCGTTGTCGCCGAAGGCGACCCGATCGATGACGATCCCGGCCTTGTCCGACTCCAGCGCCAGCGCGCCCGAAAGATTCTGGGTCTGCGCGTCGAACGGCTTGCCGGCCGCGCGTTCCGCGACCTGCACCTGTTCGAGCGAGCGCTCGTACTGGGCGTTGAGCGGGTGGCGCTTGTCCGACATCAGGGTGTCCGTATTGGCGGTACGGCTGCCGGCCGTCATCTCCATCGCATCGATCACCGCATCGATATAGTGCATGTCGACCGCGTGCCGGGTCGACTTCACCGGATTGAACTTCTGCCAGAAGCTCAGCGGATCGGGGTCCGGCAGTTCGATCTTGTGACCGATGGCGTCGGGCATCAGGCTGCGCATGATCGGCGTGCGCTCCTGCAGATCGGTGAGGATCTCGTTCTTCACGGCGTAGCGACGGATCAGGCCGTTTTCCGCCTCTTGCGCTGCCGCGTCGGGGTCGAGGCCGACCCGCGACATGGTCTTGTCGTGAACGCCGGCGGCGTTGAAGGTCACAGCCGGCGTGTCGGTCGCGACCGCGGCGGCGGCGGCCAGGCCACCGCCCAGCGAATGGCCGGTGATGACGACGTCGTCGCCGAACGCAACCTTGGCCTGACGCGCAAGCGCCATGGCCTGGTTGTAGTGCGTGGTCTCGAAGCCGAGGCCCTGACCGAGGTTGACCAGCCAGTCCTTGCCTTCGTCGGTGCCGCTGTAGGCGAGCACGATGCGGCCTTCATCGTCGCCGTAGATCCGCGCCTTGAAGCCGGTCTTGGCGTCGTCGAGCACGGTCGGATCGATGCCGGCCTTCCGCAGCTGATCGTCGCTGAGGCGCGAGAAGCCGTCGACCGCATTCCCGGTCGGACGGCCGTAGGTCTCGTCGTACAGATCGGCCATGATCCGCGCCATGGTGAGGTCGACAGGCTTCCCCGACTGACCCCGCACTTCGTCGGCGAACGAGGGACGGTCCGCTCCGGCGGCGGCGGCGGCGGGCTCTGCCGCGGGGCCGGAAACATTCACTGCGTCTTGCGCCATGGCGTGCTCCATCCTGCTAGGAATCGCGATTCAAGATCCGGCTCAGCGGGCGCCGCGGGTGGGAGCCGCCTGATCCTGATTCGGCTCCGCCTGCGGAGCGGCCTGCTGCGGCGCATTCTGTTGCGGTGCGGTGGGCGTCTGGGTCTGGCCGAGTTCCACGGACTGACGGCTGCTCTCGACCAGCGGGGTGTGCATGCTGACGTTCACCGACACCTGCGAATAGCGCTGCGTTTCCGGCTGCTGGCCCTGCACCGCGAACGCGCGGCTGCCGTCGTTGCTCAGGGTCGCGGTGTCCGGATTCACGCCTTCACGGTGCGCGGCAAGGGTCAGCGCGCCGGCCACGTTCTGGCTCTGACGCATATCGAGGCCCTGCTGCTGCAGCGCCGGCTGCAACTGGTCGAAGTTGCGCTGGAACGGGGCATGGAGCGGATGATCCTGATGGGTCATCGTGGCATCGGCGCGCAGACCATAGCCGAAGAATTTTTCCTGCGCGGTGATCACCGAATCCATCGAGTGCATCTGCACGCTGTGCTTGACCGACTGGATCGGGTTCACGCGCTGCCAGAAGCCCTGCGGATCCGGGTCGGGCAGTTCGATCTTCGTACCCATCGCATCGGGCATGAGGTAGCGGGTCGCGATGTTGCGTTCCTGCAGCCCGGTCAGGATTTCGTTGTCCACCGCATAGCGGCGGATCTGGCCGTGGGTCGCTTCATCCTTCACCGCGGAAGCGTCCAGACCGATGCGCTCGAGGGTCTTGTCCTTCACGCCGGCAGCGTTGAAGGTGACCGCCGGGGTATCGGTGGCCGCCGCGCCGACCGCGGCGAGGCCGCCGCCCAGCGAGTGGCCGGTGATCACCAGTTCGTCGCCGAACGCGACCTTGGCCTGACGGGACAGCATGACCGCCTGGTTGTACTGGGAAGTCTCGAAGCCGAGCCCCTGGCCGAGATTGGTGGCCCAGTCCTTGCCGGCATCGGTGCCGCGGAATGCCAACACGTAGCGGCCCTGCCCGTCGCCGTAGATGTCGGCGTCGAAGCCGCTGGCGTTGTTGCTGCGCAGCGCCGGGTCGATGCCGACCTGACGGAACTGATCGTCGGTCAGCGGCCGGAACTGCGCGGTATCGCCACGCTGGCGGTCGTCCGAGGTGTAGACGTCGCGCGCAAGATGCGCGAGCGTGATGTCGATGTCCTTCGGCGCGGTACCGCGCACTTCGTCCCCGAACGAAGGGCGATTGAAAGTCTGCCCGCTCAGTGGATCGAACACCTGACGGGCCTCATGACGATCTGGATCGAATTGCGCGTTCATCCTTTACCACTCCCTCAAACAGGATTATTCGGACCGGGACGCGCCCGGTCGACGGATCGTGCGGACTGCGCTCAGCGCGCGCCTTCGAGCGGAATGCCGTGCGACGTGAGCCACGCCTCGACCGCTTCGCGGTGCTTGCGGGTCTCGGCATTCAACAGCGCGGCACGGGTCATGAAGAGGTAGCGCTGGAAGGTCACGCCCTGGGCGTTGCGGGCCATCGGATCGGCCCCGGCGTTCAACAGGTCCAGCGCGCGCGCGGGCTCGTTGATCTGGCCGGTGACGTGCAGCGGCGTGTTGCCCATGCGGTCGGCCATGTCCGGGTCGGCGCCCGCCGCCAGCAGGGCGCGGAACTGTTCGTCGCGTTCGCCCATCAGCGCGGCGCGCAGCGGGCCGGCTCCGGAGACCGGGTTGGCGACGTTCGGATTCACCTTGCGGGCGAGCAGTTCGGACAGATAGGCGCCGTCGTTGGCCATCGCGGCCATGTGTACGACGGTGTCGCTGTCCATGCCCGGCTGCAGCGGATCGGCGCCGAGATCGAGCAACGTCTTCATGCTGTCGAGGCGTTTGTTCAACAGCGCCCACTGCAGCAGGGTGACGTTCTTGTCGCCCTTGGTCGAAAGATCGACGCCGGCGGCCTGGGTGCGGATCTGGGCGATATCACCCCTGGCGATCGCCTCGGCCAATTCGGCCATGCGCGGATCGGCAAACACTTCGCGTGCGTCCACCGCACGGACTTCAGCTGTTGCGGACATCTGTTTCTCCATTGCACAGGCGGGAACGACCACGCACAGAACCATGATAAGCGATACAGCGAAGGCGCAAGCGCGGGTCGGAACGTTGGACATGACACTCCCGGATTGGATGCGGCCGGCCGCTTCCGCGGACGACAGGTTGATCCTACACGACGGACTCTGGACGGTCGGCTCTACCCCCCTGGCCCCGGACGCTCGGGCACCACTACCGATCGGCTCCGCAACCGTGACCGACCGAGGACATCAGGCCGGCGCATTGTTCAGCGGGATGTCGTGCTCGAGCAGCCAGGTCAACACCGCTTCCCAGGTCCGGCGGGTATCGGCATGCTGAAGATCGGGCCGGGTCATGAACACATAATGCTGGAAGGTCACATCCTGGGCATTGCGGCGCAGGGGGTCGGCACCCGCGTTGAGCAGATCCAGCGCGCGCTGCGGCTCGTTGATCAGGCCCGCGATGTGCAGCGGGGTGTTGCCCATGTCGTCCGCACGGTCGGGATCCGCGCCGGCGGCCAGCAGGATGCGGAACTGCGCCTCGCGCTCGGTCATCAATGCGGCGCACAGCGGCGCGGCAGCGGTCTCGGCGTTGGCCACATTGGGGTCGGCGCCGTGCGCCAGTACGGCCTGCAGGAACTGCGGCTCTTCGAGCATGCAGGCGAAGTGGACGGCTGTGTCGCCGTCCATGCCCGGCTGCGCGGGATCTGCGCCGGCATCGAGCAGGGCCTGCACGCCGTCGAGACTGCGGGTGAACAGCGCCCATTGCAGAAGTGTGACGCGCTTGTCGCCGATCGCGGCGAGATCGGCGGTGGCGGCCAGGGCGCGGACCTTGTCGATGTCGTCTTCGACGAGAGCCTCCGCGATCGCCTCCGCCGCGGGGTCGGAAAAGATCCTGTAGGGCGATACGGGCGTTTCAACAACGGACATCCTGCATTTCCTTCTGCCCGGAGCGGCGATCCGGGCGTCGTCCGTTAATAGCATGGCGATTTGTGGCCTGTAAACCGCGGAGCGCCATGAATCGGAAGATGCAACGCTCGAACCGCAGCAAAGACGAAGGGCGCCGATCGGCGCCCTTCGGATCGCCCTCGCCCGTCATCGCAACGGGAGAGGATGCGCTTCGTTCGCGAAGCTTATTTCTTCTTCGGCGCGATCATCATCACCATCTGCCGGCCTTCGAGGCGCGGGCGTGATTCGATGACGATGTCTTCGCCGAGGTCGGCCTCGATGCGCTGGGCCATCTGCCGCCCAAGCTCCATGTGGCTCATCTCGCGGCCGCGGAAGCGGATGTTGACCTTGATCTTGTCGCCCTCTTCCAGGAACTCGCGCATCTTGCGCAGCTTGATCGCGTAATCGCCTTCGTCGGTGACCGGACGGAATTTGACTTCCTTGATCTCGACGATCTTCTGCTTCTTCTTCGCAGCGGCGGCTTTCTTCTGCGTTTCGAATTTGAACTTGCCGAAATCCATGATGCGGCAGACCGGCGGATCGGCGTTCGGCTGGATCTCGACGAGGTCCATGCCTTCGTCTTCGGCCTTCGCCAAGGCTTCGTCGCGCGACAGAACGCCGATCATTTCGCCATCGCTGCCGATCACGCGCACGCGCGGCACGCGAATCTCCTGATTCTTGCGGTTCTGCTTTTCCTGGGGGGTACTGATATCTGGATCTCCAAGGGGTGTGGTTCCGTCCGGCGATCGCGCCGGACGGCATTTACATCACGCTGCGCTGGGTGCGTTGCGGAGGTGGTCGACGAAATCGACGACGGACATCGAACCGAGATCTTCCCCTCCCCGCGTGCGCACCGCAACAAGTCCGTTTTCCTTCTCGCGGTCGCCGACCACCAGCAGGAACGGCACCCTTTGCAACGTGTGCTCGCGAATCTTATAGCCGATTTTCTCGTTCCGCAAATCGGCCGAAACCCGGAGGCCTTGATTCATAAGGGTTTTCCGGATTTCGTCCACGTAATCGGCTTGCGCATCCGTGATATTCATCACCACCGCCTGGATCGGAGCCAGCCAAGCCGGGAATTGGCCGGCGTGATGTTCGATCAGGATGCCGATGAAACGCTCCATCGAACCGACGATGGCGCGGTGCAGCATGACCGGGTGGCGGCGCTGGCTGTGCTCATCCACGTACTCGGCGCCGAGCCGGCCGGGCATCATGAAATCGACCTGCATCGTGCCCAGCTGCCAGGTCCGGCCGATGGCGTCCTTGAGGTGGTATTCGATCTTGGGGCCATAGAAGGCGCCCTCGCCCGGCAGCTCCTCCCACTCGACGCCGGCCGAGCGCAGGGCCGAACGCAGGGCGTCCTCGGCCTTGTCCCAGGTGGCGTCGTCGCCGAGGCGGGACTCCGGGCGCAGCGCGATCTTGATCTGGATGTTCTCTCCGGACGCCGCCGTAAAGCCGAAGTGTGTGTAGACGGCCAACGCCTGCAGGTGGAACGCGCGGACTTCTTCCTCGATCTGGGCTTCGGTGCAGAACACGTGGCCGTCGTCCTGGGTGAAGCCGCGCACGCGCAGGATGCCGTGCAGCGCGCCCGAGGGTTCATTGCGATGGCAGGCGCCGAACTCGCCGTAGCGGATCGGCAGGTCGCGGTAGCTGTGCAGGCCCTGGTTGAACACCTGGACGTGCCCCGGGCAGTTCATCGGCTTCAGCGCGTAGGTGCGCTTCTCCGATTCGGTGAAGAACATGTTGTCCTTGTAGTTGTCCCAGTGGCCGGACTTCTGCCACAGCGCCACGTCGAGGATCTGCGGGCAGCGCACTTCCTGATAGCCGCTGTCGCGATAGACCTGGCGCATGTACTGCTCGACCACCTGCCAGATCGCCCAGCCCTTCGGATGCCAGAAGATCAGGCCCGGGCCTTCTTCCTGCAGATGGAAGAGATCCTGCTGCTTGGCGATCTTGCGATGGTCGCGCTTCTCGGCTTCTTCGATGCGCTGGATATACGCGGCGAGCTGCTTCTTGTCGGCCCAGGCGGTGCCGTAGATGCGCTGCAACTGCTCGTTCTTGGAATCGCCGCGCCAATAGGCGCCGGAAATGCGGGTCAGCTTGAACGCCTTCAGGAAGCGCGTGTTCGGCACGTGCGGGCCGCGGCACATGTCGACGTATTCCTCGTGGTAGTACAGGCCCATGGCTTTCTCGTCGGGCATGTCCTCGACCAGGCGCAGCTTGTAGTCCTCGCCGCGCGACTGGAACACCGCGACCACCTCGTCGCGCGGCGTGACCTTCTTGATCACGTCGTAGTCCTTGTCGATCAGCTGGATCATGCGCTGTTCGATCGCGATCAGATCGTCGGGCGTGAAGGGGCGCTCGTGCCAGATGTCGTAGTAGAACCCTTCCTCGATCACCGGGCCGATCACCATCTTCGCGGCCGGGTACAGCTGCTTGACCGCGTGGCCGACGAGATGCGCGCACGAATGGCGGATGATCTCCAGCCCTTCGGGATCCTTGGGCGTGATGATGCGCAGGCGGGCGTCGTGGTCGATGCGGTCGCTGGCGTCGACGAGGCGACCGTCGACCTCACCGGCGACGGTGGCCTTGGCCAGGCCGGCGCCGATCGAGGCGGCGACGTCCATGACGGACACGGGATGGTCGAATTCGCGGCGGCTGCCGTCGGGGAGCGTGATTGCGATCATGGGGATGGCTGTCTGTCTCGATGGTCTGTAGGAGGGGCTTCAGCCCCGATCCGGTCATGGCGTGCGGTCGTGGGGCTCGGGGCTGAAGCCCCTCCTACGATTGCGACAAGAAAAAAGCGCCCAGAAGGCGCTTCGCGTGTCCGCGGGCCTCGGGCGTCGTGATCAGGGGCGGGTGGTAGTGCTCATGTCGCACGCTCGGCGCCGGTTTCCCGGGGCCACCTTGTTCAATCGCTGAGGCCGCAAAGTTAGGCGCCACAGGGCCGGAAGTCAATGAATCCAAGGCTTTCCGGCGATATCCGCCGCGGCCGTGCGGCTTCCCGCGCCCGCCGCACCCGCCCCCGCGGCTCGTTCGCGCGTTCTACACTCGCCCATCCCCGACGAGAACGACCGATGGCGCAGAGCATCCACGACTTCCACGACGATCCACGCAATGCGCAGATCAGGATCTGGATCAACGGCGCGCTGAAGCCGCGGGTCGAGGCCACGGTGTCGGTGTTCGACAGCGGTTTCGTGCTGGGCGACGGCGTGTGGGAAGGTCTGCGGATCATCGGCGGACATCCGGTCTTCCTCGACGAACACCTCAACCGGTTGTTCGAGGGCGCCAAGGCCATCGCGCTGGACATCGGCATGGATCGCGCCCAGCTGACGCGGGCGGTCTACGACACCCTGGCCGCCAACGACATGCGCGATGGCGCGCACATCCGGCTGATGGTGTCGCGCGGCGTGAAGCGCACGCCCTACCAGGACCCGCGCGTGACCGTAGGGCCGGCGACGGTGGTGATCATCCCCGAGTTCAAGGTCGCCAAACCCGAAACCCTCGCCGCCGGGCTGCGCCTGTTCACCGTGCACGTGCGCCGCGGCTATCCGGACGTGCAGGATCCGAAGCTCAACAGCCACAGCAAGCTCAACTGCATCACCGCCTGCATCCAGGCGATCGAAGCCGGCGCCGACGAGGCGCTGATGCTGGACCCGCACGGCTTCGTGGCGACCTGCAATTCCACGCATTTCTTCATCGTGCGCCGCGGCGAAGTGTGGACATCGACCGGCGACTACTGCCTGGGCGGCATCACCCGCGCCAACGTGCTGCGCGCATGCCGCGAGGCCGGCATTCCCTGCTTCGAGAAGAACTTCACCCTGAGCCAGGTCTATTCCGCCGAGGAAGCGTTCACCACCGGCACCTTCGCCGGATTGGCGCCGGTGCGCAGCATCGATGGCCGGACCATCGGCGACGACGCCCCCGCACTGCCCGGCCCGATGACGACGCGGCTGCAGGCGCTGTACCGCGATCTCATCGCGCGCGACATCGCATTCCGGGCCGGCGAGCGCTTCGCATGACCGCGCAGGCGGCGACACCGTTGCGCATCGCGATGTGGAGCGGTCCGCGCAACATCTCCACGGCGATGATGCGCGCCTGGGAAAACCGCGAGGACTGCGCGGTGAGCGACGAGCCGCTGTATTCGGCCTATCTGGTGGCGACCGGGCTGGATCACCCGGGGCGCGAGGAGGTCATCGCCGCAGGCGAGACCGACTGGCGCCGCGTCGCCGACGCCCTGCTCGGCCCGGTGCCCGGCGGCAAGCCGGTCTGGTATCAGAAGCACATGAATCATCATCTGCTGCCGGACATGGACACCGGATGGGTGCTCGGCCTGCGCAACATCCTGCTGATCCGCGACCCGTCCGAAGTGGTGGCCTCGTATCTGAAATCGCGCGCGACGGTGACGCCCGACGACATCGGCCTGCCGCAGCAAGGCCGGCTGTTCGATCTATTGCACGCGCGGCTGGGCGACATTCCGCTGGTGATCGATGCCGGCGATTTCCTGCGCGCACCCGAAGCGCATCTGCGCGCGCTGTGCGAGCGGCTGCGCATCGCGTTCACGCCACGCATGCTGGCGTGGCCCGCGGGTCCGCGCGACAGCGACGGCGTCTGGGCGCCCTACTGGTACGACGCGGTGTGGCGCTCCACCGGTTTCGAGTCTTGGCGGCCGCGCGAAGACACGCTGAGCGGCGATGCGCTGGCGGTGGCCGAGGCGTGTCGGCCGGTGTACGAGCGGCTGCGTCGCCATCGAATGGCCGTGGGTTGAAACCAAGAGGCAAACCTTTATCTCGAGAACAGCGCTTGTAGATGTCCGTGCTTCGCTCCCCTCTCCCGTCGGGAGAGTGGTTGGGGGAGAGGGTACGGCGCACCGACGATCGTCATCGGGCCCCGGACCCTCATCCGGCGCTGCGCGCCACCTTCTCCCGGAGGGAGAAGGAAAAGCGTCGGCCACGGCGTGGAGAGGCCGTTGTCTGGAGAGGCCATGCTGGAGAAACCATGCTGTGCTCCCCTCTCCCGTCGGGAGAGGGGCCGGGGGAGAGGGTGCGGCGCAGCGACGAACGTCATCGGCGCACGAAACCTCACAACGGCGGCAACACCACCGCACTGGCGACATGCCCATCGGCGACGCGAAAACGACCCTGGATGCGTGTGTGGCCGGGCAGACTCGCGCCCGGCACCAGCACTTCGGCGACGAAACCGTCCTCGCCCGCGAACTCGATCTCGACCTGCTGGAAATCCAGAAATATCCGGCGCTCCGGATAGATCGCCTTGTACACCGCTTCCTTGATCGAAAACACCAGGATGCCGCCCAGCGGGCTGAGTGCAGACGGCAGCGCGTCGATGCGGCCGCGTTCGGCCGGACGCAGGATCGACGCATGGAGGACTTCGTCGAGCGCCCGCGCGGGCTCGACGTCGATGCCGATGCCGGCGCTGACCGCGCGCGGCGCCAACGCCACCGCGCACAGCGAACGGCAATGGGTGATCGAGCCGACCACCGCCTGCGGCCAGGTCGGCACGCGGTCCTTGTCGCGCAGCAGGGCGTCGGTGGCGACGCCCGCGCGATGCAGCAGCGTGCGGGCCAGCTCGCGGCCGGCGGCGAATTCCAACCGACGCGATTCCACCGCGCGGTCAATCAGACTGCGCTCGGCCGGCGGCAGGGTTCCCGGGTCGGAGTCGGCAGGCGCCATTTCGGCAATCAGCACAGCGTCGGGCAGCAGCGGGCGAAACAACATGCAGAAAGTCCTTTTATCCATTGTGATCCGCGAGATCCGGATCCGGCTGGCCGCCGATGGTCGAATACAGCGTTGGTAATGCGGCAGGGATCACAGCAAGGGCGGCTTAGAGCCAAGGACAGTGTATGTCGGCAATCAATATCGTGGCGTTCTTTCAGGACCTGAAAACGAGATTCGACCGGGGTGGCGTACTCTCATTCCCCGTACAGGGACTCATCTCCATCGTCAATACGAACGGCTTCGTCAGCGTCCTGCATATGAATGGAGCGTTCTCACGTGAAGCATCCAGCGCGTCCGCAGACATTCCCCACCACATCATTCAAACGCCTTATGGGAGTAGTTCGGCCGTCTGGCGTGGCGGTCAGAGCGTACCGGGCCGGCTCGGCTTCGCTTTCCAGGACATCGGAGAGAACTCGGTGCGTCTCATTCTTCCGCAACTCGCCACGTCTTCGACATACACGCTGTCGTTGACGTCTGCAGATGGGCAGAGCGTCACCCGGTTCAAGCTGTCGCCGGACGGCGCCTTCCTCAAGGGGTACAACGCGGATCAAAGCGAATACTGCGTCGTCGTGTTCCAGGAATAAGCGTCCGCTCACTTCGCCAGCATCAACCACGTGGCCGTACCCAGCGTGATTGCCAACCCGGCAGCGACCGCACCGAGGATGCGGTCCTGCTTGCGCGCCCGCGCCAACGCATCGACGTAAGGCATGGTGGTGTGTGAGACCATGGTGTAGATCGGCAGCCAGGTTTTCGGCATCAGCCGGTTGAGGGCCACGTCCAGACGCTTGCGGGCGACGAACCACGGCGAACTGACTTTCTGCCGCAGCTCGACGAAATTCGCCTTCGACAATTCCATCAGCACGTCGGTCTGCGGGCGTCGCGCCTGCTCGTAGGCGGCGAATGCAGCCGCGCGATCGCCGCCGTGGGTTTTCAGCGCGGACAGCAGCGCCGAACAGTCCTCGAACGCGGAATTCATGCCCTGGCCGTAGAACGGATAGACCGCGTGGGCGGAATCGCCGACCAGCACCATCCAGTCGTCGAAACGCCAGGGCGCGGTCTTGGTGGTGAGCAGCGAGCCCGTCGGTCGACTGGTCCACTGGCCGACCAGACCCGGCAGCATCGGCAGCAGGTCTGGAAAGTATTTCTGGAACAGCGCACGGATGTCGTCGGGGGTTTTCGTGGTCTCGAAACTGTCGGCGCCTTCGTGCGGCAGGAACAGCGTGAGCGTGTGCGAACCATCGCGGTTGGGATGCGATACGAACAGCCCGTGCGCGCGCGGCCAGACGTGCAGCGCGGTCTGGTCGATCACCGACGCGCCGTCGGGGCCGGCGGCGAGCGTCAGTTCCTTGTAGCCCCACTCCAGATATTCCTGGTGGTAATCCGCGCGCATGCCGCGCTGCATCTCGGGCCGGCAGCGCGAGAATGCGCCATCGGCGCAGATCACCCAGTCGGCGGCGACCCGGCGCGCGGTGCCGCCGGTTTCGATCTCAAGCTCGCGGCGGTCCTTGTCCACGCCCAGCAGGCGGTGATCGAAATGCAGGGTCACGCCTGGCTGGCGCTCGGCGCGATCCAGCAGCAGGCGGATCAGTTCGCTGCGGTCGATCGAATACAGCACTTCGCCGCGGTTCTTGCCGTAGGGCTGGAAGCGCGTACTGCCATCGGGCGCGTGGATCACGCGTCCGCGCATGACTACGGTGAGCGGCATGACCACCTCGATCAGCCCGACTTCGGTCAGCGCTTGGATGCCGCGCTTGGACAGGCCGAGGTTGATCGACCGGCCGCCCTCGGCGCCGTCGACGCGCGGATCCTCGCGCCGTTCGTACACATCCACGCCGTAGCCGCGCTCGGACAGCGCCAGCGCCAGCAGCGAACCGGCCAGCCCGCCGCCGACGATCGCGACCCGTCGCGGAGCGCCCGGATCGACCCGGGTTGCGGCACCGTCCACCGTCATCGTGCGGCCTCGGGCGCGCTGCAGGCGCGCAATTCGATCTCGGCCTGGACCAGCGCCTCCACCGCCTGTTCGAAATAGTTGCGGCGGATCGTGCCGCCCAGACGGCGCAGATACGAACGCAGATACGCGCCGCGCACCTGCGGCGTGTCGAGCTCGCGCTTGAGGAACGGCAGGTCGGATTCGACCATGTGCCGCATCACCAGCATCGGAATGGGGCTGCGCAGCGGACGGAAGTCCGGATTGCGCAGGCCGGGGGTTTCGTTGTTGGCGTGGAACTCGCCCAGCATCAGCCCCACTTCCACGAAGTTGGGCTTCATCCGGGTCTGGATCGCGTCGATCAGCGGCGCATCGCTGGCGTCGAGCCCCGAAAACACCACCATGAACACCTTGTTGATCGCCATCGGGCCTTCGCGCGGTTCGGTCTCGAGGAACACCTGGCGGCACTGCTCGACGGCATCCTGGATGCGCTGCGGATCGGGCTCGGATTCGGAGATCTCCGCCAGCCAGATGGTGTCCAGCTCCAGCGCCATCGGCGTGAACGGACACACCGGCCCCGCGCGACCCACGTCGCGATGCGGCCGCGCAAGGAACTCGCGGATCCAGTTGACCGTGGAACCCAGCGCCGATTCCGGCGCATTTTCGGCATCCACCTCGGAGGCGCGGCGCAGCGAGAAATCCATGCCCGAAGCAGCGGTTTTCGGAACGATATCCGTGGACACGGCCGCCGACCTGGGGCACGCGGATTCTGCGGCGCGCACCTTCGTCGCCTTGGTCTGGTCAGTTGCGTTCATTGCTCGATTCCTTAAGTTCTGTCTTGCATGGCATGCGCCCTGCACGGATGGCGTCCAATCCGCATCGCGCCCGGCGTCCGCCGGGGAATGCCCGCCTCCCGCACACGCACTTTCCCTATCCCTTCTCTTCTCAGCCCGGTTCCTCGGCCCGGGCGACCGGAATAGCCGTTCGCGCGCCCTTTGCCCCCTATGGCGACGACGCGAACGCTTTTGACACTTTCGACACCGCTAGATCTCCTCATCCCGCCATTTCCGGACACGGATCGCTCCGGACGCGGATCGCTCAAACCGCGACCACCGGCGCTTCCGCATCCGGCAGGTCCCGCTCGACCTGACGGATAGAACGTATTCCGTAGCCGATCACCGTCACCGCGACCATCGCGCCCCCCAGCACGATGAACATCACGCCCAGGCCGCGCCCCTCGCCGACCCCGACCAGCGCACCGACCGTATCGGCCAGCGCACCGCCCGGCATGAGCGCCGGTTCGAACACGAACTCGGCCAGCGGCCCGGCCAGCAGATAGCCCAATGGCAGCGCCGCCTCGCCGGTCATGCGCAGTATGGCCATACAGCGTCCCAGCAGATGCGACGGCACTTTGGTCTGCCACAGTGCGTAGCTTGCCGACTGGGCCGGCGGAATGCTCAGGAACATCAGGAAACCGGCGACCACCAGCAGCACGAGCGACGGCGCCAGCCCATGGGCCGCGATCGCCAGACCGCTGAGCAGGCTGAAGCCCAGCAGGCCATCGATCTTGCGCTTCGGGCCGCCCCAGATCGTGATCAGCAGGCCGCCCACCAGCAGGCCGCTGCAGGCCAGCGACATCTGCAGACCGAGCAGACTTTCGTCCTGGTTCACCACAATCAGCACCAGCGGCGTGATGGCGATGCTGGCGATGGCGAACAGGAAGCTGCCCGCGGCGCTGATGCCCAGCAGGCCCAGCAGGCCCGGACGTTCGGCGACGTAGCGCCAGCCTTCATGCGCCTCGCGCAGCAGGTTGTCTTCCGCTTCGGGATCGCGCGCGGGCCGCGGGATCCGCGCCAGCGCGATGCAGATGGCGCCGACCACGAAAGTCAGCGCATCCACCACCAGCACGCCGGCGATGCCCATGGTGCTCATCAGGATGCCGGCCAGCGCCGGTCCACCCACCAGCGCAAGCCCCTGCCCGGTCTGGATCAGGCCGTTGACGCGGGTCAGCTGCTCGCGCTCGGCCAACAGCGGCACGCTGGCCGCATACGCGGGCTGCAGGAAGGTGTTGGTGACCGCGGTCAGACCGACGCCCAGATACACATGCCACAGTTCGAGATGGCCGATGCCCACCAGCAGCGCCATCGACCCGATCACCGCGACGGACACGCATTCGCAGACGATCATGGTCCGCCGGCGGTCCCAGCGGTCGACCAAGGCGCCTGCGAAAGGCAGCAGCAGGAACGCGGGCACCGCCATCGCCACGAATACCAGCGCGAAGCGCGTGGTCGAACCGGTGGTCTGGTACACCCACAGCCCCAGCGCGAAGGTGGTCAGCCGCGAACCGACGCCCGAGACCAGCTGGCCGAACCAGATCAGCAGGAAATTGCGCAGGCCCGGCGACGGCTCGGCATTGCCTGGCACGGCGGACATGCTCATGCAGGCACGCTCATGCGGAGACCGCCGCGATCGCAGGCAGCGCACCGCGCGACTGCAGGAAGCGCAGATACCGCTCGAACAGCGCGCGATCCGCAGGCAGGCAGCGCTCGCCCCAGGGCGCGCCGATCGCTTCGGTAGCCGTGCAGTCGAAGACCGGGATGCGCTGGACGTCGTCGTCCGTGGTATCGGCGGCGGCCTGCGTCGGATCGGGCGCTTCTGCGAACAGGCCGGCGAACGGCTTGAGCGCGTTGTCCTCGCCCGCGGCGATCGACGCCATCAGCGCCTGCCGCCACTGGCGGTAATCGACTTCCTCGATCGGGCAGACCCGCTCGCGGATGGCGGCCACCGCTTCGGTCACCGGCAAGGTATGCGGATTGAAATAGTGGTAATTGCCGTTGGCGTCGCCGGCGCCCAGCAGGACACGCACGACGGTGCGGGCGACGTAATCCACCGGGGTCATGTCGAAGAAATCGTCGGGCGCGTGCGGCGCCATGCCCAGTTGCACGCAGCCGCGGATCCAGGCGTTGAAATAATCGCCCGGATTGCTGATGCCGGACACGCCGTCGCCGGTGATGCGCGCCGGACGATGGATCGCCAGCGGAACCCCGCGCGCGCGCGCCAGCAGGCCCAGCTGTTCGCCGACCCACTTGCTCTGGTTGTAACCGCCCTCCTGACCCGGGCCGTCGGGCGGCACGTGGCTTTCGGCGACATTCACGCCGGAATGCAGAGGGGTGACGTACACGCCGAGCGTAGATACCAATTGCACCGGCTTGAGGTGCGCGGTGGTCGCGAGCCTCAGCACTTCACGGGTGCCGCCGACGTTGGCCGCTTCCAGGTGCGCGTACGGCGCGATGAAATTGACTTGGCCGCCGTTGTGGACGATCGCATCGACGCGCTGCGCCAGCGCCTCGAATGCCGACGGCGTCAGGCCGAGCAGCGGACTGGACAGATCGCCCAGCACCGGCACCAGCCGCGCATCGTAGCCTTCGCGCCACAGCCCGTAGCTTTCGAGGTTGCTGCGGATGCGGCGGACACCGTCTTCGGCGCTGTCGGCGCGGACCAGGCACACCACCTCGGCCGCGCTGAGGTCGATGAGATCGCGCAGCACGTACGCGCCGAGAAAACCGGTGGCGCCGGTCAGCAGAACGGATTTCGGGGCGGCGCGCGGCGCGACCGGGGGCGCGACGCGCGCGCCGTCGATCGATTCCGGCAGCGTGACCTGGGCTTCGATGTCGAAGACCTCGACCGCTTCACCGGCGAGCATGCGGTCGATGGTCGCGGACAGGCCGGCGACGGTCGGCGTGGCGAACACCGCCGACAGCGGCAGTTCGAGGCCGAGCGCCTCGTGCAGTTTGAACACCAGCGGCAGCGTCGATAGCGAGTCGCCGCCGCAGGCGAAGAAGTCGTCGTCGGTGCTCAGCGATTCGCGCCCCAGCACATCGCGCCAGATCGCCAGCACCGTGTGCTCGGTCGGCGTCTGCGGGTCGCGGATCGCGCGCTCCGCGATGGCGTCCTCGCCGGGCGCCGGCAGCGCGCGGCGGTCGATCTTGCCGTTGGCGGTCAGCGGCATCGCATCGAGGAACACGAACGCCGACGGCAGCATCGCTTCGGGCAAACGCCGCGCCAGACCCGCGCGCAGCGCAGCGGCATCGACGTCGTCGGCGACCACCGCATAAGCCACCAGCCGGCGGTCGCCGGGGCGGTCTTCGCGCAGCAGCACGGCCACCGCCTGCACGCCGGGCAGTGCCGCCAGCGCGTTGTCAATTTCGCCCAGTTCGATACGGAAGCCGCGCAGCTTGATCTGATGATCGCGACGGCCTATGAACTGCAGGGTGTCGTCGGGATTCCAGCGCGCGAGATCGCCGGTGCGGTACATCCGCGCATCGGGTTCGTGCGCGAACGGATCGGCCAGGAAGCGTTCAGAGGTGAGCTCCGAGGCATTCAAATAACCACGGGCGACACCGGCGCCGCCGATGAACAGTTCGCCGACCACGCCGCGCGGCACCGGCTGCAGATGCCGGTCGAGCAGATGGATCCGTGCGCCCGGCAGCGGCCGGCCGGCCGGCAGGTCGTGGCTGGCGATTTCGGACGCATCCACGGTCGACAGCAGGGTCGCGCAGACCGAGGCTTCGGTGGGGCCGTAGTGGTTGCACAGCACGACACGGCCGCCGGTGACGCCGGCGAAACGCCGCACCTGTTCGACCGGCACGCTTTCGCCGCCGATCATCATCAGATTCAATGCCGGCAGCAGCGGTTCGCGCTGCGTGCGCGTCGCCCAGCCCTCGCTCCAGCGGCGCCAGAGCGCGGCCGGCGCGTCGATCGCGGTGACGCCATGGTCGTGGCAGAAACGCTCCAGCTCGAACGGGCCCAGTTCGGTCGGCGCCGGATGCAGCACCAGCGCCGAACCGCAGGCCAGCGCCGGAAACACGTCGCCCACGGACGCGTCGAAAATCAGCGGCGGGATCATCAGCAGGCGCTGGTCATCGAAACGATGTCGCGCCAGGAAGCCCTGCACCAGATTCACCGCGCCGCGATGCTCCACCACCACGCCCTTGGGCGTACCGGTGGAACCGGAGGTATAGATCAGATAGGCCGGATCGCCCGCACCGACATCGACGTGCGGCGCAGTCTCCGCATCCACGATCGTTCCGGTATGCAGCACAGGCATTCCGGACGCCAGCGTCGCCACGCGTTCGCGCAGCAGCGGCGGCACCAGCAGCGCCGCGGCGCCGGCATCCTGCAGCAGGAACTGCAGACGTTCGTCCGGACTGGTCGGATCCAGCGGCAGATAGGCCGCACCGGCGAGCAATACGCCGAGCACCGCGACCACCGCATCCGCGGAACGGTCGCTGAGCACGGCGACGTATGCGCCGGGCCCGATGTTCTGCGCATGCAGTGCCTGCGCGATGCCGTTGGCACGGCGCGACGCCTGCGAATAGGTCCATTCGCGGCCGGGCTCGACCAGCGCGGCGGCCTGCGGCGTGCGCGCGGCCTGAAGCGAGAACAGGCCCTGCAGCGTGTCGGACTGCGACGCCAAGGCCGGCCCGCCATCGCCCAGGGCGGCGAGGACAGCCCGTTCCTGATCGTCCAGCAGCGGGATCCGCGACAGCGGCAGATCCGGATCCGCGGCGGCGCCGCGCAAGAGCGCCATCAAATGTCCTGCCATCCGCGCGATCGTCGGCGCCGCGAACAACTGCGTGCTGTAGTCGATCAGTCCGTGCATGCCGTCAGGACTGTCGGTAAGCGAGAGCGTCAATTCAAAGCGCGCGGTGTCGATATCCGGCTCGATGAATTCGGCATGCAGGCCATCCATGCCCATTTCTGCGCCGGACGAATTCTGGAAGACGAACATCGTCTGGAACAGCGGCGACCGGCCGGGTACGCGCTCCAGGCTAAGCTGTTCGATGACATGTTCCAGCGGAGCGTCAGCGTTCTCCAGTGCGTACAGCACGTTCGATTTCGCGCGCGCCAACGCTCGGCGGAATGTCGGGTCGTCGCTGAAATCCGCGCGCACCGCGACGGTATTGACGAACAGACCGATGAGCGACTCCGCTTCGACCGTCTTGCGATTGGCGACCGGCGTGCCGACAACGATGTCGCTGTCGCACGACCAACGCGACAGGAGCGCCTGGAACGCGCACAGCATGAGCATGAACTGGGTCGCGCCCTCGCCGCGCGCCAGTTCCGCCGTGGCATCGCGCAGCCCGTCCGGGAGTCGCCACACGTAACGCGCACCCTTGGCCGAAGCGACCGCCGTGCGCGGCTGGTCGGTCGGCAGATCGAGCAGACCGGTGGTACCGGACAGCACGTCGCGCCAGTAGCGCAATTGCCGCTCGCTGCGCTGTCTGTGTTCGGGCAACCGCTGGCGCAATGCCACATCGCCGAACTGCAGCGTCTTCGCCGGCAATTCGGGCTCGCGTCCGGCGCGGTAAGCATTGTAGAGCGCCCCGAGTTCACCCTGCAGGACGCCCAGCGACCAGGCGTCGGACATGATGTGGTGCGCCGCGACCAACATCGCATGCGATTCGGGCGCAAGCCGCACCACCGTAACGCGCAGCAGCGGCGCACGCGACAGATCGAACGGGCGCAGCGATTCTTCGGCGATGAGACGCGGCAGTTCGCGTTCGCGCTCCGTTTGTGCAAGATCCGACAGATCGATCAAAGGAATCTGGAATGCGACATCCTCGACGATAGTCTGCACCGGCTCGCCGGCGCGTTCACCGAACGACATCCGCAGCGAATCGTGGCGCTGGACGAGCACATTCCACGCACGTTCCAGCGCAGGCAGATCGAGTGCGCCATCAAGACGATGGTGGTGAAAGACGTGATATGCCGCGGTGCCCGGCTGCAGGCGCTCGAACACCCAGATCTGCTGCTGCGCCGGCGTCAACGGCAGGGGCTGTCCCGCCGTCGCCCGCGGCGCATCGGCGTCGGCATCGTCGGACGCCGATTTCGCCGCTGCCGCGCGCTGCGCGAGATTGCGCAGCAACAGCTCGCGCTGTTGCGGCGTCAGCCTGGCGAGGCGCTCATCGAGCGCGGCGCTGCCGGCGGAAGGTGTGATGGACGAACTCATGCGCGCACGATCTCCTTATGCTCCGTACCTGCCGCTCATCCCGCGAGCATCGCCTGGATGTCTTCTTCGGACAGGTCTTCGAGCTGCTGCAGCATGCCGGCCAGGTCGTCCTGGTCGAGATTCTGCATGCGCTGCACCATCAACAGTTCGGCGAAGCGCGCCACCGTCGGCGCCTCGAACATCATCCGCAGCGTGATGTCGGCGCCGAGCGCGTTCTGCATTCGGGTGACGAGCTGCGTCGCCAGCAGCGAATGCCCGCCGAGATCGAAGAAGTTGTCGTGGATCCCGATCCGCGGCTGACCCAGCACTTCCGCCCACAGCGCGGCCAGCGTCTCTTCCTCGCTGCTGCGCGGCGCGGCGTATTCGCTGACCGCGAAGGCCTCCGCATCCGGCGCCGGCAGCGCGCGACGGTCGACCTTGCCGTTCGGCGTCAGCGGCAGCCGCTCCAGGCAGACGAAGGCCGACGGCATCATGTATTCGGGCAGCCGCTCACGGGCCAGCGCGCGCAATGCGGCGACGTCGATGCTGCTTTCACTGGATGCGTTATCGCTCGATGCGCTCTCGCCCGACAAGCCCGGCTTCGGGACCAGATACGCGACCAGACGCTTGTCGCCCGGCCGGTCTTCGCGGCAGATCACCACCGCCTGCGCCACCTCCTCGCTCAGGCCCAGTACCGATTCGATTTCGCCCAGTTCGATGCGGAAACCGCGCAGCTTGATCTGATGATCGATCCGGCCGATCACTTCCAGGCGCCCGTCGCGGCGCCAGCGCGCGAGGTCGCCGGTGCGGTACAGCCGTCCGCCGGGACGCGAGCCGTACGGGTCGTCGATGAATTTCTCTGCGGTGAGTTCAGGGCGGTCCAGATAGTCGCGTGCCACGCCGAGGCCGCCGATCAGCAGTTCGCCGGCGATGCCGACCGGCTGCAACTGCATGCGGCGATCGACGATATAGACTTGGGTGTTCGCGATCGGACGACCGATCGCCACCGGCCCCTTGCCGGCAGACACCTGTTCGAGCGTCGACCACACCGTGGTTTCGGTGGGGCCGTAGACGTTCCACAGCTCGCTGCCGCATGCCAGCAGCCGATCGGCCAGATCGCGCGGCAGCGCTTCGCCGCCGCACAGCAGCCGCATGTTCGGACGGCCGCGCCAGCCCGAATCCAGCAGCATGCGCCAGGTGGCGGGCGTCGCCTGCATGACCGTGGCGTCCACCGCATCGAGCAATGCCGCCAGCGCGACGCCGTCGGCGATGGTCGCGCGATCGGCCAGCGCGATGCGCGCGCCCACGGTCAGCGGCAGCATCAGTTCGAGCAATGCGATATCGAACGACAGCGTGGTGATCGCGCACAGCGTATCGTCGGCGCGCAGGCCCGGCTCGCGCGCCATCGAAGCGAGGAAATTGACCGCGGCGCGATGCGGGATGCGCACGCCCTTGGGCCGACCGGTGGAGCCGGACGTGAAGATCACGTAGGCGATGTCGTCGGGACCGGCCACGGCGCCACCGGCCGCGACAGGCGCATCGCTCTCCAGCGCGTCCTCGATGGTCAGCACCGCGTGGCTGCCGGCCGGCAATTCGGCCACCAGCGCGCGTTCGGTCACCACCACCGGCGCGGCCGAATCCTCCAGCATGAAACCGATGCGCTCGGCCGGATAGCTCGGGTCCAGCGGCACGTAGGCGGCACCCGCCTTGAGCGCACCCAGCAGCGCCACCAGCATCCGCGGCTTGCGCTCCAGGAACAGCCCGACCATCCGCCCCGGGCCGCAGCCCTGCGCGCGCAATCGCGCCGCAAGCCGTTCGGCCTGCGCGTCCAGTTCGGCATAGGTCAGGCGGTCCTCGCCCTGCACCACCGCGATCGCCTGCGGCGTGCGCGCGGCCTGCGCCGCGAACAGTGCATGCACGGTATTTTCGGCCGGCAGCGGTGCCGCAGTGACGTTCCAGTCGACCAGCAGGCGCTTGCGCTCCTGCGGCGGCAGGATATCGATGTCGCCGATGCGTCGATCGGCATCGGCGACCACCGCGCGCAGCAGTTGTTCGAGGTGATCGGCGAAGGCTTCGATGTAATCGGCATCGAACAGATCGGTGGCGTATTCGATCAGCATCGACAGGCCGCCGCCGCTTTCGGCGGCGAAGATGGAAATATCGGAGCGCGCCGTGCCCGAATGGGTGGCGCTGATGTCCACCGGCACCAGGGTCAAACCGGGCAGCACGATCGGTTCGACCGGGAAATTCTGGTAGAACAGCATCGTCTGGAACAGCGGTGCATGGCTCAGGTCGCGATCGATGTTCAGCGTTTCGAGCAGGCGTTCGACCGGCAGATCCTGGTTGGCGTAGCTGTCGAGCGTCGACGTCTTCACTTGCGCCAGGAATTCGCGGAACGTGGGATTGCCCGACAGATCGACGCGCAGCGGCAGGGTGTTGACGAAGAAGCCGATCAGCGGCTCGATCTCGCGCCGCGGCCGATTGGCGTTGCCGACGCCGACGACGATGTCTTCCTGTCCCGAATACCGCGACAACAGCGTCTGGTAGGCGGCGAGATAGGTCATGAACGCGGTCGTGCCCTCCTGCCGGCTGAAACGCTTGACGGTCTCGTACAGCTCGGCGGGAATCGTGCGTTGCAGGATCGCGCCGCGATAACTCTGCACCGGCGGACGCGGGCGGTCGCCGGGCAATTCCAGCACTGGCGGCGCGGACGGAAAACGCTGCTGCCAGTATTCGAGCTGCTTGCCGAGGCCTTCGCTGCCCAGTTCTTCCAGTTGCCACAGCGTGTAGTCGGCGTACTGGATCGGCAGTTCGGGCAAGGGCGAAGGTTCGCCGGCCAGGAACGTGCGATAGAGCTGGGTCAATTCGCCGTAGAGCACGCCGAACGACCAGCCGTCCACGGCGATGTGGTGCGCGCTGAGGATCAGCACATGGTCGTCTTCGGCGATCCGGGCCAGCATCGCGCGGAACACCGGGCCGTTGACCAGATCGAACGGCGCCCGCGCATCCGCGCGCGCCAGATCGAACGCGGCGGTTTCGCGCGCATCCGCAGCCAGCTTCGATACGTCGTGGATGGGCAGCGCCATCGGCTGCGGCGGCAGCACGCGCTGCCACGGGCCTTGGTCATCCTTGGGAAACACGGTGCGCAGGCTTTCGTGCCGGTTGACGATCTCGTCGAGCGTGCGACGCAGCGCTTCGACATCGAGATTGCCGTACAGGCGCATCAGCGAGGTGACGTTGTAGACGCTGTTGCCGGGATCGAACTGGTCGAGGATCCACAGCCGCTGCTGCGCGGACGACAGCGGCAGCCGCTCCGGGCGCGCGCGGCGGCCGATATCCGCCTTGACCGGTGCGGTTGCTGCGGCCCGGCGTGCGAGTTGCTGCATCAGCAGCGCGCGTTTCTCCGGCGACAATCCGGCCAGACGTTGATCCAACTCACTCATGCGCCGCTCCGGCTTTGCTGTCGGTCGACAACCGTTGAAGGATTTCGTCGTCGCTCATGTTTTCGAAATTCTGCAGCATCGAGGCCATCGCGAGCTGATCGGCGGCTTCGCAGGCCGCTGCGACCCGCGCCGCCATCTGCTCCAGGGTCGGCGATTCGAACAGCACGCGCAGCGGCAGTTCGACGCCAAAGTCGTATTCGATCCGCGCCAGCATCTGGGTCGCGAGCAGCGAATGTCCGCCGAGATCGAAGAAGTTGCCGCGCACATCGACGCGCTGCAGATTCAGCAGATTGCCCCACAGCGTGGCCAGCGCTTCTTCCTCGGGCGTGCGCGGCGCGATGTGATCCGCACGCTCGCCGCCGGCGGCATCCGGCGCGGGCAGCGCGTTCCGGTCGACCTTGCCGTTCGGCGTCAGCGGGAAGGCTTCCAGCGCCACGAACGCGGCAGGCACCATGTATTCGGGCAACGCGTTCTTGAGGTAGGCGCGCAGCTCGGCGTCGGCGACAGGGCCGCCGTCGCGTGTGCGGCCGTCATGGATGCAGCTCTCGTAAGTGTAATAAGCCACCAGACGCTGATCGCCGGGACGGTCCTCGCGACAGTGCACTACCGCCTGGGTCACACCCTCGTACTGTGCGAGCACGGTTTCGATCTCGCCCAGTTCGATGCGGAAACCACGCAGCTTGATCTGGTGATCGATCCGGCCGACCACCTGCACCGTGCCGTCCGGGCGCCAGAACGCCAGGTCGCCGGTGCGGTAGAGGCGGGCGTCGTCGCCTTCCGAGAACGGATCGGCGATGAATTTCTCGGCGGTGAGATCGGCGCGACCGCGGTACCCCGCGGCCAGGCCTTCGCCGCCGATCAGCAATTCGCCCGGCACGCCGACCGGAAGCAGCTGCATCTGCCGGTCGACGATGTGGATTTGCGTATTGTCGACCGGACGGCCGACGATGATCGGACCGCTGCCGGCCTCGACCTTGCACAGCGCCGAATAGACGGTGGTTTCGGTCGGGCCGTAAAGATTCCACAGCTCGCGGCCCATGGGCAGCAGGCGGTCGGCCAACTCGCGCGGCAGCGCTTCGCCGGTGGAGATGATGCGCATGCCGGGCTTGCCCGCCCAACCCACGTCCAACAGCATCCGCCACGTCGCCGGCGTGGCCTGCATGATCGTCAGCGCTTCGGCATCGACCAGCTTGCGCAGGCGCAGCCCGTCGCGCACGGTGTCGCGATCGACCAGCAGGATGCGCGCGCCGACCGTCAGCGGAATCACCAGCTCGGTGAGCGCGATGTCGAACGACAGCGTGCTGATCGCGCAGATGGTGTCGTCGGGACCGATGCCCGGTTCGCGGGCGATCGAACGGATCAGATTGACTGCGGATTTCTGGCGGATTTCCACGCCTTTCGGCTTGCCGGTCGAACCCGAGGTGAAGATCACGTAGGCCGGATCGTTCGCGCCGACGCCGCTGTCGGGGCACGGCTGCGCAGACGCCGGAAGCGCTGCGTCGGCATCAACCACGACCACCGACGGCACGGCCACCGGCAGCGCATCGCGCAGGGTCGCCTGGGTGACCAGTACGGTCGAACGCGAGGTTTCGACCATGTACGCCAGACGGTCCACCGGATAGCTGGGATCCAGCGGCACGTAGGCGCCGCCGGCCTTGAGGATCGCGATCAGGCCGACCAGCATTTCCAGCGAGCGCTCGACATAGAGCCCGACCAGCACGCCGGGCTTCACGCCCAGCGCGCGCAGTTCGATGGCGATCGCATCGGCGCGGAGATCGAGCTCGCGGTAACTCATGGCCCGTGCGCCGAACTGCACGGCGGTCGCATCGGGGGTACGCGCGACCTGTTCCGCGAACAGTGCGGCGATCGTGGGATTGCGCGGATGCTCGCGGAACGTGTCGTTCCAGCGCGCCTGCTCGTCGCGCTCCGCCGCAGTGAGCAGCGGCAGTTCGGACACCGGCGTCCGCGGCGCATCGGCCGCGGCTTCCAGCAGGGTGATCAGATGCCCGCCCAAGCGCCGGATCGTCGAATCGTCGTACAGCTCGGTGCTGTACTCGAACATCAGTTCGCCTTCGTGATGCTGGTTCACGAACAGGCTCAGATCACTCTGCGCGGTCGGCGGGCGGATATCGCCCAGCGGGACATCCTCCACGCGGATGCCGCTCATCACCGAGTTATCCATCGGATAGCTCTGAAAGAAATACATGACCTGCGCGAACGGCGTGTAGCTGATCGAACGCGGCAGGCGCATGTCCTCGAAAATACGGTCCAGCGGCGTGTCCGCATTTTCCATCGCATGCAGCAGGGTCGCCTGCGCGCGCGCGAGGACTTCGATGAAATCGGGGTTGCCCGACAGGTCGGCGCGCAGCGGCAGCGTGTTGACGAAGAAGCCGATCACCGGCTCCAGTTCGCGCCGGCTGCGGCCGGCGACGCCCATCGCGGTCACCACTTGTTCCTGGCCGGTGTAGCGCGACAACAGCACCTGGAATGCCGCCAGCACCACGGTCGACAGCGTCGTCTTCTGTTCGCGCGCAAGCACCTGCAGGCGCGCGTACAGCGGCGCCGGAATATCGGTCGAACGGATCGCGCCGCGGAAGGTCTGCGCCGCCGGACGCGGCCGGTCGGTCGGAAGATCTAGCACCGCTGGCGCGCCGTCGAGATGCTGTTTCCAGAAATCGAGCTGCGGACGCAGACGCTCGCCGCCCCAGGTGTCGTGCTGCCACAGCGCGACATCGGCGATCTGCAGTTCCGGCGCCGTCGTGTCGATCGCTTCACCCGCGCGCAGGCGGTTGTAGGCCTCGAACATTTCGCGCAGCAGACTGGTGATGGACCAGCCGTCGATGGCGATGTGATGGAAGGTGAGCACCAGCAGATGCAGATCGGGAGCGGCGGCGATCAGCGCGGCCCTGACCGGCGGACCGACCTGCAGCGCGAAGGGTTTCGCGGTTTCCTCGCGCGCGATCCGGAAGGCATCTTCCCGCCGCGCGTCCAGGTCGTCGCCTTCGGCGGAGCGCTCGCTCCACGGCAGGGTCTGCGCCGCGAGAATTTTCTGGTAAGGCTCGCCGGTATTCGCCGGATAGACCGTCCGCAACACTTCGTGACGGTCGATCCACGACTGGATCGCACGACGCAGATCGGCGGCATCGAGTTCGCCGTGCAACCACTGCGCGGCCGGCGAATTGTAGGCCACCATGCCGGGAGAAAGCTGATCGAGCAGCCACAGCCGGCGTTGGCCGAACGTCAACGGGATGTGCTCCGGACGCGGCCTCGGGCGGATGCGGGATCGGGCCATGCGCTCGCGTAGGGATGCCTGCCTCAGGAGCTCTCGTCGTTCGGGCGAGAGGTGGGCGAGGCGTGCTTCAAATTCATTCATTCCGTTTCGACTTCCGTGCGACTGCTTGCTTGCGATTACGTGCTCGACGGGAGTCCCCCACCCGTCGAGCTGCCGACATAATAATACTTCCCAACCTACCACACTCCGCTTATTCTGCAATCAAAGGGACCGGTTATCGATAATGCTTGCCATCCTCAATTTTCCAATGGCGAGATGCATGACCGGATTATTCTGGTTTTTACGAATCAAGCGTTTTTTACGCGAACCGCGACGACCGATGCCTTGCCGCAGCTCCGCCGCGCCAGGCCGGTATCGCTACGGACGGCCCTGCGCACTATGAATCAAACGACCGCCACCGATTCGATTGAAAGGCCGCACTGCGCTTCCGCGGCGCCTGCGGAACTGATTGCGTTTTCCGCACGGCTGGGGGGCGACGAGACCCTTGTGCAGGGCGGCGGCGGCAATACTTCGCTCAAGCGCGAAAACGATTTCTGGGTGAAAGCATCCGGCACTTGGCTCGCACAGGCTGAGACCCGGGACGTCTTCGTCCGCCTGCCGCTGGCCCGGGTCCGGGCGCTGATGGCGGAGGCCGATGCGGAGTCCGCGCTGGCGGCGCTGGCCGGTGCCGATGGCCTGCGCCCTTCGATCGAGACCTCGCTGCACGCGCTGCTGCCTCACGCGGTCGTAGCGCATGTCCACTCGGTCAACGCGATCGCCTGGGCGGTCCGGCCAGACGCCGAACAGGCGCTGGCGCGGGCGCTGGAAGGCTTGTCCTGGGCTTGGGTGCCCTACCGCCGCCCCGGCCTGCCCCTGACCGACGCCATCCGCTCCGCGCTGGCCGCGGCGCCGACCCCGCCTGACATCCTGCTGCTTGCCAATCACGGCCTGGTGGTCGGCGGCAGCGACTGCGCCACGGCCGAGGCCCGCCTGCACGATGTCGAACGCCGGCTTGCCCTGCCCCCGCGCGAAGCCCCCGGCTCCGACCTGGACCGGCTGCAGGCCATCAACGACGCGGGCTGGGCCATTCCCGACGCCCCGCTGCTGCACGCGATCGGCACCGACGCCGTCGCCTGCGGCATCGCCGTTCGCGGCACCCTGTATCCAGACCACGTCGTCTTCCTCGGCGAGCGCGCCGCCATCGCTGACGAGCGCAACCCGCTCAGCCAGGTCATCGCCGACGCAGTTGCAGATGGTCGCGGGCCGCCGGCCTATGTTGTAGTGCCCAGGGCCGGCGTCCTGCTGTCCCCTGCATTGAGCGATGGCGCCCGCGCGATGCTCGGCTGCCTGGCACAGGTGGGATTGCGTTCGAGCACCGCCGACACGTTGAATTATCTCGACATCGACGATGTCGCCGCCCTGATCGGCTGGGAGGCGGAAGCCTACCGCCTCGCCCGCAACCGTATCGACACCGCTGCCGGCGTCTGAACCGCCCGCAGATCAAGGACGCAAGGAAGTTTGAAACATGCAGATCGTCGTACCCATGTCGGGCTTCGGAGAACGTTTCCGGCGCGCTGGCTACCAGGTTCCGAAGCCGCTGATCGAAATCGACGGCAAACCGATCATCGCCCACGTCGTCGATCTGTTTCCCGGCGAAACCGATTTCCTGTTCGTGTGCAATCAGGATCATCTAGACGATCCGGAATTCGCGATGGCCGAGCAGTTGCGGCGCTATTGCCCCAGCGGGCGCATCGTCGGTATCGCGCCGCATAAACTCGGCCCGGTCAACGCCGTCCTGCAGGCGATCGAGCATATCGATCCGTCGAAGCCGACCATCGTCAACTACTGCGACTTCACCTGCGTCTGGGATTATCCCGCGTTCAAGCGCATGGTCGCCGAAGGCGAATGGGACGGCGCGATTCCCTGCTACACCGGTTTCCATCCGCACATGATGGGTTCGATCAATTACGCCTACGTGCGGACCGAGGGCGAACGGATCCTCGCGATCCAGGAAAAACAGCCGTATACCGACGACCCGATGCGCGAGCACGCATCCAGCGGCACGTATTACTTCGCATCGGGCGCGCTGATGCGCGATGCGTTCGAGCGCTGCATCGCGCGTCCCGATCTCGCGCTGGGCCAGGAGTATTACGTCAGCCTCGCCTATCGTCCGCTGCTGGAGGACGGGCGCCGCGTGGCTGTGTTCGAACTCGAACATTTCATGCAGTGGGGCACGCCGGAAGATCTCACCGAATATCGCGCATGGTCGAACGCGTTCCGCGCGCTGGCCGATCCCGCGCGCGCGCGGCGCGCGGTGCCGCAGCGCGGCGCGACGATGGTGCCGATGGCCGGACTGGGTTCGCGTTTCGCGGATGCAGGCCACGCGCTGCCGAAACCGCTGATCCCCGTCTCCGGCGCGCCGATGGTCGTGCAGGCGACGCGCGATCTGCCCGATGCCGAACAGCACATTTTCGTACTGCGCCGCGACCTGCCCGGCCGCGCCGAAGTGGAAGCGACGCTGCGCGACAATTTTTCCGGCTGCACCATCGTCGAGCTGGACCAGGTGACCGATGGCCAGGCCCGCACCTGCCTGCTCGGCATGGAGAGCGTCGATCCAGCGGCGCCGTTGACCATCGGCGCCTGCGACAACGGCGCGATCTACGACGCCAACGCACTGCAGGCGGCGCTCGCCGACGACACCGCGGACGTGCTGGTCTGGGTCGCACGCGGCTATCCCGGCGCGCTGCGGCGGCCGACGCATTACGGCTGGATCGACGAAACCGGCGGCATCGTCCGCGGCGTATCGGTGAAGACGCCGCTGGCCGATCCCGCGAACGATCCGATCGTGGTCGGCACCTTCACCTTCAAGCGTGCCGCGGATTTCGCGGCCGCCGCGCAGGCGATGATCGCGCGCGACGGCCGGATCAACGGCGAGTTCTACGTCGACAGCTGCATCGAGGACGCGATCGCGCTTGGGCTGCGGGTACGTGTGTTCGAGATCGAACACTATCTGTGCTGGGGCACGCCGGTCGACCTGCGCACCTTCGAATACTGGCAGCGCTGTTTCGACCGCTGGCCTTCCCACCCCTATCGCATGGCGCTCGACAGCCGCATCGCAGATGCGGCGCCGATGGGCGCTTCTCCCACCGATCACGACACCGGCCATCGCATGGACACGAACAGCGGCAGCGATCCATCCACGGATGCGGCATCGACCGAAAGGTCGCGCGGATGGAACATCCTCGTGTCGCTCGCGCTGGCGCTGGTGACGACACTGTCCTTCGGTTACGTCGGCGCGCACCGCACCAACGCACCCAAGCGCGGCAATACCCCGCGCACATCCTCTTCGGCACCTAGGTCGCAGAAGAACCACAGCGCGCTGACGCTGGAAGATGCGAGTCTTCGGGGCGACGTCGCGCATTCGCCGCACCATTCTGCTGACGCGGCGTCCGCGCGCATCCGCACAGCGCCGTTCCTGCCGCGCACCTACTTCCCGACCCACGAGGAAAACCGTTTCCAGCACGAAGGCGACGTCGCCCGCGCCCGCGCGTTCTTCCTCGAACACCGTCCGCGCAATCTCGAATATCTGCTGTACAAACGCTACGACTGGATGAACGCGCACCTGAAACCGGGGCAGCGCATCGTCGAGTTCGGCGCCGGCTCCGGGTTGAGCAAGGAATTCATCAAGCACGACGGCTTCATCATCACCGACGTCGAACCGCGCGAGTGGACCGACGCCGTGGCCGACGCGATGGATCCGCCCTTCCCGCCCGGCTCGGTAGATGTGGCGATCTTCAGCCACATGATCCACCACCTGCCCAGCCCCGCGAAATTTTTCGCCAGCGTGCACCGCATGCTTGCGCCGGGCGGACTGGTGCTGATCCAGGAACTCAATACCTGCTTCGGGCTGAAAGCGGCGCTGCGCGCGATGCGCCACGAAGGCTGGTCCTACGACATCGATGTGTTCGATCCGGAGATCGTGGCCAACGATCCGCGCGATCCCTGGTCGGCAAACTGCGCGATTCCGGAATTGCTGTTCACCGACAACGCGGAATTCGAGCGCCGCATCCCCGGGTTCCGGATCGAGAAAAACACGCTCAACGAATGTTTCGTCTTTCTCGCCTCGGGCGGCGTGGTGGTCCGCGCGAAAACCGTCGAACTGCCGCGCTTCGCGCTGCGCGCGATCGACGGCCTCGACGGCGCACTGGTCAAACTGATGCCGTCGATCTTCGCGATGGGCCGATCGGTGGTCCTGCGCAAGACCGAAGCCGGGTGAACCGACGATGCGTCTGAGTCTGGTCATCCCCTGCTACAACGAAGCGAAGAATCTGCCGCTTCTGGTGGCGCGCCTGCGCGAGACCTTCGTGCACGACGACATCGAAGCGATCCTGGTCGACAACGGTTCGACCGACGATTCGCCTGCGGTCCTGGCCGCGCTGCTGGCCGAACCGTCGCGAATCCGCAGCGTCCGCGTCGAAAAGAACCAGGGCTACGGTTTCGGCATCCTGTCCGGGCTGGCAGCGGCCACCGGCGAGACGATCGGCTGGACCCACGCCGACATGCAGACCGATCCCGCCGACGCGTTACGCGCGCTGGACATCTACGAGGCCTCGTCGCATCCCGAGGCCTTGTTCGTGAAAGGCCGCCGTTACGGCCGGCCCTTGTCCGATGTCGTTTTCACCGTCGGCATGTCGATGTTCGAGACGCTGCTGATGCGTCGCCGCATGTGGGACATCAATGCGCAGCCGACGCTGTTTCCACGTGCGTTCTTCGCGACCTGGCGCGAACCGCCGCACGATTTCTCACTCGATCTGTTCGCCTACTACCAAGCGCTGCACCGTGGCCTGACCGTGGCGCGCTTCCCGGTGCGCTTCGGCGAACGCGCGCACGGCAGTTCGCACTGGAACGTCAACTGGCAGGCGAAGCTGCGCTTCATCCGCCGCACCGTCGACTTCAGCCTCCGGCTGCGAAAGGATCTGGCACGCACCGCATGATCATCGTCCGCCACCGTCGCAACACCATCGAGCAACTGCGCGAGACCGCAGTCGAATTCGGCGTGGAAGTGGATATCCGCAGCTACGGCGAACGCCTCGTCATCCATCACGATCCGTTCGTCGACGGCGAGGATTTCGAAGCCTGGCTCGCGGAATATCGCCACGGCGTGCTGATCCTCAACGTCAAGGAAGAAGGGCTGGAAGACCGGCTGATCGCGCTGATGCAGGCGCACGGCATCGAGGATTATTTCTTCCTCGACCAGTCGTTCCCGTTCCTGATCCGCAGCGCGCGCCGCGGCGAATCGCGCTGCGCGGTGCGGGTGTCCGAGTTCGAATCGCTCGACACCGCGCTGTCGCTCGCGGGCAAGGTCGATTGGGTGTGGGTCGATTGCTTCACCCGCTTCCCGCTGGACGGCGAACAAGCCGCGCGCCTGCAGGCCGCCGGTTTCAAACTGTGCCTGGTCTCGCCCGAACTGCAGGGGCGCGACGCGGCGACGGAAATCCCGGCGCTGCGCGCGCTGCTCGCGGAGCGCGGCATCGCCGCCGATGCGGTCTGCACCAAGGAGACCGCACTGTGGCGGTAACGCTCAAACCGCTGTGGCGGGATCCGGTCTTCCGTGCGGGCCTGCTGCTGCGGCTGCTGC
>CALRWS020000044.1:0-35346 GCA_943371935.1 Chitinophaga pinensis | reverse complement strand
GTTCGATGGTCTCGCCGGCGCCGATCAGCAGCACGGTGCTGTCCGACGGGCGGGCGAAGGTTTCTTCGGCCATGCGCACCGCGGCCGAGGCCACCGAGACCGGGTTGGCGCCGATGCGGGTATCGGTGCGGGCGCGCTTGGCGGTGACGAAAGCATGCTGGAACAGGCGGTCGAGGCGATTGCCCAGGGTGCCGGCGGTGCGCGCGGCGGCCCAGGCCTGTTTCACCTGGCCGAGGATCTGCGGTTCGCCCAGCACCTGCGAATCCAGCCCGGTGGCGACCCGGAACAGGTGGCGCACGGCCTCATCGTCGCGATGGCGGTAAAGATAATCGTGCAGCGCCAGCGGGCGGCCGTCCTGCGGATGCGCGGCCAGCCAGTCGATCAGCGCGTCGCCGTCGCCGCCGGTCAGCGCATAGACCTCGGTGCGGTTGCAGGTGGACAGCAACGCCACTTCTTCCACGCCGGGCAGCGCGCGCAGTGCGGCCAAGGTCGCCGGCAGCGCATCGTCCGCGAACGCCACGCGCTCGCGCAGGGCGACCGGCGCGGTCTGGTGGTTGATGCCGAGAGCGACGAGGTGGGACATGCTTTGCGGGGTGACGACTGGCGGAGGTGGGTTCAGACGGTTCGGGTAAGCTGGCAATCCCCATAGTTTACGGCCCATCACGTCGATGCCCGCATTTCCGATCTCCAATCGCCGGCGGCCGGCGCTGCTGGGCATGTGTCTGGCGCTGTTCGCGGGCAGCGCGCTGGCCGCGAAACCCGGGGCCCCCGCAGCCGATCCGCTGGCGCCGGCGATGGCCGGCGAATATGCGCTGCAGGCCGGCAAGCTCGACGAAGCCGCGCGCTGGTATCTGGAAGCCGCCCGGGCGGCCGACGGCGATGCGGTGCTGGCCGACCGCGCCACCCGGATCGCGCTGCTGGCCAAGGACGATGTCAGCGCCGCCGCAGCGCTCAAACTCTGGCGCGCCCGCGCCGGGCGCTCGCTGGCGATGCGCGGTGCCGAGGCTGCGCTGGCGCTGCGCCAGAAGAACGAATCGCTGGCCCGTCGCGAACTGCAGGCGCTGATGCGCGGCGAAGGCGACGGCAAGACCATCGAGAAAGGCGGCTGGCGTTACGCGCTGGTGGCGCTGGATGCCGGTTCCGGCGATCCGAAATTGACCGGGCGCCTGCTCGGGCAGTTGATCGACGCCATCCCGGATCAGCTGGACGCCTGGCTGGCCTTCGGCGAGTTCTCCCAGCAATTGCAGCGCAACGATCTGGCCGAGAAGATCGTGACGCGGGTGATCGCAAAATTTCCCGACGAGCCCGCAGTGAGATTGCTGCAGGCCAGCCAACTGCGCGAGGCCGGCAAGGAGGAGGACGCCCGCAAGGTGCTGGCCGGTCTAACGGCATCGTTGGTGCAGTCGCCGGAGCTGATGTTCGCGGTGGCCCGCCAGTACAGCGCGATGGGCGACCACGCCCGCGCCGCGGAAGTGATGGCCGTCGGTCCGCAGGACGAACGCAGCTACACCCTGCGCGCGGCGTATCTGGCGCAGGCCGACGACAAGGCCGGCGTGGGCAAGGTCTACGAAGAGCTGAAGCGCGATTCGACCGCGCCCGATCCCGAACGCCGCCTGCTGTTGGGCCAGATCGCCGAATTCATCGAACGCTACGACGAGGCGCTGGACTGGTACGCCACCGTCCCCAGCGGTCCGCAGCGCTGGCAGGCGCGGCTGCGCGCGGCCACGGTGCTGCACAAGCTCAAGCGCGCCGATGAGGCCTACGCCCGCCTGCGCGGACTGCAGACCGACGCCGATGCCGGGGAAGACACCCGCCGCGACGGCTATCTGCTGGAAGCGGAGCTGCGCAAGGAAGACGGCAATCTGGACGGCGAACTGGACACCTACGCCCGCGCGCTCGCCGCGTTCCCCGACGATCCGCAGTTGCTCTACGCCCGCGCGCTGATGTGGGAGCGACGCGACGAGATCCCGCGCGCCGAGGCCGATTTCCGCAAGATCCTGGCCATCGATGCCGACGACGTGAACGCGCTCAACGCGCTCGGCTACACGCTGGCCGACCGCACCGACCGGTATCAGGAAGCGCTGGAACTGATCTCGCGGGCCATCGCCGCGCAGCCCGACAGCGCCGCGATCATCGACAGCTACGGCTGGGTGCTCTACCGCCTGGGCCGCAAGGAGGAAGCGCTGGTCGAACTGCGCCGCGCCTTCACCAAGCAGAAGGACGCCGAAATCGCCGCGCACGTCGCCGAAGTGCTGTGGGCGCTGGGGCAGAAGGACGAGGCGCGCAAATTCTTCGAGGAAGCGCGCAAGATCGATCCGAAGAGCCGCTCGCTGCTGCGCGCGATCGAGAAAACCGGCGTGACGCTGCCGCCGCTGCCGGAGAAGGCGGGCGCATGAGGCTTCGTCCGTTGAAGTGGCATTCGTTCGCAAGCGCGCTGACCGCGGCGCTGCTGCTGGCCGGCTGCGCGACCACCGCGCCGACCCGCACTGCGCCGCCGCTGTCGGCGGAGACGCAGGCCGAACGCCAGCGCGAACGCGCCGAATGGCTGTCGCTGTATTCGACATGGTCGTTCAGCGGCCGCGCCGCGATCAGCCTGGGCGCCAAGGGCGGCAGCGGGCGGATCGAATGGGAACAGCTCGACCACAACCGCTACAGCATCGCGCTCAGCGCGCCGGTGACCCGGCAGAGCTGGCGGCTGACCGGCGACCTGCATTCCGAGGCCGGTCGCATCGAAGGTCTGGAAGGCGGCCCGCGCGACGGCGAATTCGCCGAAGCGTTGCTGCTCCAGGCCACCGGCTGGCACGTGCCGCTGCAGCAGCTCGGCAGTTGGGTGCGCGGCGCGCCCGCGGCCGGGTATCCGGTGGAATCAGTCGAGTACGACGGCCAGGGGCGACCTTCGCTGTTGCGCCAGGCCGGCTGGAGCGTGCGCTACACGGCGTGGCGTCCCGGGCCGGTCGGGCAGCCGGATCTGCCGACGCGGATCGAGGCCGAATCCGGCGACGCCCGGGTGAAGCTGCAGATCGACGACTGGCTGTTCGCCTCGCCATGAGTGCGGCCTCATCATGACCGCGCCCGATGGCGATGCGGGCTGGTCGGCCTGGCCGGCGCCGGCCAAGCTGAATCTGTTCCTGCGCATCGTCGGCCGCCGCGCCGACGGATATCACGAACTCCAGACCGCGTTCCGGATGCTCGACTGGGGCGACACCATCTATATGCGCCTGCGTGACGATGGCCAGATCGTTCGCCACGGGGACTCCGCCCCGGGCGTGGCCGAAGCCGACGACCTGAGCGTGCGCGCTGCCCGATTGCTGCAAAAAGCCGCCAATGTCCCTCAAGGTGCGGATATCGTCATCGAAAAGCGGATTCCGTCCGGCGGTGGCCTCGGCGGCGGCTCCAGCGATGCCGCCACCGTGCTGCGCGCGCTCGACAGGCTCTGGGGCTGTGGTCTGGGGATCGATGCTCTGGCGGCGCTGGGGCTGCAGCTCGGCGCGGACGTGCCGGTCTTCGTGCGCGGAGCGAATGCCTGGGCCGAAGGCCTGGGCGAGCGGCTGACGCCGATCGTTCTGCCGCCGGCCTGGTATGTGCTGGTGGCGCCCGGTGTCCACGCCGCCACCGCCGAACTTTTCCAAGCATCTGAATTGACGAGAAATGCCCCAGCCGCGACAATGGCGGGCTTCGTTTCGGACCCATTCCTGCAAGGGCAGGCGCTCGGCAACGCGTTCGAGCCGGTCCTGCGCTGCCGCGAGCCCGCCGTCGAGGCTGTGTTCGTCGCATTGCGCAGCATCGGCACCCCGCGGCTGACCGGCTCCGGCAGCGTGTGCTTCGTCGAATTCGCCGATCGCGGATCCGCCGAACGCGCGCTCGCGGTGTTGGCAAGCCGGCAGCCTTCAGGCCTCAACGCCTGGATCGCCGCTGGCGCTGCGCAATCGCCGCTGCTGGATGCGCTCGAAACGAATTGACGGTCCGCTCGACGGGGCCGTCGGAGTCGGGAAGCCGGGCGTTTCGTTTTCGACGACGCATCGGCCGACACGGGTCCACCGAAGGGGCGTCGCCAAGTGGTTAAGGCACCGGGTTTTGATCCCGGCATTCGCAGGTTCGAATCCTGCCGCCCCTGCCATATCCAGCGATACAGAGAGACCGGGATCCCGCTTCGCGGCATTCCTCCACCCGCCACGGTCAGAGCGAAGCGGAATCCATCATGCAAGACGATCGTCAGTTGTTGATCTTCTCCGGCAACGCCAACCGGCCGCTGGCCGACGCGGTCTGCAAGGAGCTGGGCATCCGTCCGGGCAAGGCGCTGGTCTCCAAGTTCTCCGACGGCGAAGCCCAGGTCGAGATCGAGGAAAACGTGCGCCGCCAGGAGGTGTTCGTCGTGCAGCCCACCTGCGCGCCGAGCGGCGAGAACCTGATGGAGCTGCTGGTGATCATCGATGCGCTGAAGCGCGCGTCGGCCGCCAGCGTCACCGCGGTGGTGCCGTACTTCGGCTACGCCCGCCAGGATCGCCGTCCGCGCTCGTCGCGGGTGCCGATCACGGCGAAGGTCGCGGCCAAGATGTTCACCGCGGCCGGCGCCGACGGCGTGCTGACGGTCGATCTGCACGCCGACCAGATCCAGGGTTTCTTCGATATCCCGGTCGACAACGTGTATTCGTCGCCGCTGCTGCTCGCCGACATCTGGCGCGCCTACGGCACCGACAACGTGATCGTGGTGTCGCCGGACGTAGGCGGCGTGGTCCGCGCCCGCGCCATCGCCAAGCGTCTGGACGACGCCGAGCTAGCGATCATCGACAAGCGCCGTCCGCGCGCCAACGTCGCCACGGTGATGAACATCATCGGCGACGTGTCGGGCAAGACCTGCGTGCTGGTGGACGACATCGTCGATACCGCCGGCACGCTCTGCGCCGCGGCAGCCGCGCTCAAGGCGCAGGGCGCCAGGCGCGTGATCGCCTACTGCACCCATCCGGTGCTGTCGGGCCCGGCGATCGACAACGTGAACAAATCGCAGCTCGACGAACTGGTGGTCACCGACACCATTCCGCTATCGGACGCGGCGCGCGCCTGCAGCCGCATCCGCCAGCTCAGCGTCGCCGAGCTGCTGGCCGAAACGATCCGCCGGGTCGCGTTCGGCGAGTCGGTCAGTTCGTTGTACGTCGACTGAGTGACGTCGGCACGACATCAGGATATCGGCGTCCGTTCCGCGGGCGCCGGACACAGGCTTCTCTGGTCGCGGAGAAGTCCAACCACCGCCGCGAGGCGGTTCAATCGCAAGCAAAGTGAGTAATCGAAATGGCAGAACACATCATCAAGGCCGCAGGCCGCAAGGACGAGGGGAAAGGTGCGAGCCGCCGCCTGCGTCATGCCGCACTGATCCCGGCCGTCATCTACGGCGGCGAAGCCGCACCCCAGAGCCTCCAGCTCGAACACGAGAAGACCTGGCTGGCCAGCCAGCACGAGTGGTTCTACTCGTCGATCCTCGACCTGGAGATCGACGGCAAGGTCCAGAAGGCCCTGCTGCGCGACATCCAGCGCCATCCGTTCAAGCAGATCATCATGCACATCGACTTCCAGCGCGTCGATGAGAACAAGGCCCTGCGCACCGCGGTGCCGCTGCACTTCCTCAACGAAGACGTGTCCCCGGCCGGCAAGGCCGCGGAAGTGGTCGTGACCCACGAGCTGACCGAAGTGGTGATCGAGTGCCTGCCGAAGGATCTCCCCGAGTTCCTCGAAATCGATCTGGCCGAACTGACCGTCGGCACCATCCTGCACATGTCCGACCTCAAGCTGCCGGAAGGCGTTTCGATCCCGGAACTGAAGCTGGGCAAGGAACACGATCTGGCGCTGGTCATCGCCAAGCACGGCAAGGAAGAAGGCGCCGATGCCGAAGCGCCGGCCGCCGAAGTGCCGGCCGCGAAGGTCACCAAGAAGGATCAGAAGTAACCGTCGCATCGCGACGGTTGTTTCGCGGCATTCCTGTAGGAGGGGCTTCAGCCCCGAGCGATACCCGACGTGCGCATGGGAGGGCCTTCAGGCCCGAGATTTACAAAGATCACCGCGACCGTTCGGAAAAAGCTCGGGCCTGAAGGCCCTCCTACGGCCTCCTACGGAATGCCGCGATACGATCGACAAGGCTTATGACAGGTTTACGTCTCATCGTCGGGCTGGGTAATCCCGGCACCGAACACGCCCGAACCCGGCACAACGCCGGGTTCTGGTTTGTGGACGCTCTGGCGGAAAAAGCCGGCGCGCGTTTCGGGCTGGAGAGCAAGCTCTTCGGCGAAACCGCCAAGGTCGAGGTCGCCGGACAGACGGTCTGGTTGCTGAAGCCGGCCACGTTCATGAACCTCAGCGGCAAGTCGGTCACCGCCGCGCTGCGCTACTGGAAGATCGAGCCGGACGAGATGCTGGTCGCCCACGACGAACTGGATCTGCCGCCCGGCGTGGCGCGCTTCAAGTTCGACGGCGGCCACGGCGGCCAGAACGGCCTGCGCGACATCGTGCGGCTGCTGGGCCACGGTCAATTCCACCGGCTGCGGGTCGCCATCGGCCATCCGGGCCACAAGGACAAGGTCACGCCGTGGGTGCTGGGCCGCCCGGGCAAGGACGACGAGATCCTGATCCATCGCGCCATCGATAACGCCATCGACGCTCTGCCGCTGGCGGTCGCCGGCAATCACATGGATGCGATGACGAAGTTGCATACACCGAAGTGAGACACGTCCGCGTGAGGGCAGACGTCAGCGGCCATCCGCACAGGGCCGCTGACGTCTGGTTTTACGAATAATTTCACGAACCGCTTCAGGGCCGGCGCCAGCGCCCGCCCCACACCAGGAAACACCATGGGCATCAAATGCGGCATCGTCGGTCTGCCGAACGTCGGCAAATCGACCCTCTTCAACGCCTTGACCAAGGCGGGCATCGCTGCGGCCAACTTCCCGTTCTGCACGATCGAACCCAACGTCGGCATCGTGCCGGTGCCGGATCCGCGCCTCAACGCGCTGTCCGAGATCGTCAAGCCGCAGAAATGCATCCCGACCGCGGTGGAGTTCGTCGACATCGCCGGCCTGGTGGCCGGTGCCGCCAGCGGCGAGGGCCTGGGCAACAAGTTCCTGGCCCACATCCGCGAAGTGGATGCGATCACCCACGTGGTCCGCTGCTTCGAGAACCCCGATGTGATCCACGTCAACAACAAGGTCGACCCGATCGCCGATATCGAGACCATCGATACCGAGCTGGCGCTGGCCGACCTGGAATCGGTCGAGAAGGCATTGCAGCGCGCCGAGCGTTCGGCCAAGACCGGCGACAAGGACGCCAAGGTCCGCGCCGAGATCCTGGGCCGGGTCCGCGCCGGGCTGGACAGTGGCAAGCCGGCGCGCGCGCTGGGCCTGTCGGACGACGACAAGCTGGCGGTCCGCGACCTGTTCCTGCTCACGCTGAAGCCGGTGATGTACGTGGCCAACGTGCTGGAAGACGGCTTCGAGAACAATCCGCACCTGGACGCCGTGCGCGCCCGGGCGGTGGAAGAGGGCGCCGAAGTGGTGCCGGTCTCGGCCGCGATCGAGGAAGAACTGAGCCAGCTCGACGACGAGGACCGCGACACCTTCCTCACCGACCTCGGCCTGGACGAGCCCGGCCTGAACCGGGTGATCCGCGCCGCCTACAAGCTGCTGGGCCTGCAGACCTATTTCACCGCCGGCGTGAAGGAAGTGCGCGCCTGGACGGTGAAGGCCGGCTCCACCGCGCCGCAGGCCGCGGCGGTGATCCATACCGACTTCGAGAAAGGCTTCATCCGCGCCGAAACCATCGGCTACGACGATTACATCAAGTACCGCGGCGAATCCGGTGCCCGCGACGCCGGCCGCCTGCGTCTGGAAGGCAAGGAATACCGGGTGCAGGAAGGCGATGTGCTGCACTTCCGCTTCAACGTCTGACGCGCGCGTCGCGCGCACGCGCGATCCGATCATGATCAACACACGCCCCGCTCGATGCGGGGCGTGTCGTTTCCGGAGTCCGTCAGTGCGCGTTGCCTGCCGCGCCCGCCAGCGCAGCGGCATTCGCCGCCAGCCAAGTCCCGAACGGCTGCGGATCCACGCCGGTCAGGGCTTTGTAATCGCCGGTGACCGTGGCGACGCGGCCGGCCGCGGTATTGGTGTCGAACGAGGCGAACACCTGCGCCAGCGGTTCCGGCAGTCCGGCGTCGACCATCCCCTGCACCAGTGCGGCGACCGTTACCGGCACGACCTGCAGCGGTTTTCCCGTGACTTCGGCCACGGCGGCGGCGATTCCGGCGGTGGTCCAAGCCTGCGCGCCGCTGAGGGTCAAGGTGCGCCGACCGTCGCTGTCGCCGGCCAGTGCGGTCGCCGCCGCGCGCGCCAGATCATCGCGTGCGATGTGCGCGATGCCGCCTGGGCCCGCGGCGCTGTACCACTGCCCGCTCGCCAGTGCCTGCGGCAGGCTCATGAACAGATTCTCGAAATACCAGTGATTGCGCAGTACGGTCCAACCCGGCAGCGCGCTGTCGGCCAATGCCTGTTCGCTGCCGAGATGGTCGGGCGCGAGCAGCAGAGGCGAATCTTTCGGCTCCGGCATCGAGGTATAGACGAGGTGGCGCATTCCGGCCGCTTCGGCGGCGTTGATCGCGGCCTGATGCTGGGCCAGACGACGGCCGGGGCGATCCAGCGCGTCGGTGCTGATCAGCAGCAGGCGGTCGCCACCGCGGAAGGCCGTTGCCAGCGAGGCGGGGTCTTCGAAATCGGCGGCGCGGACGTCAATGCCGCGGGCCGCCCAGGCCGTCAGCGTCGCGGGTGTGCGAGTGGTGGCGACGATGCGGTTGGCAGGAATCTGCAGCGTGTCGAGCAGATGGCCCAGCACCCGCTGGCCGAGTTGGCCGCCGGCACCGGTGACGATGAGGATGTTCGCGGGAAGTGTGCTCACGGGGATGGATCCGAAATGTGGTCTCGAATCGAGACCATGCGCATAATAGAGACCACCTGCCAGTCCCGAAAGAAGGCAGGTTTGCCGCCATTGGTCACCTGAAGGGAACCACCCCCATGCACGACGCCCCGCTGCCGGCCTCCGCGGCCATGCAAAGTCCCCGCGATTCGCTCATGGGCGGTTTGCAGGCCTATAAAACGTCTGAACAGCCTCTGTCGGACTGCCCGGTCCGCGATGTGCTGGACCGGATCGGCGACAAATGGAGCGTACTGATCGTGCTGACCCTGGCCGGGCAGCCGCATCGCTTCGGAGCGTTGCGCCGGGCGGTGTCCGATATCTCCCAGCGGATGCTCACCCAGACCCTGCGCGATCTGCAGCGCGACGGTTTCATCAGCCGCACGGTGTATCCGACCGTTCCCCCCGGCGTCGAATACGCGCTGACGCCGCTCGGCGAGTCGCTGCTGGAGCCCCTGCAGGCGCTGGTGCGCTGGGCCGATGCCCGTCATGGCGAAGTCCGCGAGGCACGCACGCGGTTCGAGCAGGCCGCGCGCTGACGGTGGCGCCGGAAAAGCAAAGGCCCTCCCGTCGCCGGGAGGGCCTTTCCGCATCATGGGGGAGGCGGTGTGGTGCGGGAGCTTGGCAGCGTGATCGTGCTTGGTGCGAAGTTCCGGCCTGCTGCGCCGCATCGGCGCAAAAAAATGCACATCCTTGTGCTGCCAGAACCGGTGCGCCGGTCGGCGTGCGGTCTTACCGCGCGCTGCCGCCTGAGTTGGAGCTGCCGAAGTTGTAGCTGAAGTTCACGTAGACGCTGCGGCCGACCGAATCGAACCACGAGGTGTCGTAGTACGGATAGGCGGTGTAGGTGCGGTCCTTCGGCGGCAGCTTGTCGAACAGGTTGTTCACCGACAGCGACAGCTGCATCGCATCGTTGAAGCGGTAGCCGGCGGCGAGGTTGTAGCGCCAGGTCGCGCCGATCCACGGGCTGTTGCCGTCGTCCGGGTCGTAGACCTGATCGACGGAATCCGAATTCGGCAGCTTGCCCAGGCGCTCGCCGTGCAGGCTGGCCGACCACCGGTCCATCGACCAGCCCACGGTCGCGCTGGTCTTGGTCTTCGGGATGTCGAAACCGCTGTTCACCGCGAACTGGTCTTCCACCGGGTCGCCGTCGTACTGCTGGAAATCGTGCCCGCGCACCCAGCTGTGATTGGCGCCGAAGCGGACATCGCCGAACCGCGTCGTCAGCTTGTAGTGCGCGCTCAGATCGACGCCGCTGGTGTTCTCGCGGGCGACGTTGATCGGGTTGACGAACACGCCGTACAGATCGCCGTTGATGCGGGTGATCCGGCCCAGGGCATCGACGCAGGTCGGCGAGGCCGGATCCAGGTCGCCGAGCCGGCAGCTGGCCTCGTCGCGCAGGATCGCGTCCACGCTCATGTCCAGCACCTGGTCGCGCATGCGGATGTCGAAGTAATCCAGCGAGAGGTCGAAATCGGCGGTGGGCGACCACACCACGCCCGCGGTCCACGACGTGCTGGTCTCGGGTTCGAGGTCGCGGTTGCCCTGACGGGTGCGGATCAGGTTCTCGTCGTAGTCCGAGCAGTCGCTGGCACCCGGGTCGTCGCTCAGACAGGCGAAGTAATCGAGGCCGGAGGTTTCGTCGTTGCCCAGCCCGGCGTAGACGTAGTGCAGGTCGGCGGCGCGGAACGCGGTGCCGTAGGAGCCGCGGACCAGCAGCGAGTCCAGCGGGCGCCATTCCAGACCGGTGCTCCAGGTGAATTTGCCCGGGTTGTTGCCGGAGTAGCGGTACTGGTCGTAACGGCCGGCCACGCTGAGGTTCACGGTTTCGTGCAGCGGCATGCGCAGTTCGCCGGCGGCCGCCCAGCGGTTGCGACTGCCCTGGCCGTCGGAATCCTTCCAGCTGTAGTAGTAGTACTGAGTTGCCAGCGGATCGGGATTGAGGTCGTAGGCCTGGTTGCCGAATTCGACCACGCCGGCAAAGCCCACCGGCCCGGCCGGCAGCGCGAACAGATCGGCGTTGGTCAGGGTCAGCGACAGGGTGTCGGTGCGCGACCGCGGGTGATAGGTGGTGCGCGCGGCGATCGAATCGTATTCCTGCCGGGTCAGCGGCCGGTACAGACGGTCGGGATCGGCGTTGAAGATCGGGAAACCGTCAGCATCCACGCCCAACTGCGGGCCGAGGAACAGTTCATTGGCGCGCGCGGCGACGATCTGCGGCCAGCTGATCGTGGCCTTGTACTGCGAATGGCTGAACGCGGCTTCGTAGTCCCAGTCCTGGGCGAAGGTGCCGGTGAAGCCGCTGGCGATGCTGAAGGTTTCCTGGGTGCTGCGGATCATGCCGCGGTCCAGCCCGCCCATTTCCTCCGGCGAGAACTGGCGCTGCCAGTATTCGGTCTGGCCGGTGGCCTGGTTGAAGAAATAGCCGTCCTCGTTGCCGTCGGGCGCCTGGTAGCTCCATTGCCGGACGTCGCGGAACAGGCCCAGCTTGTGGCGGCCCAGTTGCACATCGGCGAACCACGCCATGCCGTTGTCCAGGCTGTAATTGAACGAGCCGTAGGCGTTGACGCCCTTCCGTTCGCTGATGACGGTGCCGTAGCCGATCGATTCGGTGCTGCCGCAGAAGAAGCCCGGGCCGTAATCATCGATCACCGGGTCGTAGGCGCCGAACCCGGGGCGCGAGGTGTAGAACGTCGAGCCGCGGTTGAGGCCGGACAGGCCGTCGCAGGTCGCCTGGCCCGGATCGAGATATTCGTCGTCGTAGTTCGTGCGGAGGAAGGTGCGCCGCGCCACCTGCGAGCGTGCGGTGGGGCCGTCGAGGGTCGAATCCTGGATCCCGCGTTCGTAGGCCCACAGCGGGCGCTGGTGCTGCAGTTCGGCGCCGAATACCGCGTTGAAATTGCCGCGCGCGATACCCGAAGCGATGCTGAGGTTGTAGGACTCGCCGCCGCCGCGGCTGGTGTCGCCGTAGCGCAGATTGACGGTGGTGCCTTCGGCCTGCTTCTTGAGGATGAAATTGACCACGCCCGAGATGGCGTCGGAGCCGTACACCGCGGAGGCGCTGCCGGTCAGCACCTCGACCCGTTCGACCATGCCCAGCGGGATGTTGGACACGTCGGTGAAATTGCTGCGGCCCTTGAACGGCATCGGGAAGTCGGCGATGCGGCGGCCGTTGACCAGCACCAGGGTGTGATTGGGGCCGAGGCCGCGCAGATCGACCTGCTGCGCGCCCGGCGAGAAATCGGCGCCGCTGGCGGACTGCTGGCTCTGGGTCTCGCCGCTGTTCTGGGTGATCGAGCGCAGCACGTCGGGCACCGAGGCGAAGCCGCCGGCCTGGATGTCGCGGGCGGTGACGACGATGACCGGTGCCGGGCCTTCGATCTGGGTGCGGGGGATGCGCGAACCGGTGACCTGCACGCTCTCCAGCTCTTCCGGCGGCGCGGTCGCCGCAGGCGGAGGTTCGTTGCCGCCGGACGGCTCGTCCTGGGCGGGGGCGGCCGGCGCACGTTTCGGGGTTTCGCGCCTGACGATGACCACTGCGCCCGACGACGCGTCACGGCGCGACACGAAACCGCTGCCGCGCAGCAGGCTTTCCAGCGCGGCATCGGCCGACGGGGCGCTTTGCACGCCGGCAGTGCGTAGGCCCTTGAGTTGATCGGAGCGGTAGACCAACTGCGTGCCGGACTGCCGCGCCAGGGTGTCGAGGGCGGTGTGCAGTTCCCCGGCGGGGACGGTAATCGGCCCGCTGGCGGGGGCGGCGCCACCCTGGGCATGCGCCTGCAGCGCAGCGGTGCAGGCCACGGTCAGCAGCACTAGACGTAACGGTCTCAGCATTCTCGACTCCCCATTTCGATCCCCATGACGCATTTGGCCCGCAGAACGGGGCCACCCGATCCATTCAAGACGAAGGGACCATGACAATCCCCACCGTCGTGATATTTCAATGCCGTTGCGGTGCGCTGCCGGGACGCTCACGGCTGTTCGCGACACCGCTGTGCAGAATGATGATTTCGCCGCGTCGCTCGGCACGGACATCGAAGCCCTGTTCCAGCAGGCGCACGAAGCCGTCCACGTTCGACCAGCGGAAGTTGCCGCCGATGCGCAGCGCGGCGGTCGCGTCGTCGCCCATCAGCACGGTCCGCCCGCTGTAGCGGTTGAATTCGGCCGCGGCCTCGGCCAGCGGGGTGTCGTCGAAATGCAGGTAGCCGCTGCGCCAGTCCAGCGCGCGCTCGGCCTCGGCGACCGTCCCGGTGCGGACCAGCACCCCGCTGCGCGTGGCGTGGGCGCTGCTGCCGGCGGGCAACAGCGCGGTCGGGGCGGGTGGCTGCCCCTGCGAGGACTCGGATTCCAGCCGCACCACACCTTCGGTCACCAGCACGTGCAGATCCGGGCCGTCGCGGCGCACTGCGAACCGGGTGCCCACCGCCACCACCCGGCGCGCGTCGGCATCGACCACGAACGGCCGCTGGCGGTCCTTCGCCGCCTCGAAGAACGCCTCGCCGCGCGCGAGCACGATCCGGCGCTCGCCGCGCGACATCGCCACGTCGATCCGGCTGTCGCCGCTGAGCGTGGCGCGGCTGCCATCGCTGAGGCGCAGTTCGCGCAGTTGCCCGGCGGCGCTGGCGTAGCTCGCGGTTTCGACCGCGGCGTAGATGTTCCAGCCCCAGGCCGCCAGCGCGCCGCAGACCAGCACGGTGGCGGCGAGCGCCGCGCCGGCCCAGCGTCGGCGCGGCTTTTCGGGACGGCGCGACCTGAAGACCAGTGCGTCGAGCGGCCCGATCCGGTCCGCGAGGTCGTCGTCACCGGTGCCCGCCGCGATGCGATCCGGCGTTTTCGCCCCAGGTCCGCTCGCCCAGGCCCCGCGCGGCGGCGGGCCGGACGCCGCGCGACCCGCGGCCAGCGCCTGCAGCCGTCCGCTCTCCACCCAGGCCGCTTCCAGCCGCAGGAACGCCACCCGATGCGCGGTCGCGGCCGCCAGCCAGGCCTCCAGGCGCGCGCCGTCGTCGGCCGACCAGTCGCCGCTTTCGCGACGCGCCAGCCAGTCCGCGGCGGTCAGCTCAATCTGTCTGCTGCTGGCCGCGGTCATGTGCGTGCCCGGGGATAGTGTCGTGAATGCGGGTGCCGGCGGCCGTCGCCGCGGGCGCGCCGCCGTAGAAATGATCGGCGATCAGACGGATGCCCTTGGCGACGTGCTTTTCCACGGTTTTCTCGCTGATGCCCAGTTGCGAAGCCACGACCTTCTGCGGCAGTTCTTCCACCCGCCGCAGCCACAGCACCTGCCGGCAGCGGTCGGGCAGGCGGTCGAACGCTTCGCTGAGCCGCCGCAGCGCCTGGCGCCCGTCGAACCTGCGTTCGGGAGACACCTCATCCACCAGGACGTGCAAGGGCTCCAGATCACCCATCGTCTCGATCGACACCACCCGGCCGCGGCGCAGCCGGTCGGTGATCAGGTTGCGGGCGCTGGCGAACAGGAACGACTTCGGCGACGCCGGCAGCGACTTCCCGGCGGCCTCGTACACCCGCACGTAGACCTCCTGGCGCAGATCGTGGACATCGTCGCGATGCGGCCAGCAACGCTGCAGATAACGGGTCAAAGACTCCTCGTGGACGAGGATTTCATGGACGAACCAGGTGTCGAGCGGGCTCTGCATCGCCGAACCATAGCGGATCGCAGCGGCTGCCGGGCGCCGAAACCGGCGGTGGAGGGAAGTTGCCAGTGCGTTCGTCTAGTGTTCGGATGATGCTCTGCTTGCCTCGTTCGCTTACCGTTCCGCACCATCCTTCATGGTCAGGAGAAACCGCATGACATACCTCGTTGCCGCGCGTCCCGCTATCGTGCGTGCGGTCGTCGCAACGCTGCTGTTCGCGGCGTTCGCCCTGCCGGCGATGGCCCGCGACTACCGGCATTTCATGATCGGCGACCGCGACGCGCCCACGCCCGGCCCGGTCAGCCCCGGCCTGTTGCTGATGGGCGGCGGCGACCGCAATTTCGATGTCATGCGCTGGTTCATGAAGAAAGCCGGCAATGGCCACCTAGTGGTGCTGCGCGCCTCGCAGGGCAACGAAGTGGGCGAGGAGTTCTATGAGGAGGTCGGCGGCATCCTGTCGGTCGAGACCTTCGTGTTCAAGAACCGCAAGCCCTCGAACGATCCGAAGATCCTGGCCAGCCTGGCCCGGGCCGACGGCATCTTCATCGCCGGCGGCGACCAGGCCCGCTATGTCCGCTACTGGAAGGGCACGCCGATCGCCGAGGCGCTGGACGCCCACGTCCGCGCCGGCAAACCGATCGGCGGCACCAGCGCCGGGCTGGCGATCCTCGGCGAATACCTCTACGGCGCGATGGACGACGGCAGCCTGCGCAGCCCCGAGGCGCTGGCCGACCCGCTGGGCCCGGCCAATACCATCGAGGCCGATTTCCTGCATATCGAACGGCTGAAGGGCGTCGTCACCGACACGCACTTCAAGGAACGCGACCGCCTCGGCCGCCTGTTCGCCTTTATCGCCAAGGCCGAGACGATGACCGGCACGCCGCGGCGCGGCCTGATCGGGCTGGGCGTGGACGAAAGCGCGGCGCTGGCCGTCGAGGCCGACGGCAGCGGCCGGATCTACGCCACCGATCCCGGCGGTATCGCATGGCTGGTGCGCGGCGGCTTCGCCGAAACCCAGGTCGCGGGCAAGCCGCTGGCCCTGCGCCGGGTGGACGTGACCGGCATCGGCCCGGGATCGGTGGTGCATCTGCCGGAGGGACGGGTCGACGCCCCGGTCTTCGAGCGCGCCTACCGGGCGACCGATGGCCGGTTGCAGAACGTCGCGCCGATGATGCTGGCGATCCATGGCGGTGCCGGGGTCGAGCGCCGCGACATGACCCCGGACGACGAGCGCGACGCCCGCGCGGCCCTGGAACTGGCGCTGCGTCGCGGCCACGCCGAGCTGAAGGCCGGCAAGCCCGCGCTGGACGCGGTGACCGCCGCCATCGCCGTGCTGGAAGACGACCCGCATTTCAACGCCGGTCGCGGCGCAGTGTTCACCCACGACGGCCGCAACGAACTGGACGCCTCGCTGATGGACGGCCGGACCCGCAAGGCCGGCGCCGTGGCCGGCGTGCGCCGGGTCAAGAACCCCATCCTGCTGGCCCGCGCCATCCTGGAGCGGTCCGAGCACGTGATGATGGTCGGCGACGGCGCCGAGGCGTTCGCCCGGGAGCAGGGCGTCGAACTGGTCGATCCCGCCTGGTTCCGCACCGAGAAGCGCTGGCAGCAGCTCCAGCGCCGGCTCCGCGAAAAGGAACAGGGCGCTGCCGATCACGGGCGCCCGGGGCGCCGTTTCACCGGCACGGTCGGCGCGGTGGCCCTCGACACCCGGGGGGCGCTGGCCGCCGGCACTTCCACCGGCGGCATGACCGACAAACGCTATGGCCGGGTCGGCGACGCCCCGATCATCGGCGCCGGCACCTGGGCCGACGACGCCTGCGCCTTCTCCGGCACCGGCTGGGGCGAGTTCTACATCCGCGCCGCCGCCGCGCATGCGGTCTGCACGCGGATGCGCTACCTGAACGAAGGTCCGGCCGAGGCGGGGCAGGCCGTGATCAATGTCGACATCCCGGCGCTGGGTGGCGACGGCGGCGCGATCGTGCTGGGCGCCGACGGCCGGATCGGGCTACCCTTCAACACCGAGGGCATGTTCCGGGGCTGGATCGGCGCGGATGGCGTGCCCCACGTCGCCATCTATGCCGGCGATCCGCTGCCGCTGCCCGCCGTCCCCTGAGCGGTTTCGGGCATTTTGCAGGCGCCATTTCCCGAGGCTCGTCGCGGATGTGAAGGAAAGACGTTCGCGAGCGTTGACAGTAAAACCGAGTGTCGTCAGAATTGCGGGCTGTTTCGCCGTGTCACGTTTTACCGGAACATGTTCAGTTGGAGGGATACCCAAGCGGCCAACGGGGGCAGACTGTAAATCTGCTGGCTTACGCCTTCGGTGGTTCGAATCCACCTCCCTCCACCACTTGCTGGCGTCTCGTACGCGGCGTGTGATCCAACTGGCCATCTCCGTACCGCAAGACGCGGGAGTAGTTCAACGGTAGAACCTCAGCCTTCCAAGCTGATGGTGCGGGTTCGATTCCCGTCTCCCGCTCCATTGCGGCAGCCTTGAACATCCCGGTCCGCGGCACGACATCCGGACGACGTTACCCGGTCACCACATCGTTGCTCACGTAGCTCAGTCGGTAGAGCACCTCCTTGGTAAGGAGGAGGTCGAAGGTTCGATTCCTTTCGTGAGCACCACCTACAAGTCGTCACCGCAATCCAGTACTCGCCCAAAACAAGTACTCCAACTCAAGTTCATACAAGAGAAGCAGCCATGGCAAAGGGTAAGTTCGAGCGCACCAAGCCTCACGTGAACGTGGGGACGATCGGTCACGTTGACCACGGCAAGACGACGCTGACGGCGGCGCTGACGAAGATCGGCGCGGAACGTTTCGGCGGCGAGTTCAAGGCGTACGACCAGATCGACGCGGCGCCGGAAGAGAAGGCGCGCGGCATCACGATTTCGACGGCGCACGTGGAATATGAATCCCCGAACCGTCACTACGCGCACGTGGATTGCCCGGGTCACGCGGACTACGTGAAGAACATGATCACGGGTGCGGCGCAGATGGACGGCGCGATTCTGGTGTGCTCGGCCGCCGACGGCCCGATGCCGCAGACGCGCGAGCACATTCTGCTGGCCCGTCAGGTTGGCGTGCCGTACATCGTGGTCTACCTGAACAAGGCGGACCTGGTGGACGACGCCGAGCTGCTGGAGCTGGTGGAGATGGAAGTCCGCGAGCTGCTGAGCAAGTACGAGTTCCCGGGCGACGATACGCCGGTGATCACGGGTTCGGCGCGTTCGGCGCTGGAAGGCGACCAGACGGACATCGGCGTGCCGTCGATCCTGAAGCTGGTGGAAGCGCTGGACACGTGGATTCCGCAGCCTGAGCGCGACATCGACAAGCCGTTCCTGATGCCTGTCGAGGACGTGTTCTCGATTTCGGGTCGTGGCACGGTGGTGACGGGTCGTATCGAGCGCGGCATCGTGAAGGTGGGCGACGAAATCGAGATCGTGGGTATCCGTCCGACGCAGAAGACGACGGTGACGGGCGTGGAAATGTTCCGCAAGCTGCTGGATCAAGGCCAGGCGGGCGACAACGCGGGCCTGCTGCTGCGCGGCACGAAGCGCGACGACGTGGAGCGTGGTCAGGTGCTGTGCAAGCCGGGTTCGATCGCGCCGCACACGGACTTCGAGGCTGAGGTGTATGTGCTGTCAAAGGACGAGGGTGGCCGTCACACGCCGTTCTTCAAGGGTTACCGTCCGCAGTTCTACTTCCGTACCACGGACATCACGGGCGCGTGCGAGCTTCCGGAAGGCGTGGAGATGGTGATGCCTGGCGACAACGTGAAGATGGTGGTGAGCCTGATCAACCCGGTGGCGATGGACGAAGGTCTGCGGTTCGCGATTCGCGAAGGCGGCCGCACGGTCGGTGCCGGCGTGGTGGCCAAGATCGTCAAGTGACGCTTTGACCTCTGCGCGCGCAAGCGCGCAGAGCGTTGTCAAATCGTCATCCTGAGCGAAGCGAAGGATCTGTTTTTGTCCATCGCTGTGCTCGAAACGACAAGCGAGGCGAGCCGGCGACGGCTCGCCGTCGCCGTCTAAAAAATTGAACATTTCAGATACACGCCAGTAGCTCAATTGGCAGAGCAGCGGTCTCCAAAACCGCAGGTTGGGGGTTCGAGTCCCTCCTGGCGTGCCACACAAGCGGAACGTTCCGCGAGATTCCCGGTCTACAGGCCGTCGGCTCGCGCGGTGCGCGCCGCATCAGGGCGACATAGACTTGAATAGCAGAGCCGAACAATCGAAAGCCGGCGGGTCCGTCGGCGATATCGTGAAATATGCGCTGGCGCTGCTGCTCGTGGCGGCCGGCGTTTTCGCGTTCTACTGGTTTCAGGGTCAATGGCCTACCGTCGCCCGCGTGATGTCCGTGATCGGCGGTCTCGTTGCCGGTGGCGTCCTGTTCATGACCACGGTGAAGGGTGCCGAGACCCGTGAATTCCTGAGTGAGTCGCGCTTCGAGCTGCGCAAAGTGGTGTGGCCGACCCGTCAGGAAACGACGCGTACGACCTGGGTGGTCGTAGTGGTCGTGATCATCATGAGCCTGATCCTGGCGACGTTCGACTGGTTCATCCAGTTGGGCGTGAAATTCCTGCTTGGATCCTGATGGAGAACTTAGTGAGCAATACCGAAATCCATAAACGCTGGTACGTCGTTCACGCCTACTCCGGTTTCGAGAAGTCGGTGGCCCAGGCGCTGCGTGATCGTATCGCCCGTACCGGGATGGAGGACAAGTTCGGCGACGTGCTGGTGCCGACCGAAGAGATCGTCGAAATGCGCTCCGGCCAGAAGCGCCGTTCCGAGCGCAAGTTCTTCCCCGGCTACGTGCTGGTGCAGATCGCGACCCACGACGAAGCCGGCATTCCGCGGATGGACAACGAAAGCTGGCATCTGGTGAAGGAAACCCCGAAGGTGATGGGTTTCATCGGCGGTACCGCCGATCGCCCGCTGCCGATCCGCGATTCCGAGGCCGATGCGATCCTGCAGCGCGTGCAGGATGGCGTCGAGAAGCCGAAGCCGAAGGTGTTGTTCGAGCCGGGCCAGATGGTCCGCGTGGTCGACGGCCCCTTCAACGACTTCAACGGCGTGGTCGAGGAAGTGAATTACGAGAAGAGCCGCCTGCGCGTGGCGGTGCTGATCTTCGGGCGCTCGACGCCCGTCGAACTGGAATTCGGTCAGGTCGAAAAGGCGTAAGCCCTTTACGGTCCGGCCTTCACCCGCGCGCCGCATCCGCGACGCGCAACCAAAGATGGAGGAGCCCCGCAGCCGCAAGGCGTGCAGGCGCTAACACTCCAGGAGACTCCCAATGGCAAAGAAAGTAGTCGGTTACATCAAGCTGCAGGTGAAGGCCGGTCAGGCCAACCCCTCGCCGCCGGTCGGTCCTGCGCTGGGTCAGCGCGGCCTGAACATCATGGAGTTCTGCAAGGCGTTCAACGCCGCGACCTCCAAGCTGGAGCCGGGTCTGCCGACGCCGGTCATCATCACCGCTTATTCCGACCGTACCTTCACCTTCGTCACCAAGAGCACGCCGGCATCGGTGCTGTTGAAGAAGGCCGCCGGCATCCAGTCCGGCTCGAAGCGTCCGAACACCGAAAAGGTGGGCAAGGTCACCCGCAAACAGCTCGAAGACATCGCCAAGGCGAAGGAAGCGGATCTGACGGCGGCCGATCTTGATGCAGCAGTGAAGACCATCGCGGGCTCCGCCCGTTCGATGGGTCTCGTGGTGGAGGGCTGAGACCATGGCGATGAACAAACGACAGAAAGCGATCCTCGGTGCGGTCCAGCCGGGCAAGACCTATCCCTTCGATGACGCGATCAAGATCGTCAAGACTTCGACCAAGGCGAAGTTCGTCGAATCGATCGACGTGGCCGTGCGCCTCGGCGTCGACGCGAAGAAGTCCGACCAGCAGGTCCGCGGTTCGACCGTGCTGCCCGCCGGTACCGGCAAGTCGGTGCGCGTGGCGGTGTTCTGCCCGACCGGCGCGAAGGCCGATGAAGCCCTGGCCGCCGGCGCCGACATCGTCGGCATGGACGACCTCGCCGAGAAGATGCTCGCCGGCGACCTGAACTACGACGTCGTGATCGCGACCCCGGACGCCATGCGCGTCGTGGGCAAGCTGGGCCAGGTGCTCGGCCCGCGCGGTCTGATGCCCAACCCGAAGGTCGGCACCGTGTCGCCGAACCCGGGCGAAGCCGTCAAGAACGCCAAGGGCGGCCAGGTGCGCTACCGCACCGACAAGGCCGGCATCATCCACTGCACCATCGGCAAGGCTGATTTCGACAGCGAGAAGCTGAAGGAAAACCTGCAGGCGCTGCTGCTCGACCTGATCAAGGCCAAGCCGTCGACCGCCAAGGGCACGTACCTGCAGAAGGTGTCGGTCAGCTCGACGATGGGTCCCGGCGTCACCGTCGACCAGTCGTCGCTGACTCTGAAGTAATTGCTTTCTCCTTCCCCCGCGTGCGGGGGAGAGGATGAACACAAATTTTGAGGGCATCGTGAAAGGCCAGCTCGCATGAGCAAACCCGAAGCGATCGCCGTCAAAGACCGCAGGCGCGGTCAGCGCGCGATACCCACGGGCAAGGAAGCTCGTTCCGCAGGACTCGTCCGGCGGGCACGACACAGCAAGGAGTCGTGGTATCGCAAGCGGGGTCGCTTAATCGCACTCGTCAAGAGTCGACCTGCGCAGATGGTGCCGCCCCCTCTGGATGTTTCGCGAATTGAAACTCTGTGAAGGGCCGCCACCGGGGCGCATCCTGCGCCCCCGGCGTCGATGGATCGATGCCGTCCGGGACCGCAAGCGGCAGGAGCCGTGAGCGGAGTTCACATGAGGAGTGCACATGGCTCTGAATCTCACCCAGAAGCAAGACGTAGTAGCCGAAGTGGCAGGCATCGCCGCCAAGGCGCACTCGTTGATCGCTGCCGAATACGCAGGCATCACGGTCTCGCAGATGACCGCGATGCGCAAAAAGGCCCGCGAAAACGGCGTGTACTTGAAAGTCGTCAAGAACACGCTGGCCTCGCGCGCTGTGGCGGGCACCGAATACGAAGTTGTCCAGGACAAACTCGTCGGTCCGCTGCTGTATGCGTTTTCGATCGAGGAGCCCGGCGCTGCCGGTCGCCTGATCAAGGAGTTCGCCAAGGGCAACGACAAGCTGCAGGCCAAAGTGGTCGCCGTCGGCGGCCAGGTCTATCCGGCCAGCCACGTTGACGTCCTGGCTTCGTTGCCGACCCGCGATCAGGCCTTGGCCATGCTGGCCCGCGTCCTGGCCGAGCCGGCGAGCATGTTCGCCCGCGCGATCAAGGCCGTGGCCGACAAGCAGGGCGGCGGCGACGCTGCTCCGGCCGAAGCCGCTGCGGAGGCCCCGGCGGAAGTCGCAGCCGACGCCGCTGGTGAAGCTGCGACCGAAGCCTGAGTTCGATGTCCTGACGGTTCCGCGGCGCTCGTGCCCGCGAAGCCCAATACCGAAAATCAAATCCAGAGGTAATCAATAATGTCCCTTACCAACGAACAGATCGTCGACGCCGTTGCCGGCAAGACCCTGATGGAAGTGATGGAGCTGGTCAAGGCCATCGAAGAAAAGTTCGGCGTCACCGCTGCTGCCCCCGTCATGATGACCGGTCCGGCCGCCGACGCGGCTCCGGTCGAAGAGCAGACCGAGTTCTCGGTCATTCTGAAGGCCATCGGCGAGAAGAAGGTCGAAGTCATCAAGGCCGTCCGCGCCATCACCGGCCTGGGCCTGAAGGAAGCGAAGGACCTCGTCGAAGGCGCCCCGCAGACCGTCAAGGATGCCGTGTCGAAGGACGATGCCGCGAAGTTCAAGAAAGATCTGGAAGCCGCTGGCGCTCAGGTCGAAGTCAAGTAAGCGTCGAACGCAGTCATCCCGGGCATCGCACGGACGTGCGGTGCCCCGGGGTCCAACGGTTTCGGAACGGAAACCACTGGATTCTCGCTTCGGCGGAATGACGGCAGACCAAGGCTGGGGGCGAAGGCTCCCGGCCTTCGGTCGTTCCAACGGGCTGCAGCTTCAGGCGGCCGGTCAGTTCCACCAGGTGGACGTTCTACAGCAAGACCGCTCTGCAGCAACACGTGACAGGCAGGAAACAAAGCGAGTCGACAGTCGGAAGTAGCGGGAGAAGGCGTGCTGGTGCCGGCAATACCAGCGACTTCCCACTGGCGATTTAACCCGGACGACGGTTCCCCAAGAGCCGCGTCCCATCCGGCCGCAGTCGTGCGCAATGCAACGCATGCCCACGCGCCGCGCCGGAGACAACGATATCCAAGCTGAGAGGCCTTATCTCCCATGACCACAGCTCATTCGACGAACTATTCGTTCACCGAGAAGAAGCGCATCCGCAAGAACTTCGGCAAGCGCCGCTCGATTCTCGAGGTGCCGTTCCTGCTCGCCATCCAGGTGGATTCGTACCGCGAATTCCTCCAGGCCGATGCCGAGCCGACCAAACGCGAAGACCGCGGCCTGCATGCCGCGCTCAAGTCCGTTTTCCCGATCACCAGCTACAACGGCTACGCAGCCCTGGAATACGTCGGCTACAAGCTCGGCGACCCGGTGTTCGACGAGCGCGAGTGCCGCAACCGCGGCCTCAGCTACGGCGCCCCGCTGCGCGTGACCGTGCGCCTGGTGATCTACGACAAGGAATCGTCGAGCAAGACCGTGAAGTACGTGAAGGAGCAGGAGGTCTACATGGGCGAAATTCCGCTCATGACCGACAACGGCACCTTCATCGTCAACGGCACCGAGCGCGTCATCGTCTCGCAGCTGCACCGTTCGCCGGGCGTGTTCTTCGATCACGACCGCGGCAAGACCCACAGCTCGGGCAAGCTGCTGTACAGCGCCCGCATCATTCCGTATCGCGGCTCCTGGCTGGACTTCGAGTTCGACCCGAAGGACGCGGTGTTCACGCGTATCGACCGTCGCCGCAAACTGCCGGTCACCATCCTGCTGCGTGCGTTGGGTTACTCGAACGAGGAAATCCTGCAGCAGTTCTTCGAGATCAACACCTTCCACATTCTTCCGGAAGGCGTGCAGCTTGAGCTGGTGCCCGAGCGCCTGCGCGGCGAAACTCTCGACTTCGACCTCGCCGATGGCGACAAGGTCATCGTCGAGGCCGGCAAGCGCATCACCGCGCGCCATGTGAAGCAGCTGGAACAGGCCGGCGTGGTCGCGCTGGCGGTGCCGGACAACTACCTGGTCGGCCGGATCCTGTCGCACGACGTGATCGACGCCAGCACCGGCGAACTGATCGCGGCCGCCAACGACGAACTCGGCGACGATCACCTGAACAAGTTCCGCAAGTTCGGTATCGACGCCGTGGGCACGCTGTGGGTGAACGACCTCGATCGCGGCCCGTACATCTCCAACACACTGCGCATCGATCCGACCAAGACCCAGCTCGAAGCGCTGGTCGAGATCTACCGCATGATGCGTCCCGGCGAGCCGCCGACCAAGGACGCCGCGCAGAATCTGTTCCACAACCTGTTCTTCACCTTCGAGCGCTACGACCTGTCGGGCGTGGGCCGGATGAAGTTCAACCGCCGCATCGGCCGCAAGGAAGTGGAAGGCAGCCCCGTGCTGTACGACTACAAGTACTTCTCCGAGCGCAAGGACGACGAGTCCAGCCGCCTGCGCGCCGCCTGCGGCCCGGAGATGTCGGACATCCTCGACGTCATCCGTACCCTCACCGAAATCCGCAACGGTCGCGGCGTGGTCGACGATATCGATCACCTCGGCAACCGTCGCGTGCGCTCGGTCGGCGAAATGGCCGAGAACGTGTTCCGCGTGGGCCTGGTCCGCGTCGAGCGCGCGGTGAAGGAGCGCCTGACGATGGCCGAGTCCGAAGGCCTCACGCCGCAGGAACTCATCAACGCCAAGCCGGTCGCCGCTGCGATCAAGGAATTCTTCGGTTCCTCGCAGCTGTCGCAGTTCATGGACCAGAACAACCCGCTGTCGGAAGTCACGCACAAGCGTCGCGTGTCGGCCCTCGGCCCGGGCGGTCTGACCCGCGAACGCGCCGGCTTCGAAGTGCGCGACGTGCACCCGACCCATTACGGCCGCGTCTGCACCATCGAAACGCCGGAAGGCCCGAACATCGGCCTGATCAACTCGCTCGCCGTGTTCGCGCGCACCAATCGTTACGGCTTCCTCGAAACCCCGTACCGCAAGGTCGTGGACGGGCAGGTGACCGACGAGATCGAATACCTGTCGGCGATCGAAGAGAACGAATACGTCATCGCCCAGGCCAACGCCCAGCGCGACGACAAGGGCACGATCACCGCGCCGTTCGTCGCCTGCCGTTACCAGGGCGAGTCGATGCTGCGTCCGCCGAGCGAAATCCACTTCATGGACGTGTCGCCGATGCAGACCGTGTCGGTCGCGGCCGCGCTGGTGCCGTTCCTCGAGCACGACGACGCGAACCGCGCGCTGATGGGCGCGAACATGCAGCGTCAGGCCGTCCCGACGCTGCGCGCGCAGAAGCCGCTGGTCGGTACCGGCATCGAACGCGCCGTGGCCCGCGACTCCGGCGTGACCGTCAACGCCCGTCGTGGTGGCGAGATCGTGCAGATCGACGCCGGCCGCATCGTGGTCAAGGCCAACGAAGTCGAGATCGTCGGTGAAGCCGACGCCGGCGTCGACATCTACACGCTCATCAAATACACCCGTTCCAACCAGAACACCTGCATCAACCAGCGTCCGCTGGTGGTGGTGGGCGATCGCATCGAGCGCGGCGACGTGCTGGCCGACGGTCCGTCCACCGACATCGGCGAACTGGCCCTCGGCCAGAACATGCTGGTCGCGTTCATGCCGTGGAACGGCTACAACTTCGAAGACTCGATCCTGCTGTCCGAGCGCGTGGTGAAGGAAGATCGTTACACCACGATCCACATCGAAGAACTGGCCTGCGTCGCCCGCGACACCAAGCTGGGGCCGGAAGAAATCACCGCCGACATCCCGAACGTCTCCGAGCAGGCGCTCAACCGCCTCGACGAGTCCGGCGTGGTGTACATCGGTGCGGAAGTCCGCGCCGGCGACATCCTGGTCGGCAAGGTCACGCCCAAGGGCGAAAGCCAGCTGACCCCGGAAGAGAAGCTGCTGCGCGCGATCTTCGGCGAGAAGGCCTCGGACGTGAAGGACAGCTCGCTGCGCGTGCCGCCCGGCATGGACGGCACCGTCATCGACGTGCAGGTCTTCACCCGCGACGGCATCGAGAAGGACAAGCGCGCCCGCCAGATCGAGGAAGAGGAAATCCGTCGGGTCAAGAAGGACTTCGACGACCAGTTCCGCATCCTCGAATCGGCGATCTACGCGCGTCTGAAGGCGCAGATCCTCGGCAAGATCGCCAACGGCGGTCCCGGCCTGAAGAAGGGCGACACGGTCAGCAGCCTGGTCCTGGACGGTCTGAGCAAGAAGGACTGGTTCACGATCCGGATGAAGGAAGACGAGGACGCCGACGCCATCGAACGCGCGCAGAAGCAGATCGACGCGCACCAGAAGGAATTCGAGCGCCGCTTCGCCGACAAGCGCGGCAAGATCACCCAGGGCGACGACCTCGCCCCGGGCGTGCTCAAGATGGTGAAGGTGTTCCTCGCGGTGAAGCGCCGCATCCAGCCGGGCGACAAGATGGCCGGCCGCCACGGCAACAAGGGTGTGGTGTCGAACATCGTGCCGGTGCAGGACATGCCTTACATGGCCGACGGCAACTCGGTCGACATCTGCCTCAACCCGCTGGGCGTGCCGTCGCGCATGAACATCGGCCAGATCCTGGAAGTGCATCTGGGCTGGGCCGCCAAGGGCCTGGGCCAGAAGATCCAGCGCATGCTGGACGCACAGGCCAAGCTCGCCGACCTGCGCAAGTTCCTCGACGACATCTACAACCACGACGAGAAGTTCCACGGCCAGCGCGTCGACCTCAGCCAGTTCAGCGATGCCGAACTGCTGCGTCTGGCGCAGAACCTGACCGACGGCGTGCCGATGGCGACCCCGGTGTTCGACGGTGCGGCGGAATCCGAGATCAAGCGCATGCTCGAACTCGCCGACCTGCCGCAGAACGGCCAGACCCAGCTGTACGACGGTCGCACCGGCGAGGCGTTCGATCGCAAGACCACGGTCGGCTACATGCACATGCTGAAGCTCAATCACCTCGTCGACGACAAGATGCACGCGCGTTCGACCGGTCCGTACTCGCTCGTCACCCAGCAGCCGCTGGGCGGCAAGGCGCAGTTCGGCGGCCAGCGTTTCGGCGAAATGGAAGTCTGGGCGCTGGAAGCCTACGGCGCGGCCTACACCCTGCAGGAAATGCTGACGGTGAAATCCGACGACGTGCAGGGCCGCAACCAGATGTACAAGAACATCGTCGACGGCGAGTACGAAATGGTCGCCGGCATGCCGGAATCCTTCAACGTGTTGGTGAAGGAAATCCGCTCGCTGGCCATCAACATGGAGCTGGAAGAGACCTGAGACCGGGCATCGGGATCCGGGAGACAGGAGCCGCGGCGCATCGCCCACGGATCCGCTCCCGGAACCTCCGAAACATCCCCCCGAACGCTCAGCCCCTCTTCCAGATTCCCGGAGAAATCAAATGAAAGATCTGCTCAATCTGTTCAACCAGCAGCGTCCGACCCTCGACTTCGACGCGATCAAGATCGCGTTGGCCTCGCCGGACATGATCCGTTCGTGGTCCTACGGCGAAGTGAAGAAGCCGGAGACCATCAACTACCGTACCTTCAAGCCTGAGCGCGACGGCCTGTTCTGCGCTGCCATCTTCGGCCCGATCAAGGACTACGAGTGCCTGTGCGGCAAGTACAAGCGCATGAAGCACCGCGGCGTGGTCTGCGAGAAGTGCGGCACCGAAGTGACCCTCGCCCGCGTCCGTCGCGAGCGCATGGGCCACATCGACCTCGCGTCGCCGGTCGCCCACATCTGGTTCCTCAAGTCGCTGCCGTCGCGCATCGGCCTGATGCTGGACATGACGTTGCGCGATATCGAACGCATCCTGTACTTCGAAGCCTTCGTCGTGACCGAGCCGGGCCTGACCCCGCTCGAGCGCGGCATGCTGCTGAACGAAGAACAGTTCATGACCGCGCGCCAGGAACACGGCGACGACTTCGAAGCGGCGATGGGCGCCGAAGCGGTCTATGACCTGCTGCGCACGATCGACCTGCAGTCGGAAATGATCCAACTGCGCGAAGACATCGCCAGCACCGGTTCGGAAACCAAGCTCAAGCGCCTCACCAAGCGCATCAAGCTGGTCGAAGCCTTCCTCGAATCCGGCAATCGTCCGGAGTGGATGGTCATGACCGTGCTGCCGGTGCTGCCGCCGGACCTGCGTCCGCTGGTGCCGCTGGACGGCGGTCGTTTCGCGACCTCCGACCTCAACGATCTGTACCGCCGCGTCATCAACCGCAACAACCGCCTCAAGCGTCTGCTCGAACTCAATGCGCCCGACATCATCGTGCGCAACGAAAAGCGGATGCTGCAGGAATCGGTCGATGCGCTGATGGACAACGGCCGTCGCGGCCGCGCCATCACCGGCACGAACAAGAGGCCTTTGAAGTCGCTGGCCGACATGATCAAGGGCAAGCAGGGTCGCTTCCGCCAGAACCTGCTGGGCAAGCGCGTCGACTACTCCGGCCGTTCGGTCATCGTGGTCGGCCCGACCCTGCGTCTGCACGAGTGCGGCCTGCCGAAGAAGATGGCGCTGGAACTGTTCAAGCCCTTCATCTTCGCCAAGCTGCAGCGTCGTGGCCTCGCCACCACCATCAAGGCCGCGAAGAAGCTCGTCGAGCGCGAAGAGCCGATCGTGTGGGACATCCTCGAAGACGTCATCCGCGAACATCCGGTGATGTTGAACCGCGCCCCGACCCTGCATCGCCTCGGCATCCAGGCGTTCGAGCCGGTGCTGATCGAAGGCAAGGCCATCCAGCTGCATCCGCTGGTCTGCACCGCGTTCAACGCCGACTTCGACGGCGACCAGATGGCCGTCCACGTGCCGCTGTCGCTGGAAGCCCAGCTCGAAGCGCGCGCGCTGATGATGTCGTCCAACAACATCCTCTCGCCGGCCAACGGCGAGCCGATCATCGTGCCGTCGCAGGACGTCGTGCTCGGCCTGTACTACATGACCCGCGCCCTGGAGAACAAGGCGGGCGAGGGCATGGCGTTCGCGAATATCGCCGAAGTGAAGCGCGCCTACGACAACCGCGTGGTCGAACTGCACGCCAAGGTCAAGGTCCGCATCAATGAGATGGTGATCGAAGAGGACGGCAGCCGCGAATACAAGACCGCGATCGTCGACACCACCGTCGGCCGTGCCCTGCTGCAGGAAATCCTGCCGGTGGGCCTGCCGTTCGCGCTGGTGAACACCGAGCTGACCAAGAAGAACATCAGCCGCCTGATCAACAGCTGCTACCGCCAGTTGGGCCTGAAGGACACGGTCGTGTTCGCCGACAAGCTGATGTACACCGGCTTCGCGTACGCGACCCGTTCGGGCGTGTCGATCGGCATCGACGACATGACCATCCCGCTGGAAAAGAAGGGCATCCTCGCCGAAGCCGAGACCGAAGTGCTGGAAATCCAGCAGCAGTACCAGTCGGGTCTGGTCACCGCGGGCGAACGCTACAACAAGGTCGTCGATATCTGGTCGCGCACCAACGAGCGCGTGGCCAAGGCCATGATGGACACCATCGGCACCGAGAAAGTACAGAACGCCAAGGGCGAGACCATCGACCAGAAGTCGATGAACTCCATTTACATCATGGCCGACTCCGGCGCTCGTGGTTCGCAGGCCCAGATCCGTCAGCTCGCCGGCATGCGCGGCCTGATGGCCAAGCCCGACGGCTCGATCATCGAAACGCCGATCACCGCGAACTTCCGCGAGGGCCTGAACGTTCTGCAGTACTTCATCTCGACCCACGGCGCCCGTAAGGGCCTCGCGGATACCGCGCTGAAGACCGCGAACTCCGGTTACCTCACCCGTCGTCTCGTCGACGTGGCGCAGGACGTGGTGATCACCGAAGTCGACTGCGGCACGTCGGAAGGCCTGATGATGACCCCGATCGTCGAAGGCGGCGACGTGGTCGAGCCGCTGCGCGACCGCGTGCTCGGCCGCATCGTGGCCGAGGACGTGTTCCTGCCGGGCAACGACGAAGATCCGTTCGTCACCCGCAACACCCTGCTCGACGAGGCCTGGGTGCAGAAGCTCGAAGACGCCAGCGTGCAGCTGATCAAGGTCCGTTCGACCATCACCTGCGCCTCGTCGTTCGGCGTCTGCTCGTTCTGCTACGGCCGCGACCTGGCCCGTGGCCACACGGTCAACATCGGCGAAGCGGTCGGCGTCATCGCCGCGCAGTCGATCGGCGAGCCCGGCACCCAGCTGACCATGCGTACGTTCCATATCGGCGGCGCGGCTTCACGTGCGGCGGCGATCGACAACGTCACCGTCAAGACCACCGGTACCATCAAGTTCAACAACCTCAAGCACGTCAACCATGCTTCCGGCCATCTGGTCGCGGTGTCGCGTTCGGGTGAACTTTCGGTGCTCGACGGTCACGGCCGCGAGCGCGAACGCTACAAGCTGCCCTACGGCGCTACCATCCAGGTCAAGGACGGCGGCGAGATCAAGGCCGGCCAGACCGTCGCCACCTGGGACCCGCATAACCACCCGATCGTGTCCGAAGTCGCGGGTTTCATGCGCTTCATCGACTTCATCGACGGCGTGACCGTGATCGAGAAGACCGACGACCTGACCGGCCTCGCTTCGCGCGAGATCACCGATCCGAAGCGTCGTGGCGCCCAGGCCAAGGATCTGCGTCCGCTGGTGCGCATCGTCGACGGCAACGGCAAGGATCTGTCGATCCCGGGTACCGATCTGCCGGCGCAGTACCTGCTGCCGCCGCGCTCGATCGTCAACCTGCAGGACGGCGCGCCGGTCGGCGTGGGCGACGTGGTCGCCAAGATCCAGCAGGAAGCCTCGAAGACCCGCGACATCACCGGTGGTCTGCCGCGCGTCGCCGATCTGTTCGAAGCGCGCAAGCCCAAGGATCCGGCGGTGCTGGCGGAGCGTTCGGGTATCGTCAGCTTCGGCAAGGACACCAAGGGCAAGCAGCGCCTGATCATCAAGGACACCGACGGCAGCGAGCACGAAGAGCTGATCCCGAAGTATCGCCAGATCATCGTGTTCGAAGGCGAGCACGTGCAGAAGGGCGAAACCGTGGTCGACGGCGAATCCAGCCCGCAGGACATCCTGCGTCTGCTCGGCGTCGAGCCGCTGGCGTCGTACCTGACCAAGGAAATCCAGGACGTCTACCGCCTGCAGGGCGTGAAGATCAACGACAAGCACATCGAAGTGATCGTCCGTCAGATGCTGCGCAAGGTCGAAATCACCGACCAGGGCGACAGCAAGTTCCTGCACGGCGAACAGGTCGAGCGTCAGCGCCTGATCGAAGAGAACGCGCGCCTGGCCGCGAAAAACGAAATCCTCGCCCAGTACGACCCGGTGCTGCTCGGCATCACCAAGGCCTCGCTGGCGACCGAATCGTTCATCTCGGCGGCTTCGTTCCAGGAAACCACCCGCGTGCTGACCGAGGCGGCCGTCCGCGGCACCCGCGATACGCTGCGCGGCCTGAAGGAGAACGTGATCGTCGGCCGTCTGATCCCGGCCGGCACCGGTCTGACCTACCATAGCCTGCGTCGCAAGAGCGCGACCGGTCTGACCGATTCGGAGATGGCGGCGCTGACCGCGGCCCCGACTCCGGCACCGGTAGTGGTCGAACCGGTGGTGATCGTCGAAGCCGCCGCGGAAGCGGCCGGCAACAGCGCTTCCGACATGCTCGAAGGCGATACCGAGGCGTAAGCCGAGGTTCGTCTGCGAGCTTCTCCAAGTGCAGGTACCGGCGATGCTTTCGGGCGTCGCCGGGCAGGAGAGGCCGCTGGCGCTTGCCCATCGCGTCACGTAAACTTGTTCGAATTCGGCGGCCCTCGGGCTGCCCAGATCACGAAATGAGGCTACAGGATGTGCCTCGTATTCGGCCCAGGAGGGCGGGAAAGTCCGGACATCAGTCGTTCGGCACGCTTCGGCGAGCCGGATGATTTCCCGGGACCGCGTTGACGGCATCGTCGAACGCGGGCTATACTTTTTTGCTCGGCAGACCGTACCTATCGGCCTGCCGCTGTTTTCTTTGTTGTTCCGTATTCCGATGCACCCGAAACAGCCGTTCGTTCGAGCAGTTTTCGAGCAACCTCACGCAACAGGCTTCGGCCTCAACCGTAGACCAAATTCTGATGGCAACGATCAACCAGCTTGTGCGTAAGCCGCGCAATCCCGAAACCTACAAGAGCGCCTCGCCGGCGCTGGACAAGTGCCCGCAGCGTCGCGGCGTCTGCACCCGCGTCTACACCACGACCCCGAAGAAGCCGAACTCGGCGCTCCGCAAGGTCGCGAAGGTGCGCCTGACCAACGGCTACGAAATCATTTCGTACATCGGCGGCGAAGGTCACAACCTGCAGGAACACTCGGTGGTACTGATCCGCGGCGGTCGCGTCAAGGACCTGCCGGGCGTGCGCTACCACACCGTCCGTGGTTCGCTCGACGCCGCCGGCGTGGCCAAGCGCCGCCAGGGTCGTTCGAAGTACGGCGCCAAGCGTCCGAAGTCGTAAGGCGGGTCTCGATTCGCGGTCGCGCGGATCGATGATCGCCATCCGGTGGGGTTCTTCCCATCGCCCCGATAAAAACGGCGGGTCAAGACCCGCCCTACAGTGACTGGTAATCGACTATGTCCCGTAAAGGCTCAACCCCCCAGCGCACCGTTCTGCCCGATCCGAAGCACGGCAGCGAAACCATCGCCCGCTTCATCAACATGGTGATGCAGAGCGGCAAGAAGTCCATCGCCGAAAAGATCGTGTACGGCGCGATGGAAGTCATCAATGAAAAGAACGGCAACTCGCTCGAACTCGTCGAGAAGGCGCTCGGCAACGTCTCGCCGTCGGTCGAAGTGAAGTCGCGTCGCGTCGGCGGCGCCACCTATCAGGTGCCGGTCGAAGTGCGTACCTCGCGTCGCATGGCGCTGGCGATGCGCTGGCTGATCGACTCCGCACGCAAGCGCGGCGAAAACACGATGCCGCGCAAGCTCGCAGCCGAACTGATCGATGCCTCGGAAAACCGTGGCGGCGCGATCAAGAAGCGGGAAGAAACCCACCGCATGGCGGAAGCGAACAAAGCGTTCGCCCACTACCGCTGGTGATCTGAGGGCGTCGGCGACGGCGCCCACGCGGCGCCTGACTCGCGACACGCAGGCGCCATCCAGATGCGGCCCGCCCCAAGCAGGGCGAGGCGCATCGAAGATCGAGATTCCGGAGGCCGCCGCAAGGCGGCATCCGGCCATTCAGGCCCGCGTATTCGTCCAATACGAATGCCGGGCATCAATTCGAGAGAATCACCGTGGCCCGTACCACTCCCATCGAGCGTTACCGCAACTTCGGCATCATGGCGCACATCGATGCCGGCAAGACGACCACGACCGAACGCATCCTGTTCTACACGGGCGTCAACCACAAGATCGGCGAGGTGCATGAAGGCGCCGCGACGATGGACTGGATGGAGCAGGAGCAGGAACGCGGCATCACCATCACTTCCGCCGCCACCACGGCGTTCTGGAAGGGGATGGACAAGTCCTTCGAAGAGCACCGCTTCAACATCATCGACACCCCCGGGCACGTCGACTTCACCATCGAAGTCGAGCGTTCGCTGCGCGTGCTCGATGGCGCGGTCTTCGTGCTCTGCGCGGTCGGCGGCGTCCAGCCGCAGTCGGAAACCGTGTGGCGTCAGGCGAACAAGTACGCCGTGCCGCGCATGGCCTTCGTCAACAAGATGGACCGTACCGGCGCCAACTTCGACAAGGTCGTCGAACAGCTGAAGTCGCGCCTCGGCGCGTACGCTGTGCCGATGCAGGTGCCGATCGGCGCCGAAGAAGGCTTCGAAGGCGTGGTCGACCTGCTCAAGATGAAAGCCATCATCTGGAACATGGAAGACAAGGGCGCGACGTTCACCTATGGCGAGATTCCGGCCGATCTGGTCGATACCGCCAAGGAAGCGCGCAACTTCATGGTCGAGGCCGCTGCCGAAGCCAACGAAGAGCTGATGGACAAGTACCTCAACGAGGGCGAGTTGACCGAAGAGGAAATCATCTTCGGCATCCGCACCCGCACGCTGCGCGTGGAGATCGTTCCCGTGCTCTGCGGTACCGCATTCAAGAACAAGGGCGTGCAGGCGATGCTCGACGCCGTTGTGCAGCTGTTGCCGTCGCCGCTCGATCGTCCGCCGGTCCCCGGCATCGACGAAAACGACAAGGAAGACACCCGTCCGGCCGACGACAAGGCGCCGTTCTCCGCGCTGGCGTTCAAGATCATGACCGACCCGTTCGTGGGTTCGCTGACGTTCTTCCGCGTCTATTCGGGCACGCTCAACTCCGGCGACCAGGTGTACAACCCGGTCAAGTCGAAGAAGGAGCGCATCGGCCGTATTCTGCAGATGCACGCCAACAATCGCGAAGAAATCAAACAGGTCAACGCCGGTGACATCGCTGCGGCCGTCGGTCTGAAGGACGTGACCACCGGCGACACGCTGTGCTCGCAGGACCACATCATCACCCTCGAGCGCATGGTGTTCCCGGAGCCCGTCATCTCGATGGCGGTGGAGCCGAAGACCAAGTCCGACCAGGAAAAGATGGGTATCGCCCTCGGCCGTCTGGCCCAGGAAGATCCGTCGTTCCGCGTGCGTACCGACGAGGAATCCGGTCAGACCATCATCGCCGGCATGGGCGAGCTGCATCTCGACATCCTCGTGGATCGCATGCGCCGCGAGTTCAACGTCGAAGCCAATGTCGGCAAGCCGCAGGTCGCGTATCGCGAAACCATCCGCAAGTCGGACGTGAAGTCGGATTACAAGCACGCGAAGCAATCTGGCGGTAAGGGTCAGTACGGTCATGTCGTGATCGAGCTGTCGCCGATGAACGCCGTGGACCGTGCCGATGAAGATGTGAAGAACGATTTCCTGTTCATCAACGACATCACCGGCGGCGTGATTCCGAAGGAATTCATCCCGGCGATCGAAAAGGGCCTGCGCGAAACCATCACCAGCGGTCCGCTGGCGGGCTTCCCGGTCGTTGGCGTCAAGGTCAAGCTCGTGTTCGGTTCGTACCATGACGTCGACTCCTCGGAAATGGCGTTCAAACTCGCCGCGTCGATGGCGTTCAAGGAAGGTTTCCGCAAGGCCGATCCGGTCCTGCTGGAGCCGATCATGAAGGTCGAGGTGGTGACGCCGGAAGATTACGTCGGCGACGTGATGGGCGACCTGAGTCGTCGTCGCGGCCTGCTCCAGGGCCAGGACGACACGCCGTCGGGCAAGACCATCAACGCGATGGTGCCGCTGGGCGAAATGTTCGGTTACGCGACCACGATCCGCTCGCTGACCCAGGGCCGCGCCACGTTCACGATGGAATTCGACCATTACGCCGAAGCGCCGACCAACATCGCCGAATCGGTCATGAAGAAGAGCTGATGCGCGGCCGGTACGTCCGGCCCGCTTGATTTCCAAGCATTCAGATCATCCAAGCATCCAGATAAAGAGAGAGACACACCATGGCAAAGGGTAAGTTCGAGCGCACCAAGCCTCACGTGAACGTGGGGACGATCGGTCACGTTGACCACGGCAAGACGACGCTGACGGCGGCGCTGACGAAGATCGGCGCGGAACGT